>JAVBME010000006.1:0-88430 GCA_031552765.1 Acidaminococcales bacterium | reverse complement strand
TTCCAATACCCCCATAATTACCTGTAGGGGCGAGCATGGCGAGCCCGCCTGATCAGTAGTGCGGGCTCGCATTGCTCGCCCCTACAAACCTATCGAAATACGCCAGGCCGACAAGAAAGGGGGAGAGGCTGTCTGCTTAACACGAGCAAGGAAACGTAGTCGCAACGCAGCATATGCCCCTTTATCGTCGGCCAGTTTATGCGGGCAGTTCACTGCACGCTTTTTACATAATTAATCAATCCGCCCGCCTCGGCGATTTTTTGTATAAAACCCGGCAGTGGCTTAGTCGTCAGGGTTATCCCCTTGTTCACGATTTCCACCGTGCCTTGGGCGAGATCTACTTTGAGCTGGTCGCCGGCCTGGATCTTTTCCACATCGGCGCCCAGTTCCAATACCGGCAAGCCGATATTTATCGCGTTGCGGTAAAAAATGCGGGCAAAGCTGTCCGCGATAACGCAGGGCACTCCTTTGACTTTCAGCACTATCGGCGCGTGTTCGCGGCTGGAGCCGCAGCCGAAGTTCTTGCCGGCGACGACAAAGTCGCCCGGCTGGACGCCTTTGGCAAAGGTTTTGTCGATGTCTTCCATCGCATGTTCGGCCAATTCCTTATGATCGGCGATATTCAAATACCGCGCCGGGATTATTACGTCTGTATCTACATGGTCGCCGTAGCGCCAAACCTTACCACCCATTACTGCACCTCCGCCGGGCCGGCTATCCTGCCCATGATTGCACTGGCCGCCGCTACATATACGCCGGACAGGTAAACTTCGCTCTCCACATGGCCCATACGGCCCTTAAAATTGCGGTTGGTCGTCGCCACAGCGCGTTCACCGGCCGCCATGATGCCCATATGCCCGCCGAGACAGGGGCCGCAGGTCGGCGTCGAAACTGCCGCGCCGGCGTCGATGAAGGTCTTTATGTAGCCGCGCTGCATGGCTTCAAGGTAAATGTCCTGCGTGCCGGGGATGATAATGGCCCGCACCCGGTCGTGCACTTTTTTACCGGCCAATATTTCGGCGGCCTGCGCCAGGTCGGAAATGCGCCCGTTGGTGCAGGAGCCTATGACCACCTGGTCTATCGCGATATCGCTAAACTCTTTCGCCGGTTTGACGTTTTCCGGCAGGTGCGGGTAAGCTACCACCGGCTCCAGCTTATCCAGCTCGATGACCACCGTGCGTTCATATACAGCGTCCGGGTCTAGCGTTACTATCTCATAACCGCGCGAGACGCGGCCTTTGAGGTATTCTTGAGTGGTTTCGTCCACCGGGAAGATACCGTTTTTGCCGCCCGCTTCTATCGCCATATTGCAGATGGTAAAGCGGTCATCGATAGACAGGGCGCCGATGTTGCCGGCAAATTCTATCGCCTGGTAACGGGCGCCATCCACACCGATCATGCCGATAAGCGTGAGGATGACGTCTTTGCCTTTTACATAACGCGGCAGTTCGCCTTTCAGTTCCACTTTGATGGTCGAAGGCACACGGAACCAGGTATCGCCGCTGGCCATAGCCGCGCCGATGTCCGTCTGGCCAACGCCGGTGGAAAACGCGCCAATAGCGCCATAAGTACAGGTATGCGAGTCGCCGCCGATGATGACTTCACCCGGCGCCACCAGGCCCTTTTCCGGCAGCAGAGCGTGCTCTATGCCCATACGCCCGACTTCGAAATAGTTGGTCAACTGCTGGGCGTGGGCGAAATCGCGCGTCACTTTGCACATTTCGGCGGATTTTATATCTTTATTGGGCGCGAAATGGTCGGGGACAAAGACCACCTTGTCTTTATCGAATACCTTTTTCTGACCTATTTTTTCAAATTCCCACACAGCGGGCGGCGCGGTGATGTCGTTGGCCAATACAAGGTCGACCTTAGCGATAATGAGGTCGCCCGGCTCCACCTTGTCAAGGCCGGCGTGCCGCGCCAATATTTTTTCCGTCATGGTCATGCCCATGAGCTATCATCTGCCTTCCTAGTCTTTATCTAAACCCGGGAAGCCGCAGGCGGCGATCATGCTGTTGATGGCATTGATGTACGCCCTGACGCTGGCTTCGATGATATTGGTCGAAAGGCCGCGGCCATAGAATTTTTTGCCGTCGCGCTCTACCAGCACGGTAGATTCGCCTAGGGCGTCCACGCCGCCGGTCACCGCTTTTATCTGGAAGTCGGTCAGGTTGATGTCAAAGCCTACGGCTTTATCCACCGCGTTGTATACGGCGTCCACCGGACCTTCGCCAAAGCAGACCGCTTCTGTTTGCCCGGAACTGGACTCCAGCACGACTGAAGCGATAGCCCGGCCGTTGTTTGAGGAGTGCTCCTGATGGGAAACCAGGCGGAACCATTCCGGCCGGTAGGCGGCTTTTTCCGAAACCAGCGCCTCAAGGTCGCGGTCGGAGATGTTCTTCTTGTGATCGGCCAGTTCTTTGAAACGCACAAACAGTTTCTCTATCTTCTCCTGGTCGAACTCGTAACCCATATCCGTAAGCCGCGCGCTGAACGCATGGCGGCCGGAATGCTTGCCGAGCACGATAGAATTGGAGCCGATGCCCACCGTCTCCGGGGTCATAATCTCGTAGGTCAGTGGGTTGTTCAAAACACCGTGCTGGTGTATGCCCGACTCGTGCGCGAAGGCGTTTTCACCGACGATAGCTTTGGTCGGGTGGATGTTGACGCCGGTCAAAGAGCTGACCAGGCGGCTGGTACGGTATATCTGCTGGGTGTCGATATGAGTACCCGCTTTGAAATGATTGCCGCGGGTAGCCAGCGCCATGACTATTTCTTCCATGGAAGCGTTGCCGGCCCGCTCGCCAAGGCCGTTTATCGTACATTCCACCTGTCCGGCGCCGGCCTCGATCGCGGCCAGGGAGTTGGCCACAGCCAAGCCCAGGTCGTCGTGGCAGTGCACGCTGATGACGGCTTTATCGATATTGCTTACTTTTTCCTTTAAATAACGGATGAGCGCGGCATATTCACTGGGCGTGGTATAGCCGACAGTGTCCGGCACGTTGATGATGGTCGCGCCGGCAGCGATGGCCTTTTCATATATCTGGCAGAGGTAGTCCCAGTCGGAACGGGTTGCGTCTTCGGCGGAAAACTCCACCTCGCCGCAATATTTCCTGGCCAGGGCCACGCCTTTTTCCGCGGCCTCCATCACCTGTTGCCTGTTCATTTTGAGTTTATACTCCAAGTGTATATCGCTGGTCGCGATAAATACGTGTATACGGGAACTTTCCGCCGCTTTCAGCGCTTCGCGCGCGCATTCTATGTCTTCCAGGGCAGGCCGGGCCAAAGCGCAGATGGTAGGTCCTTTTACCCGCTCCGACACGATTTTTACGGCTTCAAAGTCGCCGTTGGACGTGATGGGAAAGCCGGCTTCTATAACGTCCACCTTCAAACGCGCCAGCGCCTGGGCTATCTCCAGCTTCTCCGGCGTCCCGAGCGCTATGCCCGGCGTCTGTTCGCCGTCGCGCATGGTGGTATCGAATATTTTAATGATACGGTTATCCATTGGAAAACCTCCTTTACTTAGGATGTACACAGGTAATTAAGCAGGCGGCTGAGGGCAGCCGCCCCTACAGACGAAACATCAGAACTGCGCAAAAAAGGAAAGATGCTAGGCGGAGTGAGGCTTCCGCAACGCCGTGTACATAAACGTACACAAGCAAGGAAAAGTAGCGACAACCAGAAGATTGGCCTTATTTACCAGTTCGTTGAACTGCCAGCCCAAGGGCCGGTCAAAAAGTGTCAGATAGTAGGCGTGAGGAAGATTTTAGCGGAAACGTACAGTGCGTACGTTGAGCATAAAATGCGACGAACAACGACCTAGATGGCGCTTTTTCAGCGGCCCGCATTATTGTTTTTTGATCCAGCTCATCATCCCGCGCAGATCCTTACCCACAACCTCGATCTGATGCTCGGCTTCTTTTTTCCTTGACGCGGTAAAGCAGGGGCGGTTGAGGCGGTTCTCGAGCAGCCAGCGGCTGGCAAACTCGCCGCTCTGGATTTCTTTGAGGACTTTTCTCATTTCGTTTTTAGTGTCTTCGGTTATGATGCGCGGGCCGGTCACATAGTCGCCATATTCGGCGGTATCGCTGACCGAGTGGCGCATTTTGCCCATGCCGCCTTCATAGAGAAGGTCGACGATGAGTTTCATTTCATGCATGCATTCAAAGTAAGCGCTTTCCGGCTTGTAACCGGCTTCCACCAGCACTTCGAAACCGGCTTTAATTAGGGCGGTAACGCCGCCGCAGAGGACTGCCTGTTCGCCAAAGAGGTCTGTTTCGGTTTCTTCCTTAAAAGTAGTTTCAAGAACGCCGGCGCGGGTGCCGCCTACGCCGCGGGCATAGGCGAGGCCGATGTCATGGGCGTGGCCGGAAGCGTCCTGGTGTACGGCCAAGAGGCAGGGAACGCCCTGGCCTTCGACAAACACGCGGCGCACCAGATGGCCGGGGCCTTTGGGCGCGACCATGAATACGTCGATGCCGGCCGGAGGAACGATCTGGTTGAAGTGGATATTAAAGCCGTGGGCAAAAGCCAGCGCGGCATTAGCTTTGAGGTTGGGTTTTACTTCGCTGTTATAGGTTTCGGCCTGTTTTTCGTCAGGGATGAGCATCATTACGACATCGGCGTTTTTCACCGCATCGGCCGTGTTCATTACTTTCAGGCCGGCTTTTTCCGCCTTGGCTTTGGATTTGCTGCCCTCATACAAACCTACAATAACATTGACGCCGCTTTCATGAAGATTAAGAGAATGGGCGTGGCCCTGGCTGCCGTAGCCGATAACCGCTACCGTCTTGTCTTTGAGAAACTCCATGTTTGCGTCTTTGTCATAATACATTCTTGCCATAATAATTTACCTCTCCCTTTTTATAAATATTTTATATTTGGTTATTGTGTATATATCTGCTGACGAAAAACGTCAGATAACCATACAGGAATTTTTACAGGCGTCCGGCTCCGGCCAGTGGTATTTGCAGCTCTGTCCCACTGTCATGCATGCCGTGCCTCTTTCCAGCGCCACAACGCCGGTCTGTACCATTTCTATTATACCGTAGGGCGCCATAACGTCAATAAAAGCGCGCAATTTGTTTTCCGCGCCGGTTATCTCAAAAATAAGTACGGCGTCGCTTACATCGATGACGCTGGCGCGGAATACTTCGGCCAGTTTGAGTATTTCCATGCGTTTTTCGCCGGCGGCGACCTTTATCAGCGCCATGCCGCGGGAAATCTTGCTTTCCACCGGCAAGAGCTTGACGTCTTCCACCTCAATGAGTTTGGCCAGTTGTTTCATGATCTGTTCGACCGTAGCGTCGTCGCCGGCCACCGTCACCGTCATGCGGGAAAACTCGGGGTCATGGGTCATGCCGACGGCCAGGCTGTCGATATTGAAGCCGCGGCGGGAGAACATGCCTGCTACACGCATGAGTACGCCCGGCTGGTTCCTCACCACTATTGATAAAATATGCTTCATGGTTTTAGCCTCCTCCATAAGAATAATAAAAACCCCCAGCTACAAATCTATGTAACTAGGGGCGAAAATCGCGGTACCACCCTATGCTTCACTCTTTACACCAGACTATCATCCGGCTGCGGGTAACGTCCGCGCACGCCTTTTCCTAAATACATTCAGAAAAGGTGCTCCCAGGCGAAGTATTCACTTACGGGCGCCGCCCTGGCTCGCACCATCCGCCAGTTCTCTTTATCGCCTGTCCCGCAGCTTTTTTCCTGTTCATCGCATTTTGAAAATTATATTGTCTTTTAAATTAATTTACATTATGACAGCTTTATAAATACTTGTCAACAGTTTTTTGTAATAAATTTACGCATTATAATTTTACAAAATTTACCTTCTTTATGCCGTCCACGCCGCCGATCATGTTGAGCGTTTCTTTGTTGACGACCGAATCCACAGTCATAAACATCATAGCTTCGCCGGCTTTGTTGCGGCTGACCTGCATGGTAGCAATATTTACCTTGCTCACGCCAAGCAGCGTGCCTATCTGGCCGATCATGCCGGGTTTGTCGTCGTTCATGGCCACCAGCATATACGGGGTCGGCGACAGGTCGAAGCTAAATTCATTCACCCTGAGCACCTTTACTTCATTCTTGCCAAAAACCGAGCCGGCCACGGCAAACTGCTTGCCCTTGCTGCTGACGACTACTTTTATCATATTATAAAAGTCGCCGGTCACGGTTCCTTTGCTTTCCACCACAGCCACACCGCGGTTTTGCGCGGTCACGGTCGCGTTTACATAGTTTACGCGCTCTTTCATTATCGGCTCGAACAACCCTTTGAGTACCGCACGCGTCAACATGGAAGTCTCTAAAGCGCTCACCGCGCCCTGATAGGTTATTTCTACCTTGTCCACCGGGTCTTTTTCCAACTGGTGGTAAAGTTTACCCAATACTTCGGCCAAAGCAAGATAACCTTTAGCTTCGCCCATATCCTGGGTAGGCATGCTGGGCAGGTTGACAGCATTGGCCACCATCTCGCCACGAAGAGCGCTTATTACTTCTTCGGCGATGGTCTTGCCCACATTGGCCTGCGCCTCGAAGGTGTCCGCCCCGGCGTGCGGCGTGACCGTCACGTTCTCGTAATCAATCAGCGGCGAAGTGGCATGCGGCTCGCCCACGAGGACATCTATACCGGCGCTGAATACCCGGCCGTCTTTGAGCGCCGCGCCAAGGGCGTTCTCGTCAATAAGACCGGCGCGCGCGCAGTTTACTATGATGACGCCTTTTTTCACCAGCGCCAGCTCTTTGTTACCGATAATACCGGTAGTTTCCTCGGTTTTAGGTGTGTGTATCGTCAGAAAATCGGCGCGCGGCAGCATATCTTCCAGCTTCTCGCATTTTTCCACGCTAAATTTTTCAAAGCGTGCGTCACTGATATATGGATCGTAGGCCAGTACTTTCATGCCGAAAGATTGCAGACGCGTACAAACAAGCGCCCCAATACGGCCGAGGCCGATGATACCCACGGTTTTGCCTAAAAGTTCGTGCCCCATCAGGCCGCTGCGGCTCCATACCTTTTCCTCCAGGCGTTTATGGTGGCGTACGACATTGCGGGCCGCGGCCAAAAGTAGGGTAACGCTCAACTCAGCCGCCGAAACACTGTTGGATTCCGGCGTATTGACCACGATGATACCGCGCTTTGTCGCGCCGTCCATGTCGATATTGTCTACGCCATTGCCGGCGCGGCCTACCACCTTGAGCTTTTCTGCTTTTTTATACAGCTCTTCATTGACCATGGTATTGCTGCGCACGATCATCGCATCATATTCACCGATGATTTTCAAAAGCTCCTCACGCGCTATGTCATACTTTAAGTCCAGCTCGATGCCGGTAGCTTGCTGCAATACCTCCACACCGGTTTCCGCCAGTTTTTCCGTGACGATGATTTTCATAAAACAGCCTCCCCAATTTTTATCATAAAATTATTTTTTACGGTAAATGAAAAACTCCGCCCGGTCAAAGACCAAGGACGGAGGACAAGCCACGTGGTGCCACCTTGTTTTACCGCTTGCGCGGCCTTTATACACAGTAACGTGTGTAAAACGCGCCGGTTGCTACTCCGGCAAGCTCGGAAACGGATTCAGCCAGTCCCTGCACCGGTTTTCAGCGCCACCGGCTCTCTGCAGCAGAGGTCTCAAGCTTACTGCTTTTCGTCATTGCTTTCACTTATGCTTTACATTGTATAAGGCAAAATTCCTCTTGTCAAGAATATTTTGCAAACCGCGCAAAAAAAGTTTTCCCATCAAAAACATCTGTCCGCCTCACTTTGCAGGTAATTTTGCATATGTTATAATAACTCTAGCCATAAAAACCAACAGAAAGAAGGAGCAACGCCATGCCAACAAGCGAGCAGAAAATACTTGCCGTCGCTTGCCATATCGGTTACCTTGCAGGCGGTATCACTTTCATCCTCCTGCCGCTCGCTATTTTGATCTGGAAAAAAGACGACTATTTTGTTTACGCCCATGCCAAACAGGCCTTGGTAGCGCAAGCCCTGGTCAGCATTTTGGGAGCAGTGGTCTCGATCCTCACCGCTATACTTATCGGCATCTTGCTCTGGCCGGTACTCATCCTTGTCGGCATAGTGTTTTTTATCGTCTCCTTCTTTGCGGCCTGGGCCGCCTTCAACGGCGAATACTACAAGTACCCTTTCATTGGCGATATTTCCGACAGGTTGTAAAAATAACCATGTAGCAGATTTTATATCCCTACGCGGGCGCCCCCTACTTTTTTAGGACAGACACACCATCTTAGTTGCTATCCTTTCCGCAAATTCCCGGTCACGCTCGACAAACAACAGAGTCAGACGATAGGCCAGCAGCAGTTCTTCGATCTGCATGCGCGAGAAGACGTCGATAAAGTTAAGCGGCTCGTCCCATATGTAGATATGCGCCTCATCGCACAAACTCCTGGCGATGAGCATTTTCTTTTTCTGCCCTTCGCTAAAATCAGCCATGTCTTTTTCAAACTGAATACGGGAAAAATCCAGTTTACGCAGTTCAGACCAGCCAGCAGTACGGCGCGAAGCTTCTTTAAGACGGCGGACATCCTTTTTCAACCGTTCCTCTTCCGCCTGTTCATAAGCGTCCTGCCGCTTTTTGTTCAGCCACCAGGGAGAAAAATCGCCTTTTTGTATTTCTATATTGGTTTTGTGTATCGACATGATATGGTCGACGCAGACATCCAAAAAAGCGCAGCTAACAAAACCTTGGTCTGCTCGCCGTTGGATAAACTGTTAAACGGCTGCAGCAGCGCCTCTTCCGGCACATCCAGGCGGGAAAGTTCCCGCAATATCTGCCACGGCTGAGCGTCCGGTAAAACCAAGCTTCCAGTCCGTATCCATCTGTAAAGATACATTTTTAAAAATATTGTCATAACTGACGTCATAGCAGAAAGTTAGACTATCGATGTTTATCAGGGACATAAAAGAGCGCCTCCAGGGAAAAATTAAAAGCCGCACAAGAAATTTTCACCCTTGTACGACCTGAATAGCGACGAAAAAAATACGCCAGTCCTTTATCAGCCTTATATATACGATGACAATTTTCTTGCGCGAGTAACGAAACAAAGCCTTTTAAGGCCTGTTCACGCCACTTTATTCACTTTCGTGTTCAGCAAGAAAAATTGCGCATCTTTTCAACTCCCTACCTTGAATCTTCAGCTAAATTATAGCACCGCTCCCGGCAAGCGTCAACGAGTTAAAAAGCAGCCCTGTTTACGTGGCTGCTTTTGCTTACGCTATATAATCTTTAAAGTAGTTTTTGTAATGGCGCATACCTAAGCTGACAAGTTCGCCTTCTTCGGTCTGGATAATCATGTCGTCGCTTGATTGTGTGCCAACAAAAACAATACTGGCTTTCCTGCCGTCTTCAAGTACCACACTGCGCCCAATCAGTGAGTTTTTTATCTGGGTGAGCATGGGCAGGCAGATTTTAGAGTCCATCTTGAGGAACATGTCCTCTTCAAATATTTCCAGCACGTCAAACGGCGTGCCGGCCTTTTGAAAGACACGGTTGCTGGTCACGGCGTCATAGGTATCGGCAACGGCCACGATCTTAGCAAAATCATTTATCTTGTCCTCTTTGAGACGGAAGGGGTAGCCTGTGGCGTCATTGCGCTCATGATGCTGAAGTACCGCCATTTTTACATCTTCCGGAATGGACGTTACTTTTTTCAGCATGTCGTAACCATACACGGTATGACGGCGCATTATCGCCATTTCTTCGCTGTTGAGCCTGCCTGGCTTATTGAGAATCTCGACCGGTATCTGTGATTTGCCTATATCATGCAAGAGGCCGCTCAGTACTAGCATAAAGACAGTATCATCGTCGTATTTCAGCCACCTGCCCAAAACGCCGCAAAGCACTCCTACGTTTATAGAATGGTAATATGTATATTCATCTACGCCGCGCAGGCTTTTCAAGGTATCAAGGATAAAGCTTTCTTTGAGCAGGGTATCGAAAGTAACGCTGGTTAATTCCACAATACTATTGATGGGCACTTCACGCGTTTCTCTGGCCTGGTCAAAAACGCTCTTCACATCTTCGATGGTTTTTTCGTACTTTTCCTGCACCTTAAGTTCCCTGGCGTTGAGCTTACGCCCGGGGCGGTCGGCTTCCACAAGGACAGTGAGTATCTCCACATGCCTTCGCAACTGGTTTATCAACTTATTAGTAACAACAGTATTCTCATCTGCTACTATCTGGTTTTTCAGCATTACGGGCGCCGACAGGCGCATCCCTGGCTGCAGTTCGTCAACCCACAATCTTTTACTCGCCAAAGTATCCACATCCCCAAACTGTAGTGAATTTGCAAAAATTCTGCACCAAATATTTATCATTTCTAATAATGCTTTACATTTGATTATAATTCTTATTAACAAAAAAGACAACCTTAATTTATAAACACTATTCACTATTTATACCGTTCATTATAGATATCGTATAAAACGCTTTTTTATAAATACTTAATGACAAATATTTTATTAGATGTTAAATTTATAATATATTTATCGAACAAGGAGCCTTATCATGCCTCAACGCTTGACCATATCCTGCCTTGGCCCCTGTGGTACCCACAGCGAAGCTGCCGCTAGAAGGCTTTTTCCCGGAGAAAACATACTGCTGCACTCAACTATTTCCGCTGCTCTTGACGCTATAGACGCCGGTAGCGCCGCTTTTTGCGTCATACCTATAGAAAACTCCATAGAAGGGTCGATAAACATTACCCTAGACACCCTCTCCAGCAACAGGGATTTTTGCATTGTCAAAGAACTGGTCTGGCCGATAAGACACCACCTGATGGCCAAAGAACCCTCCGGCCCCTTAAATATCATCATGTCTCATCCACAAGCCCTGGCTCAATGCCGGGAAAACATAAAAAAAATCTACCCGCAGGCTAAACTACAAGAAACAGTGAGTACGGCCGAAGCCGCACGGCTGGCCGCCGATACTCCCGGCAGCGCAGCCATCGGCGCCGGGGAAGCCGCTGAACTTTACGGCCTTCACATCCTGCAAAAAGATTTGCAGGATTTTTCCGTCAACTGCACCCGGTTTGTCAGCATTGCCGCACGCCCCTTCCTGACCGCGGAAGAGAGCGCGGAAAAAACGTCTATCGTTTGCGAACTACCTGGCGAACAGCCCGGAACCTTATACCGCATGTTGAAAGAATTTGCCAAGAGGGAAATAAACCTTGTGCGCATCGAATCGCGCCCGGCCAGGACTGCTCTTGGCCGCTATATATTTTTCTTCGATCTTGAGGGCTCGGCCGCTTCCGATAGCGTCGGCGAAGCATTAGCCGCCATCAAGCCACAAACCCTTTGGCTGAAAATATTGGGCAGCTATCCGGTGCTCAAGGCCTAAAAACAGCATATCAGCCAGTTTTTTGTATACATTCTAAAAAAACTGGCCTTTTTTCTTTTGAGTGGTTATAATTTTTAGTGTAATATTTTTTAAAGGGGGATTTTGATGAAAAAGAACATCCGTATAGGAATTGTCGGCTACGGCAATATTGGCCGCAGCGTAGAGCAAGCTGTAGCAAAATCGCCCGATATGGAGTTGGTAGCGGTGTTTTCCCGGCGCGAGCTGCCGGCATTACCCTCAGGGGCTCCTTGTATACACTTAAAAGATGCTATAGCATGGAAAGACAAAGTAGACGTACTCGTAATGTGCGGCGGCAGCGCCACCGACCTCGGTGAGCAATCACCGGAATTTGTGAAAAATTTTAATATCGTCGACAGCTTCGATACGCACGCGGTCATTTGCGAGCATTTCGCCACTGTAGACAAAGCGGCGAAACCAGCCGGCAAAGTCGGCATAATTTCTGTCGGCTGGGATCCCGGTTTTTTCAGTCTTACCCGTTTGTTTTCCCAAAGTTTTTTGCCGGACGGCGAAGACTACACCTTCTGGGGCCCGGGCGTCAGCCAGGGGCATTCTGATGCTATACGCCGCATCCCGGGCGTAGTGGACGCCAAGCAATATACTGTGCCTATCCAACTGGCGCTTGACAAAGTGCGCTCCGGTAAACGCCCGCAGCTCAGCGCACGGCAAAAACATACCCGCGATTGTTACGTCGTAGCGGCAGAAGGCGCCGATAAGGCCTTGATCGAAAAAACCATCAAAGAAATGCCTAACTATTTCGATGAATACGATACCACCGTCACCTTTTTGGACAAAGAGACTTTTGCGGCCAAACACGCAGCTATGCCGCACGGCGGCTTTGTCTTCCGTACCGGCAGCTCCGCGCCTAACGTAAATCACATCATCGAACTGACGCTAAAGCTTGACAGCAACCCGGACTTTACCGCCGGCGTACTGGTGGCTTACGCCCGAGCAGCCCACCGTCTGAACTGCGAAGGGAAAAATGGCGCTTTCACGCCCTTTGATGTAGCGCCCGCCTATTTATCACCGCTCAGCGGCGAAGAACTGCGCAGAAACCTTTTGTAAACAAAAATCCCAGCAAATGCTGGGATTTTTAATAACCATAAACATCTTTATGTTTTTTCACGCAATACCAGGAAAGGCCGAGTGTCGCCGCCTCCGCCGCCGGCATAGCCAGCCATATGCCGTCAACGCCAAACAGCAGCGGCAAAAGTGTGATACCGGCGAAAAGAAAAACGACCGAATGCATTAGCGAAATAGCAGCCGACACCCGCCCGTTAGAAAAAGCTGTGAACATGGCCGAGGTAAAAATATTAAAACCGATAAATAAAAAGCAAAATGAATAGATGCGCATGCCGCCGGTGGCTATGGCAAATACTTCTGTACCCCGCCCGACAAAAGCCGCTACGATATAAGGCGCTCCCAACATGGAAAAAACGAAAATGATCGCCGATGAAACCAGCAAAAAGTTGCCGCTGTAGCGCATGGTCTTTCGCAACTGTTCTTTATCGCGCGCGCCGTAATTATAACTGATAAGCGGCGCGCAGCCGAAAGAAAAGCCCAGATAAACCGAGATCATTAAAAACTGTGCGTAAAGTATGACGCTGATAGCCGCTACTCCCGCCTCGCCCAAATATTTCATGGTCATGATATTGAATAAAAAAGTGGTAAAAGCCGTAGAAAAACGCGTCACCATTTCAGCCAGACCGTTGCTGCAAGTTTTCAACAGCACCGGGAGGTTAAAAACAGGCTTTACAAAGCGTAAAATCCGGCTTTTTTTTGCAAAGTAAAAAGTGGCAAAAAAAGACGGAACAATAAAACTGATGGCCGTTCCCCAGGCTGCCCCAGCTATGCCCAGGCCGTACTGCACTATAAGTATGTAGTCGAGTATTATATTCAATATACCGCCAAAAACCGCCAGCCCCAGACTGATGCCGGCGCTGCCGTCGGTACGCATGAATATCTCGAGAATGTCGTTCAGTATGATAAAAGGCGCGGCCAAAGCAATGATAAAGACATAGTCGTAGCAATCCCGGTACAAAGCATCGCTGGCCCCCAGCAATATAACAATAGGCTTGATGAAAGATATAAAAAGCAATGACAAAACCAGCCCGGTAAAAATTCCGGCGGCCACTATCAAGGCAAAGTTTTCCTTAGCCTCCTTGATTTTTTGCCTGCCTAAAAGGGCGCCTACTATGGCGCTGCCGCCACTGCCGAGCATTACAGAAAAGCCAAAAATTACGCTCAGCACCGGAAAGGCAATATTAACGGCCGCCAAAGCATTTTCGCCTACGAAGCGGCCTACGAACAAGCCGTCCACTACTGTATAAAAAGAAATAAACAACATGGATACGGTAGTCGGCGTTATTATTTTTAAAAAGGAACGCCCGGTAAGCCTGCGGGAGAAAATATCCATTTTATAAGTTCCTATTCAAAATCAAATTATTGTTATTATATACTGCCAGGCATGAAAAAACCAGCCGCAAGCAAGCGGCTGGTTTAGCTTTTTAGGGCAACACATATTCGGCTACAGCGGTAAAAAGTGCTTTCGGCGCGCTATACGCCTTCCCGGAAAGAACATATAGCGCTCTGCACCTTTTCCACCAGGTTGATAAAACTTCAGACATCACTGATACGCCAGGAACTAAATACTTTGCCGTTGAATATTTTTATGCCTTTAAATCTGAACAGAAGTCTGGATATCTCCGGATATATATCATAATATGTATGTTTTTTATAAAACAGGCACAACTCCTTGATATCAGGGGCATACAGCTTCCTTTGCAAGACCAGACAAAAAGCGGGAAATCGCGCTGGCGCAAAGCTGAAAAATGCTCAGCGGGCGTCATTTCTTCAAAATCGCGTATACTTCGCCATCGAGCATAGTAAAGTTGCGTATCTGCGAACCGCCGTGGATAGACCCGTTGTTGTGCATTTGGCAAAGTACGGACAGGGCTTTTGCTATCACCGTATGCCGGTCGTCTGCCGACCGGTCTAAAACCGCCTCCAGGCTTTCCCCTGTGCATCTCATGACAAAATAATCGTCGCAAACATATAAAACTGGCGGCATTTGTATGCCATCGCAGCGCAGTTTTTGTAGCCTGGCTGTTTCAAAAAACACTGTTTTGCCTGAAAGGCAAAACAGTAGGAAAAAGCAGCGGATATTTTGTCAGTTTGAAAAGCATCTCCTGCAAAACATGCCACTTCTTTTTCTTTGACTGCTCACGCTTTTTGACGGCTACTTTCCCTCTGGGCAGATTCAGCAGAAAGACGCGGCCGTTTTTTCTAGCACAGCTTCCGGTATCTTATATTTCATAGCCTCTGCCTTTAAAATCGCAAAATGGGATTATCCAAATTCTCTTTTTCAGTTTATTTTCAGTAGCAAACACATTCCCCGCAGAGTACAGCAATACCATAAAAGACAAAAACCCCTGTTTCATCATAGCAAGAGCGCCTTAAGCCGCCTTGTCCTTTATTGAAACAGGGGTCTTTCTAACTAATTACAAATCATTTTTTCCAGCTATACTCAAAATCGTTGGCAGCGCTCAGGTATTCAGCAAAATCTGCCGGCGGCCTTATGTTAAAACCGCCATCCGTCGACCCTTTGGGCGGCACTACGCGCTCTACCGAGCCAAACTGGTAGGAGTAGTGCTTTTCAATACCGTCCTTTGTTTTGTAGAGTATCGTGAGAAGGGCTGCCTCCACCTTCATCATCGTGCGGTCTGAAAAGTTATTTATATATGGACCGGTTATAAGCAGGGTACCGTTATCGTTTTTCACTACTTTCTTCGCTTCCCATGTCACGGCTTCCGGGGTCGATTTGTCGCGGCCGGAAGACTCCTGAGATATTGGCGTTTTTTTGCCATCGCCGGCTTGGCGCGGTTTTACTTGCCCGTCGTTTTCCACAACATCATACGGCGGCGCTTTCATAAAGTACTCTGTATCCCGGGCACGGCTCTTTTGCCCGGAAAATGCCTTCCAGAGCGCACCTCCTTTATCAATAACTTTATCAAGGTCGGCATATGGTATGCCGTAACCGCTCATCAGACTTCCGTCCGGGCTTGCGGCAAACACCCATAAAAACTCTTCCGTCAGCATGGAATGCTGCCGTTTCTTTTTGGCGCCCCAGGTTTCCTTAGACTCATCAAAATCAATGTCGTTATCCACTATACGGTAATCGTCATTGGCCTTGGCTATTTTTAGTATTTCATCTTCATATTTGGCGTCTTTTTTAAAAAGGTCAGC
Source organism: Acidaminococcales bacterium (assembly GCA_031552765.1). Lineage (GTDB taxonomy): Bacteria > Bacillota > Negativicutes > Acidaminococcales > JAISLQ01 > JAVBME01. Next base: position 72,795 of record JAVBME010000006.1, on the reverse strand, counting down.
CAAAGTGTACATCTTTGCTGTAGTCAGGTCGATATTCATTACCGCCACGGCTTTGTCGCTGCCTTCGAGCGCAGGCATTTCTATATCGACGCCACCTCTTTCATAGTTGACCCGGGCTATTTTTATCTTGGCGGCATTCTCGTCCACCTTGCCTTCTGAACTACCGCAACCAGTAATGGCAAAAGCCAGCAGCAAAACAAATATAACGCAAAAAATTTCTTGCTCCTCAGCCCTCAGCCTCCTGCATAGCCTTATCCTGGGCAGTTACCTATAAGAATAATTGAAGCCAACTGTGATTTTTGTGTAGTTCTTATTGTAATCAGCGGGCGGGCGGAATTTAAACCAGCCGGAAGTAACGCCCATTGGCGGAACTACTTTATTCATAGGTTCGGTGTATTTTACCGTATAGGTCTTGTTCACTCCACTCTTATTTTTGTAATAAAGCGTAAGTGTCGCACTATTTAATCTCGTCATAGTCCTGTTACTATAATTATTTACATATTGTCCATATACGGTCCTTGTGCCGTCGCTGTTTGCCTGCACTTTAGTAGTCCGCCATACTATGCTTGGCTGAGCCGCAGGTTTAGCGGCCGGTTTTGCCGCCGGTTTAGGAGCGGACGCTTTGCCGGCAGCCATACCTTTTTCATAGGCGGCTTTTTCCGCTGCGGCCTGCTTCTTTTTCTCCGCCGCTAAACGCGCTGCTTCGGCTTTTTTGCGGTCATTTTCCGCCTCGGCTTTAGCGGCTTCTTCCATTTCTTTTATGTAGCTTTCATACTCTGGCGGCTCCATATAACTATCAAGGTCTTGCGCCCTGTTTTCCTGGCCGGAAAAAGCTTTCCACAAAACCCCTTCCTTGTCTATAAGCTTGGAAATTTTTTCATAGGGTATGCCATAACCCGGGATATAGCTCTCAGCATCGCTGGATATGGTATACACCCAGAAAAACTCGTCACACAGGGCAAATTGCTGCCCCTTGGTCTTGGGGTTCCAGAATGTCTGGAAGGTAGAAAATTGCCAGCCTTCGTTTGCGCTGGGGTCGTATAACCGCAAGTCACCGCTTTCTTTGGCAATTTTTAATATTTCTTCTTCGTATTTGCTGCCTTTTTTAAACAGGTCGGCCATGGTATATATCTTACCTGTCGTCAAATCGACATGTATGGTATGTTCCACATATTCGACGCCATTGGCTGAAGGCAGGTCATTTTGTCCGCTAAACTGCACTATCAGCAAACGGTCGTTCAAAAACAGCACACGGTATTCCCCGCTCAGCCCGCTGTCTTTTCCTTTATTTTCCAGCGACAATATCTCATTTTTGATATTTTCGTTTATCTTCTTTTGCAGGGATTCATTTTTCATTTCCCGTACTTGCGGTAAAACAACCTCTACACTGTCTTTGCTGTATTCTACCCCTTTAATTTCGATTTTGGCGGCGTTCTCGTCCACCTTCCCGGACGAATCGCCGCAGCCTGCACTAACAAGCAGCATGGCAAAAACTATTGCCGTGAGAAAAACATTAAAAAAAGTGCGTTTTTTCATTGTTCAACAAAACCCCTTTACCGTATTTTCCCGAAAAACAGTCGAGCAAAAAGCCACTTAACCGCCGTGAGCACACCTCCCTGAAAATACTTTACTTTGTTCTTTTATATTATTATACAGTCCGCAGTATCTTACGCAAAGTAGCAAATATGGTTTTTTATACGAACGTATAATACTATTCCTTAACCTCACTTTTATACGCATCGTGCAATAGCCGGTAAAAAATGATATAATATGTACTTGAAAATATATTTTCCGCACTATGCGGGCAAGGAGAATGAACGTGTCTATCGTTAAAGGCGCCGAACCTTATTTATTGCCGGCAGGAGGCAAAGGAGTACTTTTATTGCACGGTTTTACCGGCTCTCCTGCCGAAATGAGGATGCTAGGCGATTACCTGCACGAAAGAAACTTTACTGTACTGGCCGTGCGCTTGCCCGGCCACGGCACCTGCGTCGAGGACCTCGACAAGTCTGTCTGGCGGGAATGGTACCAGGCCGCGGAAGACGGCTATTACCTGTTGCGGGAATTATGTTCCGAGGTTTCTGTCGTCGGCATATCGCTGGGGGCTTTACTGGCCCTGCATCTGGCCGCCCGTTATTCTATAGAAAAAGTCGTCGCTATCTCAACGCCCATACGCCTATATGACAAGAGGGCTGCTTTCCTTCCTGTTTACCGCTTATTTAGGCGGTATTTGCCTAAAAAGCAGCGCCATTACAATATTGAACCCATATACAATATCAGCTATGACAAGTACCCGCTTGCCCCCCTTGCCAGCCTGATGGAGTTGCTGCAAACAGTAAAAAAAGAATTGCCCGAAATAACCGAGCCTGTCCTTTTGATACAGTCGCGTGTTGAACATACGGTTATCCCTGACAGCGCCACCTATATATATGAGCATATCGGCAGTTCCGACAAAGACTTGCTTTGGCTCGACTCGTCCGGACACATGGCTATTTTAGGCGACGAACGGGAAAAAATTTTTTCCCGTATCCATGAATTTATAAAGGAGACGCAAGATGAGTGATAAATATACATGGTGTTTTGCTTGCGGCAAGGACAACCCGATAGGCCTTAAATTGAAATTTGACCTGACTGACAAAGAATATAGCACCATCTTCACCCCCGGCCCCGAGCACCAAAGCTATGACGGTCGTATGCATGGCGGTATCATCAGTACTCTTTTAGACGAAGTGATGGCGGGTTTTGTCCACAAAAGCACCGGCCTGGACGCTTTCACCGCGCGCCTTGAAGTGCGCTACCGCCAGGGCGTGCCCATCGGCAGCCCGCTTAAAGCAGTAGGCAGTATTACCAAACAAAAAGGGCGCCTGTACGAAACAAAAGGAGAGCTGTTTCTGGCGGACGGTACGCTGGCGGCCGAAGCTAGCGGCAAAGTACTCCTGGCGGAAACAGTATGAACAAGCAAGAATTACAGGAAAAAATCCTCTCTTTCATGCGCGCGGACTCTTATAAACCATTAACAGAAGAAGACATATTGAAAAACCTTGCCCTCGGCTCGGCCGATCTGAAGACATTTTGGGCAGTAGCTAAGGAACTGGAAGAAATGGGCGCTATAATCCGCACCCGTTTCAATACATATGGACTACCGGAAAAAATGAGCCTTGTTCCCGGCATTTTAAACTTGGCAATCAAGGGGTTTGGCTTTGTCACCCCGTCCGAAGGCGAGGATATATTTATCCCGCCCAGCCAGTTACTGGGCGCCATGAACGGCGACCAGGTCATTGCCCGCATCAGCAGCCGCCCCACCGGGCGACAGCCGGAAGGCGAAGTAATACGCATACTAAAGCGCGCCCACTCCTCAGTGGTGGGCGCCTTCAACCGCCGCAAAGAATACGGTTTTGTTTTGCCTGACGACAAAAAAATCGGCCAGGATATTTTTATTGCCAAAAAAAACTTCAACGGCGCTAAAGATGGGCAAAAAGTAGTAGCCGAGCTCACTGTCTGGCCGGAAAACGGAAAAAACGCCGAAGGGCGCATAGCTGAAATTTTAGGTAATGCCGGCGACCCCGGCCTTGAAGTTTTAGCCATCATCAAGCAGCACGGCCTGCCCTTGCAATTCCCCGATAAAGTTTTGGCGGCGGCAAAAAAAATAAATAAAACAGTTGCCCAAGAGGAATTGGGCGGACGGCGCGACTTGCGCCAGCGCTTTATCGTCACGATAGATTCAGAAGACGCCCAAGACCTTGATGACGCCGTATATGTTGAAACACTCTCCGGTGGCGGCTGGCTTTTAGGCGTGTATATAGCAGATGTCAGCCATTATGTAGCGGAAAACTCCCTGCTCGACCAGGAGGCCAAAGACCGAGGCACCAGCGTCTACCTGGTAGACAGGGTTCTGCCCATGCTACCTGAACGGCTCAGCAACGGTATTTGCAGCCTGAACGCCGGCGAAGACCGCCTGGTCATGGCTTGCGAAATGGAAATAAACCGCTCTGGCCGCGTAACCCGCCACGAGATTTTCCCATCTGTCATAAATGTCGGCATGCGCCTTAGTTATTCTTTGGTGAAGGGCATATTGGCAGATAATGTGCTGCCGTCTGATCTGCCTATCGAGCTGGCGGCCAACTTAAAGAATATGGCTTCTTTGAGCGAAGTTTTACGAAAAAAGCGCATGGCTCGCGGCGCTATCGACTTTGATTTCCCTGAGCAAAAAGTAAAGCTTGATCAAAATGGCAAACCGCTCTCTATCGAGCAAAGAGTGCGTACTATAGCCGAGTCCATAATTGAAGAATTCATGCTTGCCGCCAATGAAACTGTTGCCGAACAGCTTTTTTCGCAAAAAACTCCTTCTCTTTACCGGATACATGAGCCGCCTAATGAAGAAAAGATAGCTGCCCTGTCCGCGCTTTTACAGACCTTCTCTCTGCGCTTGCCGGTAAAAGAAACTATAAACCCCGGCGACTTGCAGGCGCTTTTACGCCAGATCAGCGGCCGTCCGGAAGAAAAACTCATCTCTAAAGTGGTTTTGCGCTCGCTCAAACAGGCGGAATACCGCGCGGAAAACTTGGGCCATTTTGGCCTGGCGGCGAAGTTTTATACTCATTTCACTTCACCTATCCGCCGCTACCCGGACCTTGTCGTACACCGCATGTTAAAAGAGTCCGCCCAAAAACCGCCAGGTGAAGACAGGTTAAACTACTTGAACACAGCTCTGCCGGAGATAGCAAAACACGCCTCAAAGCAAGAGCGCGCGGCGGAACAGGCGGAGCGCGACACGGTGGACCTGAAAAAAGCCGAATATATGCTTGATTTTATCGGCGACAGCTTTGACGGTACGGTAAGCGGCGTTACCGCCTTCGGCCTGTTTGTAGAACTCGAAAACGGAGTAGAAGGGCTGCTTCACATGTCCGCCCTGACTGACGATTATTATGTTTATATAGAAGAAAAATACTGCCTGCTAGGTGAAACGACGAAAAAAGTTTACCGTATAGGCGACTCGATAACCGTCGAAGTATTAAACGCGAATATCGCCAGCCGCAGCGTAGATTTTATCTTGCCGGGCGAAACGGCTGCCGTAAAGCAGCAGCTTCTGTCAAGGTCTGGGCAAAGGCCCGGCGGCGAGGCGGGTAAAAAAACTTCCACGAAAAAGGAAAAACCAAAAAATACGTATAAAAAAAGCAAGAAAAAGTCTTCGTTAAAGATTAAAAAGCGCCGTTAAATACACGACGGGAGTGGTGACTATGTCAAAAAAATCCTGGCTGGTTTTTTTCTGCTGCCTTTTCACTTTGGTCTTTTTTTCTACAGCCAATGCGCAAAAAGAAAAATGGGTAGACAAGAACTACGACTTTACGCAGATAAAAGTGATTTTAGCGGAAGAGCCTCAATTGACCGATAAGGCTTCGCCCATCGCAGCGAAAGTTCTGGCGGAAGACTTTTACGACCGGCTCACCTCATTTGACAAAGCGAAAATTATAACGCGCAAGGATATATTCAATAGCGTAAAAGAAAAAAGCGGCGATGACCTTGAAGAACTTTTCGCCACAGACAGTAAAAAAGCCGACGTCATATATAAAGAAGCTGTAGCCAAATATGCCGATGCAGTATTATCGACCGATATATACGAATACACTGTCGGCAAAAAACGCGTGGAGGCGCAAATCCAGTACCGCTACGAAAGAGTGGAGGAACGGCGCTACGGCCCTAATGGTGAAGTAACTACCGGCTGGGTGGAACAAAGGGTACCTTACATAGTACCGGCGCATGACGTAACAGTCTTGCGCGCCTCAGTCCGCTTTAATTTATCCAGCGTTAAAAATCCGGCCAATCCCATCCTGTCCATCGGCGACAGCCGCGAGCGGACGGAAGACTCTTTTGGCAGCGCAACGCCGGAAAACATGTATAAACGCATACTCAACGACTTTTGCAAAGAATTAGCCGGCCACTTTAAATAACGCTTCCCGGCCGGCAGGAGGTAATATATGGCGGAACAAGGCATTAAAATAGCCGCCGACAACAGAAAAGCGCGCCACGACTACTTTATACACGAGTCTTATGAAGCCGGCCTGGTCCTTACCGGCACAGAAGTAAAATCGTTGCGCGCCGGCAAAGCAAACCTTAAAGATAGCTACGGGCAGATCGACAAAAATGCCGAGATATATTTGCACAACCTGCATATAAGCCCTTACGACCAGGGCAACCGTTTCAATCACGATCCTCTGCGCCCACGCAAACTGCTGTTGCACAAAACAGAGATAACTAAACTTATCGGCAAAGTAAAAGAGAAAGGTTACACTCTGGTACCGCTGAAAATTTATTTCACACGCGGCAAAGCCAAAGTGGAGCTGGCTCTGGTCACAGGTAAAAAACTTTACGACAAACGCCACGACCTAGCGGAAAAAGACGCCCGGCGCGAAGTGGAGCGAGTGCTCAAAGACCGGCGGTCGGAATAAAAACCGGCAGCGGCAGCGCCCGCGTTATAAAGCCAAAAATATGTGTAATAATAACCCCCGGCCTAAATTTTTTTATCTGCCGGTCAGCCCGCATCTGCCCCAGGCAATACAGATCTGTGGCGCGGGGCGTAGATCATAGGACTGTTTTTCCAATACTTTCGCACACAAAAAATAAACTTTTCTCACATCTCATTACAAAAAACAGTTTTTATTGTACTTTTAACAATATTATGTTAAAATATACGTAATATATGGTACGTAACGTTCGCAATTTGCTTTTCTTTTTTGCCGAATGCCCCGTATCCACGCAGTTACGCCTCCCTATACGGGAGGTTGTTTTATATACAACACGCAAACAGGTTTTAGATTAAAAATGAAAATGAATGAAGGAGGGGCTTTCTATGTTTGCGAAATTAAAACTCAAGACCAAACTGCTCATCTACGTCCTCAGTACTTTTATTCTTCTGTTTGGTATCTTTACCGGTTATGTCATATGGTCTTCCTACCAGACCGCCAATGAAGCGTCGGTAAAACTGCTTGGCAGCATGACAAGCGATTATGGCGCCGACATCGAAAACAACATCCAAAACTACGGCGCGATAGCCAACACCATGGCCAGTGTGTTTTCAGGTTATGAAAACATGCTGCCTGAACGCCGCCGCATTACGTTCAACAACTACTTGCAGGCCGTCCTGCGCGACAACAAGGATATCGTATCCATCTGGACCTGCTGGGAACCAAATGCGCTCGACGGCATGGACGCCCAGTTTGTTGGCAAACCGGCCCATGACGCGACCGGACGTTTTATCCCCTTCTGGATGCGTGAAAATGGCCAACTCAAAACTGCGCCTCTGTCTGGCTACGACAAACCAGGTGAAGGCGATTACTACCTTATGCCGCTAAAAAAAGGCGACATTTATCTCACCGAACCCTATGAATACCAACTGGGTAGCAAGAAGGTACTTATGGTCAGTATCGGCGCGCCTATCAAAAACGCTTCCGGCAAAGTCGTCGGCGTAGCAGGCATCGATTTGTCCACCGAATACTACAATACTATCAACGATAAAGTTAAAGCTTACGATACCGGCGTAGGCAAAATATTCACCGACACCGGCTTTATTGTCGCCCACCCCGATAAAGCCCAAGTCAACAAAATCGACAGCGATTTCCAGGGTGACGATGGCAAAAAGCTGCTGTCTGCAATAAACGCCGGCCAAGAACAGATTCGTAAAACATTTGTCCCTGCCTGGAAAGAAGACGCTATCAAAGCCTACTATCCCATTGAGACAGTAGGCGGTAAAAAATGGGGTTACGCCATAGTTGTCAAAGAATCCGAAGTTCTAAAAGACGCAAACCGTATGGCGGTAGTCATTGGCGGTATCGGCCTCGTTGGCCTTCTGCTGGCCGGGACGCTGATAGTATTTATCGCCGGCAGTATAGCTAAACCGCTCACCACAACCGCCCAATATGTCGACCATCTGGCTTCCGGCGACCTCAGGGAAAGCGCCGACGCCGCCCTCTTAGCGCGCGGCGACGAGGTGGGCGATATAGTACGCTCCATCGGCAACCTGCAAACATCCCTCAAAGGCATAATAGCCGACGTCGTCAGGCGCTCTCAGGACTCCAGCGCCAAAGCCGTCCAGTCTAGTGAAAACCTTACCTCGCTCAACGGCAATATCAACGAAGTGGCCGCCGCCACCGAGCATATTTCGGCCGGTATGGAAGAAACCGCCGCTACTTCCCAGCAAATGAGCTCTACCACATCCGAACTGCGTGACGCCACTCGCTTTATCGCTGAAAAAGCACAAAAGGGCTCTGTTGAAGTCCAAGAAATCAGCAAACGCGCCGCCAACCTCAAAGCCGAAGCCGTCGAATCAAAAGACACCGCCTATAATACCCGCGAACGCATACACGGCAGGCTGACCAAAGCTATAGATGACGCCAAATCCATCGAAGAGATCAGAAGTCTCTCCAATGCTATCCTCGAAATCACTTCCCAGACCAATCTTTTGGCCCTCAACGCCGCCATCGAGGCCGCCCGCGCCGGCGAAGCCGGGCGAGGCTTCTCCGTGGTCGCCGAAGAAATCAGGAAACTGGCGGAAAATTCCAGCGGAACCGTAAAAGAGATACAAACCATCACCGGCGTCGTAATTGACTCCGTGCGCGCCCTCTCTGAAAGTTCCGAGGAAATGATCACCTTTATCGATACCGAAGTCATCCAGGACTATGAAAACCTTGTCAACATCGGTGAGCAATACTACAAAGACGCCGGCTATATCGACTCGCTCATCGCCGACTTCAGCGCCTCCTCCCAACAGTTGCTGGCTGAGATCGAAAATATTTCCAGCTCAGTCCACGAAGTCTCCCAGGCCGCCAACGACGGCGCCACCAACATCACCGCCATCGCATCACAATCTGCGGATATTGCCAAACTCTCGGAAGACGTATTGGCCCGTATGCAGGATATCAAGGCAAGCTGTACCGCCTTGGTCGACGCCATGAAAATATTCAAAATATAAGGATACAAAACGGCTTCCGCCGAAAAGCGGGAGCCGTTTTTATTTACCCTTTGAGTATCCCTTTCCGAAATGCCATGCATTTCTTTTCAAGGACTAGACATGGCTGATGCGTAGCTGTTGGCGCTTGAGCCACAGGTGCAAACCGCTTTACAGATACAAATACTGGAAATATACGAGAGTTTTGCCTTCTGCAAAATTTTCTACAGCTTTTATCGCAATTTTACCATATCCAGCAGGCCAGACGGCCCGCCTTCTTTTTTCGCAGGGCGGCGGGCGGCTTCGTCCTGCTGCATCTCCGTCATACAGTGCCAGTAGCGTTTAGGCATATGCCCCATGCGGCAGCGCGAGTTTTCCCGTTCTTTGATAGCTATGGCGTCGTAAAAGGCCCGCCACAGGCGTCTATAATTTTCCTCTTCTCCGCTCGCTTCCGGTTGTTCTATGTCAGTAGAGTCGGACACCCAAAAACGCCCGTCACTGCAGGCGCATAACATATGGTGGCTCTCATCGTAAATAAGAAATTTTTCCCCGGGAAAACGCACGCGAAAATGCAAGCCCAAAAACGGCAGGACATAATTTTTCGGCTGGATTGTCGACACCAGTACGCCGCCGCAATCGGAAAAACGTACAAACCCTTTGTAGCGCTCCACTTCACTGCCTAAAAAACGCACGGCTTTGTGCAAAGCATATACCGTACCGTCAGAAAGCATACTGACGACGCCCGGCCCTTTCCTGTAGGCCAGACGGACAAAGCGCAGCATATGCACTTCTTTTTGCGGCAGACAGGTCAAAAACGCACGGCGCAAAAAACGCAGCACAGGCGCGCCGATGCGCGAAGATATCAATTGCTCCACCCGCCGGGCTTTTTTTATGTCCGTGTCTATAGACTTGGCCGGAAATATCGTCAACTGCACTTCATTTGGCCCCAGTATGCCGCCAGGCAGCTCTTTTTTAGTAAAGCTTTCAAACACGCAGCACAAAAAACCGGTAAAACTTCCGTCATATGAATATATCAGCCCGGGCTGCTCAAGCATTGCCGCCACTCTCCCGACAACGGCGCCGGCTGTTCAAAAAGAGGCAATTGGCTCTGGCCGTAAAATTCCTGGCTTTTATATAAAGAGCGCTCTTTGGGCGACATCATGGCGTATATGGCGTTATCCCAGACAGCGCCGGCGCCCTGGCTTTTCCCCCGGCAGGTGATGAAAAACCTGGCCCGTTTCAAAACCACGCCGAGTTTTTTCAAAGCGTCAAAGTCTAAAGAAGCCGAACGCCTGGACGCTACTATACGCAAGGCGCTTTTCACGCCGATGCCCGGTACGCGCAATATCTCTTCATAAGAGGCCCTATTCACTTCCACCGGGAAAAAATCCGGATGGTTTATCGCCCAGTTGCATTTCGGGTCTAAAAAAGGGTTGAAATTAGGGTTGGCATCATCTAAAAGCTCGCTGGCGGAAAACTCATAAAAGCGCAGCAGCCAGTCCGCCTGGTACAGGCGGTGCTCGCGCAGCAGCGGCGGCTTGGTATCAAGGGTGGGCAACATGCTATCCGCCACTACCGGTAGGTAAGCGGAAAAAAATACCCTCTTTAGTCTATATTTTTTATATAAGCTCTCCGCCAGCCTTAGTATCTGGTTATCCGTCTCCGGCGACGCGCCCACTATCATCTGGGTGCTTTGTCCAGCCGGGGCAAAACGAGGAGCATTGCGGTAGAGCTTGATATCACGTGAATTTTCCGCCATGCGTTCTTTCAGATAACCCATCGGCTGGAAGATACTGTTCTTGCTTTTGTCCGGCGCCAGCTTGGCAAGACTTTCGCGGGACGGCAGCTCGATATTGACGCTCATCCGGTCGGCCAGCATGCCCAGGCGCTCCAAAAGCACGCTGTCCGCACCCGGTATGGCTTTGGCGTGTATATAGCCGCCGAATTTGTACTCATTGCGCAGGAGCAGCAGGGTTTCTATCATTAGCTCACAGGTGTAGTCGGGGTTTTTTATCACGCCAGAGCTTAAAAACAGCCCCTCGATATAATTGCGCCGGTAAAACTGTATGGTCAGCTCCGCCAACTCCCGCGGCGTAAACACCGCGCGCGGCACATCATTGGACTTTCTATTCGCGCAATATTTGCAGTCGTATATGCAGGTATTGCCCAGAAGGACTTTTAAAAGAGATACACAGCGCCCGTCCGCGGAAAAGCTGTGGCAGCAACCTGGCATGGCCGAGCTGCCTATGCCGCCCGCCCCGGCTCTCCTATCCGAGCCGCTCGAAGTACAGGCCACATCATATTTGGCTGCATCAGCCAATATTTGCAGTTTTTCCAGCATATCCATAGCGACGACCACCTTCTAGAACTTGTGTTTGTTTCAATTTTATCACAAAACATGTGTTCGCGCAAATGCTTTTATCTTGTCAATAATGGTTGATTAAATTGGACTTTCGAACCTCAGACATAGTAATATTAATTTAAACGCAGCCATATCCGGCATTGGCATTAAAAAGGGGAAATGTAGCATGAATAAGCAAGGATTAAAAATCATCGGCGAACTTGGAGCCAAACAGCCAACTGTACTTTTCGTAGCCGGCGGTATGACCAGCCCGGAAGTTTACGACGAGATACAAGTACCTGCCGGCTTCCAGTCCGCCCGTGTGGATTGGGCCGGGTCGGAAGGTCCGTGGGCGGTGGACAGGCTGGGCGAGCGCATCGCGCATGTTAACTCTGACTGCCGCTAAATCGGTTACCAGAATAAAACTGAAGCCGGCGCCCCCGTTTGCGGGTAGCGCCGGCTTCAGTTTTATTCTGGTAACATAGTCTGGTTGCCGCTCTTGATTTTATATCACTTTATCGCGCCTTGCGCGCGCAGCCAGGAAGCGACGTCATTTTTGGCGGTTTTGGCATCGCTGCTTTTTACGATGAAGAGTTCTTTAACGGTAGAACGGGGGCATAGTTCTTTTACTCGGGCGGCGCTTCGCCCGACACCGCCGCCGCCATGCGTGAAAAACGGCAGGACAGTCTTGCCGGAAAGGTCGTATTGCGTCAAGAAGCTGACCATGGGCAGAGAAATATCTGACCACCAAATAGGAGAGCCGATGATGACGGTTTTATAGGCGGAGATATTTGCTATTTTAGTTTTGAGCGTTGGCCTAAAGCCTGACTGCTGTTCGCGCTTGACCTGCTGGCGGAGCTCTTCATAGTTGGAAGGATAAGATTCCGTGATTTGCAGCTCTACAATATCGCCGCCGGTAAGTTGCTGTATTTGGCTGGCAACTTCTTTAGTGTTACCGCTGCGGGAAAAATATACTATCAATGTCTTGGATTGGTTATTGCCGCCGGCCGGCGCGGCTTTTTGCCCGCCGCAACCGGCAAGGGCAAAAGCTAATATAAGGGTCAGAAATAATAAGGACAGCTTTTTCATGTGGTCTCCTCCTGAATGGGGATGCGTTTATTTTTATATTTTTAAACCTTTAGGATTTATTTTACAAACTTTCGGCGCTCAGTTCACTTCTTTTTTCCGCTCTGGCAAATACTTGTGCAATTGAGCCACGACCTCGCTAAAATCGAGAGGTTTGCCCACATGGTCATTCATGCCAGCCGCCAGGCAAGCCTCCACGTCTTCTTTAAACACATTTGCCGTCATCGCCACTATCGGAATTTCCTTCGCATGCAGACTGTCCATGGCCCGTATGCGCCGCGTCGCCTCATAGCCGTCCATTTCCGGCATGTGCACGTCCATAAATATCATATCAAAATCATTTGCGTGTTCAGCCATGACCGCCACAGCCGCTCTACCGTTTTCCGCCAGCGTTATCTTCATTCCTGTGGGTTCCAAAAGCGCTATTACTATCTCGCGGTTGATATCCACATCTTCGGCCAGCAAAATACTGTAACCGGTAAAATCCGGCTCCTCTTCCTTCTCATCCGGCATGCGGCAGACACCGCCCAAACACTCCGCTATCGTATCCGCTATCATAGACGGGAACAGCGGCTTGGGAAGGAATCTGTCCACTCCGGCGCTTTGCGCTTTGTCTTTTATAACGTCCCATTCAGTCGAAGAAATCATGATAACAGCCGAATTACCATCGCCACGCTCCCTTATGCCGCTGACCAGTTCCACGCCATCCATTCCGGGCAATTTCCAGTCGACAAAATACATATCATAACCGCCGGCAGCCTCTATCATATCGCGCGCGGCATAGCCGTCCGCCGCCACATCACAGGAAAAACCCAGACGCTGTGCGATATCGAGGAAATATTCCAGCAGGTCTCTATCGTCGTCTACAACAAGCACGCGCATGTCTTCAAATTTCACATTGGTAATCCGCGTGGGTTTTCCGCTGCCCCGTCCAGCCCTTGCCACAAAAGAAAAAGTCGCGCCCTGGCCTTCTTGTGAATCTATCCAAATCTTTCCGTCCATCTTTTCAACAATGCTCTTTGATATGGCCAAGCCCAGCCCCGTACCGCCAAACTTGCGCGCTATACCGGCATCCGCCTGTGTAAAGGAAGTAAATAAGTTTTTTTGCTGTTCGGGGGAAATGCCTATGCCGCTGTCCTTTACACTGATAAACAGCTTATAGCCCGCAGCGTCCTCCTTATCCAGCCTGGCCTCTACCCGTATCAAGCCTCCCTCGGGAGTAAATTTCACAGCGTTCGACAAAAGGTTTGTCAGAACCTGGGCCAGGCGCTGCTCATCCGCCACCACCCAGCGCGGCGTATTTTTATCTATCTTTACCGTAAGCTTCTGCCGCTTTTCCTCCACCCGGAAATTTATAATATTTACAACCTTGACCAGCATCTTCTCAAAATCAAACTCCGCTGGCGACAGTTCAAATTTATTCGCGTCTATCTTGGACATATCGAGAACATCGTTTATAACGCCCAACAAGTGCGTCGACGCATCCGCTATCTTCTCCAGGCAATAATCCTTCTTGGCCACGTCTTCCGCCATTCGCGCTATATTAGTCATGCCGGTTATAGCGTTTATCGGCGTTCTTATCTCGTGTGACATGCTCGACAAAAAGGCGCTCTTTGCCTTGTTTGCCGCCTGCGCCGCCTCGTAAGCCTCCTCCAGCTTCTCACGGCTGTGCCGGTCGCGCTCGTGCTGTTCCCAAAGAATGCTCGCTATCTCGTTTATCGCTTCTTTTATCCGGGAGAAATCACCTATATATTCTATATTCACCCGCGTCTTGAGATCGCCTGCCGCTATCGCCGCCAGTTTGTCCGAGATATTGCCTATATACCTGTTAAGCTCCTCTTTAGTCGAGCGTATCGACCCAATAAGCATCCCTATCTCCGACGTATCCGGTTGCACGGCAAACTCACCCTTCAAATCACCCTTTGCTATACGCAGCATTTCATCGCGTATGGCGATTATCGGCCTTATCACCTTTATCCATACCGCGGTCGCAGACGCTATCTGGATAAGCGCCGTTATAGACAAACACGCCACCGTAACGTATATCCAACGCCCGGACACCGCTACCAAGGCCGATACCTCGTCCTCCGTGCGAATATCTATCTCATGTATTAAAGCGTCCTGCGTCTTTTTTATCAGTACGTCCCTATTAACATATGACGGCCCATACACAGCCTGTATTGCGCCGTTCATATCACCGGCCTCTACTAATTCTATCGCTTTTTTATCCAATGAAATCAGGCCAGTTGACAAGACAGCCATTTGCTCCACCAGCGCCGCCTCTTTTTCCGTCAAACCGATCCAGCGCATATTCGCCACACCCATTTCGCGGTTTTGCAGCTCTTCCGCCTCGCGCCGGTAATTGTCCCTATGTACGCTGTCTCCAGTCGCCGCGTATGCCCTAGCCTCATCTGTCAGACGGGACGAAGCCTCCATAAACCGCCTGGCATTGTAAACAATATCATAACGGTCCCTGTTTGCCCGGTCTACCGCCTGATCCGACCTCACAATCAAAAAGAAGGCCGCGATGCTCAGTGCGATCAATAGTATAGAAGCGCTATTTAAAATAAATGTCAACGTAGACTGCTTTATAGCCTTTTTCATTGTAACGCATCTTTCCCCCGGCAAGCGGGCGCTATTTTGTACTATTTATATATTTTTTACAATTATTTAAACACAAAAAAGCTCACCGGTCCGTTTTTATGGCAACCAGCAAACAGATAATATATATAAGAATTTTACCATATCGCTAGCGGTAAAACAATGCAAACCCATATCAAACCCAAGTATATTATTACGAAAAAAGGACAGAGCATATGCCCTGTCCTCAATCTTTATACGGTACTTTCAAGTTGCCTGCGTCTTCAACCTGATAGCCGCCCCGGTGCATGGCGTAAACATCTTTTTCCGGATAACGGGCAGGCGTTCTACCTGGCGGAAAGACATATGCCCGGGCAGTTCTTTGTCCAGCGCGGCGGCGTCCAAAAAGCAAACATAAAAAAAGCAGCCTTTGGAAAAAATCCAACAGCCGCATGTTTACTATGGCGCGCCCGGCAGGAATCGAACCTGCGCTCCCGGCTCCGGAGGCCGGTGCTCTATCCCCTGAGCTACGGGCGCATATTAAGTTGATACTTTAGCATTATAGCACATGGCGCGTTGTATGTCTATTTAAAACAAGGCAGGATTTCTTGCTGTTTTGTCAAATATAAGTTTAGGGAATTTGTTGTTAATTTTGGGAGGGATAGTCATGGACGCATCTATGGTTTGGCATAATGAAACTATTGGGAAAAAAGTAGTGGCGGCGTTGGAAAAAAACCGTTTCCAGGCTGAGTATGTGCCTGATAGAGCGGCTGCGCTCAAACGGGCTTTGGAGTTGATAGCGCCTGACGCCGCGGTCGGCGTGGGCGGCTCAGTCACGCTGGAAGAGGTCGGCCTGGCGGAAGCTTTGCATCACCGCGGCAACAAGCTTATCGAGCGCGAAGGCCCTGGCATAACGCCGGAGATAGCTTTAGCCAACCGGCGGGCGATGCTGACATCCGACGTTTTTATCACCAGCAGCAATGCCATAACTCTGGACGGGCAACTGGTAAATATAGACGGCACCGGCAACCGGGTGGCCGCTATGATTTTTGGGCCAAAAAAAGTACTGGTCATTGCCGGGATCAATAAAGTGGTTCCCGATGTGAACGCCGCTTTTGAACGCATAGAATTCCTGGCGGCGCCGGCCAACAACAAACGCATCGGGCTGCCCAACCCCTGCACCACCACCGGCATCTGCATGGACTGCGAGTCGCCCAAGCGCATTTGTAACGCTACCACAATACTGCACAAGCGGCCGTCACAGTCTGATATAACCATCCTTCTGGTCGGCGAAAATCTCGGTTACTAATAAACATTGACAATTCCGAGCAATAGCACTATAATTTAATGAATAAAACTTATCAAACAATAATCGTTCTGAGTGTACAAGGGTGCGTCCCGAGTAGGAAGGCGATAGGATAGAAGTGTAGTTTCTATTGCCCTGTACCCTTTTTCCGGTACAGGGCTTTTTATTTGCGAAGGGAGCTTGCTCAAATGGAAAATGCACGTGTAGCAGTAATTGGTATTATTGTAGAAAATCCGGAGAAAGCAGAGGAGCTCAACAAAATATTGCACGAGTTCCGCGACTGTGTAGTCGGCCGCATGGGCATACCTTACCGGCAAAAAGGCATAAATATTATCACACTGGTAGTAGACGCCCCGCACGACGTTATCAGTTCGCTATCCGGCAAGATAGGCATGCTCAAAGGCATATCTAGTAAAACAGTATATTCCAAGGTAAGCGGTGAAGGCGGGAAGGCGAATGAAAACGCTGATTGACAAACTGGAATCAGAGCGTCGGCTGGCGACAGAGGAATATCTAAGCCTATTGGACTGTCGCGACAAAAGTGTCACAGATTACCTCTTTGCCCGCGCCGCAAAAGTGCGCCGGCGTGAATTTGGCAATAAAGTATATGTACGCGGCCTGATCGAAATAAGCAGTTATTGCAAAAACAATTGCTACTACTGCGGTATCCGCGCCGGTAACAGCCAGGCCGAACGCTACCGGCTGTCGCAGGAAGAGATCCTGGATTGTTGCGCGCGCGGCCACGCCCTTGGCTTTCGTACTTTCGTACTGCAGGGCGGCGAAGACCCCGGTTTTAGCAGCGAGGACATCAGCAGCGTCGTCCGCGCGATAAAAGAGCGCCATCCTGACTGCGCCATCACCCTGTCGCTGGGCGAGAGAAGCTGCAAAGAATACCAGGCCTGGTTCGACGCCGGCGCCGACCGTTATCTCTTGCGGCATGAGACGGCTGACGCTACGCATTATGAAAAACTGCACCCGCCAGGCATGCAGCTTGCCCCACGGCTCAATTGCCTCTCTATTTTAAAAGATATCGGCTACCAGGTAGGCATGGGCTTTATGGTCGGCTCTCCCTACCAGACGGAGGCCTGCATCGCCGCAGACCTGGCCCTGATCCAGAAGTTTCAACCGCACATGGTAGGCGTCGGCCCGTTCATCCGGCACAAGGATACGCCGTTCAGCGGCTTTTCGTCTGCTTCTTTAGACAAGACACTACTGATAATCGCCATCCTGCGCCTGCTCTCGCCCCGCCTGCTCCTGCCGGCCACCACCGCGCTCGGCAGTATACACCCTGCGGGAAGGGAACGAGGCATATTAGCCGGCGCCAATGTAGTCATGCCCAATCTTTCCCCAGCCGAACAGCGCGGCAAATACAGCCTGTACGACAACAAGCTGTATACCGGCGACGAGTCTGCCGAGGGCATGAAATTGCTAAAAGATAAATTGGGAAGCATCGGTTACAAAATAACCGTCGGCCGCGGCGACTGGCGGCCAGCCGTTTGAAGGAGGATTTGCCATGTATAATGTTCTTAGCAAAAAAGCGGAGGAATTCATCGACGACCGCGAGATCAGGGATACTCTGGACTATGCCGAAGAGAATAAATCCGACCGGGCGCTGATCGAAAGCTTGATCGAGCGCGCCGAAGACTGCAAAGGACTTAGCCATCGCGAAGCGGCGGTACTGCTGGCCTGCGATCAGGAAGACCTAAATCAAAAAATGTTTGCGCTCGCTAAACGCATCAAAGAAAAGTTCTACGGCAACCGCATCGTTATGTTCGCGCCGCTTTATCTTTCTAATTACTGCGTCAACGGCTGCACTTACTGCCCCTATCATCACAGCAACAAGAGCATCAGGCGCAAAAAGCTCAGCCAGGAAGAGATCCGCGCCGAAACCATCGCCCTCCAGGACATGGGACACAAGCGTCTGGCGCTCGAGACTGGCGAAGACCCGGTAAACAATCCTATCGAATATGTCCTCGAGAGCATCAAGACCATCTACGATACCAAGCATAAAAACGGGGCTATCCGCCGCGTCAATGTCAATATCGCCGCCACCACGGTGGAAAACTACCGTAAATTGCATGAAGCTGGCATCGGCACTTATATACTGTTTCAGGAGACCTACAACAAAAAACACTATGAAGAGCTGCACCCCACCGGCCCCAAACATGACTACGCCTACCATACGGAAGCTATGGACCGCGCCATGGAGGCCGGCATAGACGATGTAGGCATCGGTGTACTGTTTGGCCTGTCCTTGTACCGCTATGATTTTGTCGGCCTGCTGATGCATGCCGAGCACCTCGAGGCAACAACCGGCGTCGGGCCGCATACTATCAGCGTCCCGAGGATACGCCCCGCGGACGATGTAGCGCTCGAGAGTTTTTCCAACGCTGTCCCGGATGAAATTTTCGCTAAAATCGTGGCTTTATTGCGTATTGCCGCGCCTTACGCCGGCATGATCGTCTCGACGCGTGAATCGCAGGAAACCCGCGAAAAAGTTCTTGACCTCGGCATATCGCAGATCAGCGGCGGCTCGCGTACTAGCGTAGGCGGTTATATAAAAAAAGAAAGTATAGAGGAAAATTCCGCCCAGTTTGAAGTAAGCGATACGCGCACTTTGGACGAAGTGGTAGATTGGCTGATATCGCTTGGCTATATCCCCAGTTTTTGTACGGCCTGCTACCGTGAAGGGCGCACTGGCGACCGCTTCATGAGCCTCGTAAAGTCAGGGCAGATCGCCAACTGCTGCCAGCCCAACGCTTTGATGACGCTAAAAGAATACCTGGAAGACTATGCCTCGGCAGAAACACAGGCACAAGGCGAAAAAATGATCCTGTCCGAATTGGAAAAAATACCCCATCTTAAAGTAAGAGAAATTGCCCGCCGGCATATCACCGATATGGAAGCCGGACAACGCGACTTTAGGTTTTAAGAAGGAGGGCGACAATGACTAACAGCCTCAACGAAACTCCGCGCGCTAACCGACTGCATATCGGCATATTCGGCAAACGCAACAACGGCAAATCTTCACTCATTAATGCCATCACCGGCCACAATACCGCCCTTGTGTCAGAAGTAGCCGGCACGACCACCGACCCGGTCTATAAATCCATGGAAATACATTGTATTGGTCCGGTCGTCCTCATCGACACCGCCGGGCTCGACGATGTGGGCAAACTGGGCGGCCTAAGGGTGGAGCGGACGCGCGAAGCGCTCAGCCGCTCGGACATTGCGCTGTTTGTATTCGTAGACCAGCCGGACATGGAACTGGAATGGCTGAAGGATATAAATAAAACCAAGACCAAGCTGGTCACGGTCATAAATAAGGCTGATAATCTAGAAAATATCGAATCATTAAAAGAAAATATCAAATCCTTGACCGGACAGCAACCGGTCGTAGTCAGCGCGCAAAACAAAAGCGGCATAAAAGAACTTATCGCCGCCATAACCCGCAGCATACCGGACGATTACGACCAGCGCGGGCTAACCGACGGGCTGGTTGAAGCCGGCGATACTGCCTTACTCGTCATGCCTCAGGATCTCCAGGCGCCCAAAGGGCGGCTCATCCTGCCACAAGTGCAAACAATCAGAGAGCTGCTAGATAAAAAATGCCTGGTTTTTTGTTGCACTGCCGATAGCCTTGACGGTATGCTACAAACAATACCCGCTCCTAAGCTGATAATCACCGACTCCCAGGTATTTGGAGAGGTTTACGAAAAAAAACCGCCCTCCAGCCGCCTTACTTCTTTTTCCGTGCTGATGGCCGCGTCTAAAGGCGATATCGAGCAATTTATCAAGGGAGCAAAAGCGATAGACGGCCTGACTGCCGGCTCCCGCGTACTCATCGCCGAAGCCTGTACGCACGCCCCGCTGACTGAAGACATCGGCCGGGAAAAGATACCGGCCATCTTAAAAAAGCGCTTTGGGCAAAATATCAAGATAGATATCGTAAGCGGCAACGACTTTCCCGCCGACCTAGCCGCCTACGACCTCATCATCCACTGCGGCGCCTGTATGTTCAACCGCCGCTACATGCTCGCTCGTATGTCACAAGCTGCAGCGCAGCAAACGCACATTTGCAACTATGGCATCTTTCTCGCCCACACCACCGGCATACTTGACAAAATCGCTTTTTAATCGCTAAGTAAAAAACAAGCCCTGTTAACAGAGCTTGTTTTTATGTATAGAGTTTACTTATATAGGGCGTATATCCACTTTGTCTGTGAAAAGGCCATACAGTGATTTTATGGGAATGTAAAATTCCGGCATGCCTATTACATAAGGCGCTATTTCATAGGGCAGGTAATAAACCACCAGCATCTCTTCGGTTATGTAGAATTTCGTCTGCGCGTCCACGCCGGGAAATTTTACGTCTTGTTCCCAGCCGCGTTCTTTGATCTGCTTATTTATTTCATTGTCGATGATATTTTTATAGTTGCTGAGCGGGAGAAATAGTTCCGGTAGAGTATAAAGCTTGCCGCTATTGAGATCCATCGTCCAGCTGTCTTTCCAGTATATGCCATGGGCTCCGCCTGTATACTGGGCGCCGGCCACGACTATACTAAAAAGGTTGTACTTATTGTACTTAACAGCGTAACCGGAATAAAAAGAGTTGCGATCTCTTACTTCCTGCGGTACATCTTTATCAGTAATGCTTTTTTTAAATTCAGCCAGCCTGCCCTGGATGCTGTTTGCCATAAGGGTATTTAGTTTATCCTGGGCCGCTTTATCGCCGCCCTCGCTCACGCTGGGGATAAAGACCGTTATTTTTTCGCCTTCGCGTATAATCTTGTGTTTGACTAGCGCAGTCGCTTCTGCTGTGCCGCCACATACGGCCAATACCGCCAAAAGCATGATACCGCTTAAAATAGCACTGATTTTTTTCACTTTTGACAAGCCCCCTTTTATTTTTGATAAGTAGATTATAACATGCCGACTGCAAAAAAAGAACAGCTCAAACAGCAAACAAATATGCTAATTTCTTTAGGTGAGGGGGCTTTCTTTACAATAAAAAAGCCCCGGCCAAAACCGGAACTTCATTTTTAGTGGTGGGCGATGACGGGATCGAACCGCCGACATCCTGCTTGTAAGGCAGGCGCTCTCCCAGCTGAGCTAATCGCCCTTATGAGACCGGAGATAAGGCGTCATATACTTCGTTGCAGCTACGTTTTTTGCTCATGTACCAACAGTACATTTCGCTGCAAAAGCCTCGCTGCGCCTAGTCTCTAACGCCTTTTTTCCGGCCTCCAGAGACATATGCGAACACTTATCCGGCACTACTGCTATTTGGTGACCCGTGGGGGAATCGAACCCCCGATACCGCCGTGAAAGGGCGGTGTCTTAACCGCTTGACCAACGGGCCATTATGGCTCCTCGAGCAGGACTCGAACCTGCAACAACTCGGTTAACAGCCGAGTGCTCTACCATTGAGCTATCGAGGAATGTAAAAGCTGACGAAGATTATTATACGGTTAATTTAGAAAAAAAGCAAGTTTTTTTCCTAAATTAATAATGTTCGCCGGTCATTTTTTGATGACCGGCATAGTGACCGCATAGTTGCGGCCTTTGCCGCTCCCTGCGTCTGCTAGAAAAGCCTGTAGGGAAGGGTCAGTGTCTAGTCCTTGGAAAGAAATACAGAGGTATTCCAGAAAGGAACCCTTACGAACCTTAATCTAATTATTATCTACTAACTCTCACTTTTACTACCGCTTTTCTTATATCTCCTTCTTTGCCATCCACATGGCAGCTGCCTCTGTGCACCTCCCAGGGAAAGATCACCATCAACTGTCCGGCTTTCATAAGATAATCCACCTCATCCGGGCAATCCTCATAAAAAATGCAGTCTTCCGGGATATCCTCCTCTGCCACTACATGTTTTTGTTTACTTTTGGACGCACAGGCGATTATTTCTTCACCGCTGATCATGTACTGCACGTCTATATATTTTATATGCGTTTCGGGTTTGTTTTCTTTTTTACTTTTGGTCTTGGCATTGCGTATTTTCGCGTATACGTCCCGACCGTCTATTTCGTATTCTCCGTCTTCCACCTTGCTAAAATCGGTATCGCGCAAGTAAGCCAGCGCCTTGCCCAGGCGCAGCGGCAGGTAAGGAATGATCTCCTCTAATTTTTCCCTGGTTTCTATTATCACCGGAAACACCCCTCACATATTTTCATTGTACTAAGCATAATACTTTTTGGCTTGTTTGTAAAATGTATGCGCCCTTCCCTCATTTAGGGACAGGGCGCATTTTTTAGCCGAGTATGGCTTTGAGGTCCTCTTCCGGGGTCGTTATCGGCATGATATTGAAGTTTTTCACCAGCACGTCGAGTACTTCCGGCGTGATAAAAGCCGGCAGGCTTGGGCCGATGCGGATATTTTTTATGCCGAGGTGCAAGAGCGAAAGGAGTATGACGACCGCTTTTTGTTCGTACCAGGAAAGGACCAGCGACAGCGGCAGGCCGTTGACGTCCGTGCCAAAAGCCTCGGCCAGGGCGCCGGCTACAACAATAGCCGAATAGGCGTCATTGCACTGTCCTACATCCAAGAGGCGCGGCAAGCCTTCGATATCGCCAAATTCTAGCTTGTTAAAGCGGTATTTGCCGCAGGCCAAGGTCATGATAACGCAATCTTTCGGTACGGCCATAGCAAAATCGGTGTAGTAGTTACGTCCGCTTTTCGCGCCGTCGCAGCCGCCAACCAGGAAGAAGCGCCGGATTTTTCCTTTTTTCACAAGATCTACCACCGTACCGGCGGCGCTAAGTACGGCATTCCTGGCAAAACCGATTGTTATGCGTTTTTCCACTTCGTCAGCCGGAAAACCTTCCGCCGCCAGCGCCGCTTCGATAACCGGCGCGAAATTGCCGTCCGCTATGTGCCGCACTCCCGGCCAGGCCACAAGGCCGCTGGTAAAGAGGCGGCCTTTATAATTGTCGGCCGGTTTTTGTATGCAGTTCGTAGTCATAAGTATAGCGCCGGGGAAAGCGGCAAATTCTTTTTGCTGGTCTTGCCAGGCGCCGCCGTAATTGCCCGCCAAGTGCGCATATTTTTTCAGTTCCGGATAGGCGTTGGCCGGCAGCATTTCGCCATGGGTATATATGTTTACGCCTTTGCCTTCAGTCTGCTCGAGCAACATTTTCAGGTCTTTCAGGTCATGGCCGGACACCAGTATGGCTTTACCTTTTTTCGCTGTTACCAAGACATTTGTAGGTTCAGGATGACCATAAGCCGTAGTGTTGGCCAGATCGAGCAAAGCCATGGTCTTGATATTCTCTTCGCCAGTCTTAAGGGCGAGGGCGATAAGGTCAGAAACTTCCATTTCTCCGGCCATATCAGCTAAAGCCTTATGCATGAAAAGGCAGATATCCTTGTCGTAAAGACCGAGCACCATTGCATGGTCGAGATACGCAGCCATGCCTTTAAGACCGTAGGCAGTGATTTCTTTCAGGCTGGTGGCTGTTCCCCCATCTTTTTCCCGGCGGGCCGGAATGCCGATAGTGGCGGCGGTTTTCAATACCTCTTCTTTACTGGCTCCAGGCTGCCAGGTAGCCGGACCGGAAAGTTCTTCCGCCGCGCCCTTAGCTGCTTCCTGGTAGAGTTTTTTAGCCTCGTCCCGTACTTTGAGCAGTGCTTTTATTTCTTCATACAACCTGTCTTCATCGAAATTCACATTGGTCACGGTAGTAAAAAGCGCCTCAACTACCGCACGGTCAATGGCCTCATCCTGCCGGCCCAGTAAGCCGGCCTTGTGAGCATACATGGAAATTCCCTGCGCCAGATAAAAGACTACGTCCTGCAAATCGGCGGTGGTAGCGGTTTTCCCGCACACGCCCTGGGCCATGTCACAGCCTGTCCCCCTTGCTGTCTGTTCACATTGGTAGCAAAACATTGTTTTTCTCCCCCTTTGGCTTTTTTAGTGTTTTGTATTAAAATGGTAATAAAGTATCTTGTTCTTAATATAGAATAAAAAAGAATAAATATCTGTGATGCAAATCACACTTTTTACGAGGTATTTACAATGCTCAACCATGCCTTGAAAAACCTGCCTCTTTTCGCCGCACTCTCCGATGCGCAGCTGTCGGAAGTCGCCGCTTTGGTAAAAATGAAAAAACTTTCTTCCGGCGAAATACTCTTTCAGGAAGGGGAAGACAGCCGGGGCATATTCATTTTACTGAGCGGCGAAATAAAGATAAGTAAAATCTCCGACAAAGGCGCCGAACACACGGTGTGCCTGATCCAGCCAGGCGACGCTTTCGCCGAGGTAGTACTTTTTACCGACCTACCATACCCGGCCACCGCCGCCGCCAGCAAGGAAAGCGCCATCGGCTGTGTGCCCTCGTCCGCGCTTGAGCGCCTTATCGAAAAGCACCCCCAACTGGGCATCCAGGTGATAAAAGTACTGGCTAAACGCCTGTATGACGCGCAAAACAAAAACAAAGCGCTGGCGCTCGACAATGTGACCGACCGCCTGTGTAATTTCCTTTACCAGAAGGCCAAGGAAAGCGGGTCTGTCTTTACCGGAGGACTGTGCCATATCGACCTACCGCCTACCCGCCAAGAACTGGCCAGCATGCTGGGAACGACCAGAGAAACGCTTACCCGCCTCTTGATGGGTATGAAAAAAGACGGCTTTATCGACCTTGATAAAAACCGCCTGTCTTTTGACCCGGATAAACTTTCCGGCTATAGCAAAAACGGCGCTAACCGCAAACTCTAGGTATAGAACAAAAACGGCGGGCATCATCGCCCGCCGTTTTACACTACTTTATTTAGCCGTAAATTTTATATTGCGTATGCCGTGGTCAAAAATATCCGTCCAAAATTCCCGTTCGCCATCGGCCGTGATAAAAGCCGCTACCGCTATCTTCTCGTCATACCTAAAAGCATAGCCCTTGATGTAGCCCATCATGAATATGCCGCTCCAGTCGACCATAGCCCGGAAGCTTGCCGCATAAGCCTGTTTGTTGTCGATAGTAAAAAACTCCACATCCGGCATTTCAAAAGCCAATACATGCGGCATACTGAATCTGGCGGCGCCAAAGAAGTCCACCTTCCTCATTTTGCCCTGCTTGCGCAATTCGGCCCAGAACGCTTGCCCTTTCCCGGCAACCTCTTCCAGAGATGCTCTCACATCAGCCTGCTCTTTTAATATTTTTTGCCGGCGCTCAGCACTTATCGGCTCGGCAAAATCCTTCTCGTCTCCTCTGTCCGCCCTCTCGTCGGTAAGCCAATACGCAAACAGGGCCGTGCGGTAAACGCCCCCGTCATTTATCGCCATTTGGTATACTTTTATATTTTCCAGCGTCTTCCTGTCAGATTCACTAACAGTGCCAGAATATTTTTCCGCCAAAGGCGTAAAGTCATATTCGCTTACATAGAGCGCTTGCGGCACGCGGATGGCAGAAAATTTCAAAGGCACATCCTGGTATTTGACTGTAACGAAGCACTCTCCGCTTTTTTGCGGCAAAATGATCAGCAGGCTAAAAACAAGGCCTAAAAATACATTCCTGACAATATTTTTTATCATCTGCAAATTCCCCCTATTTTTATTTTGGCAAGATTACCGCTAAAACCAATAAGATAAGCGGCTGATGGACAAGGTAAATAAAAAGAGAATACCTCCCCGGCAGGGCCAAAACGCGTAAAAACCGCTTTTCCGCCACTTGCGGCGCGCCCTGGGCGCGTCCGATGAGCACTCCCGCTATATAAAAAAGCAGCCAAGGAAAAAGCGGATAGTAGTCCATGCTGGCAAAACCGTCCGGCATGATGCCAAACGGCAACAGCCATGGCCCGGCTGCCTCTATTTCTGGAACAAACCGCCCCGCTACGGCCGATGAAAAGGCCAGCAACAGCAACGCCTTGCCGTCCGCTTTGACAAGAACAGGCGATAAAAACGCCGTCGCCGCAAGAAAATGCAATATCCCAAAACGGACATAATTACCTGGATCGAATATATAGGTGGCAACGCTGACCAGGGTAGCCGCGGCCAGCAGCTTCAAGCCGCGCCGGACGTGACGTTTGGCCAGGCCGGCCCCAGCCGACCAGCCTGCGACCGTGATGAATAAAGCCGCGGTAAAAACATTGAGCACATGCCAGGCGCCTTCACTGTAACCTATGGGAAAACCGTAAAACGCCTCAAGGTCATAGGCCAGGTGGAAAACCGCCATGAGCAGTATCGCCGCTGAACGCAAACAATCGAGGAAAATATTGCGGGAAGACATAGCACCACCATTATCCGTAGTTTATTCACTCAAATCTCACATAAAAAGGAGTGTACACATGAAACTTATCTCAGCCTCTATTTGCTTTTTGCTGCTGTTTTTTTGCCAACCGGCCGCCGCCGCGCGATATTATGTCAACGGCAGCCTCAGCGCCGTGCCGGTGGCGGCCTCGCCAGGGAATACCATCCACAGCCTTACCGACTACAGCGCCAGCTATGAACGGTTCAGCGACTACCCTCGCGGCTACCAGATGCTAGTCCCTAAAGGCAGCCGGGTAGACATCAGCTTGTCGGCTTTTTGCACTGTTTTTACTTCGCCCGGCCTTACAGTAGAGGTATATTACGACGATCTGACAAATAACAGCGCCAGTTTTTCCGACTATGTGTTTTATAGCAACAGCTTTTTATATAAAGGCGGCCTGCACGCGGTGACCGCCGATTATGCGATGGGCGGCGGGCATACGACACGCTGGCAGCGCGCCAAGCTGGCCCGCGTCGAAAACGACAAAAATTATTACCAGGCTACGGCCATAAGGCGTACCAGCCAAAAGATATATACTATAATCCTCAAATCCAGTGAACCTATCGGCTCGCGCGGCGACACCATCACAGGCAGTTTTTCTTTTATCTCGCCACAGGGCATAGCGCGCAACTTTAAAGAAAACAAACCCAGCACGACTACCATGAACCAAGCTACCCGCTCCGCCTTCGACGAGCTTTTCGGCAAAAACGCCACCCTGACCTGGGGCCTGTTTGAATACTCCGCACCGCAGGTTTTCCACCAATTGGAGGAAAAGGAAAAAGCGCTCGATTACCGCTTCAAAGTACTTTTGCGTTACCAAACTATGGATGAGCCGCTGCCGCTCCGCCAGTTGGAGAAGGCCGCGGAAAACGACCGTATAGTAGAACTTACCATGGCTACCATCCATAAGACCAACGCCAACGCCCTCTGGGCGTCCAGCACGGCCAGCGCCGCCGTGTCTTACAAAATACTCAATGGCGACTATGACGAATATCTAAAAAAATATGCCCAAGACTTAAAAGCCTTTGGCAAACCTGTGCTTTTCCGTTTAAATAACGAGATGAATGGCGACTGGTGCTGGTACAGCGCCTTTTACACCGCTCGCGACACCAGTATCTACAAAGAACTCTGGCGCTATATACGCGCCGTATTTGACGCCGAAGGGGTGGACAACCTCATCTGGGTATGGAACCCGCACGACGTGTCCCTGCCGGACTTTGCCTGGAACAATGCCATGGCCTACTATCCGGGCGACGAATACGTCGACGTCGTCGGCCTGACCGGCTACAACAACGGCACCTACTTTTCCGGCGAAAAATGGCGTACGTTCAATGAAATATACGCTCCTTTATACCACGATTACCTCGCCCTTTTCGATAAACCTTTTATGATCACCGAGTTTTCTTCCAACTCGGTCGGCGGCGACAAAGCCGCCTGGATAAACGACATGTTCAAAGATATAGGAAATTATCCCAACATCAAAGTAGCTGTCTGGTGGCACGGCGTTGACTACGACAAAAACGGCAACCCCGGGCGAGTGTATCTTATAGATGACTCGCCCGAAGTAACTTTAGCTATGAAAGAAGGGCTGAAAAACTACCCTTCAAAAGTCAAATTCATTCCACCTGTGGAGCCAGAGGTCGGACCCATTTTACGCCGACCGCGTTAAGCGCCTCTACAGACCTAAATACATTGTAGGCGCTGGTCTGGAAAAAACTGCCGTCAGATTTTATCTTGCTGCTAAAAGTAGTACCTGACACCAGCGAGCTATCGCCCACTTTAAATACGTTTTGCGTCAGCCCCACTATCCAGCTAAAAGAATTGCGGTCGCGGTCGATATCTATCGTCGCCAGCAAGAGGTAGTCCGCCCCTACCGACCTGGCCAGGTCTTCCGCAGCCACCCTGCTGATGTCTATCTGGCACTGCTCGATCACGCGGTAGCTGATGAAGCTTCTCCGGTAGATATCCAGCATGTTCTGGTGGACATAGTAAAAGTCGAGCATCCTTGACGTATCGCGCGAGCAAGTAGTAACAACGGCAACTATGCCGCCCGGACCGCCGTCACGGCTGTTGACATTGTCGGGGATGTTTTTTTCCGCTATTTCGCGTTTTCTTACATCATAGAAATATTTGCCGGACAGGTCGGCGTAGTTTTCCATACTATGCTGTATGGTCTTGAACCTGGCGTCCGCATTCAAAACCAGCGGACGACCGAACTGCACATAACCGTGCCGTACGCTTTGCAAACTTCCCGGTACCGGGTCGTAGGAACTATACACCCTGATTAGATCCATCTGAGGGTTGTATTTTTGCGAAAACTCGATATCCCCGGGCGCCGGGGCGCCAAAAGTGACCACCGTGATCTTTTCCTTCGGGACGCCGATATCCAACAGCGCTGCGGCAAAAATAGTTGCCGCCCCGCCGCCGAGGCTGTGCCCTGTCACTATCAGGCGCGCCTTGGGGTCATCTCTTACGATTTCATAAAGCGGACGCATTTGGCCGCCATCCTTATCCATGGCCTTTACTTCAAAACCCATCATGGCATACTGGAAAAAACCTCTGTGCACAGCGGGCATAGCTTTAGGTACGTCAGGGCTCTGCGCATTAGCCTTAAACGACTCTATGCTGTCGCCTTTAAATAGTATCCGGCCAAAACGCACGTCGGCATCGACGTCTTTATTGTTGACCGTGCCGCGAAAAGACATCACGTAAGCGTTTTCACCCTTTTTGTCGTCATATTTATAAGCGACGAAAATATTGGTGTCAAACAGCTGGTTATCCACATCATACCGCTGCACCCGCCAGCCGTCTTCCTGCAAAAAGCGGTAAAAAGTATTGCCTACTTTATCCTCATAACTAGCCAGGCAGGCATTAGCCGTACCGTAAACAAACAGCGCTTCTTCATAGCGTTCGGCGCCGCCTGCCGGCGCCGGGCGCACCGCTTCGGCCGTAAAGCCCGGTAAGCATAAACATAATGCCAAACATAAACACCTTATAAATATCATCAAATCACCTCAAAAGTTTTTTTCGCATGCCCGGCGGCAGCAATTTTGCAAAAAATTATGCTGTAATGCTATTTCGCGGCTGGCCGCTATTTCTCCTGCCGTAGTTGCATATATTTTATCATCATTGACATCAAAGGTTTTTTCAAAATAATGTCGAATTATAAATATAAGATTTTGGGAAGGGGGATTTTATAATGGTTGCAGGAAGAACAATCATAAGCGAGGAAGTTTTTGTCGAACTGGTGAAGATAGCTACCGCCAAAGTTGAAAATGTGGTAACCGGCGCGGGCCAGAAAAATGTGCTTGCCGCCATAGCCAAAAGCGTAGCTGAAAAAGTAGCGCCGCAAATACATGTCAAAAAATCCGAAACGCCGGCGGAAGGCGCGGAAGAGACCGCGGCTCCCGCAGCCGTGTCTTTTGATATCAAACTAAACATAATATACGGCCATAATATACCCGAGACTGTCGGCAAAGTCCGCGAAGCGGTAAAAGAAGAAGTAGAACGCATCACCGGGTATCAGGTAGAAAAAATAGATATTCTGGTGGAAAAACTGGTAAAACAGGCCGAAACCGAAGCGGCGGCGGAATAAACCGCCCTTGGCAAACCAGCTCTGGTAAAAACAGGGGCGGACACATCGTCCGCCCCTGTTTTCAGCTTTTTATTTTACCCAGTCGCTGATCAGCGCCAGCTTATCTTTGCGCTTAAGAGCTTTTATCGCCAGTTCCCGTTTGAGGGCGCTGGACTTATCAGGGTGTTTTTCATAATATACAAGCTCTACGGGTAAACGGCTGGCAGTATAGTGGCCGCCGTCGCCGCGGTTATGAGTAACCACACGTTTTTCCAAGTCGTTCGTAATGCCCGTATACAGCGAATTGTCGCCGCACACAAGCATATAGACATAATATGCATCTTTCATAGTCTTTGTTCCTCTGTTTTTAAAGCGGCGTTTTATTAAAGCACGCTGACTTTTGTCATGACCACTTCTTCAAGCGGCCTGTCCTGGAAACCCGTCGGTTCAACTCCTATTTTTTCCACTATATCGAGGCCTTCGGTAATACGCCCGAAAATGGCATGCCGCCCATCCAGCCAAGGAGTGGCCGCAAGCGTAATGAAAAACTGCGAACCGCCGGTATTCGGCCCGGCGTTAGCCATGGAAAGCATACCCTTGCCGCCATGGGCCAGTCCTTCGCCAAATTCATCCTTTATCGTATAGCCGGGGCCGCCCATGCCCGTACCTGTCGGGTCGCCGCCCTGGATCATGAAGTCTTCGATGATACGGTGAAATACCACCCCGTCATAATAGCCCTTCTTTACCAGAGCAAGAAAATTTTCCGCCGTCACAGGCGCTTTATCTTCAAAAATCTCCGCCACAAAATCTCCGCGATTGGTCTCAAACTTGACCAGGCTGTTTTTCTTTTCACCCATACACTTTCCTCCTTGATTTTTATAATGGTATAATACCATAAAAAGCACCTTACTACAAATAAATATGCGATAAGAGGCCTTGACATGAAAAATGACCGGCTAACTAAATGCAAAGAAGCTTTCCACGCTTTCGTCGCCCGCCACCAGACCGGCGACGCCGTCATAGAAGAAAACATCCGGCTGAAAACGCGTCACACCGCACTGGTCTGCGCCAATAGCGACCAAATCACCAATGCGCTCGGCTGGCCGGAAGAAGAGCGCCTGCTCGCCCACGTTATAGCATTATTTCACGACATCGGGCGTTTTCCGCAGATAACCCGCTATAAAACATTCAACGACTTTGCTTCCTGCGACCATGCGGCGCTGGGTGTCGAGACTCTTTTAGAAGAACACGCCCTGTCCATATTTTCCCCCAAAGAACAGCGCCTCATCCTCAGCGCTGTGGCCTGGCACAACAAACGCTGCCCGCCATCCGAACTGCCCGGGGACGAGAAGCCTTTCGTCGCGGTCGTGCGCGATGCCGATAAACTCGATATTTTGCGCGTACTCACTCAGCACTACGCCACGCGTTTTACCCGCCCCAACCCCGTCCTTGAATTTGGCCTGCCGGAAGCGCCGGATATCTCGGAAAAAATAGCCGCCGATATCATGGCGGGGCGTATGGCCGACCTCAAAGACATTAAAAACGTCAACGACCTGAGGCTGATAAAGCTGTCCTGGGTGTTCGACCTCAGCTTTGACATTTCAAAGCGCCTGTTCCGGGAAGAACGATACCTAGAAAAGACCCTGGCCGCCCTGCCGGATACGCCGGAAGTCTCCGCTCTCGCCCGGCATCTGGCGGAGTATCTAGCTCGATATTAAGTTTTACATATTTTTGTACCACCCGTATCACCAATAAAAATACGAGGAGGAAAAAACATGTTTGACAAAAAAGCGGTAGACAAAAACAAATGGATGATCGACCCCGACGACACGGTAATGCTGCTCATCGACCATCAAAGCGGGCTGTTCCAACTGGTGCGTGACATTGACCAGCCGGTACTGCGTTCACACGCCATAGCCCTTGCTAAAGTAGCTTACCTAGCAAAACTGCCCACTTTTACCACCGCTTCCGTGCCTGATGGCCCCAACGGCCCACTCATTCCAGAAATACACCAGTCCAATCCGGACGCCATCTACATCCCGCGCAGCGGGCAAATCAACGCCTGGGACAACCCATCTTGGGTAGAAGCTATCAAAAAAACCGGACGCAAAACGCTTATCATAGCCGGCACTTTGACCAGCGTGTGCATGGCCTTCCCCGCCCTGAGCGCGGTGGAAGCGGGCTATAAAGTATTCTGCGTGGTCGACGCCTCCGGCAACTGGAGCAAAATGGCTACAGATATAACCCTCGCCCGCATTACCCAGGCCGGAGCAATGCCGATAGACACCTTCGCCGTGCTGTCGGAAATCATGTCCACCTGGAACAGGCCGGACGCCATGGACTTTGCCTCTATCATGACCGACCATATAGTACCGCCATACCGCGCCCTCATAGAAAGCTTCAACAAGGCTCAAAGCATACGGCGAGAAGGACGAGAGACCAAACTGGATAAAATGGATATATAAACTAAAGCATACAAAAACCCGCGCCGGCAGTTGCCGGCGCGGGTTTTTACGCCTCTTATTACTTTTTGTGGCTGCCCACTATTTGTTCGCCTTTATATTTTTCACCATCGTTATCCGGCAACAGGCCATAACGCTCACACCAGAGGGTCTTGTACTTAACCGCCTGGGCATGGGTGGCTTTGGTATCGCCTTCCGGCAGTTGTTTTATTATTTTGCCCGGCACACCGGCGATAAGGGAAAACGGCGGTACTTTGGTACCGGGCGCCACTACCGCGCCGGCGGCTACGATGCTGCCGCGGCCGATGACCGAGCCGTCAAGGACTACCGCGCCCATGCCGATAAGGCAATGGTCTTCAATTGTGCAGGCGTGCACTATTGCGCTGTGTCCCACTGTAGTAAAGTCGCCAATGGTGGTAGTAATGTCGTCTGACACATGCACTACCGCATTGTCCTGTATGTTCACATAGCGGCCAAGGGTTATTTTATTCACGTCGCCGCGCAAGGAACAGTTATACCAGATACTGCTGTATTCGCCTATCGTTACGTCGCCCACCACGTTTGCGCCGTCGGCCAGATAGGATTTTTCATGAAATTGAGGCCTCTTGCCTTCAAAAAGTGTATCTTTATAGGTTTTCATAGTTGAAACCCTCCCTCTTTAAATTATATCGTAAACTTGCGGCTTACCGATAACTTATCCTTTATAATATTAACCGCAACACGAGGAAAAAGCAACGTCCTTCTCAGCATTTGGCAGGTTGTGGACAACTATTTGCGTCTTTCTTCCGCAATTGTACCTGTAATGCGCGCCGGAACTCCTTCCAGCAAAGAGTAGGGCGGCGTCTTCATCCCTGCCGCTACTACAGAACCGGCGGCCACGATACTTCCTTTTCCCACCACAGCGCCGTTGAGCACCACCGCCCTGCTACCTATAGAGCAGCCCTCCTCTACGGTAGATACGTGTACTACCGCGCGCGGACCGATGCTAACATGGTCGCCTATCACTACCGGTAATAGGTTTGCGGTATGTATGACTGCACCATCGGCGATGGCAACACCGCACCCTATCCGTACGCTGTTGCCATCGCCGCGGATGTGGCATTTCGCCCCTATCTTGCTGCCTTCACCGATGACGACGTCACCGATGATATTGCTTGAAGGATCGCAATAAACGCCTTCTGCCAGCCGCGGGCTTTGCCCTTCAAAATCTTTCCCTGTAAAAACTAGCATGTTTTCTCACTTTCCCCGCACATCCCTGTTTTTAACCAGGTTTTGCTGGAGGCGGGTAAATTTTTTCACTACCCCGTTGTAAACAGTGGAATAAAAGCTGCTTTGCCGGCCGCCGGTAAAATGTACCACCACCACCGGCACGCGCCAGGAAAACCACACGCCTGCGTTGCGGGCGCGGCGTATTTCATGGGTAAAGTCGATATGGCGTATTTCTCCGTATGAATATTCTTTGCTGCCGAAAATCTTTTCCACAACAAAACCATATTGGTAAAACTTTATGCCGCTGCCTATATTGTAGATGAACTTACCGGTATAATAGGCTATCGCGCCAAAAAACACAGACAAAACTACGCTTTGTTCCCGCGATAAATCACTAAAGTCGCCCTGGTTTTCTTTTACCGCCCACAAAAGAAAAAAGCCCCCCAAAGCCTTTAATAAAGGGAAAAACTTCTTGCTGTCCACACATTCCACCAGCCTGCCAAAATCGCCATGGCTGCCATCTTTTGGCTCTGCGCCTATCGGCGAGAACACTATAGCGCCCGGCGGTTCAGGCTGCGCTTCTTCGGCAATAGCGGCAACGCGCTGGCCGCGCCAGCGCAAATAGGCGTAAATATTATAAACAAAGACCAGGCCGACCAGGCCCAGCCAAAAATAAGTAAAATAGGTAAAGTAAATAGGCTCCATCGCTCTGCCTTCCCATTATTGATAGCAACAACTTATCCTGTGCGCCAAATATAAACGCCTTAGGGGGCGCTTGCGCCCCCTATCAGGTTTTCACAGATAGTTTTCCGCTTTGATCAGCCTCAGGCCGCCGATATCCACTTCGGGTTCAGTTACCAGCACAGGCAGTATGCGGTGGATAGGTATCCTCTTGCCAGGCAGATCGTCGGGATACAGTGAGTCGGTAAAGCAATAGACTTCCACGCCGTCGGTCATAGCTGTGGGGACCAGTTTGCAGAACATGCTCTGTTCGTCGCGCAGTTCGCGCAATATTTCGTGCAATATTTCCGGTACGTCGGCCGAGTCGCAGGCAAAAGACAGCTGTTTTGCTATATTTTGCAGCCAGGCGGCGTCATGGCTGCGCGCCGGATCTTTGGTCGCCACCAGCACCAGGCCTTTCAAACTGCCGTCGTCTTCCGCAAAGGGATCATCGGGATCGAACAGGCACTCGTGCGCCTGTAGCACAGCGCCATAAACCACTGGATAAGTAGCGGCTTTTTCCGCCCATACTTCTTTGTTGCTGAAAGTCGGCGGCTTTTCATATATTTTATAAAAAGCTTCGTCGACTACATGCGGCGTCGTGAAATACTTTTCCAGTTTTTCGTAGCCGCCGGTAAATTCCGCCCAGTCGGTTTTTTCTATGCCGAGCGCCTTTTCTTCCTCTTCCTGCATGTACCTTTCCACTACTTTGTCCATCTTCTTTTTATTTTGCATCATGTTGTGCCAAACATAAAAGCCGATACCTGCCACGATAGCTAAAGTGAGCAAATATTCCATACAGCATCTCCTTTATAGATATTATATTTAGCGCGCGGCCGTCCCCAAGACAAATGCCGCGCGCTTACCGCCAGAAAACTATTGTTTCATTTTCTATTCTTTTTCTGATTTTTTTGTAGAAATACCATAAAGCCCAGGCTACTCCCAGCCACCAGCCAAATTACGAGGCTACCGCCACTACTTGATCCATTACTTTTCTCCTTAGTGCGTATGTTAGTTCGATTACAGATATATTTTACTATATATACAGGTTATTTGCTACTCCATGCAAAAATCTTTTTGCTGTCCATATCGTGAAAATGCAGCCTGTCTATCGCCACCTCGGCCCATTTGCTCCCGGCTTTTCCCCAATTGCAGTAAGGATCGATGGATATACCGCCGCGCGGGGTAAAGCAGCCCCAGACTTCTATATATTTAGGCGCAAGCAGCTTTATCAGGTCTTTCATTATCACATTGACGCAATCCTCGTGAAAATCGCCGTGGTTGCGGAAACTAAACAGATAAAGCTTTAGTGATTTACTCTCCACCAAAAGCTTGTCCGGAACGTAGGAAATATAAATAGTAGCAAAATCCGGCTGTCCGGTCATCGGGCAAAGGCTGGTAAATTCCGGGCAGTTGAATTTGACAAAATAGTCGTTTTCCGGATGTTTGTTGGGAAAACATTCCAAAAGGCCCGGGTCGTAATCTTTGGCATACACGGTCTGTGCCGCCCCCAACGCTTTTACCGTTCCCATATCTTCTTTTTTCCTTGCCATATGTTTATACCTCCTGCCAGATGTACCGACAATAACTTTTATTTTCCTGTCAAATATTAGTCAAATATACTATAATTATATCAAAAATATTAGATTTTATATCCAAAATCTAATATTTTATACCCAAAAATCACATTGCAATCACCCGCAATATTTATAGGCAAGTAGGAGGAGTCATGAAAAACCGCATACTCGCCGCCATGAGCGGCGGCGTCGACAGCTCGGTCGCAGCGGCCATCCTGGCGCGCGCCGGCTACGAGGTCATCGGCGCCACCATGTTGCTCCAGGAAGATACGTCCGCCCATCCGCAGCACATCAAAGACGCCCGCGCCGTCGCGGACAAACTAGGCATACAGCACCACGTGCTTGATTTAAAACTACTCTTCCGCCACTGCGTGGTGGATAATTTTGTCACCGAATACTCTGCCGGCCGTACGCCCAACCCTTGCGTGCGCTGCAACCGCTGGCTGAAATTCGGCGCGCTACTGGACGAAGCGAAAAAACTCGGCTGCACGCATATCGCCACCGGGCATTATGCCCGCGTGACCGATGGGCCGTCTTTTTGGCATCTATCCAAAGCCGCCAACAAAGCTAAGGACCAATCCTACTTTCTCTACCAGCTAAACCAGGATACCTTGCCCCATGTACTGTTCCCGCTGGCCGACTTTGCCGGCAAAGATGAAATACGCCGCCTGGCCGCTGAATGGGCCCTGCCGGTAGCGGAAAAAACCGAGAGCCAGGATATTTGTTTCATCCCGGGCGGCGACGCCAGGGCGTTCCTCGAAAAGCACAACTCCGCCCTCTGCCGCCCCGGCGATATAGTGCTGGCAGCAACCGGGCAAGTGATCGGCCGCCACACTGGCGCCGCCTTCTACACCGTAGGGCAAAGAAAAGGACTTGGCCTCTCCTGGCCCACACCGCTCTTCGTCGTAGCAATAGACGCCACAGACAACCGCCTGTTTGTCGGCGCGGAAGACGAGATATTCAAAAACCGGCTCACCGCAAAAGAAATTACTTTTACCGGCGCCGCCCTAACAAGCGGCGACAGCCTGCCCACTAAGGCCAAAATACGCTACGCTCACGCGGAAGCCCCGGCCATACTCCACATGACCGGCCCTGACAGCGGTGAAGTCACTTTTGAACAACCGCAGCGCGCCATAACCCCGGGACAGACCGTAGTCTTTTACGACGGCGAATATGTCCTCGGCGGCGGTATCATAGAAAAATAAGCGGCATACTTACTATTTTCCCCTTTATAACATTTATAATAATTTGAAAAAACCAACAATTTTTTAATTTATTTTAAAATTTTAAAAATCAGTAAATATTAATTAAAACTTGCATCTTTGTTTTTCCTTTCGCAGCCGCATATTTTCCATCTGCAAAAACAACGGGACGCTTGGCATAAATCTTGCATTTACTATTATTTGAAGAGCTCACGCTCAAAATAAAACTATGAGGTGAAACGCTATGCCAATTCAATCTAACAAAGTTATTTTAACACTTGCCCCGACCGGCAATGTACCGACAAGACAAATGAACCCTAATGTACCGCTGACCCCGGCAGAAATAGCAAAACAGGTCTATGAATGCTGGAAAGAAGGCGCCGCCGTAGCTCACTTCCACGCCCGCGACGACCAGGAAAAACCTACTTCCGACGTCAACGTGTACCGCGAAATAATGGCCGAAATGGACAAATACCCCGACTGTAACATTATCCGCCAGCTCTCCACCGGCGGCCGTGCGGGCAAAAGCTATGTAGAACGCGGCCAGATGATTTGCCTAGGCGCCGAAATGGCAAGTCTAGCCACCGGTTCTTCCAACTTCCCGACCGCCGGCAACTATAACGACCCGGAAACAGTCAACTACCTGGCCGGTGAAATGCGTAAATACAATACCAAACCGGAAATCGAAGTATTCGATACCGCTATGCTGTGGAACGCTATCCGCATGCAGGAAAAAGGCGATATCGCCGCTCCCGTACATTTCAACTTCGTTATGGGCATGCCCGGCTCCCAACCGGCCTCACCAAAAGCTTTGATGTACCTTTATGACCACCTGCCGGAAAATTGCACCTGGGGCGTGACCATCATCGGCCAGCACCATGTGCCGCTTTCCATGATGGCGCTCTCACTCGGCGGCAACGTCCGCGTTGGCCTCGAAGACAACGTCTTTTACACCAAAGGCGTCCTGGCTACCAACATCGACCTCTTTAAGCGCATGAAAGGCCTGGTCCTGGCGATGGGCAAAGAACTTGCCACCCCGGACGAAGCCCGCGCCATGATGAACATCAGCAAAAAATAATTTTCAGTAAATATACCCAGCCGGCAGTGTAACTAAGCCGCCGGCTGGGGCTCTCTTATTATTCTACTCTTTTAATTTTCTAAAATATTATATTTCTGAAAATTTTTCTATAATAATACTGGTGCTAGATTGCCATATGGCTTAAAATAAAAATATAAGTAATTCCCCTGTAAATTCGCAAGGAGGTAACTTAATGAAAAAACGCATCACACTGGCCCAAGCGTTAGACAAGATCTCCGACGGCATGACGCTGATGATCGGCGGCTTTTTAGCTACCGGTACCCCGGAAGCGCTGGTCGACGCCCTGGTCGCCAAAAACTGCAAAAACCTTACCGTCATCGGTAACGACACCGCCTTTCCCGACCGTGGGATAGGCAAACTGGTAGTCAGCAAGCAAATCAAAAAGGCTATCGTATCACATGTCGGCACCAACCCGGAAACCGGCCGGCAAATGAACGCCAAAGAAATGGAAGTAGAACTGGTACCGCAAGGCACCCTGGCCGAACGCATCCGCGCCGGCGGCGCCGGCCTTGGCGGCGTTATTACGCCTACCGGTCTTGGCACTATCGTAGAAGAAGGCAAACAAAAAATAACCATAAACGGTACTGAATTTTTGGTCGAGCTGCCGCTCAAAGCGGACGTGGCGCTCCTTTATGCCAAAGTTGCCGACGAAGCCGGCAACCTGGTTTTTGAAAAAGCCGCCCGCAACTTCAACCCCATGATGGGCACAGCCGCCGAGACAGTCATCGTCCTGGCGGAAAAAGTCGTGCCGGTAGGACAAATAGACCCTGACCAAGTAATGCTGCCCGGCATCTTCGTCAACTACATCGTAGAGGAGGGCAAGCAATGAGAGAGAGAATAGCCAAACGCGTAGCAAAAGAATTTAAAGACGGCGACGTCGTCAATCTTGGCATCGGCCTGCCCACTCTTGTCGCCAACTTTATCCCGAGCGACGTAGAGATAATCCTCCAGTCGGAAAACGGCTTTGTCGGCCTTGGCCCGGCTCCGGCCGAAGGCAAGGAAATCCCTAACCTCGTGAATGCAGGCGGCAAGCCTGTCACCATATTGCCCGGTGGCGCATTTTTCGACAGCGCCATGAGCTTCGCCGTCATCCGCGGCGGCCATGTAGCAGCCACAGTACTCGGCGCCCTGCAAGTAGACGAACATGGCAACCTGGCCAACTGGATGGTTCCCGGCAAAATAATCCCCGGTATGGGCGGCGCCATGGATCTTGTCGTAGGCGCGAAAAAAGTTATCGTCGCCATGGAGCACACTTCAAAAGGAGAATTGAAAATACTCAAAAACTGCAATCTGCCGCTGACCGCAAAAAACCAGGTAGACCTCATCGTCACCGAAATGGGGGTCATAGAAGTTACCCCGGCAGGCCTCAAGCTTATCGAAATAGCCCCCGACACAACCATAGAAAAAATCCAAGAGGCTACCGAAGCAAAACTTATCATTTCCGACTGCCTCAAGGTAATGGAAGCCTAAACAAATAACAAATCCAAAACCGCCTGTTATAGGCGGTTTTTTCTTTATATTCAGGCTATTATTGATAAATATGTAATATAATTATGTGTATAAAGTAGTCAAGTAATGGAACGAAGTATGGTATGCTTTTCATGAACTTTGGCGAAAGCTCTGGATGAATAGACGGCTCCTTGGTCTGTGTGAAGGACAATGGTCGTCTGTTCATTCTTTTTTTGTTGAGATCTTCCAAACATTGGTAATATGGTCTTGGATCGCCTGGCGTCTTGCCAGATGGCTTGCGATGATCTCGTTGTTGAAAGTGTCGAGCATATAGACCCATTCATGCAGCTTGCCTTTGTGTCTGATGCAGGTCATATCTGACACAACCAGCTTCATCGGTTGTTTGGCATCCCAAGTTTCCTGCCGCTGTTTTTTTTTGAATAACTGTATTATAATTTAACTATGGTAAACTAGCGAGCATTTTGGAGGACATAAAATGAAAATTTCCATAGTGTACTTCAGCAGCACAGGCAACACCCGGGCCATGGCTGAAGAAATAATGGCCGGTATCAAACTCGAAGACGGCGTGGAAGCAAAAGCCTTCAACCTTGACGAAGTAGACAGGGAGTTTGTCAACGATAGCAGCGCCGTTATTTTTGGCACGCCCACCTACCTGGCCAATATGTCCTGGCAGATGAAAAAATGGCTGGACGAATCTAGCGGGCAGGGTTTTACGCTAGGCGGCAAACTGGGCGCAGTCTTTGCCACGGCCCAATATATCCAGGGCGGGGCGGATACCGCCATACTCACTATAATAAACCACCTCATGGTCAAAGGCATGCTGGTCTACTCCGGCGGCGCGGCTTTGGGGCAGCCGTTCATCCACCTGGGAGCGGTGGCCACAGGCCAGAATTTTGCAGAAGCCAAACCGCTCTTTAAAACCTTCGGCCAGCGCATAGCGCAAAAAAGCAAAGAGCTGTTTTAGGAGGCGCCATGAAACCTATCTATGTCATCGGCCACAGAAACCCTGATACCGACTCTATCTGCTCGGCTATCGCCTACGCCCATCTGAAAAACCAAGTGGGCGAACACGCCAAAGCGGCGCGCGCCGGCGGGCTGAACGCCGAAACCCGCTATATACTGAAATATTTCAATGAGCCCTGGCCGGAACTGGTGGACGACTTTTACCCGCGCGCCCGTGACGTCATGATATTGCCGCCGGAAACAGTCCGTCCGGAAGATACCCTCTGGAAACTAGGCCAGATAATCTCCGGCGCCAACATAAAATCCATACCGGTACTGGCGCCGGATGGCAGTTTTGCCGGCATAGTATCGGTCGGCGACTTGGCCAAGCGCTTTTTTGCGGAAATGGCTTCATTGGACTTTTCGCAGACCGGCGCGACTTTCCGCTCTGTTTTGGAGGTAGTGAACGGCAAAGTGCTGGCCGGCGAACAAAACCTTGGCAGCACCCTCGAAGGCCGCTTGAAAATAGCCGGCTCCAGTCTGGAAGTGATCGAAAAAAGCTTCTCCCCCGGCGATATAGTGCTGGTGGGCGACCGTTACGACGTACACGAACTGTGCATCAGGATAAAAGTCAGCGCTATCATACTAACAGGTTCTGGCGGCAACATCAGCCAAGACAGCCTGGCAGCAGCAGCCGCCGCCGGCATCGTGGTCATCCGCTGCCCGTACGATACCTATACATCGGCGCGCCTGTTGACCCAGAGC
The DNA here is from genome assembly GCA_031552765.1 of Acidaminococcales bacterium. Classification (GTDB taxonomy): domain Bacteria; phylum Bacillota; class Negativicutes; order Acidaminococcales; family JAISLQ01; genus JAVBME01. The sequence continues at coordinate 31,280 of JAVBME010000006.1, read as the reverse complement.
ATCCCCGTCAAAGCCGTGATGCAAAAAGACGTGGTAGCCTTTTCCCCCAACGACCTGTTGCAGGACGTCAAAGAAAGGATACTTGACACGCATTTCCGTAATTACCCGGTACTGGAGAAAAACCGCCTGGCTGGTATGATCAACCGCAACAGCCTTATCATGTCCGAGCAACAAAAAGTCATACTGGTCGACCACAATGAACGCAGCCAGGCTGTAGAAGGGATAGAGTACGCCAAAATAACCGAGATCATCGACCATCACCGTTTGGGCGGCCTGTCTACCAACGAACCTATCTTCATCCAGCAAGAGCCGGTCGGCTGTACCGCTACTATTATCGCCGGCATGTACTGGAACAAGAACATATATATACCGCCGAAAATTGCCGGTCTCTTGCTGTCCGCCATACTTTCGGACACAGTGCTGTTTAAGTCCCCCACTACCACCTCGAAAGACAAGAGCACTGCGCAAAAGCTGGCGACTATAGCAAAACTGGATATAAAAGAACACGGCATGCAGCTCCTAAAAGAAGGCGCCGACCTTAGCAAACAGCCGCCGCACGAAATAATCCGCCAGGACATGAAAGAGTTCCAGCTTGGCCGCTACCGCATTTCTGCCAGCCAGGTATACGTTATGGACAACACTCAACTGCCGCCTTTACGGGCCGATTTGGAAAAAGTTCTGGGCGACCTGTTGCGGCAAGAAAATTACAATCTTTCACTTTTGATGGTAACAAATATCATGAGCGGGGACACCGATCTTCTGGCCGTCGGCCCGGCCCAGCGCATAATCCAGCACGCCTTTGACCTGGAGCCGGAGAACAACGTTTACCACCTCCGGGGCATGCTCAGCCGCAAAAAACAGCTTATACCGCCGCTGGCCCTGGCCGTGCAGGAACTGTCTACATGACTTTAAAAACTCCCGCAAATGCGGGAGTTTTTAGTATAATATATTTTGTGATAAAATGGTATAAAATTGACAGCAAAGGAGAAAATCCTCTTGGCTAAATATATCTCCGGCGACCTGACAAACAGGAAAGTGCTGGTAAATACTTTTTCCGCCGAATTTACCCTTTCCTGGCAGAAAAATGACGGGTTTTTCAGCGACACGACAGAGGTCGACCTGACAAAAAAACTGTGCGCCGTCCAAATAACCTCGGAAGAAAAACTGCAAGCGCCCTCCGGCCCCAAGGGGCTCACTTCCCTGCTTTCCGGCCTGGGCGGAGGCAACTTTAATATCATAGCCGCCTGTATGCTTACAAACGGCAAAAAATTCTTCCTGCAGGTAAATGAAGAAGAATACGCCAAACTGGAGCTGTACGCCAAACTGAACATACCCGCCGGCGGGGCAGCCTTACCGGATGAACAGCCAACGCCGCCAGACACTAACGAAACTATAGAGCTGATAAAAAAACTTGGCGAACTCAAAGATGCAGAATTGCTGACAGAAGAAGAGTTCCAAGACAAAAAACAACAATTGTTGGACAAGATATAAAGGAGTACAAACGTGAGAAAAATCGCTATAATATTATTCTTGCTGCTGGCCGCGCTGCTGAGCGCCTGCGGTTTCGGCCAGGATAAACAGCCAGCCTACGCTCCCAAACGTCAAGCCGCGGAGGTCATCAGGACGATAGACGGCGACACGTTGCTGGTAAAAATGAACGGGAAACAGGAACGGGTACGCATGCTCGGCATGGACACACCTGAAACAAAAAAAGAAGGTACGCCGGTGCAGCATTTTGGCCCTGAGGCTTCCGCCTACACCAAATCCCAACTGGCAGGAAAAACTGTATACCTTGAATTTGACGCCGGCGAACGCGATAAATTCGGCCGCCTGTTGGCTTATGTCTGGCGCGACCAGAAAGAGACTGACCCGCGGAAAATGTTCAATTCCGAGCTGGTCTTAAAAGGCTATGCCCGCATTGTGACGATACCGCCCAACGTCAAACACGCGGACGATTTCAAAAAGTACCAAACCGAAGCGCGGGCAAAGCGCCAGGGACTGTGGAAATGAGCTAAAAAACAATAAAATATAAAACACACGCCATGATACAGGGCATAGCGTGTGTTTTATATTTTGTAGGTATAGTGGTTTTTTATTATCTTCTCCACATAAGGCCTGGCGTCAAAATTTTGCAAAAGTTCATAGGTCGCCGTTTCTAAGAGGTCTTTGTACAACTCGGGCATATAGTTTTGCAAAAAATCTGCCAGGTCGGGGACGTCCTCTATCGTAAACACCGCCGGTCTGCCGCCGTATTTAGCAAACAGACGGTCATAACGGTAATAGACATTGGGCGCTATTTCTTCCAGCAAACCGCCCGGCTGGAAGTAGCTTACCAGCGGCCTCGCATCTTCTCGCTCGAAAGGGCTGGCTACGCTAAAACTCACGCCGACGTACTCCACATTGGCTTTCCGCCATTCCGCTTTGGTGAATTCTTCCTGCAAAAAACCGTCTTTATCTTTATACAGCTCAAACCGCCAGCCATAAGAGGGCATTTTTCGTTCCGGCTCCAGCGACAGCCTGTTTATATTCTCGACCGCTTCCTTTACATGCTGCACCGGTACCAGGGCGCTTACCACTTGGCCGGCAATAAGCAGGCTGTTATTTTCAATAGAAAAATCGCAAACGGATACGGCTTTCTTGTAAGCTGCAAAATCTGCCCGCCCGGCAAAAAGATATCTGCCGCCTTGTTTGTCCGTGACCATATTATCCATAACCATGATAATTGTGCCGGCCGAAATGCGCTCTTTTACTGGAGCTGTTATCTTTTTTATCACGCCGGCGGCGGGAGCAAGTATTTTGTGTTCCACCTGCATCGCTTCCATGGAGGCTAGCTGGTCGCCCGCCTGGACGCGGTCGCCTTCTTTTACTGTATAAAACCTTATCAGGCCAGGCATTTTGACTAATATCTCCATATCCACGCTCTCCCTCAATCAGCTTTGAAGTATTCCGCTATGCCCTTTTCCAGTTTTTCCAGTACATCCAGGTAGTTTTTATAGAGCAGTTCGATATCTTCCTTGGTGGCATTATCGATATGCAGGCCGCAGGTTATGTTTACCTTTGTATTGAAGCTGGCCGCCAATTTTAGCGCCGCTTGCCGGGCTATCTCATCTTCCTTGTGCGCGGTGACGCAAATGACCGAAGCACTGGCCGATACCATATTTTCATCTGACAGGCTGGGCCGCGGGACAGCCAGGGCGCTGGCGCCGATATGAAAAGTGTCGCCGCCGCCAAAACAAATATTTATATCTTTTCCGCACAGCACCGCGACTGCTTGAACTTTGTGCAGCCCGCTGCCCGCGCTCAACTCAAAATACCGCATAACGCTTTTCATGCCTGTTATTCCTCCCGGCTTTTTTTACGCGCCCTGCCAGGCTTTAAACTCTTTGATATCTATGCCGAACTGCATGAGTATCTTGCCGATGACATGAGTCACCTGGTCGTCGAGGCTGCCCGGGGCATTGTAGAAAGTGAGCATGGGCGGGATGATGCTGACGCCAAGGTCTGCCACTTTTGCCATATTTTGGATGTGTATTTTCCCCAGCGGCATTTCGCGCGGCGCGATGACGACTTTCCTGTTTTCTTTCAGACAGACGTCCGCCGCCCGCACCAGAAGATTGTCGGCATAGCCGTTGGCAATACCTGATAATGATTTCATGCTGCACGGCAAGACGATCATGCCGTCGGTTCTGAAAGATCCGCTGGATACCGCAGCCGCCAGGTTTTTATTGTTGTGGCAATGGTGTGCTAGCGCCTCTACATCTGAAATACTAATATCTGTCTCCAGTTCAAAGTTTTTCGCGGCGCCTTCAGTTATTATCAGATGTATTTCGCAGTCCGGCACGTTTTTCAATATTTGCAGCAGCCTGTAGCCCATTATTACTCCGGTTGCGCCGGATATACCTACGATGATGCGCATCGCACACCTCCCACAATCTATTTAAAAAGACCTATCATTTGCCAGTACGGCACTTCCACAAGTATACAGGTGATGTAGACGACTATCGTCAACGGAATCCCTAGGCGCATGACTTCTTTTTGTGTGTACATGCCGTTTTCCTCGCCCAGGCCGACCAGCATATTCAAATGCTGGAAAGGCAGCACATAGTGGATGCCTATAGCGGTAAAAACAAGCAAGGTCGGAATGACCGGGTCGATGCCCATGGGTTTAGTAAAGAGCAGCAAAGCCGGGATAGCTATGCCCATGACCGCTATAACGCTGCCCAGCACCATATGGATGACTATGGATATGGTAGCGATGAACGCCGCCAAGATATAGGGATTTGTCGGTACAGTAGCTGGCAGTATAGTCTTGGCTATCCAGGCGTTCATGCCTGTCAGGCCGCCGACAACGCCTATCGTGATCGCCGCCGTCAAAAAGAGCAGCACGTGGATAGGCACGCCGGCCCAGTCTTTGGGCGTCAGTATGCCGCCCACCACCGGCATGGCCATAGCCATGGCGATAAAGAGGGTCACCCAGCCAAGGTGTATGCCGTGTACAGCGTCGGCAATCCAGAGAATTATCGCCAGCACTATCCAAAAAGCAGTTTTCTTCTCCAGGGCGCTCATAGAGCCCATAGCCGCCAGTTTATCCCTTATTTCGTCTTTATTGATATTGACCTCTGCGCTCGGCTTGAACAGATTTAGTACTAAGAAACAGGTCAAAATAGAAGAAATGATGTTGGGCGGCCCCATATAGATGAACCAGTCCACCCAGCCGATAGCTTTGCCGCTGGCCTGCGCGGCCAGAACATTTATAACGCTGTCGCCGGTCAAAAATATCATAGATACCGGCACAGAGGCGGCAAATACGGTAAAGCCAATTTTTACCGCGTCTTCACGCGGAATATTGCCGCTTTTTATGATGACCGCCATGACCGACATGATGAGAAATGCGCGCGGCCAGGGATGCGGTATCAGTATGCTCAGGATAAAAGTCAGGACAAAAATCGAGATTATGATGCTTTTATAGGAGTCAACATAGCGTAAAATGAAATTATAGGCGATGCGTTCGCCCAGGCCGGACGATTTTACCGCGCCTGCGATCAGATAGGCGCCTATGACCAGGTACATGATCGGCCCTGTCCAGGGCGCGAAGACATTGGCCGGCGGCGCGACTTTGAATATGACGAGCAGCGCCAGGAAAAGACCGGAAGTATAGCCTGGCTGCGTTATCTGGAAACCCCAGAAAATGACCGTCATGAAAGAAAGCGCCAGGCACATTTTGCCCGCTTGGCTCAGGTCGCTTATCGGCGCCATGTTTATGGCCAGCGCTACTAAAATACCGAGGATAAGTCCTATCAACGGTTTATTTTTCCCCATGCGTTAAGCCTCCTTCTAAACTAGCAGGATAAAGTATTTTGAAAGACCGGGAGAGAAGCTGCTCTCCCGGTTTTATATGGAGGAGGAAGAATGAAGGCCTACAATCAGCCTTTCAAAGGTACGATCGGAGGGATCATCTGCATATTGGCGATTTTTTCATCCGTCAGTTTGAACTGGGGCAGCACCACTTTATCCCCTTCGGTCGAACGCCAGGAATAGGCGCACTTTTTGCAAACATACACTTCCCACACGTCGCCGACGGGGGATTTTACCATTATTTTTGTTTCGTCGCTGCAGCGCGGACAGGGTTTTAATGCCATAATATAAGCCTCCTTAAAAATTTCTGTTATCTTTTCTTATTTGCTGTTTTCAGCTTTATATTTTTTGATGTATTCCGCCCATCTGGGAGCATCTTTATGCGGTTTCAGAAGTTCGACATCACGCGGGTTGGGTTCCGGCGCTACCGGTGTTGTCGCGTCGATGATCAGCTTGGAATGCATGCCGGCCGGGACGGATGACGGATCGAGCGGCATACCCGGGCAGTTTTCGATGATGGAAACATGGTCGGCCGGACGTACGCGGGTGGTAAGCGCCCACATGACCTGTTCCAGATTGAAGGGGTCTACGAAATCATCAACGATGATGATGATCTTGGCGTATGCCATACCGTGCGGCGTCGAGAGCAGGCGGAAAGCGACCGCTTTGCCCATGCCGCCGAGGCGCACTTTGGTGGATATGATGCAGCCCATGCCGTGGGTATACATGGCATTGACAGCTTCGATTTCCGGGAAAGTCGCTTTCAGTTGTTTGTAAATAGGCACGCTGGTGTTCAAAGCCATCAGGTAGTCTATCTCTGTCCAGGGCAGTCCCAGGTAAAGGTTTTCAAATATCGGGTCTTTCCTGTGGGTTATTTTTTCAATAACGATCTCACATTGCAGGCGCGCGCCGGAATATGAACCGGGGAATTCGCCGAACGGCCCTTCCACAGTACGCACACGCGGTTTGATATAGCCCTCGAGCACCACTTCGGCGTGCGCCGGCACATAAAGATTAGGATAAAGGTCTGCTTTGGTGATTTCGCAGGGAACGCCGTCATTCAAAGCGCCGACAAATTTATATTCGCTCTCGTTGTATAAAACCGGCGTAGAAGCCATAAAGGTCGTTATCGGATCGCAGCCGAGGGCGATAGCTACCGGCAGCGGCTTATTTTCAGCTTCCACTTTAGCAAGATGTATAGCGATATCGTGGAAAGGCAACGCCTGAATGCCGACGGTATCGATATCTTTTACCTGAATGCGGTATGTACCAAGGTTTTGCTTGTCCAGGTCATCCGGAAACTCGGCGTCGGCAGTGGACACACAGGCTTTAGATAGGAAAAAGCCGCCGTCCTGGTCGTTGATCCGGTATAAGGATAGAACTTCAAACAAATTGATATTTTTATCTATCACTACTTCTTTGCACTTGGCCTCGGCCCGGTCGACTATCTTGGGTTCCACCGGGTATTTGTCCCAGCGGCGGTTGAGTTCATAGAACTGGTCTTTGACCGGAGTATTTTTGGGCATGCCCATCATCAGGGCGTGGTTTTCCCAGGAGCCGTGCGCATTGATAACGACCGGATATTTGTACCCCTTCACCTTTTCGAAAAGTAACGCCGGCGCACTTTTGCAGTCCGCGGCAGCGCGGCCTGCCGCGCCGATTTGCTCTGGGTCAATTTCTTCTTTAATACGCACTAATTGGCCTTCGGCTTCCAAAACTTCCAGAAAACCTCTTAAATCTGTGTAAGCTTTTGCCATGTCCTTTAGCCCTCCTTGATTATTTGTGTTTGCCTTATGCAGCCTGTCAGCGGCCGATCGGGCTTTATGGGCTAAGTGTACAGCGAGAAATTAGTTTTTGTCCAATTCCAAAACATCATCCGCCTATTCCAAAACGTCGCCATTCACATAAGGAAACGGCCTATTCTTAATAGGAATTCCCGCATCTTTATATTTAAGTTATAATTATTTAAGGAAACGTCTGAAAAGTCTCATTTTTCACTTATATATTGAATGAGGGTAAGGAGAAGCTATGAACTACAACCAGATAGAATACTTCCTGGCAATTGTTAACTGCGGCAATTTTTCGCGCGCCGCGGAAAAAATGTTCCTTTCTCAATCTTCCCTGTCTAAACAAATCAAGGCCCTGGAAGAAGAACTGTGCACTGAACTGTTCAACCGCAAGGGCAACATCTGCAGACTTACCGAAGCCGGCAATATTTTCCTGAAATATTCTCTGGCAGCCAAACAAAACCATACGGAAATGCTCGAATCGATCGGCACCTATAACAGCAGCTTTTTCATCATAAGGCTGGGCTCTTTACCCATCCTCTCCCTGCCCGGCTACGGTTTTACGGCGCTAATAGCCGATTTTCAAGAGCAGCACCTTAACTATAATGTGGAATATATAGAAAGAGACCAGCGTACCATACTGGGCCTTTTGAACAATAAAGAACTGGACTTTGCCATATTGCGGACAGATAATCTCGACCCGGAAAAATATGATGTCTCACCGCTCTGCATAGACGAATTTGCCCTTCTGTGTTCAACCAAACACCCACTCGCCAATAAAGAGTGCGTGGAGCTCCATGATCTGGCGGAGGAAAATTTTTTGCTGCTGGAACAAAAATCGCAACTCTACCACATATGTATAGAGGCGCTTAAAAATGCCGATATCAAGCCCAAAATCGTCTATGTGAATACCCGGCACAATATCATCCTCGAGATGGTAGCTAAGAATCTGGGTATCACCATAATACCCAAAAACATCTTTTCCGGTTATGAAGATACGGTGCGCATAATCAAAATCAAAGAGAAAATAACAAGTACTGTAGGCATCGTCTGCAATAAGCACGCCAAACAAAGCAAGCCGTGCGCTACTTTCTGGAATTTTTTCTCAACAGACATATAAATTTTTAAATCCCCATGCTCTTTATTTAAAGAACATGGGGATTTGCTCACCCTATGCAAAAATTTCCGCTTACACCAGCCACTGCCCGCCCTCGCGCGTGACGGCCAGCAGCTTGTCAAACTTGTCTTTTGCCGGCAACGCACTGGCTGCCGCCAGTTCCCGGAACTTGCCGCTGTTTTCTCCTTGCGGGAAATAGTTAAGCGCCTGCAATAATCCTTCCAGCGCCGCTTCGTATTCACTGTCCGCATAAGCAAGCATCGCGATAAAATAATAGGCGTAATACAGATAGCTGTTGCCTGTAGAAGACAAACTCGCGCATTTTTCTATTTTCTCCTGTGCCTCAAAAACCGCTTTGTCCACTTGCCCCAGCTCTTTCAAACCCACCCAACGCCAGCACCACAGCTCGCCGCGGTTAAAGCAGGAAAACTGCTTAACTAGGTCAAGCTCCGCCAACGCAATTGCCTGCTCAATATAAACTAAAGCCCGCAGAAGATTTTTCTCATGATAGTAGATACAAACGAACAAATCGCGCAAAGCCCAGACGATATCTTCAAATTGCTCTATATTGGCGGGTTTTTCCCCTACGGCCCCTTCAAATAGAGCTATCGCTTCATCATACTTTTGAAAATTCTTGCTGAGTATCCTGGCCAGCCGCAATCTGGCCTGCCAGTCATCATAACCCTCAGAAAAAACCACGCCTTTGGGTATTTCCAGCCCGGCCTCGACAAAGTCGACCAGTTCGCAGAACTTTTCTTTATCCATAGCTAACCTCTTTATTACCGCTTGATTTTTCTAAATTATAGCATCTATCCCTAAACATAAGAAATGACAATTAAGAAAGCGCTTATTCTCAAAAAGAATAGCGCTAAAAGACGTGATGATATGCTGATAATGCAAAAGCGGTACTTTATAGCAATGCAAACTAAGAATAACAAAAAGCCTGCCCAGAGCGTCGGTTCTTGCAACTCTGCACAGGCTTATTTAGATATCTTTATATCTTCCACCATCTCTTGATCTCGACCAAAATATTATAAACCGTGTCATTATCTTTCAAAAGCTTATCCGCCGGCGTCAGGTCAGCGACAAAGCGCAGCTCAAATTTATATATGCCTTTGTAGAAAGTATAGCCGTCAAAATATTTTTGTTTGGTAAAAAAACCGCTGTAGCGGAACTTTTCCTCGTGGGTAAAATCGCTCCAGCCGTAAGCGCGTAAAACATCCCGGTAATAAGCAACTATCTCTTTTTGGCTGTAAGAGCTCTTAAAAGTACCGCTTAGTTGACCTTCACCTTCTTTGCCGTACATTTTCAGCGCTTTGTCAAGGCGCATCCTATTGTCCGGCGCCTGTATGCCGTAGATAAGTTCTTTAAGCTCGCCCTCAAGCGTATCAGGCTTGTTCTGCATGACATAACTGCCATAGGGGGCGCTGGCGGAAATGTAAAAATAAACTCCACCGCCCACCATAACGGCTACTATAAAAACTGCGATAAGAACATTTTTATATCTCATGATAAAACATCCTTACTTTATAAAACATTTTATTATATTTATTATAACATAAAATATCCCGCATAAAAGCACTTTCACGCCTTTAGGCGCTTTTTTCTTGCAACCTGAAAACAATAGATAAAAAGCTTTTCGCCAGGGCGAAAAGCTTTTTATCTCACACGGGCGAATTTATGCGCAGTTCTTTTTTCGGCGCCCTTATCCTGACAGTAGATTTAGCGTTGACCACCTGGCTGATCTGGATATCGCAGGCCGCGCTCGTAAGGCGGTAAGCGTCGGGAAAAGAAATGTTTTTCTTTTTGCCTAAAAACTCCGTCATATCTTCGCAAGCCGTTCTTATAGCTTTATGCAGGTCTTCATCGCTGGCAATTATATATATGCCTTCCGCCGTTTCCACCATCGGCCGTTTGGTAAAACTTTCCCTGATGACGGTGGTCTTGAGGCAAACCCTGCCGGCGGTCTCTATGCCGGTACCGCTCAGTGCGCCGTCGCCCATAGCGGCGTGCAGATCACCAAGGGCCAGGCCGGCGCCGTTCCTGAACACAGGCAGGTATACCTTCGAGCCGGCAGTTATTATCTTGCTGTCCATATTTCCGCCATGATCGCCCGGTATGGAGCAATGGACTTCCCCCTCCTGCGGCGCCACGCCAATAATGCCCACCATGGGAGACAACGGCAGCTTTATATCCGGTGCAAAATGGACCCAGCCATCCTGGATGAGGAGAATTTTAGTATTGGCATGCTTTATTCTGTCACCCAGCACGCCTAGTTTGGGCGAAGTTACCATGACGCCTTGTGCGGCAAACTGGATATTGAGGATCTCGACACACAAAACATGGCCTGTTTTGGCGCCTTTTACATGGATAGGACCAACAGAACAATTCATGACGGATTTATCAATATCCGGGCGCAACACCTTTGCTGTGTTTATCTGGCTGCTGTAGCAGTCTTGGACATCTACGCAAAAGCTCTCGCCGTCTTTTACATAATAAACGTCCGGATTAGTCGGATTAAAGCCGTATATGACTTTGTCATTGCCAAAAGTACGCATTTGTCCGCCTCCTTTTACCAGCCCGAGGGCAGACAGCCCATAAGGTCCCAAAAGTATATACGGCATCCGGACAAAATAATACTGTCCTGAGCATCTGAGCGCCAGTCCCACCCTTCATCGTTCCCCAGTGTATCATTTGTGCCATAAACAATTCCTCATTTCGCCGTAATGTGGGGAATCGTTTGCTATAGCATCCTCCTCTATATGCTACGGAAAACCCTTCTTAGATAATTTACTTTATTGAGTATATTAGTTCTTTAATTTCGCAAAATATTAATAAAATCCTGCAAAAAACCAAAATATAATGTATACAGGATAGCGCCTAAAGCCAGCGCACAGTATTTTAGGGTTATGCAGCAGTTGTAGGCGAAAAGATTTCCTGGATTTTATTAACTTTTATAAAAAAGCGCTTTTATGAAGAATTATTTAAATTAAAATTTATAAATTATGTAACCGGTTTAACTTATGATTTTGATAAACATTAATCCATAAAATAAGATATAGGCCTGCCTGGCGCGCCAGACGGCCTATATGCGTAAAGCCATATTTCTCAAATAGAATAGCTCAATATCTTGATATCGGCCATTTTGTTCATATCGATAAATTCGCCGTCATTAGTCCGGATTATCGGCTGGGAATATTTGTGGTGGCGCCAGATCATCTCGCCCCTGCGGCCGTCGCTCAGCGTCACTCTGTTGCACATGATGAACTCCTCAAGGTACTGGCGCAAGGTAGCGCACATCCGCGGGTCGTATTCGTTGCACCAAAAAGGTATCTCGTTTATCACCTCCGGCAAAGTATAGGCCGGAGCAAGCACATCTTCCGGGTTCATCACCTCGTCGAACTTGTCGGACAGCGAAACCACCCTCACATAGCGGTGTATCTTGTCACCCTTGAGTTTTAGAGGGTAGCCGCTCCCGTCAAGTTTTTCATGATGAGAGCCCACTATGAGCACGACTTCCTTCGGTATGTAAGGCCTGTCGCGCAACATTTCTATTCCCTTATATACATGCTTTCGGTATTCCTTCTCTTCTTCCGGCGAAAAAAAATCTATCTTTCTCCTGATCTCCATCGGCAAAGAGGAAAGGCCTATATCGTGCATGAGCGCTCCTAATACCACCAAATGCCTGGCTTTAGCGTCCATCTTCAGCAACTGGGCAATCTTTCCCGCTATAACGGCTGTACGCATGGTATGCGCGGCAAGTTCCGCCACCGCTACCTTCTGCGTATACAAGCTATACCCTATGACGCCGGTAGTCCTTTCCACGTAGTTGCATATTTTTCCAGCCATTTCGTTACTATTGCGAAAAAACATCTCCCTAGAGCGGGGATCGTCATTAAAGACACCCGCTACGACATGCAGCATCCGCTGATACTGGTCAAGGGCCCTTGTTTCAAATACCGTGCCAATTTTTATGCTGACCGCACTATGAGCAACTTGCTTTTTTTCGCTGTATAGTTTGGTATCGCCGTTGCCACTTAGTATAGATATGATATTTTCTTTGAATATTCCCAATTCCAGCCTGGCCGCAAGCCTTTTCTCATCTATCTTATATGCTTTTTCCCGTTGCGCCAGCATGCGGTCCACTTTTAATTGGATTTTTAATGACTCGTCTGTGTCTTTAGGTTCACGGATGCGTATATAATCTATATCCCACGTCTGCAATATTTTGACGTGTTCTTCACTCAGGCGGGCATTTGCTTCCAGCAACACGTTGTAATTGCCGTCCACCAATCTTTCTGCCAGCATGAGTCCTGACCGCAGTTCCGCCTTGGCGACTCTTTTCAATATAGTTGCACCTCACAAATATATCTACATACTAAAAAGAATATTTTGACCAATTACACCCTTTAGGTAAGAAAACACGTTATATATTTCTTTCTAGGTTTTATTTATTCGACCAAATCGCATTAACTCCTTCTACGTTTTGCTCTTTTCAAGCATTTTTAGCTGTTTTTTTACTATTTTTTATATACAGGCCACCTTGGTATGAAATTGACCTAATAGGGGCCGTATGCTATAATTCATGCCAGAAACCACTTTGAACTGGAGGGGCAAAAATGCGCAAATTAGCGTTATTTTCGATTTTAACGGCAGCCATGCTGCTGGGAGGCTGCGGTGGCGACCAGACCAAAACTACAACCACCAAAATAAAAGTAGGTGCTACAGCAGTACCCCACGCGGAAATTTTGAACTTCATAAAGCCGGCGCTTGAAAAAGACGGCGTACAAATGCAGGTAGTGGAAATGACCGACTATGTCCGCCCCAACATCGCAGTCGCGGACAAGGAACTGGACGCAAACTTCTTCCAGCACTTGCCCTATCTCGAGAAATTTGCCGCCGACCGCAAACTCTCCCTGGTCAGCATAGCTAAAGTGCATATAGAGCCTATGGGGGTGTATTCGCGCAAAATAAAAAAACTTGATGAAGTCTCTTCCGGCGCGGTAGTGGCAATACCAAACGACCCGACTAACGGCGGACGGGCGCTCCTGCTCCTGGCCAAAGCAAAACTGATAACGTTGAAACCCGGCGCAGGCGTAACCGCTACCAAGCAGGACATAGTAGAAAACCCCAAAAAGCTTGATATAAAAGAACTGGAAGCGCCGCAACTGCCGCGCGCGCTCGATGACGTGACACTGGCCGTCATAAACACCAACTATGCCCTTGACGCCAAGCTCATACCCACTAAAGACGCTCTCTTTATCGAAAGCGGCGACTCGCCGTACGCCAACATCCTGGTAGTGAGAAAAGGCGACGAACAAAGACCTGAACTGCAAAAACTGGCTAAACTGCTCAACAGCGCTGAAGTCAAGAAATTCATTGAAGAAAAATACAAAGGGGCCATCGTACCGGCCTTTTGAGAGGTGACGCATGAGTGATTTTAACCTTGTTCCCGGTTTGAAGGGACAAAAAACCGATACAGTCACACCCGCCAACACGGCCAAGGCCTACGGCAGCGGCAGCATTGAAGTATATGCCACCCCGGCCATGATCGGCCTGTTGGAAGGCGCCAGCCTGGCCGCGGTAGACCCGGTACTGCCGCCCGGTTTCAGTACCGTTGGCGTCCGCCTTGAAGTAAACCACCTGGCGGCCACCCCCCTTGGTATGACAGTGCGCGCCGAAGCGCAGCTTATCGAAATAAAAGGCAAAAAACTCACTTTCAGCGTAGCGGCATTCGACGAAAAAGATAAAATCGGCGAAGGCCTGCACGAAAGATATGTTGTGGAAATAGAAAAATTCCTCAGCAAAGCTACCGGCAAATAAAACAACAAGCCTGCATAAGCAGGCTTGTTGTTTTATTTGCGCCACACCATCGGGCGCATATTGTGTGTCCCTAATAACCACCAAACCCCGAAAAACCCATAAATTATTGCGTACCCGTAGGGGACGATGTCTCCATCGTCCCGCCCGTATCCGGCGCAAAGTATATCCTGGCCTCGAACATCCTATTCCAGGGCATTTGCACCCGCAGGCCTTCTAAATGACTTTTATCCAGGTATTTTCCGGCCAGGGCGGTTATTTTATCCAGCGCCCGCCCTTCTATATACTGCCGGTCGCCGTCGAGTTGGACGCCGCTTATATTCCAGACGGCCAGCACTTCTTTGTACATTTCGCCCCGTACATTGGCCTGGTAGGCCCACTCGTCGAGATAGCGCACGGTAAGCAGCCTGTCATGGTCGGCTTTTCCGATATATAGCGACAGCATCCCCTGCCCCAGGGCATAGCCTATGGTATTGCTCGCCGTGTTCCAGCCGGCGTAAGAGGCCAGGCGGTAAGCTGTCTTATCTGCAAACAATCCTGCCACCAAAGAATTGGACGATCCGTTGGAAAAAACGATATCCGCCACGGCGACCTTTTTGCCACTATCTACAGCGGTTTTTACCTCTTTGAGAAAAAGAGCAGTATTGGCGTCCGGCTGGTAAACATTGAGCGGGCTGCCCGCTTCCTTGCTGGAGCCTTTATAAGGGGTATTGACGAAAAGAAAGAGGCTGCCCTCGGAATACTTTCTGGCCGGCAAAGCGCCTGACGCATAGATGTGCGCCTCTATCGCCTTGCCTACCGGCCCGTCTTCATAGCCCGGCACCATCTTGGCGCCAATGCCTTTTGCGTATTTTACCGCTACATAAGGAGTAGCCAGCAGTTGGTCGTTGACCGCGCGATTCAAAAGTATCAGCCCCAATTGGTCGGCGCCGACAAACATTTTATAATTGTACAAGTTTTTGCTTTCAGTTGCCTTCTCCAGCAGCCTGGCTTCGCGGTGCGACTGGGAATGGGGGGCAGTGTCGTCTTTGCCCATGACAAAATAATTAAAAGAGCCTTGTTTCATACTGTTTACCAAGTATTCGTTTATCGTCCAGTTTTTCTGCCGCCTGTCCAGCCAGTCGACCATTATGTCTTTGGGCAGCTTGTTGGTCAAAGCATCAAGTTCCGCCTGCTCTTTCTTCTTCAGCCCTTCCACTTCCGCTTTGTCGGTCAGAGCGCTCCAGCGAAAAATATCCGGCCCCCATTTTTCGTAATAAGACGGCTCTACGCCGCCGCTCGAGGCCCGGGGCGTCCTCATTATAGTGGAAAAAGCATACAGCCGTAAATCAAGCTGCTTGGCCTTTAGGCCGGCCAACCGCCCGGCGCGCTCCTGCAAAACTTCCGCGCTGTATTCATGCGTGCGGGAGGCTACCAGCCCACCGTAAATAAGAGCGTCTGTAGACACGACCGCAGCGTCAGCAGTCGGGGCCTCTTTTTCCAGCCAGTCCATCATTTTATCCGGCTCGCCCATCCGGTAGCGCGAGGCGATAAATTCCTGCGGCGGCGTCACTACCTCCCAGCCGGCCGCTTTCAAAGTATCCACAGTGTATTCAAAACATACCGGCCGGTCGTCCATGGGGACAAACAGGATTTTTTTCGCTTCGCCCGCGGCGGGGAAATAAAACGCCAGGCAAGCGCAAAAGATGATTTTACCAATGAGTTTTAACAAAATACTAACCTCCTATCTGTTGTCATAATACACATCTTATTATAATATTAATATAGCGCTTATATAAATTTAAGCGGAAAATCCCACTAAAATGAAGGAGGGCCGTTCATGGCGAAAATAAACGAGAACTACCTAAAACTGCCCGGAAGCTACCTGTTTGCCGAGACAAAAAGACGCGCGGTAAAATTCAAAGAGAAAAACCCTGCCGCCGACATCATCAGCCTCGGCATCGGCGACGTTACCCAACCGCTCCCCCCTTCCGTCATCATGGCCCTGCATAAAGCCACCGACGAAATGGCTGCCAAAGAGACATTTCGCGGCTACGGCCCGGAACAAGGCTATGACTTTCTCATCGAAGCCATCATCAAGGGCGATTACGCCTCACGCGGCATACACATCGAAACTGACGAAGTATTCGTCAGCGACGGCTCTAAAAGCGACGTCGGCAACATTCAGGAAATATTTGCCAAAAACTCTATAGTAGCGATAACCGACCCGGTCTACCCTGTGTATCTCGATACCAACGTCATGGCCGGCCGCACCGGCAAGTACAAAAAAAGCGGCCTGTTTGAAGAAATAGTCTACCTGCCCTGTACTGCCGACAACAATTTCTGCCCCAAACTGCCGGACAAACGGGTGGACATCATCTACCTTTGCTCGCCCAATAACCCTACCGGCATGGCCTTAAACAAAAAACAGCTGAAAAAATGGGTGGACTACGCCCGCAAAAATGAGTGCGTCATACTCTACGACTCGGCTTACGAGGCCTATATCACGGAAAAAGACATCCCGCACAGCATTTACGAAATACCCGGCGCCCGGGAAGTCGCTATCGAATTTCGTTCTTTTTCCAAAACAGCAGGTTTTACCGGTACCCGCTGCGCCTATACTGTCGTACCGAAAAAAGTCCTAGCTAAAGGCGCTGGGCAAAAAGTGCGGCTGAACGACCTGTGGAACCGCCGCCAGTGCACCAAGTTCAACGGCGTTCCCTACATCATCCAGCGCGCCGCCGAAGCGGTTTACAGCGAAGAAGGCCAGGCGGAAATAAGAAAAACCATCGATTACTACATGGACAACGCCCGCGCCATCCGCGAAGGACTGTCCACACTTGACCTTGAAGTATACGGCGGCATAAACGCCCCCTACATATGGCTGAAAACGCCAAAAGACATGGACTCATGGGACTTTTTCGACCAGCTTTTGAAACAGTCGCATGTCGTAGGCACCCCCGGCGCGGGCTTTGGCCCTTCCGGCAGGGAATACTTCCGCCTCACCGCCTTTGGCGATGCGCAAAAGACCAAAGAAGCAGTGGAGAGGATCAAAAACAGTTTGAAATTTTAGGCACAGCCGCCCTCTTGGGCGGCTTTTGTGTTTATGTGTAGTAAGGCTACAGTTTTCGGGATTATCCTCCTAACCCTGCATCATATTAGGTTCCACCAGTATTATTCACCATCTCCCGCTTTAGAGTAAGTCCGACTGCCTGCCGTTTCCAGCAACGCGACATATCTTTTTTATGTATAGTGCCCCCGAGTGCCTACTCCACGTGGGGAATTGTTAAGCCAGCCTGCTGGCAAAGTTAAACTCGCTCATTTGTGCGTTGCAAATACTCCTTCAAATTTCGCTCAAACAGTTGCCTTTGCAGGCGCAGCCCGGCAACCAATTCAACCCACGCTCCGTCATGCATTTCGGCTGGCACGATACCGTGTCTTATAGGAACGACGAGAGATACAGAATTTCTTTCGTTCTTTTATGGCGCGGTATAGCGCTTGCTGCGGTTGCCTTGCGCAAGGCGTCTAGAGCCGCTTTCCTGGCTGCGCCAGAAAAGGAACTTGTTTGAGTGCGGTTTGACGGAGCGATTTTAATCGCGACAGGCAAACAAACGAGTTTGACTTCTCCAGCAGACAGATTAGCGGCTCTTAGCCTGAAGCGTAGCAACCAAGCAGAGCTATACATAAAGAATCACAGCAGGCAGTGGGATAAAATGCCTTAGTTGGACTTTACGTAGCTGTAGCAGTTTTGGCGTAGACAAAACCGCGTACAGATGTGAATACTCGGAGGGTGACACAAAGGCAAGAGATGAGTATAATACAAAAACAACTTATAAAAACACCAAACAAGTACTTATGTCTACTTCCTAGCCTTCCTAACAGGCGGCGTCCTGTTTTTCACCAGCCTTTTGCCAGCAGTAAACAGTCACCACACTGACCACGATAAGCGCGCCGCACATCGCCCACCGGGACGGCTGTTCACCGATGAAGAAAAACACCCAGACCGGATTGAGTATTGGCTCAAGCACAGGTATGATGACCCCCTCGAGAGCGCTCACATGGGCGACCGCCCTGCTATAGAGCACATAGGACAGCCCCAACTGGAATATACCTAAATAACACAAAGCCAACCAGCCGTAAACGCCCGGCCAGGGCGCTTCCCAAAAGGGCAGGCTGAACAGAAAGGCCAAGAGGTTGCCGATAAGCGCTATCGTATTAGGTTCGGCTGTCTTTATATAACGTAGCGATATGACAAAGAGAGCAAAACAAACGCCGCTGGCTATGCCGCTGGCATTGCCCAGCATACTGTCAAACGAAAAATTGCCCAGAAAAAACAGCGCCATGCCAAAAGCGGTAAACATTATGACCAGCCAGTCTTTTTTCTTTACCGGTTCTTTCAACAGCCAGGCTGAAAGGAGCGCCACATAGATAGGCGCCGTATACTGGAGGAAGATAGCGTTAGCCGAGGTAGTCAGCTTGGTGGCAATCACCAGCGTCATCACCATGCCGGCGTAAAACAGCCCGCCCAGCCAGACCAGCAGGCCGCCGTCAAAGCGCCTGCTCTGGGGCGCCAAAACGGCTACCGTAGCGGCTGCTAAGAGGCTGCGCGCGCCCACTATAGCCATGGCCGGCCATTGTATATATTTTATAAACATGCCGCCTGTACTCCAAAGAAGCGCTGCCACAACCAAAAACAGCACCGCTTTTTTTCTGCCCTCGACCTGCAAAACATCTTTCATCACATTAGCTCCGAATACTGAAAAACCCTGGCAAACCAGGGCTTTTCAGCTATCATCCGTTTATATCTTCACTAGTTCATATTCCCTGCTGCCCATGCCGATCTTTTCCGCATATTCGAGCGCATGCCGCCCGTCTACCTGCGGGCGCAGGGCCAAAAATTTATCCTCCCCTGCCGGCACATGCCGGCCTAGTTCGGAAGCCGCAAGACCCGCCTGGCTGTTCACCAGGTCGAGCGCCGCCTGGTCTATGGCCACCGGGTCGGTGGAGGCCAAAAAGCCCACGTCCGTTACCAGCGGCGCGTCGCTCCAGGGCACACAGTCGCAATAGGGCGTGACCGCCGCCACCAGAGTGATGAAGGCGCATTTTCCTTCCTTGCCCTGCAAAGAAGCATGCGCGTATTCAACCATGCGCTCCAAAAATTCCCGGATATCCGTGCGCCAGTCGAGCGCTATGGTTTTTACCGGGCATACAGTCATGCATTCGCCGCAGCCGATGCATTTCACCTGGTTTATTTCAGCCTTCTTTTCCGGGTTGAAAGCTATCGCGCTTTCCGGGCAAACCGCGATGCACTTGCCGCAGCTAATGCACTTGGTTTTTCCTATCCTCAGCTTTATCTGGTGCTGCTCTTTCTTGCCTACCGGCGGCGCGCAGCCCATAGCCAGGTTCTTTATCGCCCCGCCGAAGCCGGCCAGTTCGTGCCCTTTAAAATGGCTGAACGCCAGCATAAAATCGGCCGCCAGGATATCGTTGGCAATAGCCGCCGTATCAAAGTGTTTAAGGCCGATCTTCACCCGCCGGTAATTTTCCCCCTTTAACCCGTCCGCCACAATAAACGGCGCGCCGGTCACTTCACTGCCAAAGCCGTGCGCTATAGCCGTCTTTATATGGCTGACCGAGTTGTGCCGCGAACCGGAATACAGGGTATTGGTATCCGTCAAAAACGGCTCACCGCCTGCTTTTTGTATATGTTCGACCAGCGGGCGCAAAAATATCGGGTTGACGTAAGTATCAAGCCCGGCCTCCCCGACGTGCAGCTTTATCGCCGCCATGTCCCCTTTGGCGACTAACTTGTCAAAACCGGCCGCTGTAAATAGTTGGCTGATTTTTTGCTGGTTGCTGCGACGCTTTTCCCCGTCGTGCATATAAGCCGCGTACACCTTGCTCTTCATAAGCATCCCTCCCCAAGATATCCCCCAAACTGTTTATACACGATATACTTGTTGGTATTCGAGCAAAACCATGTAAAATCCTCTTTAAAACAAATATTTGATCCCGTCGCTCAAGACGGCCTGCTTGCCCGCCGGCAGGAAAAAGCCGCCGTCTCGGACGCCACAAACAAAAGCGCCGCCACCAGGACGATAGCCCCACCGGGCGCCAGATCCGCGTAAAAAGACAGGGTGAGCCCGGCCAAAACCGCCGCCACGGCCGCCGCTACCGCCAGCAGCATAGTAGCAGTAAAACCCCGCCGCCAGGGCAAAGCGCAAGCCACCGGGATGACCATCATCGCCGATACCAAAAGAAGACCGACAATACGCATGGACACAGCTATGGTCAGCGCAGTAAGAACAGACAATAAAAGATTCAGCCTGGCTACAGGCAAACCGCTCACCGTCGCCGCATTTTCGTCAAAAGACAGGTAGATAAGCTGCCGGTAAAACAGTCCGATCGCAAAAATAGTAAAAAGTCCGATGCCGGATACTATACAGACCTCCTCCATACTGACAGTGACTATGCTGCCAAAGAGAAAACTCAAAAGGTCTACCCCGCCGCTGCCTTTCATACTCGACAGCACCACCGCCAGCGCCATGCCGGTATAAAAAAATATCGCCAGCACCATATCGCTGAATTCCGAGCGCAAACTGCGCACTTTTTCAATAGCGACAGCCCCCAGTACGGTAAACAGCGCCGCGCTCAGCACCGGCTGAAAGCCCAGCAACCAGCCGGCCGATACCCCGGCAAAGGCGATATGGCCCAGCCCGTCGCCGATAAGCGACTGGCGGCGCACTACGAGAAAAGTCCCCATCACCGGACAGATGACCGCTATGAGAAGGCCTGCCAAAAAGGCCCGCCGCATAAAATCAAACTCAAACATTTCCGGCATAGCCGAGCCCTCCGCCTGTATAGTAGTAGCCGCTGTCATGCTTGTGCAAAAGAATATGCGAAGACTCTCCCCAATAATAGTTATCCGATGTTTCCATGCACAGAGCCTTGTTGGCCGCCTGCGCGGCCAGCTCCATATCGTGCGAAACCATCATTATGGTAATGCCTTTTTCCCTGTTTAAGCGGCTGAGTATTTCATATAAATCTTTTTTAGCGTCGGCGTCTATGCCGCTGGCCGGCTCGTCCAAAAGCAGCAGCTCCGCGCAGCCTGCCAACGCCTTGGCGATAAATACCCTTTGCTGCTGGCCGCCGGAAAGCTGACCGATCAAACGGTCGCGCGCTTCCCACATATCCACCAGTTCCAGTTGCCGCCTTACCTCTTCTTTTTCTTTGTCGCCGATACAAGGCGAGAAGATGTTCTTGCCCGACAGAAGGCCCATGCTCACGACTTCTCGTACTGTAGCCGGAAAATATTTTTGCTGGCGGGCGGGATTTTGCGCCACATAGCCTATCTTCTGCCAGTCCCGGAAGGATGGGGCCGGCACGCCATAAAGGCTTATCCCGCCCTCCGACGGCGTAAGCTGGCGAAGCAAAAGACGCAAAAAAGTGCTTTTACCGCTGCCATTGGGCCCGACCACAGCGACAAAATCACCTTGGAAAACTTCCAAGGTGATCCCTCTGAACAGCCAGGCGTCAGAAAAAGCAAATCCCAGATTTTCTACTTTTATCATTTATCATCACCAGCCAAAGCTTTTGCCAGTTGCTGTCTGTTTTTTTCCATACCGGCCAAGTAACCGCCGCCACCGGGGGTCGGCGTCTCCAGCGGGTCAAGCACCAGCACCTGGGCCCCGGTCTGCCTGGCTACTTCCTGCATAGTCTTGTCGCTTATCTGTGGTTCGGAGAAAAGGTAGCGGATGTTTTTTCCCTTTACCGTTTTGCTCAGAATGGCCAATGAAGCAGGCGTCGGCTCAGCGTGCGGGTCGATACCCATCAAAGCTAGTTGCTGCCAGCCATACCGTTTGGCCAGATAGCCAAACGCCGCATGCATAGTAACGAACTCTTTTCCCTTGGTGCGGGCAGCTAGTTTCTCATATTCCCTGTTGATTTTTTCCAGTTCTTTTATATATTTTTGCGCGTTGCTTTGATAAAGTTCGCTATTTTTTCCGTCTATCTTTGTAAGCGCGTCACGCACCGCCTCCACCTGTTTTACCGCCAGCACCGGGTCCAGCCATACATGAGGATCAAGCCTGCCGTCAGGCGATTCCCCATGATCAGAATGGCTCTCATGGCCGCCTTCTTCCGCCTGTATAAAAAGCCCCTTGCCCGCCTCAAGTGCATGGACTTTATCTTTGCCCAGGCTGTCCAGCACCTTGGCCGCCCATGGCTCCATACCTGCTCCGTTATAGATAAATAAAGAAGAAGCCTGTATCTTTTTCAAGTCGCTAGCCGCCGGCTGCCAGTCGTGCGCTTCCGTGCCGGCCGGCACGAGGGTGTCCACAGTTACTTTGTCCCCGCCTACCGCACGGGCAAATTCCGCCATAGGGTATATGCTTGCCACAACCTGTATTTTTTTATCCACCGCCGCTTTTTCCCCGCCGCAACCGGAAAGGACGAGCGGTAACAAGAGAAACGCCAAAAACAATCTTTTCATTTTTCTGCCAATCCTTTCTTATCACATTTTTCACATAAACCATAAAGATCCAGTTTATGCCCGGTCAGGCGGAAGCCTTTCAGCTTTTCCCTGCCGAGCGCCTCGGCGTCTACCGCGCATCCGTCGAACACTTCCCGCCTGCCGCAATCAGTGCAAGTCATATAGTGCACATGCCGCCCGGCGACAAATTCATATTCGCTGCCCTTGCCCAATTTGTCCACGCGGCACAGTACGCCCAGCTCGCAAAGGGAGCTGAGGTTCCTGTAAATAGTGTCCATACTCACGTCAGGCTGCTGGATACGCACATCTTCCCACAACTGCTGTGCGCTCACCGCGCCTTTTGTCTTTAATATGTAACTGATGATCAGCCGCCTCTGCGGCGTTATCCTCAGCCCCCCCGCGCGCATGGTTTCGAGTATCCCGTCTATCTTCGGCATCATATCCTCCAGGTTATCCGTAATAAGACTAAATAAGATTATTACTATTAGACACATGTTATTATAAACTGCACACTTTCCGCTGTCAATGCACTGCCTTAAAACTTTATTTTTACCGTAAAATGATTTAATATGACTATAAAAGGGAGGTAACAGACTATGGCTATAAAACTGCCCGCGAAGGAAAGCGTCGCCAGTTTTGACGTAGACGCGCAAAACACATTCACACCGCTTTGCCCGGACGAACTGCCGGTAGCAGAAGGCCACCTCATAGCGCCGGAACTGAACGCCCAGGCGACTTTCGCCTCTATCAGGATTGCCTCGCGCGACGCGCACAGCCCCTCCGCCGTTTGGCTGACCGACAAAGAGCATCCCCAGTTTTCCCCGGTGAAAGGCCGGCCCAATGCCGATATTCACTGGGCGTCACACGCCATGGTCGGCAGCAGAGGCTTTGAATTCATCCCCGGACTTGACCCGGAAAAGTACGACTTTCAGGTCTATAAAGGCATCCAGCCTGATATGCATCCCTATGGCGCCTGCTTTCACGACCTTGCCGGAAAGCTGTCGACAGGCGTTATAGAGTTTTTGAAGTGCCACGGCATCGGCACGGTCATAGTAGGCGGCCTGGCTACCGACTATTGCGTAAAAAACACAGTCCTCCAGCTTCTCGCCGCCGGTTTCGCCGTAATCGTCAACCTCGGCGCCTGCCGCGGTATAAGCCCGGAAACCGTCGGGAAGGCGCTTTTTGAAATGCAAGAAAAAGGCGCCCTGACTGTTCAAAACGCCACTGAACTAACACAATGAATACAAAGTATGTTTTCTTTTAGTAAAAATGCATGATTCTTCTGTATTTTTGCTAAAAAAAGCTTGCGGGATAACGATTTCTAATATACAATATGGTTGTTGCTGGATGATTTACTTTCTGACAAGGCCAATTTTACCGGGACTTTCGTCCTGAATTTTCTTGAAAACCCCTGTTTAAGCCTTTTTTTAATAAAAACGAGCAGGATATTTATAATAAAGCTGGAATATTATCTGCATATGCAGCATGTATGCAGACATATTAAAATTTTTTATTAAATTTGGGAGGTTTTATAATGAACAAATCCGAGTTAGTTAGCATCATCGCAGCAAAAGCCGAAATAACCAAGAAAAGCGCCGACAAAGCTGTGAGCGCACTTTTCGAAGCTATTAAGGACAATGTTGCAGGGGGCCAAAAAGTACAGGTTGCTGGTTTTGGTACTTTCGAAGCCAGGAAACGCGCTGCCCGTAAAGGCAAGAACCCGCAGACCGGTGCAGAAATCAGCATTCCTGCCGCTACCGTTCCTGCTTTCCGCGCTGGCAAAGCCTTCAAAGAAGCTACTAACGGCAAAAAGAAAGCTGTTGCCAAAAAAGCTGCTCCGGCCAAAAAAGCTGCTCCTAAAGCCAAAAAGAAATAATACCTCTTCATACTGTTAAATAATGAAGTAATACAAAAAGACCCGCGCCAGCGCGGGTCTTTTTCGCTTGTCATTTACTGTAGACTATATCCATATCGCCGGCCGGATCATAATTATAATTACCAAAAACATCAAGCTTGCCGCCTGCCGCCACCGCATCAAAGGCCTGCTCTTCACCCAGGCGTTCCAGCGCCCTCGACAGGGCAGCCCGGCTTTCTTCACTTTTGCTGTAGCCCAGTTTGTTGCACAGTTTATGGAACTTTCTTATGGAGTTTGACGGATAGGAAAAGTATATCCCTTCTTTATCCACCAGCCTGGCCGCACAGGGAAAATATATATCCTGTTCGCCGCGCGCCGCCGGGTACTGCTCTTCAAAAGAAAACGCCTTATCGGTAAAGGAAAAAACATTCTTGACCGGGTCGATGATTATACCGATGACGCCGGTCTTTTTCTTTTGCTCTTTCAACCTGTCCAGCATAGCCTTGGCGGCCAGATAACATTCCCAGGCGAAATCCTCTCTGCACAACGTTATAAATATATCACGCAGCCTGGCCCGGTGCTCCCTTACCGTCTCATCCAAAACATCTATTTCTTCCAAGGTAAAATCCGCAGTTTCTTCCTCTTCTGTTATCGCAAGGCCCTGGGCCGCTTTTTCCCTGTCGAGGGCATCGAGGTATTCATCGCACGCTTTTTCGTCGTCAAAAATCTTGCCCACATACTTTTGTCCCGCGCTGTCCATAGTAAACACCTGCACGGCTTTTTCCATCTGCTCGACTATGCATACCTCGTCCCGGCCCACGCAGGAGTAGACCTTTCTTTTTGCCATGTTGGACACCCTTTCCTATTCGAACAATTGTGTCGAAAGATACCGCTCGCCAGTATCAGGCAGCAATACTACTATCGTCTTGCCGGCAAAGGAAGGCCGCCGCGCCAACTCGGTCGCCGCCCACAACGCAGCCCCGCTCGATATGCCGACAAGCGCGCCTTCGCTCGTCGCCAGTAGGCGGGCGGCGGCGGTAGCGTCACTCAGACGCGCGGTCACCACCTCGTCGACTACTTCTTTTTTATAAATATCAGGCACAAAGCCCGCTCCAATACCCTGCAAACCATGCGGCCCCGGCGCGCCGCCCGACAGGACAGGGGAATCCGCCGGCTCTACGGCAACTATTTGTATCATACTGTTTTTTTCTTTTAAGAAGCCGCCTGTGCCGGAAATGGTGCCGCCAGTGCCGACGCCCGCCACAAAGGCGTCTATGTACCCTTCCGTATCCCGCCAGATCTCAGGGCCGGTAGTTTCATAGTGTTTTTTCGGGTTAGCCGGGTTTTTGAACTGCTGCGGCATAAAAGAGCCGGGCATCGACGCCACAAGCTCTTCCGCCTTTTTTATCGCGCCGTTCATCCCCTCCGCGCCCGGCGTCAGGACTATTTTCGCCCCCAGAGCGGCCAGCAGCTTCCTTCTTTCTATACTCATGGTCTCCGGCATGGTCAGCGTCAGCGCATAGCCGCGCGCCGCCGCCACCATGGCCAGCCCCACGCCGGTATTGCCGCTGGTCGGCTCGACGATAGCGCCGCCAGGCAAAAGCAACCCTTTTGCTTCCGCGTCGTCCACCATAGCCAGCGCCGCACGGTCTTTCACACTGCCGGAAGGATTGAAATATTCCAGCTTGCCCAGTACCCTTACGCCCAAAAGCCCGCTGGCCGCCGCATAGCGCGACAACTCCAGCAGCGGGGTATTGCCTGTAAGTTCGGTGATGCTCTTAGATACCTTAGCCATCTTTGCCTCCTTCTTTTTCCGCGATAAGTTTATTCAAGCTGCCGGTACTATAGCCGTCAAGATCGAGCGCCACAAAAGAAAAGCCTAGCGCCCTGAGCCGCCGCGCCAATACCCCGGCCACCGCCGGCGCCGCCAGCAGCGGCAAATATTCCTTCTCCACCTCGATGCGCGCCAGACCGCCGTGGTGGCGCACCCGAACGCTGCCCGCCGGGCAGCATTCCCTCACGATAAGTTCCGCTTCCTCTATCGCCCTGAGGCGCTCTTTTGTTATCGGTATGCCGTAGGACAGCCTTGACGCCAGACAAGCGGCGGCCGGCTTGTCCCATACTGCCAAGCCCCAGATACGGGCGGTCTCTCTGATGTCGGCCTTGGTGAAACCGCAGTCCTTCAACGGACTGCCCACCTCGGGACGCTCCTTCAGCGCCCGCATACCCGGCCGGTAGTCTAACAGGTCGTCGGCGTTTGACCCTTCCAGCAAGCAATCAAAGCCGTTTTTCTTCGCCCAGTCGGCAACAGCATCCAGGCGGTATCTTTTACAATAATAGCAGCGGTCTTTATCGTTGGCGGCAAAATCCGCCTTCTCCGTCTCATCAATATAAAACTCCACGTGCTCTATACCCAGCGCCGCGGCCAGGCTTCGTGCCTCCTCGACCTCCGCTTGCGGCATCGTGGGAGATATGGCGGTAAATACCGCTACCCGCCCGCTGCTGGCCCGCTTGGCCGCCGCGGCCAGCACAGTGCTGTCCACGCCGCCGGAAAACATGACCAAAGGCGCCTTACAAGCAGACAGCCCTTTCAGCAGGTAATCTACCTTATCCTGCAAAATACTATCAGACGACATATCTATCAACACCTTAAAATATACTTTTCTATCGCCAGCGCCGCCCCGTCCTCGTCGACAGGCAAAGTAGACGCGTCGGCCACCGCCGCCACTTCCGGCAAAGCGCCGCCCATAGCCACGCTAAATCCGGCCCAGGCCAGCATACTCATATCATTAGGCGAATCGCCTATCGCCATGACCTCTTGTTGCGCGATGCCCAGCTTCTCTGCCAAAAAAGCCACCGCACGGCCTTTATCTACGCCCTTATTGGTAAATTCCATATACACGTTGTGGCTGAGCGCAGCGCTCACCAGGCCGGAAAACCTCTCCGCCACCGCCTGCCTGTAACCTGGCACCTCGCCCGGTTCCAGGCGGATGAGCAGTTTTAAAAGGTCGTCATGGCGCGCGCTATAATCATCTTCGCCGATGATCGTACACGGCACGCCTTCGCTCTCCTCCAGCCGCCAGGTGCGCTCGCATTTTTCGAGGGAAAACAGCCCGTCCTGGCGGTATAGCTGCATGATGCGCTCATTTTCACGGAAAAAACGCACCACTGCCCGCGCCGCGTCGGCGTCCAAAACCTCCTTGGTCACCACAGATCCGTCGAGATTCCTTATCATCGCGCCGTTACAGCTGATAAGCGGCAGCTCCAGTTCCAAAGTATTGGCCAGGCTCTTCATCGCCTGGTGCATGCGGCCGCTGGCCAGCGCCACCTGTACCCCACGCCGCCGCGCCTTTTCTATGGCCTCTTTAGTCGCCGGCGCCAGTTTATCGCGCGTCGTGATTATTGTATCGTCCACATCAAGGACTAACATTTTGAACATAATTAAACCTCTTATTGTATATTTATATCATGGCATAAAAACCATTTTTTGCCACTACCCAGTTACTGTTTTTGTAAAATAAGTATGCTACTGATTACAAAAGCCACCCCCACAGACTGTAGCAAAACAAAACTCTCGCCCAATAAAACCACCGCTAAAGCTATCGTGATGACCGGCTCTATCGTGCTGATGATGGAAACCTTACTAGGTCCGATAAGCTTTATCGCCTCAAATAAAAACAGTATCGACAGCAAGGTAGAAAAAAATACACAGCCCAAAGTAGCCAGCCAGGCGGAAAAACTTACGGCAAGCGTGAACTGGCCGCTAAACAGCGCCGAAAACACATAGAGCGCCGCCGCGCCGCTTACGATAAGCGTAGTCGTCAAAAGCGGCTGCACCCCCTTGGTAAAATGCGCGCCCGCCGTGATATAAAAAGTATAGAACAAAGAAGACAGCAGGCCAAACAGCACCCCCACATAGTCGAGCTTCACCTCCGCCCCGCCCAGCACCAGCGCCATACCGGCAAAAGACAGGATCAAAGCAAAAAGCTTGTTGCGGCTAAACTTTTCCATGCCCAGCGCGGCCGTCACCACCGTTACCAGCGCCGGGTACAAATAAAGAAGCAGCGCGGCCATCGCCGCGCCCGTGCGTCCCACAGCCTGCACCAGGCAGGCGGAAGTCACGCCGTAACCCGCAGCGCCTATCAGCATCACCGCCGCCATCTTGCGCGGCGCCACCAGCGGCAGAGCGCGGTAACGAACCATGCTCCACAGCACAACCGCCGCCAAGACAAAACGCGTCGACATCAAGGTCACGGTATTACTGCCGCCCTTAATGGCATAAGGGATGAAAATAGCCAGCACGGCAAAACAACTGGCGGATAATATGCTGTAAACAGTGCCTTTTAAAGTATCGGACATTTCCATACGCCTTTCTTCCAGATAAACAAATTATACCACGGCTTATCTTTTATTTGTATCTGTACGATAACTATGTTAGAATGACAATTAGGCCATAGTGCCTGCAAACCGGGGGCGTACTGGTTTCGACAGGGGCAGGTGTGGCAAGATAAGCGAGCCGGTGTTCCATTAGACCGTTAAACGGTGGACCCTTTTTAAACGCAGAAGATAATTTTGCTCTGGCGGCTTAACGCCAGCATCCTACCAGCCTAAGCCTGCGGGGCTGGAGCAGGGTGTCACTTTAGCGGGCTTACCTTCGGCAATTGGCCCTGAGAGCCAGAAGGGAAACTTTGAGGGCTAGCCGGTAAATAGCCCGCCGCCAGGCGCTTTACCGGTAAAATACAAACTTGCGGCTACGCTCGGAGAAAGTCTTGTGGCAATGCTTTTGGACAGGGGTTCGACTCCCCTCGCCTCCACCAAATTACATAGGGTTTTTGTAAACGCCTCTAAAAACGTAGGGGTGTTTTTGTTTGTCCATTCACAAACAAGGCAAAATACAGTAAAATGTACATAATCGATTTTGCAAATCTTTATAATAAATCGATCAATGCTTAAAATAAGGAGAATTGCTATGAAAATTGAGACTATTCGGTTGAAAAATTTTAAAGCTTTTCAAAACGTTGATATAAAAAACATTCCCAGTTTTTGCGTTATTGTGGGCGCCAACGGAACAGGAAAAAGCACGCTGTTTGATGTATTCGGCTTTTTAAAAGATTGTCTTACGCACAACGTCAGCCGCGCACTGCAGAGCAGAGGCGGTTTTAAAGAGGTGGTTTCCCGTGGACATGAGGGGGAAAATATTTTCATCCAATTGCAATATCGCATGCACATCAGTGGCAAAGAACGTCTTGTAACATACGAATTGGTTATTGGCAACGAAAAAAACCGCCCTATCGTACGCCATGAATTATTGCGCTATAAAAGAGGCTCGTATGGCTCTTCATTTCATTTTTTGGATTTTTCCGCAGGCAAAGGTTTTGCCATTAGCAATGAGGAAGATTTTGACAAACCCGATGAAGAATTAAAACGCGAATACCAAACTTTGGAAAGCGCCGATATACTGGCAATCAAAGGCTTGGGGCAATTTCAAAAATTCAAGGCAGCCAATGCCTTTCGGCAGATTATAGAAAACTGGCATGTATCAAATTTTCACATCGAAGCGGCCAGAGGCAGCAAAGATGTCTCCGGTTATCTCGAACATTTATCACCTACCGGCGACAACTTGCAAAGAGTCGCGAATGATTTGTATGAAAATTACCCTGAAGCTTTCAATGATATATTGGATAGAATGAAAAAACGTGTCCCCGGCATCGGAGATATTATGCCGGAAGCCACCGCGGACGGCCGCCTGCTGCTTAAATTTCGCGACGGATCTTTTAAAGATCCTTTTATTGACCGCTATGTTTCAGACGGAACCATTAAGATGTTTGCCTATCTAGTGTTACTGCATGACCCTAATCCTCACCCGCTCTTGTGTGTGGAAGAACCGGAAAATCAGCTTTATCCAAAGCTCTTGATGGAACTTGCCGAAGAGTTTCGTTCGTATGCCAGCAAACGCCAGGGGGGACAGGTTTTTGTTTCTACTCATTCACCGGATTTCTTAAACGCAGCACTATTGGAAGAAGTATTCTGGTTATCCAAAAACAATGGCTTTACCTCTGTTTATCGGGCCAGGGACGATAAACAGATATCCGCTTATATGGCTGATGGTGATCAGATGGGCTACTTGTGGAAACAAGGATTTTTCCCCGGGGTAGACCTGCAATGAAAACAATTGTTTTTCTCTTAGAAGAACCTTCTGCCCAGGCAATGCTAGAAGAATTGATAAAAATGAGTTTTCCTACTCAAGAAGAAACAATAGATATACGCTATATAGTTTTTGAAGGAAAACAGGATCTCGAAAAAAATATTAATCGTAAAATCCGCAGCTGGCTAACACCTGATTCCATCTTCTTTGTTATTCGCGACCAAGACAGCGGAAATTGCATTCACATCAAAAAAAATTTGAAAACCATCTGTGCGAGCGCCGGGCGTACCGATGCTGTCGTTCGCATAGCCTGTCACGAAATAGAAAGTTTTTATCTGGGCGATCTTGTAGCAGTAGAAAATGCCTTGGGCTTAAGACATCTGGCACAGCACCAAGACAACAAGCTCTATCGCAACCCCGACAACCTGGGAAATCCCAAACAATTACTTAAGAAAATAACCAAAGGTCTATATCAACAAATAGATGGTTCACGCCGTATTGCCAAACACATGCACCCAGACTGCAATCGCTCGCACAGCTTTAAAGTCTTATATAAAAGCCTTTGTGAAATTTTCAACTGAATGAAAAACTAGGCACTGTAAAGTAAACATGAAAAAATAGAACAAAAACCCATAGGATTCCGTCAAACCACAAGCAAATACTCCCGTTTTTGTTTTTTAGTCAGCTTTAACCCGGCAACCTGAGCCGGCGTAAGGCCATTTAAAGCAGAA
>JAVBME010000044.1:0-25900 GCA_031552765.1 Acidaminococcales bacterium | reverse complement strand
TATATAGAGTACTTCACGCTAGACGAGACTATACCAAACTGCTGGATATATAAAGACAAACATTGTAAAACACCGCAACAGCGGTGTTTTTTCATTTTGAGGAGGTAAAACTATGCCTAACTATGTACAAAACATCCTTCGCTTGGAAGGTAAAGAAAATCGGATAAAAGACCTGCTGGAAGCCGTCAAAGACGAGAAAACCGCTTTCGACTTTAACAAACTGCTACCCATGCCTGAAGACCTGGCTATCGAGTGCAGCAGTGTACAGGATCTCAGTTTTGCTGTCTATCTATACAAACAGAGCGGTGAGATACAAGACTTTCTCCACCTGCGTTACAGCAATTACTGCAAGCAAACAAAGAAAATATCCCTGCCGCAATATATAGAACTACTACTGCAAAACAAATCAGCAAGTCTCGAACTCGGCGAAAAAGCTTTCAACAACCTCAAAGCCTATGGCCACCGGGACTGGTATAGCTGGTGTATAGACAACTGGGGCACCAAGTGGAATGCTATGGATGTGGAAATATATACCTACGCCAATGAAATACGCTTTCAAACCGCCTGGTCTGCTCCGGAGCCGGTTATAGCCAAACTTGCCGAGTTGTTCCCGGATATAACCATCCACTTTTTATGGAGTGATGAAGACATCGGCTCCAACTGCGGCGAAATCTTCTACTACGCCGATGACGGCAAAGCCGAGAGCTTTGTCGAAAACTTCTCTCCGGAAGCTTACTCCATCTATGTGGAATGTTGGGGAGAAAGCGATTGCATCACGAAAGATGAAGAAGGCAACTACACCAGAAAAAACTGCGACAAGTGCAAATTATGCGCTTGAGTCGCGCTTTTTTAGTTCGAGGAACAATATGACAGTTAAAGAAAAAAGAAAGTGCCGGTACATCATACACACAGCAACTATAGCGGCGGGAGCTATTGGCGCGGCCAAGCTCCCCGGTTCAGATATGCTCATGCTGTCCGCTATCCAGGGCACGATGATCATGGCCCTCGGAAACGCGCTAGGTGTATCTGTGACCAAGAACAGCGCCAAGGAAATGGCCAAGACCTTCATGATCGGTAAGATAGGTAAAGGTATGGCGGGTATGTTTCTCCAGGCTATACCGGCTTTCGGCAATGCGATAAACTCAGTAGTCGCCGCTGCACTTACGGAAATGCTGGGCTGGGACACGGTAAAAGAGTTTGAGGAAAGACGTAAAGCTGAAAACAAGGAAGAAAGCGTGGCATAATGCCTTTTCACAACTGCATATTATATATCTGTATGCTTAGCATCAAAAGAGTGGCATATTTAATAGGCGCTTTACGCCGGGAGCTATGCTCCTTTAAACACACAGGGAACATAGGGAACATAGGGAACATAGGGAACGTAAGAAACTGCCGGAGTTACATTCCGGCAGTTTTGCTGTTTTCCCGTATTCATCTATATATTTTTTCCTCTCTTCTTGCTAAAAATTTGCGGATAAAATGAAAAGTCCACTATTATTCAACTTCTTGAACTATTCTTCAATACAAAAGCCGCGTAAATATTGGATAATACACATAAGTATAATAAATTGCTTTGGAGTGTTTGCCATGCTGATGGAAAAAATACGTACGGTCGGGGCAAGGATACTTTATTACAGACGCCTTAAAGGCTATACCCAGGAAGATCTGGCCAAGAAGGTAGGTATCAGCAAAAGCTATCTGTCTAAGATCGAGCACGGCCACTATCCGGGCTGTGTTTCTTTGCCCATACTTTATAAGCTGGCCGAAGAGCTGGACATCAATATGTCGGAACTGGTCAGCGAAGAACGGACATTTAAGTAAGGTTTGTTTACAAAAAGTACAGGTTAAATGCTTTGAAAAAACATATTGCGAAAACTAATGGCAAGGGTGGTAGCTATGATCGAGATACTTATTATTATACTTATAATTGTTGTTGTCTATAAAATCGCGGCGGCTCTGTTGCCTTGGGTAGTTGGGCTTATAGTCGTTGGGGCAATTATCCGCTTCCTAGGTGAAGTTCTTCCAGTAATTTGCACCTGGATAATGTATATTGTGGGTGGTATTGCCGCTCTTTACGCAATCATCGTGGCTTATGAAGCCGTAACCGCAAAAGGCAAAAATGAGGGGCCTGCGGAAGAATGTTTATGTTGCGCAAAATGCGGCAAGGAGAATATAGAAAACTCCAGAGTCTGCGCTGCTTGTGGGAGTGATATGGAAGTAGCGGCAATATCTCCATCAATATCTGCGCAAAACGCGGTTAGCAAACAAGGCCAATCTATCTGGGATAAATATTGCTCCTGGCAAGGGCGTATAAGCCGCAAAAGGTTTTGGGTAATGAGTTTATATATAGTAGGCCTTGGAATCGTCAACTTAATCATTTTGGAGGCTGAGATGATCGGCATAAGCACTATTGTGTCGCTAATAACACTTGTGCTGAGTTTATCCATAGCAGTGCGTGGAGCGCATAACTACGGGAAAAGCGCTGTTTGGGCCATAGTGCCGCCTCTATCGATGTATGTTTTGTATTTGCTCATATTTAAAAATGGAATGGCAGACGCCAATCAGTACGGCGAGCCGCCTATAAACTGACTGACAAGGAGCTATCATGAGAAAAAGCTGGCTGTTTTTAATAACGATCTTTCTGCTGTTAGCATCAGGCTGCGGCGGCAAACCAAATGCCTTAACAAGCCTCGATCCGCGTACCTCTGTCGTAAGAGACGGACATTTTAATAGTTATCCCAACGTAAGTATAGGAAACGCATATAACGCCTTTTTTTCTGATCCTAACTGGAAATATTTTGAAACTAGCGACAAAAGAAAAGTAGTAGAATTTTCAGGAGGATGTACTTATAGGGACGCGCCGGTAAAAGTGACCCAACAGTTTGTGCTCCATAATGATAACAGTTTTGAAGTCGGCTATCTTGCTTTTAATGATGTGCCGCAAGTACAGCTTATAAGCTCGGCTTTGATCGCGAAGGTATTTGAGAATTATACCCTTGCGCAAAAGAAAGCTGTGCCCGCGTCTTCCAGCGCATCATCTTCATCCTCCTCTAAAGCCGTGGCCGATGCGCAAAGTATCATGTATGGAAAGTGGAAAGCGACACCCGAACAAAGCTCCATGATGGCCCTGGATCTTGCCGATAGCCTAGTTTTGAACGCCAAGAACTGCAAAATCCTCACAGCGGACAGCCCGAGGAATATTCCGGGGTTTCCAGCAAATGCAGACCTCAGTATTGATATAGGTGACGACGATGCTTCTTTTTGGGTAGCTATTGATAATATTGCGTATCGCGCTAATGTCAGTTACGGGAAGAAGTATGAGGTTATTTTGGGACGAGTAGGCAGCAACGGCAATTCACAAGGCGAGAAGCGCTATAGAAAAGAGTAGCTTTTTTCCTGACAATACGACTTCGTTTTTGATAACAATTTGATAACAACTTCCCAAAGCTCAGCCAAATTTAAGTAAAGCCAGCTAACACATGATCGTCAAAAAAACCAGTAACAACGCGACTAATTGGAATGTTGTAAATTCAGGTAAGGCATGCTAAAATGACTTATGTATAACTCGAAAATCAAGTGTTGTGTGAGCAACCGTGGGTTCGAATCCCACCCTCTCCGCCATAGTAAACATAAAGGTTTGCAGAAATGCAGGCCTTTTCTTTTTTTGCCACAAAAATTATTCACTCGATTTTTAGAAGAGGTTTGATAAAACCGCCCTGAGATGTTGGCTGTACACTACAGTTTTGGGTTTTTAAAAATCATAAGATACAGCCTTCCCTAAAATAAGGTTGCTTTCAAAACAAAAGACAAGTATACTAATCATATATAAGTTAGCTAAAGCTAACTAAAATACGCAAGGAGGTACTAGATGCAAGATAATCTTTGGCTGGCGTTTGGTTTAACCGTATTAGCCGGCCTTTCTACCGGTATTGGCAGCGCTATGGCATTTTTTGCTAAAAATACCAATACGAAATTTTTATCTATAAGCCTCGGCTTTTCCGCTGGCGTCATGATTTATGTTTCCACGATAGAAATATTTTTTAAGGCGCAAAATTCACTACAGGCTGCTCTTGGCGCAAAAGATGGCGCCATCGTCACTGTAGTCGCCTTTTTTGCCGGTATGCTGCTCACAGGCAGCATTGACCATTGCATTCCAAAAAAAGACAACCCGCACGAAATCCATAAAATGCACGAAGACAAACCGGCAGAAAAAGATAAGGAAAAATTGATGCGCACTGGATTATTTACCGCTTTGGCTATTTCGGTACATAACTTCCCCGAAGGGTTGGCAACTTTCGTTTCAGCTTTACAAGAACCCTCCCTAGCTATCCCTATTGTAATAGCAATCGCGATTCATAACATTCCCGAGGGAATTGCCGTATCTGTGCCTATTTATTATGCAACCGGCGACAAGAAAAAAGCATTTCTTTATTCCCTTGCATCCGGGCTGTCGGAACCAATCGGCGCTATCATCGGTTACTTAATTTTGCTGCCTTTTATGAGCGATGTGGTATATGGCCTTTTGTTCGCGGCGGTCGCAGGGATTATGGTATTTATCTCACTGGATGAGTTACTGCCTTCCGCCAGGGAGTATGGCGAACACCACTTATCCATTTACGGCTTAGTGGCAGGCATGATGGTTATGGCTGTCAGCCTGCTTCTCTTCATGTAGCATTTGTGCTTCATGAAAGCAATCTTTGGCTTGCACCACCTTCTTTATCAAAAAAACAGTAGCCTCCGGGAGAATTCCCGGAGGCTTTCCTGTTTAAAAACAAATCAAAATTTGTGTTTTGATAAAAGTTTACTAACCGTTGCGCTAGACAAAAAACATTAACAGCCAAGTGCCTTGGTATTTATGAACGAGGCGGCGGAGTATACACAAAAATAGTATCTGATGTAACGAAAAACACGCTGCAAGCAATAATTCGCGGTAAAGTATCACTTGAAAGCGTCAGCCACACTGATAAATGAAAAGCATATAACGGACTTGTTGATGTCGGCTATCAAAAGCACTTTCATGTAAATCACAGCAAAGAATTTAGCAACAGGAAATGCCATATCAACGACATAGAAGCTTTTTGGAGCTTTACTAAACGCAGACTAGCGAAATTCAATGGTGTAAAAACCAATTTTCATTTGCACCTTAAAGAATGTAAATGGAGATTTGGGAAAACAAAAAAACTTTAATGGCCAGTTTGAGTAATATTATCAAGAACTTTAGACACTTTTGCTAGCCTAGAGCCAAACATATTATTTCTCCTGCAACCGGGCCAGTATTTTTTCCGCCCCCTGCATTATCTCTTCGATGATCTGAGCTACGGGTTTTATTTCGTTTATCTGCCCTATACACTGGCCTGTGGCGTGCACCCCGCCGTCGGTATCGCCTTCATACCAGCAGCGGCGCCCGTTTATACCGCTTGTTATGGTCAAAAGTTCTTCCAGCGTAGCGCCACGTTTTTCCATTTCCGCGACCTTATCGACCGCTCCGTTGTGCAGAGCACGGATAGGATTGCGGATAGAATACTGCACCATTTTGGTATCGGTTTCCTGTGCCGCCAGCAAACGTTTTTTGAAATCCGGGTGTACGTCGCATTCTTCACTAAGGACAAAGCGCGTGCCCATAACGACGCCGTCGGCGCCAAGAGCCATCATAGCGACAAACCCGCGGGCGTCGGCCACGCCGCCGCCCGCCAGGAGCGGCACTTTTAGTTCTGCGGCAGCGCGCGGCACTAAAGCCATTGTCGTTACGTCGTCAAGCCCCGGATGGCCGCCGCATTCAAAACCTACTATCGAAACAGCGTCCACGCCGACCTGCTCAGCTTTTTTGGCATAGCGCACAGCCGGCACCTTATGGATGATTTTGACTCCCGCTTCGTGCAGGCGAGGGATATAGGCTTCCGGGCTGCGCCCCGAAGTTTCGACGATCTTCACGCCGCACTCCAATACAGCGGCAAAAAACTCTTCCGTCAGCGCTTCTTGCGTTTTGCCCGGCAACATGGAAATATTGACGCCAAACGGTTTATCGGTCAATGCCTGTGTTTTTCGTATCTCCGCGACCAGAGATGCTTTATCCGGGTGGGACGTGGCGGACAAGAGGCCCAACCCGCCCGCGTTAGCCACCGCGGCTACAAGTTTGGCCTTAGATAGCCATTGCAGGCCGCCTTTTACTATCGGGTATTTTATTCCGAACATGTCACATATCCTAGATTTCATGAAAAAGCTCCCTACTTGCCGCGGAAAACCGGCTCTTCCCTAAGCGGAAAGAACGGCGGCATATTTTTTGTTGTGCTCATTTGCCAGTCCGGCAGCCGTTTTTCCATAAAGGATGCTACTCCTTCTTTGGCGTCCGCGCCGCGTCCAAGGTAATACATACATAACGACTCAAAGTCGTGCGCCTCCATAGGATGGGATGCGCTCTGCATATCCCAGACCAGCCGTTTAGCCAGGGCCACAGAAACCGGCGCCGCATTGTCGACTATCTCGCGCGCATAAGCGTAGGCTGTCGGCAGCACTTCTTCCGGCTCCACCACTTTGGTAAACAGACCGTGTTCAAAGCCTTCCTCGGCGGTGAACGTCCGCCCGCTCATCAGCCACTCCAGCGCTTTAGAAACGCCAACCAAACGGGGCAGAAAATAACTGCTGCACGCTTCGTTGATGATGCCGCGGCGGGAGAAGACAAAGCCTATCTTCGCCTTACCGGAGGCTATACGCATATCCATAGGCAAGGTCATGGTTATCCCGACTCCCACAGCCGCGCCGTTCAAGGCGCCGATACACGGTTTGTTAAGTTTGTGGATGCGCAGCGCTACCTGGCCGCCGCGGTCCCGGTACTCTTCGATGCTGTTTACCTGCTGACCGAATTTGTTGCCGGCGGACAAATCCTGTCCGGCGCAAAAACAACGGCCATGCCCGGTGACCACGATCGCCCTAACGCCATCGTCATTGTCAGCTTTGTCTAGAAGGTCGATGAGCCCGTAATACATCTCCGCCACCATAGCGTTCATCTGCTCCGGACGGTTAAGGGTAATGGTGGCGATTTTGTTTTCCACTTTATATTCTAATTCTTTAAGCTCCATTATACAACCTCCAATTGTGAAGTTGCCTGTTACCTTTTGGGAATGCTGAGTATTTCTCTTGCTTCATCCGGCGTGGCCAGCTCTTTGCCCATAGCAAGGACGATGTTTTTCATGCGGCGCAAAAGGCCGAGATTGGTCGCCAGTACGCCTTTTTCCGCATACAGGTTGTCTTCGACGCCCACGCGGACATTGCCGCCAAGGGCCAGCGCCATAGTGGACAGGGGGACCTGGTCTTTCCCTATGACGCTGACGCCCCAGGTGCAATTTTCCGGAAGCTGGCTATATAAAAACATTAAAGTTTCCGGCGTGGCTGGTTGGGAGCCCCTGAGCCCCAGTACGAAGTTAAAGTGCAGCGGCGCCGCTACTTCACTATTTTCCACCAAACGAAGGGCGTTCGGTATCATGGCCGCGTCAAATATCTCTATTTCCGGCTTTACTTTATATTCTTTCATCTGGCCTGCCAGGTAGGAGATGAGTTCGCCGTCGTTGAAGTTGCAGCCTACGGCAAAATTGGAAGACCCGGTGGACAGGCTGGCCATCTCGGGCGCCAGGCAAATCATCTGCCCACGTTCCTGAGCGGTTTTACCGGTACGCCCGCCGGTCGACAGTTGGCGTATCACATTCATATCGGGGTATTTATCCAATTCGGCGATTATTTCGCGGAACAGTTCCACATTGGAAGAAGGCTTGCCCTCTTCGTCACGCGCATGGAAATGCGCTACAGCCGCGCCTTCCTGCCAGCATTCATAGGCCTGTTTGGCTATTTCTTTAGCTACCAGCGGCGCGTTGGGGTTGGATTCCTTCGTCGGCAGGCTGCCGGTCGGCGCAATTGTAAGCACTACTTTTTTCGTCGGTTTTGGCGGCATTTCATACACCTCTTCACCTAAAATTTAGGGAAATACGATGACCGGTTTGGTCACTTTTTTGGCGACGGCGTCCTCAAACGCCTGCACGCCTTCTTCTATCGGGTATTCTTTGCATAGTTCTTTCAGTTTCAAATCGCCCAGTGACAACAGTTGAAGCGTCTTCTCGTAATCGTACCAGGAAGAAGTATAGCTGGTATTGAGTACGATTTCATTTCTCACCAGTTGGGTCATGGGTATTTCAAAAGGCTTGTTGTATATGCCAAGGATAGTCAACTGTCCGCCTTTTTTCAAATGGTTTATCCCTTCAAGAAAAGCGGCGGCCACGCCTGTACATTCGACGACCGTATCCACTTTGTCCGGCAGGCCGCATTTTTGCAGCGCGGCGGGTATGCTTTCCTTGTCTATGACGATAGTCGCAAAACCCAGCGCCCGCGCCATCGGCAACCGCAAACCTTCATCGGCCGCCGTACCGATGATAAATACCTTGCTGGCGCCCTTCAGGCGCACTAGCTGCGCCGCTGCCTGGCCGACAATGCCCGGCCCGAAGACCAGTACGGTATCACCCGGTTTGACCGTTGTTTTTTCCAGGCCGTGTACGCTGACCGTAGCGGCCTGCGCCACCGCGCCTTCGGAATAGCTGAGATTGTTTGGCACATGGTGCAAAAGATGCTCGTCTATCGCCACATATTCGGCCATGACGCCGTCCACATGAAGGCCGGTCATTTTGGAATTGTAGCAGATGTTGGTCTTGCCCTGGCGGCAGTTTTCACAGGTGCGGCAGTATTTGTTGGACTCGCCCATCACGATATCGCCGGGTTTGAAACCTTTGACACTGACGCCCGCCTCTTCGACGATACCGCAAAATTCATGCCCCAGAATGACCGGCACCTCAATGAATTCATAGCTGGGCGGATATTCATAGGCATGGATATCGCTGCCGCAGATAGCGGCGCTTTTTACTTTGACCAGCACCTGTTCCGCCGTTTTTATCTTTGGTTTTTCTGCTTCTTTTACTTCCACGCCGCCGTATTGGCGGGAGGTCTTTACTATAGCCAGCATGGCATCACCCTCTGTCCGTTACCGTCAAGGCGCAGGCCCCTTTGGCGACCTTGCCGCCTTTATGGTTGGTAACATTTATTTCTACGGACAGTTTGCCGTCCGCATATTCTCTTACCGTACCCTCCACCAAAAGCGTGTCGCCCGGTTGCGCCGGTTTGACGAAACTTATTTCCATCTCGCCGCTGTTGAACCAGTCTTCGCCAAAATTGTTTTCCATCATCTCCGCCACATAGCCGGAAATCATGAAGCCCGGTACCAGAGGCTTTTTAAACGGCGTTTTGGCGCAATACGCCGTGTCCACGTGTATCGGGCCGGCCGCCTGGCTCATCACGCAAAATTCCTGAATTTTGGACAGGCAAACATGTTTTACTACAGGGAGAAGTTTGCTTTCCGGGGTAAAATCACTAAACAATGCCGTCAGCAATTTAAAAGCCTCCTTTCATACCGGGTTGAGCATATTGATCATTATGCTCTGGCACACGACCACGCCGTCCTGGTTGACAAAATCAATATGGTATTCCAGCATGTCCCGGTTCTTGTCGTCTTTTCTTTTCACACTTTCGAGTTCCACGGTTATCCTGTCGCCTTCTTTGACCGGACCGCAAAATTTATATTTTTGTTTGACGTGTACGCCGCCGGTCGGAATATAGTCTTCCTGCCCCAGTATGATTTTGGAAAAAGACAGTTGTCCGAAAAAAC
This sequence comes from Acidaminococcales bacterium, assembly GCA_031552765.1. Taxonomy (GTDB): domain Bacteria; phylum Bacillota; class Negativicutes; order Acidaminococcales; family JAISLQ01; genus JAVBME01. The sequence continues at coordinate 16,200 of JAVBME010000044.1, read as the reverse complement.
ACGACGGAGCTATTACTTTGCCGCAACCGGCGTCTTCCGCCGCAGACTGGTCATAATAGACCGGGTTGTGGTTGTCCGTGCTTTTGGCGTAGCTGTCTATCGCATATTTTGTCACCATCATGGGAGTTTTGCTTTTCAATATATTGTTCATGCCCATCTCTCCGTTTGTCTGTAGAGTTTCCTACCGCCGTGAAAAGGTTAGTCTATCAGCCGCCCGCCCTCAACAAACAAGGTGTGTCCGGTTATATAAGACGCTCCCTCCGAGGCCAGGAAAAGCACGGCGTTTGCCATGTCCCGAGTGGCGCCGAGCCGCTTCATGGGAATTTTGTCGGTCAGGCTTGCGAATACTTTGGGGTCTTTCACATAGTCTGCCGTCTGTTTTGTCACTGTATAGCCAGGCCCAATGGCATTGACATTGATGTTGTAAGGCGCCCATTCGTTGGCCAGCACTTTGGTCAGCTGCACCACGCCGCCCTTGGAGGCTGCGTAGACGGCCAGGTTAGGATGGCCGCGCACCGAAGAGACCGAGCCGGTGTTTATTATCTTACCGCCATTTTGCTTTATCATAACCTTGCCAACAGCCTGCGCCATAAAGAAAATCCCCTTAAGGTTGGCGTCTATGACAGTATCCCAATCACCTTCAGTAAACTCCACCGCCGGTTTTCTGATATTAAGACCGGCATGGTTTACCAGTACGTCTATCCGGCCCTGCCAATCCACCAGATCTTTTACCAGCGTTTGTATACTGGCGACGTTGGTCACGTCACAGATAAAGCCTTTGGCGCGTTCGCCGGCTGCCAATGTATTGAGCGCATCCTGTATGTTCTCCTTGCTGATATCGGCGATGCCAACTTTCGCCCCGCAGGCCAGGAAGGCCTCCGCTATGGCGCAGCCGATGGAACCGCCGCCGCCGGTAACTAACACTACTTTATCTGTAAAATCATAGTTTTTCCCGTAATCCACAGACACCACTACCCCTTTTTATAGCAATAGTTATTTACCTTTAAATTCCGCCGGACGTTTCTCGATGAAAGCGCCCGTACCTTCCATACGGTCTTCCGTGGCAAACGCTATGGCCTGACAGTAGCGTTCAAAATTGAGGCCCGCTCTCAGGTCAGTGTCCGCACCGACGTTTATCGCCATCTTGGCCAAGCTGACCGCCACAGGGCCCTTAGTCAGTATCTTGCCAGCCATTTCTTTGGCGGCCGGCATAAGGTCTTCGCCGCTTTCCACCACTTTGTTCACGAGGCCGATGCGGTGCGCTTCGGCGGCGTCAATGATGTCGCCAGTGAAAATAAGTTCTTTAGCCCGCCCCATGCCGATGAGTCGCTGCAAACGCTGTGTGCCGCCGGCGCCGGGGATTATGCCCAGGTTTACTTCCGGCTGGCCAAACTTGGATTTGGCAGTCGCTATCCTCATATCGCAGGCCATAGCCAGCTCACAGCCGCCGCCCAGCGCAAAGCCGTCGATGGCCGCTATGACCGGTTTGTTGAGGTAGGTTATTTCCATGAGTATGTCGTTTGTTTCATTGTTCACCATATCCATGAGGGTGCGCTTGTTGAGCGATTTTATGTCGGCGCCGCCGGCAAAAGCCTTGCCGCCAGCACCGGTCAGGATGACCGCTTTCACGGAGCTATCCTGCTTGATTTCCCTGATAGCCGCCCGTATCTCGCCCCAGGTTTGGGGGTCGAGGGCGTTTCTGACATCCGGCCTGTTCAGGGTAATAGTGGCTAAGCCGTCCTGGTTTTCCACCAGGATGTTTTGATAGGACATAGCTGTTCCTCCTTAGTCTTCGCCTATTTCTTGTTATAGTCGTAGAAGCCTTTGCCGGCTTTTCTGCCCAGCAGGCCTTTTTCATACATATCTTTCAAAATAGCGGGCGGACGGTCTATTTCGTTCTGCGACTCGGCAAACCTTTGTACCCGGATAAGATAGCAGGTATCTATACCGGACAAGTCCATAGTAGTGAACGGGCCCATCGGCCACCTCAGGCCTTTGGTTACAGCTATGTCAATGTCTTCTGCCGAGGCTATGCCGGCTTCCAGCAAGCGGCAGGCCTCTTCAAACGTCCTGCCGAGGATGCGGTTGACGACAAAACCGTTTATTTCTTTTTTTAAGAGTATTGGAGTTTTGCCCATTTTACGGCCTACGTCCGCAGTTATCTCTGCCGTTTCGTCCGAAGTTTGCGGCCCCTGCACGATTTCCACCAATTCCATGACCAGGACGGGGTTGAAAAAATGCATATCGATAACTTTGTCCGGCCTGTTGGTGGCGGAAGCTATTTGCGAGGGTACGAAAGAAGAGCTGTTGGAAGCCAATACGGCGTGCGGCGGACATATCTTATCAAGTTCGGCAAACAGGGCCCGTTTGATGTCCAGCTTTTCCACTATTGCTTCGATCACCATATCGGCGTCGCTGGCGGCTTTTTTCAGATCTTTTTCCAAGGCGAAACGTTTTTGGATATCGGCCACGGCCTCGGCGGTCAATTTGCCTTTTTCCACCCGGCCGGTCAGATATTCCTCCGCCCATTTGCTTGCTTTTTCCAAAGCTCCATCCGAGTTGTCATTGAGGGTAACGTTCAAACCGTTTATCGCCAGGTTAAGGGCGATTTGCTGCCCCATTTGGCCGGAACCTACTACACATACTTTCTTTACATCCATTATGCAAACACTCCTTTGTTAGATTATGCCGTCTTTTTTCAGTTGTTCGATCTTTGCCTGGTCAAAACCCAATTTACTTGTAAGTATTTCATTATTGTACGCGCCGGGCATGGAGGGCGTTATGTCATACACCATGCTGGCATTGGTCATTTTTATCGGATTGGCCACGATCGGCAGCTCGCCCAGCACGTCGTCCTTCATAGTCCGTACCATTTCCCGCGCTTTGATATGCGGGTCGTCTGTTATCTCGTCGACGGAGTTCACCTCGCCGTACGGCACGCCTGCCCCTTCCAGCAGCTTCACCACTTCGGCGCGCGTATACTGCGCCACCCAATCAATGATGATCGGGTCAAGTCTCGGCTCATGAGTCTTGCGTAAACGAGGCGTAGCGTAATCAGGCTCGTCGATCAGGTCTTCCCGGCCCATCGCCCGGCACACTTTCCTGAACAGCGCGTTTTGCGTGCCGGAAAAATGCACGTATTTACCGTCTTTGGTCTTGTAAGTACCGCAGGGCGCCGTCCAGGGCCGCCCGTTGCCCGAGCGCGGCGGCACGTCGCCGAACAGGAGATAGGCCGGCGGGTAGTTCTCCAGGAAGGTAAACATACAGTCAAGGAGCGCGATATCAATATGCTGGCCTTTACCGGTCTTCTCGCGGTAGTTATAAGCCGCGACAGTTGCCAAAGCGCCATAAAGGGCGGAGACAAAGTCGCCTACTACCGGCCCGCCTTTGGTCGGCGGCCCCTCCGGAAAGCCGGTGACCGACATAAAGCCGCTCACTGCCTGTATCGCCATGTCGAGCGCCGAACGGTCACGGTAGGGGCCGTTTTGCCCATAGCCGGAGATAGAGGTCATGATTAAGCGGGAGTTTATCTTTTCCAGGTCTTTATAGCCAAGGCCAAGTTTGTCGAGCACGCCCGGCCGGAAATTCTCAATGAGCACATCGCTTTGCGCCACCAGTTCCCGCAGTATACGCTTGCCTTCTTCTTTGCCGATGTCCAGCGTAAGCGTCTTTTTATTGCGGTTATAAGCGGCGTAATAAAGGCTCATGCCTTTATACATGGGGGCGTTTTCCCGCCCGGCGTCGGCATTGCCTTCGCCCGGGCGCTCGACTTTTATTATCTCCGCGCCCATGTCGGCCAGCAGTTGCCCGCAAAAAGGAGCGGCTATATAGTGGGACATTTCAACGATCTTTACGCCTTCCAAACAACTTTTCATGAGTAGCCTCCATCAACGCCGCATATTCTCGATAAGTGTCGCCATACCCTGGCCGCCGCCTATACAAAGGGTAGCGATACCATACCTGGCGCCTCTTTTCTCCATTTCATAGGCCAGGCTGGTAATAAGGCGGGTACCGGTCGCGCCCATCGGATGACCCAGAGCGATGCCGCCGCCGTTTACATTTACCTTCCCCTCATCTATGCCCAGTTCGCGTACGCTGGCAAGCGCCTGCGAGGCAAACGCTTCGTTTATTTCAAATAAATCTATATCGCCTATCTTAAGGCCGGTCTTCTGCAAAACAGCCTGCACTGCCGGTACCGGGCCGATACCCATGACGCGCGGCGAGAGGGCCACTCTCGATATATCGATGATTTTTGCCATAGGTTTGATGCCAAGCGACGCGGCTTTTTCCCCGGTCGCCAAGAGGATGGCCGAAGCGCCGTCGTTGCGGCCGCAGGCATTGCCAGCCGTGACCGTGCCGCCTTCTTTTTTAAAGACAGGCTTGAGTTTGCCCAACCCTTCCAGTGTGATATCACGGCGCGGGAATTCATCGACGTTGAATATTTTGACGCCTTTTCTCTCTTTGATTTCTACCGGGATTATTTCGTCGTTGAAACGGCCGCTGTCAATGGCTTTTATCGCTTTTTGCTGGCTGGAGAAGGCAAAAGCATCCTGGTCTTCACGGCTTATTTTGTACTGCTCGGCTACGTTTTCCGCCGTTATGCCCATGGACAGGTCTTTGCCATAAATTTCCGGCGGCTGGGAATAGGGTCCGGCCTCTACATTGGAATCGACAAAGGACGGCTGCACATCGCCGAAACGGCCGCCGCGGATATAAAATACAGCGCGGCTCATATTTTCGGCGCCACCGGCGATGACCACCTCAGAATCGCCGACGAGCATTTCCTGCCAGCCGCTCCGCGCGGCCTGCATGCTGGAGGCGCACAGCCTGTTGACGGTGAAGGCCGGGACGTTTTCCGGTATGCCCGCCATCAATGCGGCTACCCTGGCCATATTGCCGGCCTCGGTGCTCTGGCGCACTTCGCCCATTATGACTTCGTCAACGACATCCGGTGAAATGCCGGCTTTTTTTACCAGACTGGAGATCGCGAGGCTGGCCAGTTCCCGCGACGGTATATTGCGCAGAGCTCCGCCATAATTGGCTATTGCCGTCCTTACCGCGTCTAAAATAAAAACTTCTTTTGCCATGATAATATTCCCCCTCGTTTGCTACTAAAATATTACTTGCCTTGCCATACTGGCGACCGTTTTTCCAGGAATGCCTTCATGCCTTCTTTTTGGTCGTGGCTGCCAAACATTACTGAGATTAGCGCCAGGTTTTGCGCGGAGGCGTCTTTAAGGTTGCTGTAAGTGCCGCCTAACAGGCTCTTTTTGCCCAAACGCACAGCCAGCGGCGACTTTTCCGCAATCTTGCCGGCCATTTCCGTTACTGTTTTTTCCAGTTCGTCGAGCGGCACGACTTTGTTGGCCAGTCCCATCCGGTAAGCTTCTTCAGCTGTATAAGGGTCGCCCAGGAGGACTATCTCCGAAGCCCGGTAGCGTCCGACCAGACTGGGCAGAAAGGCGCCGCCGCCAAACATGCCAAGATGTATCTCCGGCTGGGAGAATTTAGCGTTGTCTGCGGCGATGATGATATCGCACGCCAGCACGATGACATTGCCGCCGCCAAAAGCTATACCGTTTACCGCGGCGATCACCGGCTTGCTGTTGTCTCGTATCGCGTCCATCACCCGGTAGAGGATCGCGCCATACTCGAGGTACTCAGGAGCGTTGAGCTGTGACATGACCGCAATATCCGCCCCGGCCACAAAGGTTTTGCCGTTGCCGGTCAGTACCGCAACTTTCACAGTTTCGTCTTTGTCGATTTTTTGGAAGATATCGATCATTTCTTCCATCAGTTCCTGGCACAGGGCGTTCCTTTTGTCCGGCCTGTTGATATTCACCCTCGCTATGCCATTGTCGTTTTTGTATTCCATATATTGATATGCCAAAAATATCACTCCTTAAATTGCACTTGACCTACGCTCATTTCTTTTTTCGTTTCCATGACATGGAAGGACATTATCGCGGCAAAAATAGCAATACCGGCGACATCTGTGTAAAATTCCGGCACTATGAGCAGCAGCGCCGCACCGATAAATACCGCCCGCTGCCAGGCCGGGACGATCTTTTTACAAAAACCCTCAAAACCGATGCTCAAAGAGTAGATGCCGACCGTAGCCGTAACTATGCACTGGATTATTTCCGCAATGTCGCCTTGCAATACCAAGGCGGGATTAAAGGCAAACATGAACGGCAGGATGAACGCCGATGCGCCCAAACGGCAAGCGACAAAACTGGTTTTTAAAAAGCTCGTCTCCGCGATGCCTGCCGCCACATAAGAAGCCAGAGCCACCGGCGGCGTGATGTTGGAAATTATACCGAAGTAGAAGATAAAGAGATGGGCCGCGATAGGCACCACGCCCATATTGACCAGCGCCGGCGCCACCATGACCGCCAGCACCAGGTAACAGGCTACTGTCGGCAAGCCCATACCTAGGATCAGGCAGGAAACCATGGTCAAAAACAAGAGGCCGATCAGGCTGCCGCCTGCTAAGGTAACCAGAATGGAAGATAGCTTCAAAGCAAGCCCGGTCTGGGTAACACTGCCGACCACTACGCCGACCGCCGCGCAGGCTACCGCCGTATCTACCGCGCCGGTGGAGCCGCCGACCAGACAGTCGTACATCTTTTTCGGCGTCAAGCGGGTAGCGGGAGACATCATGCTGACAATCACCGTCGCTACTATCGCCCATACCGCCGACTTGGCCGGCGACCATTGCAAGACAGCCAACAGGTAAATGAGTATAAGCGGCGAAACCAGGGCCGGCCAGCCTTTGGCCAAAACGTCGCGCGTACGCGGCAGTTCTTCTTTTTTAAGGCCAATAAGGTTGAGTTTTCCCGCTTCAAAGTCCACCATGAAAAACACGGCCAGATAGTAAAGTACAGCAGGCACGGCCGCGTACAGGGCTACTTTCCAGTAAGCCAAGCCGACTATTTCCGAGATGAGAAAAGCGGCCGAACCCATGATCGGCGGCATGAACTGACCGCCGGAAGAAGCCACCGCTTCCACCGCGCCGGCAAAAGGCGCCGAATAACCATTCTTTTTCATCATGGGTATGGTGAATGTCCCTGTACCGGCGACATTGGCCACCGCGCTGCCTGATATCGAACCGAAAAAGCAACTGCCCAAAACGGCGATCTTGGCCGGACCGCCGCGCACATGGCCGACCATAGAACTAGCCAGGTCGATAAATACCTGCCCGCCGCCTGTCTCCTGTAAAAAACGCGCATAGAGTATAAAGAGGAAGATAAAAGAAGCGGAAACTTCTGTCGCTACACCGTATATGGCTTCCGTCGTCAACCCCTGAAAAGCGGCCAGTTGCTCGGTGTTTATTCCCGGGTGGCTGATTATAGCCGGCATATGCGGCCCCACCACTTCATAGGCTAAAAAGGTAATGCAGATGAGCGGTAAGGCAAACCCGGTCAGCCGGCGCGCCGCTTCCACCACCAAAACAACGCTGGCCGCGCCCAAAAACAATTCCAGCTCACTGTACATGCCAATATTCAGACTAAGCGCCATATGATTGACGCTTACATAAAAACCGATGCCCACACTCAAAATAATACAAAGCATTTGATCAAGATAAAGCTTCTCTTTATCGCATTTTCCCGATGCCGGGTTGAGCAGGTAAGTCAAAACCAGCGCGAAAGCTACGTGTATCGACCGCTGCTGCAAGGGCGCCAGTATGCCGAAAAAGCCTGTGTACAGCTGGAATAGCGCCCAGACTACCCCGATCAGCCCGATCAAGGGTTTTTTATTCAATCTTATCCCAAGCATTTATCAAGCCCACCCTTCCAATAAAATACTGCATGCAATCTTTGGGTATTGTTGGAGGGTTCACATTATGCCTTTTTCTTTGAAGTATTTAACCGCGCCCGGGTGTATCCTGCCCGGCTTCATGATGCCGTCTTTGATATAGCGTTTGTTGGTCTCTAGCGTCATATCTTTGCCGGCCGGATGGATCTTGGCGATCTCGCCTACGTTTTCTATTATGGTCTTGGTTATGTTGTAGATGACATCGTCCGGAGCGTCCGAGGAAGTGTAAAGCACAGTGTAGATGGTCGGGCCCCATACGGGATTTGGTATGCCTGTATAAACGCCGCCGGGAGTTTGCTGGGTTTTCCAGAGCGGGTACTTCTTATCGAAAACCGCCCTTGTTGCTTCGTCCATTTCCAGGAACTTGACGCCTTTCGTACTGGCTAAAGAATCCAGCGTGCCGTTTTTCGGGAAACTGGTCAACACTGTCGCCTGCGCCACACCGTCGCTCAGCGCTTCCGCGCTTTGCTGGTAGCTCATGACCCTGAGTTTTACGCTGTTGGCATCGACACCGGCCGTTTCCAGCACAGCTTTGATCAGGACTACATTGGTCGCCGTTGTAGCAAAAGTCTTGCCTGCAATATCTTTTACATTGTTGAGCGGCGAATCTTTCAGCGCCATATAAGCGAAGAGGTTATCGTACATCGCCATTACCGGGCGCAGTTTCTTATGCGGTTTGCCCTGGAACTCGCCAACGCCTTCATAGGCGCGCTCAAACATACAAGCCATTCCTATACTGATAAGCGCATTGCCATTCTCGAGCATGGTCGGCGCTTGGGCCACCTGGGCCGGAGTCGTTGCCACGACTTCCATGCCGGGATTTTTTTCATTTATAACTTTAGCCATACCGGCGCCAAGTATCTGGTATACACCCCCTGGCGTGCCGGTAGCAAAATAGACCTGTTTTTTGCCGCCAGCCGGAGCCGCAGCCTGGCCGCCTTTTTTAGGCTCTTCCTTTTTCCCCCCGCAACCGGTCACAAGCACAGACAACATAACAAACGCGGACACCAAGGCCAGAAGACTCTTTTTCATAATAAATATCCCCCTGTTCATATGTTATTTAAATACATGCCGCGCCAGAATACTGTTACCCTCCTTCCCGCTTAGTTTCTGGCTGTAGCAATAAAAACATATGCCGTCTTCTTATGCCGGTCCGTATCGCCGCGAAATTTGCTACGTTCTGGAACCGTTTGCCTTTTGCTAGTACTAAAAGTTTCTAAACCGGCTGTAAGAAGCGCATCTTGTTCAAAAGCCGGCGGCGAATGACCGTTTAATAAGCTGTATAAACGCCGCACAGTCTGCTTTTTTGATATTTAACGCAACTTACATGCCAATAAATTATAACCTCCTGTTTTCGCAGTAAATTCAAGGTAAAATCACAAAAGGAATTGGGGGGGGTGGAATTTTTTCTTAATTATTTGTTAATTTAATTAACAAATAATGTTACTAAAATAAACTAATTTAAGTTTAAAAACAGCTGTTTGTTCAAAGCTTTTATATTAAATATTTATTAAAAACACTTGATAAAGCCGGTAAATACTAGGCTATACAAAAAACGCCATGTTTTATTGCCGATAACCTTCAAACAATAAACCGTCAGCAAACACTACGCTTGTGCGCTTTCTTCTTCAACTGCGGCCGCAGCCCTAGCCTGGCGTTCGGCGATATTTGCTTTTTCTCTCCTTGAGAGGACATAACTTACAACTACGCCTACAATGGCGTTGATTATCGCCATATACCATATCCCCTGGAATTCAGCGGCATAAGTACCGCTGCTCCCGGCAAACTTTACAGCGACAAAACCGCTTATGCTCAGAGCAGCTGCGCCGGAAAACCCGCCGCAGGTGTTAAGCACGGCGTTGTTAAAACCAGCCATGCGCAAAGACCATATCTCGCCGCAAGTAGCACTGATGAGCGGGAAAGTATTGATTAAAACACCGCCCAGCAACGACCAAGCATACAACACGTAAATATTGGGCATCGGGAAGACAAAAGCGGCGAACATAACTGCTGTTATGACATGCAGGATGCAGACCACCATCATGCGCGGGGTTCCTTTTTTATGCAGCAGGTTGTCCGATATTTTCCCCACTATGGGCGGCCCGATCAAGCGCCCGATAGCCATCATGGTCACGACGATACCAGCGGCGACAGCTGCCTGTTTTACCGAGTAGCCGTGTATCTGCACATAATAGCGAGCCGCGTAAAGAGGCAGCCAGCCCGGCATCAGGCGCGCCGCGACTGTTATAACAACCCAGTTCATCGAAGCGATCCAGAGCATGGAGTCTTTCAAGGCGGTCTTTATATTCTGCATATAGGTAGTGTTTTCATCATGGTGGATATCTTCCGCTTTTTGTATGGAAGGAAGCCCAACTTCCGATGGATCGGATTTCAAGAGCAGAAAAGCGAGCGCGGACGAAACAAAAATGAACAAAGCCATGACCGCGGTCGAAGCGCGCCAGGATTTGAGGCCGAACAGGGTGCCGCCATCACCGAGAAGCAGCGCTATGCCAGGCACTATGACAAATATCAGCACTTCACCGAGCGCGCCGCCGCCAGCCGAGTGCATCTCAAGGGCAAAAGCTCTTTCCTTGCGGTTGAACCAGCGGGAAATGAGGGCGGTATTGCCGACAAATCCGGACGCGATAGTCAGTCCCATCGCCGCGCGCCAGAACAAAGCGCCGTGGTAATCAGAAGTGGTGGCAAAACCGAACATCATAAAAGAAACCGCTGCCACACCCAAGGGTATTACCCGGCGGGCGCCAAAAATATCCGTCGCACTGCCCCAAGGGATTTGGGCAAAACCATAGGCCCAGAAAAAAGCGCCGCCCATCAGGCCTAGTTCTTCTTTGCCGATTTTCATATCGGACATCAAATAGCTGGTTATACTGGCATAGTTCCAGCGAACTATCTGAGAACAGCTGTAGACTAAACAACATGCCGCCAAAATAACCCAGCGGTAATTTCTTTTCCAAAATGGTAACTGATCAGACATTTTTCAGCCCCCTTAATAAAATACAATCATTTACTGGCAAAGTTAAAAAGTTTTACCTGTCAAATAAATAGCGTGAGTACTTGCCATCTTATCGTAACATTTCCTCTTGTTGATTACATGTTCAGCAGGCCAAAGAAAATATAACAAATACCAGCGCCGACGACCGACATGGACAAGCCCCAGATGAGCAGCTTCCTAAACAGCTTTGACTTGTCTTCACTGTCGTCGGCACAGGCTATACAGATAGCCCCCAGCGTCGACAGCGGCGAGGTGTCTACAAGGTGCGAGCCTACTACTATCGTCGAGATCATCGCTATCGGGTTGCCGCCTCCTATCTCCTGGATTAGGCCCGGGACCAGGGGCAGAAACATCGGGACCACTACGCCCGAGGAGCTCGAGTAGGCCGAGATTATTCCTGTGAACAGGCCCAGCCAGGCGTTGACGCTGGCCGGATTGGAGATCGAGCCGATCATTTTTACCATGGCGTTGAGACCGCCCGCTTTGTCCATTACTTCTATCAGGACGGTTACGCCGCAGACCATCATGATTACTCCCCAGGGCATTAGTTTGATGGCTTTTTTGCTGTCCGCCATGCCAAAGAGCAGCATGAAGCCGCCTAGGATAAAGGCTACTGTGCCTACGTTGGCGAGCATGAAGAGGACGCCTTTGGGCAGGAGGGCTTTCATGCCAGGAAGGCCCGGGACTATTACGAGGATTACTAACAGGACTATCATGGCTATGGTGCCTAGTTGTTTTTTGCTGAAGGGTTCGGGCTTGGGGGCGAATTCTTCCAGGTTTACGGTTTTGCCCCTTTGGTCTTTCATCCAGGCGAAGCCGCCCATTAGGAGAAAACCGCCGAAGTTGACGAAGCCTTGGGCTATGAAGGAGTTGAAGAAGACTTTCCAGCCGATGTTTTGCATTATGGCGTCGGAGAAGCCTAGAGCCGTCGACATTTTGGCCAGGAGGCCGTTGATGATTATACCGGTGGGGGCGATCGGCGACATGCCCGCTCCGTTGGCCGAGCCTACTATGATGAGGGTCATTAGGAAGGCCGACAGTTTAAGACGCGCCGCTACCGGCATGAGTACCGGCGCCAGGAGCGCCGGGATGGCTATGTTGCCCGGTCCTATCATGGTGAGGATGGTGCTTATGATGTATACCGCGATAGGGATGAGGGCGTTGTTGCCTTTACACAGCCTTATGGCGTGGGTGGTGAGTTTTTCCATTGTCCCGTTTTCCTGCGCCATGGCGAACAGGAAGGTTACGCCGGCCAGGATCATGAACAGGCCCACCGGGAAGAAGGTCAGTATTTTCGCTCCGCTTATTCCGCTAAATACTCCGCCCACTATGATGGCAAAACCGATTGATAAGAATCCTACGTGCAGGTCTTCGTTCACGCATGAGATTACTACTACTATCGTTAGTGCTATTAACGACGCCCATGCTGCTGTTGATATGCCCACTTCTTTTTCCTCCTATTTCGCAACAAAAGATTCCTCTATAAACTCAAAAAATAGTCTGCCGTGCCCACTACCACCTCCTGTACAAAAAATGCCTAAGGTTGTTCACTCTTATTTTGCCAATCAGGCATAGCTCCCTAAAAGCAAAAAACATGCCAATATATAACTAAGGGCTATAAATGGCATTTCTTATATTAAATTGTCTGATAATTGGCTGTGCTTAAATGACAACAAAAGATTTTTGTTTAAAAAACAAACAATATTCGTCAGCAAAAAAATTTTTCTTCTGTTTTTATCTTCTCAACTCTTTTTCTTAATAATATATAAATTTTTATTTTGAATATTTTGCAAAAAAGCAAATAATTTTGTAATTATTTTCTAAATATTGCACACTATTAATGATTGCATTAAACTTATAATATCTTACTGAAAAAATTTTTCACTTATAATTCTTCATTTTTTTCAAAAATAAACACGACATAAAAATTCCGTGTTTAAAAAATGAAAACTTTGCAAAAAAGCTCCTATTGACGCCAAATATCAATGATACCAGGAGGTAATTTGTTTTGCATAGCAAAATTGCTGTAATCATCGGCGGACATTTATCGCCGCATTTTAAGGAAGCCGTAAACCACCTGCCGGTATACGGTTCGGAAGATATCGCCGCTGCGATAAAAACATCGCTGGAGCTGGAAGCCAAGGGCGAAGCGCAAGCCATAGTCGCCCCACGTTTGACTGCTATAGAACTAAGGAAACACCTGCGCATACCGGTCATACACGCCGAACCGTCTTATTTCGATCTGCTCGACACTTTAAAATACGCCGAGGAACATTCCGGCATCACCGACAGCAAGATCGCGCTCGTCATCTACCGGCGCGACCTGCAGGCCGCCCGCTTGCAAAGATTTATCAAGAACAAGCTTTTTACTTATTTTTATGAATACGATTCAGATATAAAAACCATCATTGAGGAAGTCAAAGCGCAGCACATACACCTTGTTGTAGGCGGCACCACTACGCTCAGCTTGGCCGCAGATTTTGGCATGCACTGTTACCTGGCGCGCATGGGCATAGAAACCATCAATACCGCAGTGGAAAGAGCGCAGGATATACTTTCTTTTGACCGGCGCATGACCGAACAAAACGAGCGTCTGCGCATCGTGCTCAATTCCGTGCCTGACGGCGTTATCGTAACAGACCAGCACAACCTTATTAAAGAATTCAATGTTAAAGCTTCGGAAATTTTTAAAGCCAAAGCAGATAAGCTCATGGACTACAACGTAACCAACTACCTTAAAAACATCGAACTGGTCAGGAATCCACCCAAAGCATCCCGCACTGACGATCTTTTGATAGATATAAATGACTCCAAATTCTTCATCAACCAAAAACCTATCGTGGTAAACCGAAACAATATCGGCATGATTTACCTCTTACAGGAAGTCATGCATATAGAAAAACTTGAACACGCTTACCGCAAAGCCCGTACCAGCGGCTTTACCGCCAAATACACTTTTGCCAATATAATCGGCGAAAGCCCGCAAATAACCCAAATAGTAGAAAAAGCAAAGGCCTTTGCCCGCGTGGATTCCACTATTTTGATCGAAGGCGAAACAGGCACCGGCAAAGAGATATTTGCCCAGAGCATACACAATTTTAGCCAAAGGCAAAACGGGCCTTTTGTCGCGCTCAACTGTGCGGCTATACCGGAAAATCTGCTCGAAAGCGAGCTGTTCGGCTATGAGGCCGGCGCTTTCACCGGCGCCCGAAAAGGCGGGCACATCGGCATGTTTGAACTGGCGCACAACGGCACGATCTTCCTCGACGAAATAAACCAGATCCCGCTCAACCTCCAGGCGCGCATACTCCGGGTATTGCAGGAAAAACAAGTGATGCGCATAGGCGGCGAGCGTATCATCCCGATAAACGTACGCATCATAACTTCCAGCAATCAGAACCTGAGAAAACTTGTAATCGAAAATAAATTCCGCGAAGACCTTTATTACCGTCTGAACATTTTAAACCTCAACCTGCCGGCTTTAAAAAACCGCAAATCGGATATACCCCTTTTGGTGAAGCATTTTATCGGCATACTGGTAAAAAGCTACAACTGCAAAGTAAGTTTCAGCAAAGACGCCATACGCTTATTGTCCGAATACGACTGGCCCGGCAATATCAGAGAACTGATAAACTTCGTCGAGCGCTATGTAGTTATTTATTCCCAGTTAAATCTTGACGGCTATGCCTACACTAAAGATTTTATTGAACAAGGCAAAGCTTACGGCCAGCAAATGGAAGCCATCGTGCCCGGACAAGGGCAGATAACCATAAATATTGCGCCGCTCGAAGACATGGAAAAGGAAATAATCGAAAAAATACTCTATATGCAAAACGGCAACAAAAAAAGCGTGCTCGATATCCTGAAAATAAGCAGGACAACGCTTTGGAAAAAATTAAAATGATTTTTTACGGACGGTGAACCTATGGAAAAACTCCGCCGCGACGCTCACACCATCATAAAAGAGGCTGTCGCCGCCAACCTTCCCGGCGACGGCGTACGCGCCGCGCTGCAAAAACATGCCTGCGGCGAAAACATATATCTGGCCGCGGTCGGCAAAGCAGCCTGGACGATGGCCAAAGCCGCACAGGAAGAACTGGGAACTAAAATAAAAAAAGGCGTTGTTGTGACAAAGTATGGCCATACCCTTGGCAGCATACCGAGACTAGAGATCATCGAAGCAGGCCATCCGTTGCCTGATAAAAATTCTCTCGCCGGCACACAAAAAATACTGGAATTAGCCGCACAGCTAAAAGCGGACGACGAACTGCTGCTGCTCCTGTCCGGCGGCGGTTCATCTTTATTCGAATGCCCCCTGCCCGGCTTGGCGCTTGACGACATAATAGATGTCAACAAACAGCTTTTGGCCTCGGGCGCCGGCATAACAGAAATAAACGTAATCAGAAAGCGCCTTTCCGCCGTAAAGGGTGGCCGCTTCGCGCAGTTGTGCATGCCGGCCCGGATTTTTACCATAGCAATGTCCGATGTGCTGGGCGACCATCTAGACGCCATCGCCTCCGGCCCTGCCGCTCCCGACCCGTATACGGCAAAAGATGCTGTCGCTATAGCCCAAAAATATTCCCTGCAATTAAACGATACAACCTGGCGGCTGCTGGCCGCCGAAACGCCGAAAACCCTGACTAATGCGGAAACAGTCATTACCGGCAGCGTCAGGCTGCTTTGCCAAAGCGCGGCGCAGACGGCGGCGGAACTTGGCTATAGACCGCATATCATCACTACGAACCTTTGCTGTGAAGCCAACGAGGCCGGCCGCATGGCCGCGGGATTGGCGCGTGAAATTGGCGCCGGCGCGCGTTTTCAGCCGCCCTGCGCCATCATATTAGGCGGCGAAACCGTCGTCCACCTGCAAGGAAGTGGAAAAGGCGGCCGCAACCAGGAGCTGGCGCTGGTTGCGGCGGAAGGCATCGAATATCTGGACGGCGTTTTGATTTTTTCTTTTGGCTCCGACGGCACGGACGGCCCTACCGATGCCGCCGGCGGCATGGTCGACGGCAAAACGGCGGCGCAACTGCGTAAAAGAGGACTATCCATAGCGGATGTACTGGCAAGGAATGACTCCTATCATGCCCTCGAAGCAGTGGGGAGCCTTATAAAAACAGGGCCTACCGGCACCAATGTGAACGATCTGGCAATGATTTTATGCCGGTAACGATAGAACAAAGCATGCAAAAGGCCGTAGCGCAAAATTGCGTTACAGCCTTTGTTTATCAAAGTGTAGACAAAAGGGAAATTTAATATATTTATATGCTTTTTATGCTTAATGTCATCTCCTGCGTTTGTGTAAGTCCAACTACCTGTTACTGCCAACAACGCGACATTTCTCTTTTTTGTATAGTGCCCCCGAACGC
>JAVBME010000018.1:0-36904 GCA_031552765.1 Acidaminococcales bacterium | reverse complement strand
TTGAGAAAAGTAACCAAAGGAAAATCCGTGTTCCCCAGCGATGAAGCACTGTTAAAAATGCTCTATCTGGTCACGCAGGATGTGATGCTGCGCTGGACGGGGCGGATACATAACTGGGGGCAAATACTTTTGCAGCTAAGTGTTTTCTTTCCGGACAGGATTAAGTCGTCACTTCTTTAGGCATTAGCACAAAATTATTTACAGACTCCTCTAAGGATGATATTAATGGAATTATTGCATATTGCCAAAATATTGAGAATAAATAAAAAAATAATGATAGTTTCAATATTTATTGGGATGGTGTTAGTTGCTTCTTTTAGTCTTTTTTTTGGCAATGTAAATATTTTAGATGCTATTTCCAGCAATAAATTATTGGTTGCAAACCGCGACAAATTTCAAGCAACTACCACTATTCGTACGGAGATAAAAAAAAGTACAGATAACTTAGGTTATTATGGAATATATATGGATAATGAATATTTTAATGATTTTTATTTTTGGTGTCAGTCGGGTTATGTTAATGATGAGGCAATAAAACGATTAGGTACATCTATAAGCTTTAAAGAACTAAATAATAGGTATACTATACAAAAAATTGATGATTCCAGGTTGATCAAGATTATAGGATATGGCAATACAGTTGGGGACGCCATAGAGGTAACGGAGGCGGTGACTAGTGTTATTATTGCTTATGCAAAAGAATATATCAGCCAGGTTGATAAGGTTTATATAGTAGATCCACCTATTAATATATATAGCCCAAAAGAGAGTCAAGAAATTAAAAACAATATATTAGCAAAAGCAGATAAAAAAAACAATAAATATGGTTTCTTTCTAATAGTTTTTTTTGGTGGAATTACTTTAGGTTTTTTAATTGGAATAACAGTAGTTTTTTTGAAATATTATCTAAATCCTTATGTTAATGATGCAAAACAGGTTTACGAAATACTACATGTAAAGATGATGGGATACATTTACTTTTCTGATACGTCAAAAAAAGTGATTGAAGAGTCTGCTAAAAATATTGCTTTGCATTTAGAATTGTTATTTGAAAAAACCGGTTATAAAAAGATCGCATTTATACTACCAGATACATCTGATGAAACTTTTTTTGCTATACATGATTTGGCCAAACAATGGTCTCAACAGAAAAAAATAACTTTATATTCCATGGAACAAATACCTTGTAATTTCAAACCTGAATGCGAATTTGAAAATTATCAAATAAAATATATAAACCCTTCTGAAAGTAGAGATGAATTTTTAATATCAAATAAACAGAATGATCAGGAACAACAAGATGTGTGGTATAGCAGTCTGCAATCAATTAATTTAAGGGCATCTTCTCTATTAGATTTAGTGGATGGTATTATTTGTGTTTGCATTTCTGGAAATACAAGAAAAGATAGCTTAGAGCAGTTATCGAAAGAATTTATTATGAGAGAAAAACATTTACTTGGATATATTTTTTTACAATAGAGAAAGATAAGAAAAAATGTTTGAAAAAGAATGTTTGAAAGAAGTTTTTTTAAATAATCGAAAAAAAGTATTAGTTTTGTTCGGTATAATTTTAAGTGTATTAACTTATGGCTATGACTCAGTTTGGCTAGTTTGTTTCTTATTGCCAGTTTCTTTTTTAAACAGATATAATATTATTATTTGGTCATTTACATTTTCATTATTATCATTAATCACATGTTTGGGAATACATAAATTCGAATTGTTTACACAAGTCAGATATTTTATACATTTAGATATACTAAGTGCGTTTTATGGACCTTATTTTGTTGAAAAATCACATGTGTTACGTTTTTTGGTTGCATCTCCGTGTATTATTTTGAGTAAGATTACATTGCAAGATATAGATATGGCATATACTTTGTATTGTATTTTATTAACATCTGTAATGTCTGTTGTTTTTAGAGAAATATTCTGTGTTTTGCATAATGGAAAGAATGTGTCAATAAGCATTTTGGCAGCATTAGTTTTTTGTATTATCAGTATTTTTATGAATGGACGAATGATTCCTGCATACTTTGGTTTTTCAATTGTTCTTTGGCGTCTAACTAATATTTTTTCATATTATAAGAAAAATGAATATTTGGATAAGAAATTTATAACTATAAAAGAATTATCAATAATTTTTATAGGATGGTTTTTTACTGCTGTTAGTAGTGGCACCATGCTTATTAGTTTTACTTTGATTTTAATATCGTTTTTTTTCATGATCTTCATGTTTAAAAAAGCAAATTATACAGTTATGAGCAAAATTTTTATTTTTATTGCAGTAATGTTTGTAGGATTATTTTCTGGTTTTATGATTCTTCGCAATTTTATCTTTTTTCAAGATAGGCTGTTTGGTTTGTTGGAACATGGTTTAGGAAGATTTTTAATTCATCCGTATATTTTTGTTGTTTTGGCATTTATAGTACCCTCATTAACAATAGCTTTTTTAGCATTGATATCTAATTCACTTAAGAACAAACCAGCATTAATTGCTATAATTCTCGCCATTCCAATTTCTGTCTTTTTAGGAATATTTGGTTTTTCTACATTGTCTATGATCATAGTTCCTGGGGTTATGTTTTGGCTAAGTACATGTTGTTCCTTAAAAAAACATATCAATGATTTTATATTTTAACTAAATTGCTATAAATGATTGACCAAAACTTAAAATAGTTAATAGTTAAATATTTTTGAAAGTTTTAACCAACTAAACAGTAAACAAATAAAATATATGTTAAACTACATAATTTTTTATTCAATATACTCAAGTATTGTATAAGTGATTGTGATTTGTAGTTGCAGAGAAATGGCAAGTAAAAAATAAAAAAAAGGGGGGCTTTACTTTGACTAAAAGTTTGATGGGGACAAAAACTCTCGAAAACCTTATGAAGGCGTTTGCCGGGGAGTGCCAGGCGCGGACGCGGTACACATATTATGCTTCTGTGGCGAAAAAGCAGGGGTTTGAGCAGATTGCCAATATTTTCACCGAGACAGCGGAGAACGAGAAGGAGCACGCCAAAAAGTTCATGAAGTGGGCGCTTGTTTATACTGACAATCCCTGCATGGTTGATATCAGCGCCAGTTACCCGCTGGCTTATTCGGAAAAAGACACCAGGGCTAATCTTATTTCCGCCGCGGAAGGCGAATATGAGGAGTGGTCCGACCTTTACAACAATTTCGAGCAGATTGCCCGCGACGAGGGTTTTCCCGAAATCGCGGAAACATTCCACGAGATAGCGGAAGTAGAAGAGCGCCACGAAAAACGTTATCGTAAACTGGCGGAAAATATCGAAAAAGGCATTGTTTTCAAACGCGATGTGGAAGTGGAGTGGAAATGCGGCAACTGCGGCTATATCCACAAAGGCAAAGAAGCGCCGGACTGCTGCCCGGCTTGTAAGCATCCGCAAGGATTTTTTGAGATTTTTGTGGAAACCTATTGATATCCGGCCTGCTAAAGTTCCCGGTCAGCAAGTAACCGGGAACTTTTTTATTTTTCCAGCAGGGAAAACGGCTGTATACAGTGAATTATAATAAAGATTAAGATAAATTTGTAAGGGGGCATTCTTATGATCGATCTGGCAGCCTGCAAAACATCTTTCAAGGCGTATGACTTGCGCGGTAAGGTGCCGGAGGAACTCAATGAGGAATTGGCCTATCGCATAGGGCGGGTATTCGCCGATATGTTTAAAGCTAAAAAAGTTGTGGTAGGACGGGATGCGAGATTGTCCGGGCCAGCCATTGCGGCGGCTCTGACCGAAGGCTTGACCGACGGCGGTTGCGATGTACTGGATATTGGTTTGTGCGGCACGGAGATGGTATATTTTAGTACTACTTTTTTGGCGGCGGACGGCGGTATTATGGTGACCGCCAGCCACAACCCTAAAGAATATAATGGCATGAAGTTTGTGCGCGAAGGCTCGCGCCCTATTTCCAGCGACACCGGCCTGATGGATATCCGCGATAAGGCGATAAACGGCGCTTTTGAACATAATACGGCGCCGGGCAAGACCAAGGGCAAAGTTGTTCCAACTCCTGTTATGGCGGATTATATAAAACATCTTTTGACTTATATAGATATAAAAGGCTTGAAACCGCTCAAAATCGTAGTGAACGCCGGCAACGGCTGCGCTGGGGCGCCGCTCGACGAATTGGAAAAACATCTGCCTTTTGAGTTTATAAAAATAAACCATCAGCCGGATGGTTCTTTTCCTAACGGAGTACCCAATCCAATACTGGAGGAAAACCGCGAAGCCACGGCTAAGATAGTAAGAGCGGACAAAGCAGACCTTGGCGTAGCCTGGGACGGCGATTATGACAGGTGCTTTTTGTTTGACGAAAAAGGCGAATTTATCGAAGGCTATTATATAGTGGGCCTGTTGGCTGAGGCGTTTTTGCGTAAAGCGCCGGGCGCCAGGATCATCCACGATCCGCGTCTGGTTTGGAATACCAAAGAAATCGTCGACAGTATGGGCGGCCAGACTGTGGAGTGCAAGAGCGGCCACGCTTTTATCAAGGAAAAAATGCGGGCGGTGGACGCCGTATACGGCGGTGAGATGTCGGCCCATCATTACTTCCGCGACTTTACCTACTGCGACAGCGGTATGTTGCCCTGGCTGCTGGTAGCCGAAGGTATGTGCCTAAGCGGGCGTACTTTGTCTGGGATGGTGGATGAGCGCATGAAGAAATTTCCTTGCAGCGGAGAGGTTAACCGCAAGGTAGAGAACAGCGCCGAGGTCATAGAAGCGATCAAAGCGCGCTACGCTAAAGAAGGCAAGGTGGACTACACGGACGGCATCAGCGTGGAGTTTGACAAATGGCGCTTTAATGTACGCATGTCCAACACCGAGCCGGTGATAAGGCTCAATCTTGAAACACGCGGCGACCAAAAGCTGATGGAGGAAAAAACAGAAGAATTGCTCGCGCTTATTGGCGGCGAGCCGGGTTAAGATCATTGTGAGTATTTGTTGCGGAGGTTTTGCTTTTGTCAGGGGACGTTTTTTCTAATACCGAGGATACCAAACATGCCAGGCGGTTTGATTTTGCCGGAGAATGCCCGCCGCGCGCTCTGGCGCTGTGCTTTATTTCCGGCAGTCAGGCGGGCCGGCGGGCACTATTGCCTGCGGAGGGACTGGTTATCGGCAGCAATGCGCGACGGGCCAATATCTGCCTTGCGGGCAGGGGAGTGGCCGAGGCGCATGTGGCCGTAAAACCCACCGGTGAAGCAAATATACTGGCGGTGGAAAATCTGTCGCTTTCTTTGCCGGTATATTTTTGGGACTGCGCGCGGCAGGATTGGGTAAAGCTGCTGTATCCTACTTTATTTAACGCCTTTCTTTTGCCCCGCATACGGCTGGGCAACAGCAAGCATATTTTTGAAATACGGCCGTTCTTACTGGACGGGCAAACATTATAAAAGGACAACACAATTTTAAGAGAGGTGCCACATGAAGGTAATTATTTTAGCCGGCGGCGGCGGTACAAGGCTTTTTCCCTTGTCGCGCACCCAATATCCCAAGCAGTTTTTGAAGATTTTCGATAATACCTCGCTTTTGGTGCAAAGCGCGTTGCGCTTTTCCCAGATAGTGAAACCGGAAGATATCATTGTAGTGACAGGGTCGCGTTATGAATTTCATGTACGCAACGAGCTAAATTCCTGCGGTATGGGCAAAGCGCATGTTCTCCTTGAACCGGAAGGGCGCAACACTGCGCCCGCTATCGCTCTGGCGGTCGCTTATTGTCGGGATGAGCTTGGCTCTCCCGCCGACGAGATATTTTTCGTTTCCACTTCCGACCATCTTATTAGTCCGGTCAATGTCTTCTTGCGCAATGTCCGCCAGGGCATGAACCTTACCGGCAAAGGTAAAGTGGTGGTGTTCGGCGTCAAGCCGGAACGGCCGGAAACAGGCTTTGGCTATATAAAAACCGGCGAAAATATTTATAACAGCGGTTACACAGTGGAAAGCTTCAAGGAAAAGCCAGATGCGGCAACAGCGGAGAACTATTTGGCGGCCGGGGATTATTACTGGAATTCCGGCATGTTCATTTTCCAGATGGATGTCTTCCTGCGGGAGCTGGCGGAGCATGCGCCCAAGCTGTCCGATATCACGAAGGAATCTTTTCTCGATATGTTGCGGCGCTTCAAAGAAACACCCAATATTTCCATTGATTGCGCTATAGCGGAACAATCGCGCAATATGGCTATGGTAGTGCTCAACTGTTTTTGGAACGATATCGGCAGTTGGGATACTATCTACGACGCTATGGATAAAGACGAATACAACAACGCCCAACAAGGCGATGTTGTGACTATAGACTGTAAAGACTCGCTGTTTTTGGGCAAAAAGCGACTGATAGCCGGCGTCGGGCTCAACGATATTTTAGTCGTGGAGACAGATGACGTTATTTTGGTTGCGCAAAAAGGTGAGTCGCAAAAAGTGAAAGACTTGGTGGAAAAACTGCGCGAAGACGGACGCGAAGAAGCGGACGGCGCCAGTACGGTGTACCGGCCGTGGGGTTGCTACACTGTGGTGGAAGAAGGGCCGACTTTCAAGATAAAAACTATCGTCGTCGATCCCGGCGCCAGCCTGAGCATGCAGATGCACTACCATCGCAGCGAACACTGGGTAGTCACCGAAGGCACTGCCAATGTCAATATAAACGGCGCTGAACAGATACTCTATAAAAACCAAAGCATATTCGTGCCTATGGGAGCGCGCCACCGCCTGAGCAATCCGGGCATGGTGCCGCTGGAGATAGTGGAAGTGCAAAACGGCGAATATCTTGGCGAAGATGACATAGTGCGGTTTGAAGACGACTATGGACGCAGTAAGCTATGAAAAAGCGCCGGCAGGTACGCAAGGCGGTGATCCCGGCGGCAGGCCTTGGTACGCGGTTTTTGCCGGCCACCAAGGCGCAGCCTAAAGAAATGCTGCCGATAGTGGATAAACCCACCATCCAGTACATCATTGAAGAAGCGGTGGCTTCCGGCATCACAGAAATCCTTATCATTACCGGGCGCAACAAGCGGGCCATCGAAGACCACTTCGACCGTTCGCTGGAGCTGGAGCTGTCTCTCGCCAGCCAGGGCAAGGAAGAACTGCTCTCCCTGATAAAAGAAATCTCCAATGTAGAGATACACTACATCAGGCAAAAGGAAGCGCTTGGCCTGGGTCACGCTATACTTTGCGCCCGCCAGTTTGTGGGCGATGAGCCATTTGCCGTACTTTTGGGCGACGATGTGGTGGATGCGAAGAAACCATGTCTTGGTCAGTTGATGAGTGTGTACAACGAATTTGGCGGCAGCGTCTTGGGTGTGCAGCCGGTGGAGAAAAGCGCTGTCAGCAGCTACGGTATAATAAAACCTTTGCCGGTGAGGAAAAATATCTGGCAGGTGGCCGACATGGTGGAAAAACCGTCCATGGAAGACGCCCCGTCTGATTTGGCGGTACTTGGCCGTTATATCATCCAGCCTACGATTTTTTCCCTTTTGGAGAAAACAAAACCAGGCAAAGGCGGCGAGATACAACTTACTGACGCTTTGCGCAAACTGGCTAAAAAAGAAGAGATATACGCCTATAATTTCAGCGGCCGGCGCTACGATGTCGGCGACAAACAGGGTTTTTTGCAGGCGACGGTGGAGTTTGCTTTAAAGCGGCCGGAACTGCGGGAAGGATTTTTACAGTATTTAACTGATGTTGTAAAAAAAGAATGTGGCAAGAGCACAACTACGAGGTGAAGGTTGAAGAAGTATTTTTTACTCATTTTTTTAAGTGTGACTTTGTTGCTTGCAGCTGGTTGTGGGGTTAAAGAAGATAAACCTAGTACTTTCCAGCCCAGTAAGGCCGAACTGCAAGAAGCCGCAAGACTGCCCAAGGGCTATGCCGATGATACTATTTCTTTCAAGTATCCGGCTGACTGGAATACCGGGCAACTGTTGCCAGGGATAAAATTCATTATTGCAAAAGATAATGGCAATTCCAAATTCAGGACAGATATCAAAGTTTTCACACAGGAATCTGACCCTGCCTTTATAAAATTAACAGCAGAAGAAGTTCCAAAAACTATGGCGCAAATGCTTAAAGGTCAGGTAAAAAATCTGGAGTTTATAAAGGTGGAAAAAGGCAGTTGGTCTGGCGTAGCCGCTATGTACATGGAATATAAAGGCAATATCCTAGACCAGGATATTTATTGGAGCCAGTATTACTATGACAACGGCAAAAAACTCTATGTCCTTACTTTTACTACGACCCAGCAGGAATGGCCGCAAATGCAAAAAGAAGCGCGCAGGATATTTTCCTCTGTAACTGTGAAAAAATAGTTGCGACGGGGGTGACGGTTATGCTTAAAGATACTGCCTTCAAGGCAAAAAACGGTTTTATTTTTGACTATGGCAATCTTTACGGCGACAATAAAGTAACGGCGGACGACCTCTTTGCTATAAAAGATAAATTGCTGGCCGCGCACCAGGCTATAGCTGATATGCGCGTCACAGGTGAGATCAGAGGCCACCTGTCCAAAGACGGACAGCCGGAGAAAGTCCTCTTTAGCCAGTTGCCATATATAAAAGAAGGCAACATCAATTCACCTGCCAGTATCGACGACCTTGTCGAGTTCGGCGAAAGCTTGCGCGGACGGGTGGATGCGGTCATTTCTTTCGGTATCGGCGGGTCTTTTCTTGGTAACAAGGTTTTAATCGACGCCGGCCTGGGCGAATTTTGGAATGCCGGCCCGGCCGGGGGGAGAAGCGGCCTGCCGCGGCTTTACTTTAGTGGGAATAACCTTGATGGGGCGCGTACGCTTTCTTTACTGTCGGAAATAGTGCGGCAGGCCGAAGAATTTAAAGAAAAAGGTAAGCGGCCTTATAAAGTAACCATGATAGTCATCTCCAAATCTGGCAGTACCTTGGAAACTATGGCCTGTTTCATGCTGGCGCTTAAAGAGTTGGCAAAATATAACGATATAATTGCAGTCGAAGTCGTTGCTGTTACCGACCCGGCGGACGGCGCGGGAGAGACACTGCTGCACCGCCTGGCTGTGCGCGAAGGCTGGCGTTTGTTTCGGGTGCCGGATGGCGTAGGCGGCCGCTTTAGTGTATTCAGCGATGTGGGGCTGGTGACGGCGGCGGCCGGGGGACTCGATATAAAGTCTTTTCTCGCCGGCGCAAGATCGATGGACGAAGAATGCCGGAGCGGCGATATCGCCCAAAATCCGGCGCTGCTCAATGCCGCTCTTAAATACCTGGCGGCGGAGCGCTACGGGCGAAATATAGAAGTATTCATGCCTTATTCCGACAGTTTAAAGTCTCTGTCGGAGTGGTATATACAGCTGTTAGCGGAATCTTTGGGCAAGAGCAAAAACCGTTCGGGTAATGACGTATATTACGGACGTACGCCGGTGGTGGCGGTAGGCACTACCGACATGCATGCACAGACCCAGCAGCACCAGGAAGGAAAACTCGACAAGGTAGTGCAGTTTGTCCAAATAGCTGAATGGCCGGGTGACCCATTGATACCGGATGTTTTCCCCTCTGAGCCGAAACTGTCGGAAATGTCAGGCTTGTCTTTTGGTCAGGCCATAAACGCGGCCCTGGCGTCAAACGCTGAAGCGCTGACGGCCAATGGCCGGTTTAATGCGTTATTTATCCTGCCGCGATTGGACTTGTACCATTTGGGTTCGCTTATGTATTTGCTGGCCCTGTCTGTCGCTTATGAAGGGGAACTGGCGGATGTGGATGCTTTTGACCAGCCGGGCGTGGAAAGCTATAAGCGTATACTGGGTCCGAAATTGGCAAAACTGAAAAAAGGAAATGATTAGTCAGGGAGTTTACATGGGGTATTGGCCATGAAAAAAAAGGTAGTTGTGGTGGACGACCATCCGCTTTGGCGCGAGGGTATAAAAAAGACGCTGCAAACAGAACATGATATAGAAGTAATAGGGGAAGCCGAGGACGGTGAACAGGCTATACGCCTGGTGCGTGACCTCAGGCCGGATGTTGTGTTGCTCGACCTTGATATGCCGCGCGTCAACGGTTTTGAAGCGGCCCGGCGTTTGTGCGCCAGCAGCAGCAAACCGTGGAAGGTCATTATTCTTACTGAGCGCGAGGAAGAGCGCTATATAAGCGAACTTTTGCATATCGGCGCGACCGGGTACCTGTTAAAGGATATCCACCCTCACCTGCTCTTGGAGGCGATAAGGAAGGCTTTGCGCGGGGAATGCTGCTTGTCGCCCTGTTTTGAAGAGAGAAAAGTCAAGTTTGCCGGACAGCCTACGCAGACTAGAGTGGGGACGCTCACCGTACGCGAGGTAGAGGTATTGCAGCTTATTGGCAAAGGGCTAAATAATTATGAAATATCGCAGGCGATGTTTTTGAGTGAAAAGACGGTAAAAAACCACCTGACTAATATTTTTAAGAAACTTTCCGTAAATGACCGTACGCAAGCGCTGTTATACGCGCTTAAAAACAAGCTGGTTTTGCTGCCTTGAATACAGATCCCGCCTTAAATGGCGGGATTTTACCATGAGGAGAAAAGATGTCCAATATTATTACCGAAGGATTGGGAAAAAGTTTTGGCGCGGCGGAAATATTCCGTGGCGTCACTTTCCGGTTGGAAAAAAAGGAAAAAGTCGGCCTTGTCGGCAGTAACGGCGAAGGTAAAACTACCTTGATGCGCTGCTTGTTGGGTCTTGAAGAATATGATGCCGGCCGGATAAATATAGGAGCGGGAGTGACGCTGGGCTATGCCGCGCAGGGTGGGACGGTAGGTGCGGGCAGCTTGTGGGAACATCTTTTGGCTTTTGGGCGGGAGATTTTTTTGCTGCGTGATAAATTATCAGCTTTAACTAAAGAAGCGGCGGAAGAAGAAGACCTAAACCGCCAGGGAGCGCTTTTGCAGCAGTATTCCCTGCTGGAAAGGGACTATGAACACAAAGGCGGCTACGTGTACGAACAGGAGATAAAAAAAGTGGCATATGGCCTTGGGTTTAACGAGAATGATTTTCCCCGGCCGGCAGAAAGCTTCTCCGGCGGCCAAAAGACCAGGATATTGCTGGCCGGCGCGCTTTTGGGGCGTCCGGATTTTCTTTTTTTGGACGAGCCGACCAACCATCTTGATATACAAATGACGGAATGGCTGGAAAAATACCTGTCGGAATACCAGGGCGGCCTGCTGCTGGTATCGCACGACCGCTATTTCCTCGACCGTACGGTAGGAAAGATATTCCAGATGGAAGGCGGACAGTTGAAAGTTTACCGGGGCAATTACAGCCATTATGCTCGTCAGCGGCGGGAAGAAGATGCCGCGCAGCAGGCTGCGTATGAAAAGCAGCAGGAACATATAGCAAAAACCGAAGAATATATCAGACGTTATAAAGCAGGGATAAAAAGCAAACAGGCGCGCGGCCGCGAAAGCCAGCTGTCCCGTCTGGAGCGCATAGCGCAGCCTATTAAGGCGTCAGGTTTCAGGCTGCTGTTGCCTGCCCCCCCGCCCTGTGCGGAAAAGGTGTTGGTGCTAGAAGACCTGGCCGTAGGCTATAATAAAAAGCGGATACTAGGCGGCCTTGATCTCTTGCTGCGCCAGGGGGAAAAGGTAGCTTTGGTCGGCGCCAATGGACTGGGGAAAACCACGCTTTTAAAGACGATAACCGGGGAACTCCAGGCGGTCAGCGGCGCCTCGAGGCTGGGCAGCCGGGTCAAGGTTGGCTATTTTTCCCAGGAGCATAAAGGTCTGTTTGGCGGGCAAACACTTTTGGCGGAAATGATGAATAGCTATGCCCTTGAGGAGACAAGAGCGCGTACACTCCTGGGCGGCATGCTTTTTCACGGTGATGACGCCATGAAAACCCTGGATGCTTTGTCGGGCGGCGAGCGGGCGCGCCTTGCTCTTTTGAAGTTGCTGCTGGACGGCGCTAATTTTCTTCTCTTAGATGAGCCGACCAACCACCTTGATATAAAAGCGCGCGAAGTCGTGGAAGAGGCTCTTTGCTGTTGGCCGGGTACGGTGCTGGCGGTTAGCCATGACCGGTATTTTCTCGATAAGATCGCCGGCCGGGTCTGGGAGATAGAAGACGGCAGGCTACGTGATTTTAACGGCGGTTATGCTTATTACAGAGAAAAGAAAGAAGATAATGCCAATAACCTTCTTGACAAAACAGTTGCCTTAAAAAATACGGCTGCGGAGAAAAGTCTCAATAAACAAAACCGGCGCAGTGGGCAGGATGTAGAGCGACAGCTTGCGGCAGTGGAGCTTTCGCTGCGCGAACAGGAGGGGCTTTTGCAGGTGTTGGAAAGGCGTTTGGCCGACCCGGGCGAACATGCCGATATGGAGTCAAGCCGCCGTTTGTCTGATGAACACGCGCAGATAAAGGGCGTTATAGACGGGTTACTGGAAAAATGGGAAAAACTTTTGCAGGAACAAGAAAAAAACACTTAACAAATCGGAAGTTTTGTACGATAATATAAGCAAGAAACAAAAAATCCCTGCCGCAGGCAAGGATAAGGGGTGAGTCCAATGGGCATAGATCCGATGGTTTCGATGGCTGTGAATATGAAGCAGCAGGCTTTGCGCGATAATGTAAATATGGGCGTGATGAAGATGGCGCTCGACCAGATGCAACAATCCGGGCAAGACGTCCTGGAGATGATGGATGACGGCGGCGCCTCGGCGCCAAATGTCTCTTTAGACCCCGCATTGGGCGGCCTGCTGGATATATCCATATAGCCAACACAAATGAAAAAACCGGACGAACAGTCCGGTTTTTTTGTTGTCTACACAAGTTGTTTAAGAGAAAACCACACACAAACAAAATAATATGCTGGCGCAGATAATGCCTTCAAAAAGATACTGCATGGTTTTGCTGTCTTTCTCGATACTGCGGTAGCGGAAGTAATGATAGGTATACATGTGTTTTTTCATGGTTTTTCCTCAACGCTTATATTAAGGCCGTGGCCCGGGTTTTCCTGTTGAGTTAAGTATAATGCCTATATAGCCTTTTGTAAATATAACAGGCAATTATTTTACCGCCGTGCTGAAATAATGTATAATAAAAATTGGACGATAATAGTTATGGTTTAACTGTTCAAATAATGCGAAAAGGGTGTGAAGTGATTGAATAAGATAGAGATTGCCAAAGGAATATATTATGTAGGCTGCCAGGACTGGATAAAACGCGATTTTCACGGTTATAATACGCCGCGCGGCGTGACTTATAATTCTTATTTGATAGTGGATGAAAAAATCTGTCTTGTCGACCTGGTGCGCGAGCCGTTTGCCGAGGAGCTGCTGGCAAGGGTTGCGGCTATAGTTGACCCGGCCAAGATCGATTATGTGGTGATGAACCATGTGGAAAACGACCACGCCAGTTCTTTGCCGGCGGTGATGGCAAAGCTGCCCAAAGCGAAGATCATTATCAGCGCGGCTGGCGCCCGGGAGGCGGAAAAGCTTTACGGCAAGTTTGATTTTAAAATCGCCAAGGAAGGCGACAGTCTGAGCTTGGGGGAAAACACGCTAAAGTTCATTCCTTTCCCCATGCTGCACTGGCCGGACTCGATGGCCAGCTATCTGCCGGAAAAAGAGATACTTTTTTCCAACGACGCTTTCGGCCAGCACATATGCACCGGCAGCCCGTTTGATGACAGCAATGATTTGCAGGATATTTTGTATGAAGCGGAAAAGTATTACGCCAACATACTGATGATGTATAGCAAACTGGTCGGGCCGGCTCTGGCTAAAGCGTCCGCGCTTTCTATAAAGGCCATTTGTCCAAGCCACGGCGTTATTTGGCGGTCGCATATAGACAAAATAATCGCCCGCTACCAGGACTGGGGCTCCGGTAAAGTGTGCAAAAAGGTTTTGGTAGTATATGAAAGCATGTGGGGCGGCACGGAGAAAATGGCGCGTGCGGTTTTTGAGGGAGTATGTAAGTCCGGGGCGGAGGCGAGGCTATATAAGCTGTCGGCTTCCGACCAAAGCCATATTGCAGCCGATATGCTGATGTCGGCCGGTGTGATTTTTGGCTCTTCAACTTTGAATTATGGTATGATGCCGGTCATGGGCGGACTGTTGACCTATTTTAAAGGGTTGAAACCTACCGGTAAGCTTGCCGCGACTTTTGGCACTTACGGCTGGAGCGGCGGCGCGCAAAAGGATATGGAAGAACTGCTGCAAAAGACCGGCATGCAACTGGAGCCCGGTCTTGCCGTAAACTGGACGCCGGACGAAAAAGAGGCTGCGGCCTGCGAGAAATTTGGTTACGATTTTGCTCTCAAAGCCTGTGAAAAGATAGGAAAATAAAGCAAAAAACTTGGGAGATTTGCCTCCCAAGTTTTTTTATTCTATAAACAGCAATAAATAAAGTATTTTGAGTGGACACAGGCCGAATAGGCGCATTATAATTAGTAAGAATTGTTTAGACGAATAAAAAGTGCATGGGAAAGGTTTTTGTTTGCAATGAGGGGAAAGGTATGCGCCGGGCTGGTGCTGGCGATTTCAGCGGCACAGATGCTGTCTTTGCTGAAAATATATGATTTTAAGCCGCTTATAGCATTGATGGGGATTTCGTTGCTCTTTTTTACTTACGCTATGATGAGCGATGGCTTTAAAAAAATGACGGTGGTTTTTTTATTGCTGGGGGCGGCTATGAATATTTATAGCCGCCAGGGTTTGTCTTCCTGGGTGGACGGCGCTAATTATATGCTGACCATAGCGGGGATACTTGCTATAATGCAGCTTTTTACCATACCGATAAAACTCAGTGATTACGGCGTAAGTTTACAGTATTTGATATTGCGCAACTTCAAAAATGAACGGACGTTATTTATTTTTACGATGCTGGTGGGGCATCTGTTTGCCAGTTTTTTGCTGTTCGGCACGGTTCCGGTCATGGTTTCGCTTATGAGCGAGCCTCTTTCTAAGATCGTAAAAGATTACAAGCGTTTTGCCGGGACGGCTTTCAGCCGCGGGCAGGCGATGGTGGGTATATGGGCGCCGGGGGCGGTGAATATGCTGCTGGCGATAAGCGCCACGGGCGCAGCCTGGAGCGAAGTGTTTTTTATGGGCCTGGCTTTGGCCGCTTTGGGTCTTACCATATCATATTTTGTTCAGTTGCCTTATCTGAGTGACGAAAGGCTGAGCGCAGCAGGGGTGGATGATATGGATGACAGCCGTATGGCGGGCAAGGCATACGCTAAAATTGGCTTCATTGTTTTTCTTGCCCTAGTGCTCATTTTGATGATAATGCTGTTCGATTACTTGAAAATAGGCAACAATACTTCCCAGGTAATGCTTTCTTGTTTGATATTGTCGTCTTGCTGGCTGGCGTTTTTCTTTAAGCACCCCGGCTTTAAAGCGGCAGTAAGTGAATATGTTAATGTGGGGCTGGTAAAAACCGCCGATCTGGCAGTTCTTTACGCGTCTTTGGGCTTTTTTTCCAAAGCCTTGGAAAACTCCGGCGCTTTACAGCATATTGCTCCGTATGTTGCCATGATGGCCGAATCCACAGGTGTTTTTCTCTTGCCAATAATCTCCGTCATCGTTTTTTTACTTTCTTTTACCGGTCTGCATCCTTTTATCATACTAGTATTTTTGGGCAAAATGCTTACGTCTTTTCACACAGCTTTTTCTCCCGCCATTATTACTATGGCTTTATTGGCTGGGGCGGCGCCAGCTTATACTATATCGCCTTTTGCCGGCATAGTGCTTACCGCGGCAAAATATCTCGACGTATCGGTTTACGAGGTGGGTTTCAAGTGGAACCGCGTATTCAGCCTGTGGTATTTTTTTCTCGGCAGCTCTTTTATTATGCTGTTGGCTCTCTTGTTGAAATAGGTGAAGTCATTTTGTTGCAAAATAGTAAGCATGCTATTGCTTTTATCTTAGCCGCTATGGTAAAATATACATAATAGATACGGGCGCTGTTTTTTGGAAACAGCGCCCGTATTATCTAGTAGGATATGAGAAAGGCAGGCTGGCGGTATGAAAAAATATGTGGCGGAATTCATTGGTACATGTATATTGGTTTTTATGGGTTGCGGCAGCGCTATAGTCTTGGGCTGTGAGGTGCAGGGCGGCCATTTGGCGGTAGCTCTGGCTTTTGGCCTGTCCATCGTGGCTACCGCTTATGTTATAGGAGGCGTTTCCGGCTGTCATATCAATCCGGCCGTTTCCCTGGCGGTTTTTTTGAATAAAAAACTCAGTGGAGTGGATTTTTTTGGTTATGTTCTAGCGCAGGTAGCTGGTGCTATAGCAGGCGGCGCTATGTTAAAGGTCTTGGTCGGTTTTGGTGTTAAAGACCTGACCGGAGGCCTCGGGACTAACGGCATTGCCGCTGTTGGCCTTGGCGGCGCGGTTTTTGTGGAAATAATACTTACTTTTATTTTTGTCTACACAATTTTGGGCGTGACTTCGGATGATTCGAAAGGCGGCGTGGCCGGCATAGTGATAGGGCTGACGCTTGCTTTTGTACACATCGTCGGGATACCGCTGACCGGCACTTCGGTCAATCCGGCCCGCAGCATCGGCCCCGCCTTGTTTGCCGGCGGCGAGGCTTTGTCCTGCTTGTGGATTTTCATAGTAGCGCCTTTGGCCGGTGCAGCCTTAGCGGCTTTTGTTTTTAATTGCCTGAATAAGAGCAGTGAAAATTGATGTTGTTTTCTGGTAAACAAGCGGTTGCGGCTGAGCCGCAACCGCTTGTTAGCAAGGAAAAATTTTTTCTTGCTAAAAGTCAAAAAGTCAAATATAATATATACAGATATATAATTATCGGATAAGATGATGATGTCTTGTGGAGGGGTGCTAGCTATGGGTAATAATCTGGCTGATTTTATAGAGAGATTTATTTTGGGCAAGTTGATAAATAGCCAGGAAGGCCATGTTCTGATGCGCAGGAACGACCTGGCGGTAGAACTGAGTTGCGCGCCGTCTCAAATAAGTTATGTCCTCAACACGCGCTTTACGCCTGACCGCGGGTTTGTGGTAGAGTCGCGGCGCGGCGCGGGCGGGTTTGTGCGTATTGTCAGTATTGTCCCGGAAGTCAAAGAACAGCAGGAAAGCAGTGAGACTGTGACGCAGGTGGTGGAACGCCTGGCCGAGGCCAGAGTGATAAGCCGCCGCGAAGCGGCGCTTTTGAATTATATGCTGGAGATAAGCGCAAATTATCTAGGGAAGAAAGATCAATTCGCTTTGCTGCGCGAAGCATTGCACCAAATGGCGGGCAATAGCTGATTTTTAGGGGGTAAATAAAATGTTGTGCGAACGATGCAAAAAAAATATTGCGACAGTATTTGTGACCAAGATGGTAAATGACCATAAAACCGAACATTCATTGTGTATAGAATGTGCCAAAGCGATAGGCGGCCTGCCGGTCAATTTGGACGGGCCGGTATCTGTGGACAGTCTGTTGAAAGGTTTTTTTCATGTTCCGGGCACTCCCAGCCAAAGGCCGGAAGACGACGGGGCGGTTTGCCCGGTTTGCGGCATGGACAGGGAGAAGCTGGGCGAAAAAGGACGCTTTGGTTGCAGCGAATGCTATAAAATTTTCGACAAAGCGGCCGCCCGCACTATAAAGCATATACACGGGCGAAAGCGCCATATCGGTAAAATACCCAAACGGGCCAGCGGTACTTTTGGCATGAAACGCCGCCTGGCGGAACTCAGGACCAACCTTGAGTCGCATGTGCTGAAAGAGGAGTATGAAGACGCGGCCAGACTGCGCGATGAGATAAGGGCTTTGGAAAAAGAGCTGGTGGCGGGGGAGGCCGGGAAAGATGATAGATAAAGTATTGTCCGGGCAGCCTTCCTGGCTGGCGGACGGTAACGAGGGAGACGTAGTGTTGTCTTGCCGCGTGCGCCTGGCGAGAAACCTGGCTGGCATGCCTTTTCCTTCCCAGGCGCAGGAGGCGGCCCTTGCTGAGGTGTTGAGAAAAATAGGCGCAGCGCAGCCGGCTTTGGAGGAGGCGTTCGGGCAGGAATTCAGTTTGCTGGAATTGGAGGCTCTGAAAGACTCCGACCGGATGGTTCTGGTGGAAAAACACCTCATCAGCCCGCTGCAAGCAGACAACGCCCTCGGGCGGGCGGTGCTGGTGAGCGAAGACAACTCTATCAGTATAATGATCAACGAAGAAGACCATTTGCGGATACAAGTGATGCGCCCGGGGCTGGATCTCGCGAGGGCGCTGGCTATCGCCGATGAGGTGGACAATATACTCGAGGAGATCGTAGATTTTGCTTTTGACGAATACCTTGGCTACCTGACGGCCTGTCCCACTAATATAGGGACGGCGCTTCGGGCTACGGCCATGCTGCACATGCCCGGCTTGGTGCTTTCCCGCCAGGTAGACAACATGGCGCGGGCGGCTGCCCAGGTAGGGCTGAATGTACGGGGCATGTACGGCGAGGGCAGCGAAGTGCTGGGCGATATTTTCCAGGTTTCCAATCAACTTGCTATGGGTTGCGGTGAGACCGAGCTGGTGGATAGTATGACCGATATGGTGCGCCAGATAGCCGCCCAGGAACGGCTGGCCCGGCAACAGTTGCTGCGTAAGTCGCGCCTTGATATGGAAGATATGGTCTGGCGGGCTTATGGCGTTCTGTCGAGCGCCCGCCGCATGGAAAATACCGAAGCGATGGGCCTTTACAGCCGTGTGCTGTTAGGTATAGATTTACATATTCTAACTGTCCCGAAAAGCGTTATTTACCAGTTGATGGTGTCTACGCGGCCAAACCATGTGGCAAAGAAAATGCGGGAACTGCAAAAAACCTGTAGTGAACAAGACTTTAGGGCTTTCATGATCAGGGAAAAACTTAAGGAAGTGAATGGACAATGATGGAAAGATTTACGGCGCGGGCCAAACGGGTGCTTACTCTGGCCCAACAGGAAGCTATGAATTTGAAACATGACTATATAGGTACAGAACATCTTTTGCTGGCGCTTACTGTAGACGGGGCCAGCCTGGCTGCGCAATTGCTGGCGGCTATGGGGGTGAAGGAAGAGTCTTTGCGGGCTAAAGTCGCCGAACTGTCGCCGCCCAAAGAACAGGGCGCCAAAGAGATAGCCGTTGCGCCGCGCGCTAAAAAGGCTATAGAACTGGCGGTAGAGGAAGCCGCCGACATGGGCCGCGACTATGTGGGTACCGAACATATCCTCTTGGGGCTTATTGACGAAGGGGAAGGCCGGGCGGCGCAGGCGCTCGAGAGCCTGGGGCTGGATCTTGAAGATGCGCGCGAGATGATTTATGAAGCTTTAGGCTTACAGGAAGAGCCGCAGCAGGCGCCGCCGCAACAGGCGGCCAGGCGGCAAGGCCCAACCGGGAAAAGCGCAGCCGGGATAGATAAGCTAAAAGATTTCGGCCGTAACCTAAATGAACTGGCTAAAGCCGGTAAGGTAGACCCGGTGGTAGGCCGGCAAAAAGAAATAGAACGCGTCATCCAGATACTCTGCCGGCGCACAAAGAACAATCCTGTGCTCATCGGTGAGCCTGGCGTCGGCAAGACTGCCATTGCCGAAGGGTTGGCCCAGCGCATCATGGAAGGTAAAGTACCGGAACTGCTGCGCGGCAAGCAGATCTTCTCCCTGGAGATGGGTTCTTTGGTAGCCGGTACCAAGTATCGCGGCGAATTTGAAGAGCGTCTGAAAAATCTGCTCAATGTAGTGCGCGAAGACGGCAATATAATCCTCTTTATCGATGAGATGCACACGCTTATCGGCGCCGGTGGCGCAGAAGGGGCGGTGGACGCCGCTAACATCCTAAAACCTGCCTTGTCGCGTGGCGAGATACAGGCTATCGGCGCGACGACTTTAAATGAATATACAAAACATATTGAAAAAGACGCGGCCCTAGAGCGGCGCTTCCAACCGGTAACTGTAGGGGTGCCGGGCGTTGAGGACGCCCTTGAGATATTGAAAGGTTTGCGCGACCGTTATGAGGCTTTCCACCGGGCGCGTATCACAGATGAGGCGCTGGCGGCGGCAGTAAAGCTGTCCGACCGTTACATCAGCGACCGTAACCTGCCCGATAAGGCGATAGATCTGATGGATGAGGCTTGTTCGCGCGTGCGGCTGAAAGCTTTTTCCTTGCCGCCCGATTTGAAAGAGCTGGAAAACGAGCTGGATCGGGTAAAAGCGGAAAAAGACAATGCTATTACCGGGCAGGATTTCGAGCAGGCCGCTAAGTTGCGCGACCAGGAAAAAGAGCTGGCGGCTAGGCTGTCCGAAGGGCAGAAAAACTGGAAACAGGACCAGGCCGGTAAGATAGTAGTCAATGACGAAGATATAGCCGAAGTAGTGGCGGCCTGGACGGGCATACCGGTCAGCCGCTTGACCGAAAGTGAGGCTCAGCGCCTTCTGAAGCTGGAAGAAGAGCTGCATGTCAGGGTGGTCGGGCAACAAGAAGCGGTGTCGGCTGTGTCACGGGCAGTGCGCCGGGCGCGTTCCGGTTTGCAGGATCCCAAACGCCCGGTAGGTTCTTTCCTCTTCTTGGGGCCGACCGGCGTGGGCAAGACGGAATTGGCCCGCGCTCTGGCGGAAAACCTGTTTGGCGACGAGGCGGCAATGATTCGCTTCGATATGTCCGAATATATGGAAAAACACACGGTTTCGCGCCTGGTCGGCGCTCCTCCCGGCTATGTCGGCTATGACGAAGGCGGGCAGCTTATCGATTCAGTGCGGCGGCGCCCTTATTGTGTCATACTGCTCGACGAGATCGAAAAGGCGCACCCGGATATTTTCAACATCCTGCTGCAAGTGCTGGAAGACGGCCGCCTGACTGACGGGCAGGGACGGACGGCGGACTTTAAAAACGCGGTCATCATTATGACTAGCAATGTCGGCTCTACCCATCTGGCGCGGCAGGAACAGCAGAAAGTGGGCTTTACTACAAAAGCGCAGGGTGAGTATGACGAGAAGGCCGCCAAAGCCAAGGTTCTGGAAGAAGTAAGGAAACTGTTCCGGCCGGAATTCATCAATCGCCTGGACGAGCTGGTGGTTTTCCAGTCGCTGACCAATGAGGAATTGGGCCAGATAGTGGATATCCTCCTGCAAAATGTGGATAAACGTATCAAAGAAAATGGTTTGGCTTTGGAGATAACTCCGGCCGGTAAAATGGCGATACTAAAGAACGGCCAGGACAGGCGCTATGGCGCTCGGCCCTTGAAGCGCGCTATCCAACGGCTGGTGGAAGACGAGGTCGCCGAAATATTCCTCAAAGGAGAAGTAAAAGCCGGTGATACCGTGCTGGTGGACTCTTTGGACGGGGAAAAGGTGTCTGTTCTGAAAAAGGCTGCCGGAGGGGCGGCAAATGGCGAAAATTAAAATAAATTATACCTGCCAGAATTGCGGCTATATAAGCGCGCGCTGGCTGGGACGCTGTCCGGAATGCGAAAGCTGGAATTCACTGGTGGAGGAGGCGGTAACGCCTTCTTCGCCGGCTTCTTTGCGTTCTCTTCCGGTAGCGGCCCCCCAGGCGGTTTCCGCAATAAAAGTGGCGGAGACTACGCGTCTCAACACAGGTATCGGGGAGTTCGACCGCGTGCTGGGCGGCGGTATAGTGTCAGGATCGCTCGTCTTGCTGGGCGGCGACCCGGGTATAGGAAAGTCTACTTTGCTGCTGGACGTGGGCATGAAGTTTTCCCGCTGCGGTAAAAAAGTGCTGTATGTGTCCGGCGAAGAGTCAGCCGTCCAGACTAAGATGAGGGCCGAGCGCCTGGGTAAATGCTCGGACAGCCTGCTTATAATGACTGAAACCGACCTTAACGGCATATTGGAAGAGGCGGGAAAAAATGCGCCTGAACTTTTAGTGATAGACTCTATACAGACTATGCACAACAGCGAACTGCCGACAGCAGCCGGCAGCGTCGGGCAGGTGCGCGAGTGTACGGGGAAGCTGCTGCGGTTTGCCAAATCGCGCGGCATAGCCGTAGTGATAATCGGCCATGTGACCAAAGATGGCGCTATCGCCGGGCCGCGCCTTTTAGAACACATGGTGGACGTGGTGTTGCAGTTTGAGGGTGAGCGTTCATATTCTTACCGGGTGCTCAGGGCGCTGAAAAACCGTTTTGGCTCGACCAGCGAGACCGGCATTTTTTCTATGGAAGAAAGCGGGTTGAGTGAAGTGGCCAACCCGGCAGGGCTGTTTTTGGAAGAAAGGGAACAGGCGGTATCCGGCTCCCTGGTATGCGCCTGCCTTGAGGGAACGCGGCCGGTGCTGGTGGAAATACAGGCGCTGGTTTCACCTACTCCTTACGGGATGCCGCGGCGTACAGCGGTGGGTTTTGACTACAACCGGGTGAATATGCTTTTGGCTATACTGGAAAAACGTCTGGGTTTTGATATGGGTACGCAAGACGCTTATGTGAATGTGGTGGGCGGCTTGAAGATAAGCGAACCGGCGGCCGACCTGGCGGTAGCGGCGGCTCTGGCCTCGAGCTTTCGAAACAGCCCGGTGGCCAGCCATGCTTTGGCGATCGGAGAGGTAGGCCTGACCGGGGAAATACGGCGGGTAGGCCAACTGGAGCGCCGGATAAAGGAAGCGGCGGTTTTGGGTTTTGACAAGTTCATTGTGCCGCAGGGCGTGGATGCGAAGAGCTTAAAAACCAAATACCCGGGCCTGGTAACGGTCAAAACTTTGCAGGAGGCTTTTCGGGCGTTAGGTATGTGAATATTCTTTTTATTTACAAGGATAATTGACACTTAATAAGGCTAAATGTTATAATTACGTTTTTTTGACTTGTCCGGCAGTTTGTGTTAATATGAAAAGGTAGGCGGTAAAGGGGGTGGCTGGATGCTTGCCATAGGCGACAAGGTTGTGTACCCTATGCACGGAGCGGGTATAATAGAAGCAATAGAAGAGCGCGAAGTGAATGGGGAAAGCAGGAAATATTTTGTTTTGAGTATGCTGTTTGGCGACATGAAGGTCATGATCCCGGTCGTCGGGACGCAAAACGTAGGTATCAGGCAGGTCATCGCCAAAAAAGAGCTGCCTAAAGTCAAGACAGCCCTTATCTGCCAGGCAGAGGAAGAACCCCGCCACGCCAATTGGAACCGGCGTTTCAATATGTATTTGGAGAAACTTAAAAGCGGGAGCATTTTTGAGGTGGCCGGCGTGGTGCGCATCCTTATCCAACAGGAGCGCATGAAAAAACTTTCTACCGGCGAACGCCGCTTGCTAAATACCGCACGGCAGATACTGCTGAGCGAACTGATGCTGGCTTGCTCGCTGGATCTTCAGACCGCGGAAAGCTGGCTGGATGAACAACTTTTAAATACGCTAGGCAACTAGCTTATTTTTTTTATTTATTTTTCAGTGTAAAAGCTATTAACACCAGCGGTTTTGTAGTAATATAAAGTAGATATATTGTTTGCGGAAAGGAGGTGAGAAGATATGTTGGAAAAAATAGGGCGTGTCACTATTATAGTTTTATTTGCCTCCAGCGGCCTTCTGTTAGGCCACTTTTTAACGCCGTTTGTAGCTAATTGGATAGAACCGAAGACCTTTGATTTACTTGGTTTATTCAGCATCCCGCTGTCAACCGGGCTGGCTTTTTTGACTGGTTTTGTCGGTTGCGGCATTTTGGGCTACATATGTGCGCCGTTCATTATTCGCTCGATATACCGCTGTAGTGAGTTTTTCCTGTCAATACTTTCCAAACTCCCGACCAGTGAGATAGTAGTTGGAGCGACCGGCCTCATAATTGCCTTGATTTTGGCAGACCTTTTGGGCAACGCAGTTGCCCGCATCCCTTTTATCGGCCAATACCTGCCGCTGGGCGTGAGCGTGGTATTCGGCATCGTCGGCGTCAAATTGGCGCTGAGCAAAAAGCAGGAGCTTGTGACTATATGGCACGCGATATTCCGCCTGTCGCGGAGTAAACAGGCCCCCAAGCCACAGAGCGCGGCCAGTACCAGCAAGATCCTAGATACAAGCGTGGTCATTGACGGGCGCATTACGGATATATGTAAGACCGGCTTTATTGAAGGCACGCTTATCGTGCCAAATTTTGTGCTGGACGAATTGCAGCGCATAGCGGATTCCTCGGATGCCTTGAAACGCAACCGTGGCCGCCGCGGGCTGGATGTCCTGCAGGAACTGCAGAAGGCGGATTATTGTAAGATAGAGATAGTGAATAACGACTTTGACGACCTGTCCGAGGTGGACGCCAAGCTGGTGCGCCTGGGGCAGGAGATGGGCGCCTGGGTGATAACCAATGACTACAACCTTAATAAGGTGGCCGAACTGCAAGGAGTCAGAGTGCTCAACATCAACGAATTGGCCAATGCGGTAAAAACGGCTGTGTTGCCCGGTGAGGAGATGGTAGTGCACATAGTCAAAGAAGGCAAGGAACTCAATCAGGGTGTCGCCTATCTCAACGACGGCACCATGATCGTGGTGGAAGGAGCGCGGACAAGGGTCGGCGAAACGCTGGAAGTGGCTGTGACTTCGGTATTGCAGACCGCCGCGGGCCGGATGATTTTTGCCAAACTAAAAACAAACGGGAGAGAAGCATGACGGAACTGTTTACCGTTGTAGCCGCCGCAGGAAAAGGTAAACGCCTGCTGGCCAATATGAACAAAGCATTTGTCAAGGTGCGGGGCGTGCCTATTTTGGTGCATACCCTGGCTGCGCTCAATGACTGCGCCGACTGTTATAAAACGGCAGTGGCGGTTGCGCCGGCTGAGGTGGACTTTGCCCGGCAGATGCTGGCAGACTATAAGCATTATTTTCCCCGGCTGAGCTGTTTTGTGGTGGCCGGTGGCAGGGAACGGCAGAATTCCGTATATAATGCTTTGCAGGAGATGCCGGAGGGCAGCCGCTTTGTCGTGGTGCACGACGGCGCGCGTCCTTTTATTACGCCGGCGCTGTTCGGCCGGGTGCTTGAAGCGGCCCGCGCCAGGGGGGCGGCTATAGCGGCAGTGACGCCGAAAGATACGGTGAAAGCGGCGCGCGACTCGATAATCGAAAGAACGCTCGACCGCGACCGGCTGCTGCTGGTGCAGACGCCGCAAATATTTAGCGTGGATGTGCTGCTGCCGGCGTATGAGAATGCTTTTAAGGAGAACTTTTTTGGCACGGACGACGCTTCACTGGTGGAACGCCTTGGCTACCGGGTAGTTTCGGTAGAGGGCGATTACGCCAATATAAAAATAACTACGCCGGAAGACCTTTTTTTGGCGAAGTACAGGCTGGGGGACAGTCAGGTGAATTTTCGCGTGGGCAACGGCTATGACGTACACCGTCTGATAAAAGGCCGCAAATTGATAGTAGGCGGCGTTGAGCTGCCTTATGAGCTGGGGCTCGACGGCCATTCGGATGCGGATGTGCTCTTGCACGCTATAACAGACGCCATGCTTGGCGCGGCTGGCCTCGGCGATATAGGGAAGCACTTTCCGGATACGGATGCAGCGTATAAAGGCGCAGACAGCCTGCTATTGCTGCAAGAGGCTGTGGGCAAGCTGGGAGAAGGAAGCTGGCGGGTGAATAATATCGACGCCGTGATCATTGCCCAGCGGCCGAAAATGGCTCCATACATAGAAAAAATGCGGGAGAATATAGCTATGGCCTGTCAGGTGGCGGTTACTGCCGTAAACGTCAAGGCCACTACTACAGAAGAGCTTGGCTTTGCCGGCCGGGGCGAAGGTATTGCGGCTCAGGCTTCGGTAAGCCTTGTCGGCAGATAGGAGGTTATTTTATGCATGATGGACAAATGAGGGTAAGATTTGCGCCCAGCCCGACTGGGCCGCTTCATATAGGCGGGGCGCGCAGCGCGCTGTTTAATTGGTTGTTGGCTAAAGCGAGCGGCGGAAAGTTTGTGCTCAGGGTCGAAGATACCGATCTGGAGCGCTCCAGCCGCGAATCGGAGGAAGATATAAAAAACGCTCTGCGTTGGCTGGGTCTCGGCTGGGACGAAGGGATAGACGTAGGCGGGCCGCACGGGCCATACCGGCAGACCGAGCGCCTAGGCATCTACCGCGAATATACGCAGAAATTGCTTGATAGCGGCAAGGCTTATCATTGTTATTGCACTGACGAAGAGCTGGAAGAAGAACGGCGCAGCTTGAGCGAAAAACACCAAATGCCGCGCTATATGGGAAAATGCCGCGACCTGAGCGAGGCTGATGAAGAAAAATACCGGGAGCAAGGCCGAAAGCCGGCTATACGCTTTCGCGTACCGGCTGACCAGGAGGTCGTGGTCAATGACCTGGTGCGTGGGCAGGTGGTGTTTGATTCCAACGGCATCGGCGACTTTGTCATAGTGAAATC
This sequence comes from Acidaminococcales bacterium, assembly GCA_031552765.1. Lineage (GTDB taxonomy): Bacteria > Bacillota > Negativicutes > Acidaminococcales > JAISLQ01 > JAVBME01. The sequence continues at coordinate 10,653 of JAVBME010000018.1, read as the reverse complement.
TGATGGTGTGCCTACCTATAACTATGCTGTGGCGATCGACGACGCTTTGATGAAAATAACTCATGTGGTGCGTGGCGAAGAGCATCTCTCCAATACGCCGCGCCAGGTGCTGGTGTATGAGGGACTCGGCATACAGCCGCCGAAATTCGGCCATGTGTCGCTTATTTTGGGCAAGGACCGCAGCAAGATGAGCAAGCGGCACGGCGCGACTTCGGTAGAACAGTATAAAAAGCAGGGTTACCTGCCGAGCGGACTGCTGAATTTTTTGGCGCTACTTGGTTGGTCGCACAGCGGAGAGCAGGAGATATTTACACTGGACGAACTGGTAAAAATATTTTCCCTCGACCACGCGGCGAAAAACCCGGCCGTTTTTGATGTCGACAAACTTAACTGGATAAACGCCCAGCATGTGAGAAAATTGAGCGACGAAGCCTTGTTTGAGATGGCTTTGCCGCATCTTTTGGGAAGCGGGCTGATGCTCGAGGGCGCACATGAAAGGTCGTGGCTGGTCAAAGTGGTGGCTACCGCGCGCGATCATATATCTTACGGCGCAGAAATACCTAAACATGTGGAAATATATTTTAAAGACGAGTTTTCTTTTGAAAATGAAGAGACGGAAGCTGTGCTCCGTGAAGAAAGCGCCGCCGGCGTTCTTGATCTTTTTGAAGAGAAAATAAAAAAGGCGGGGGAACTTACTGCGGAAAGCGTGCAGGCGCTTTTGAAAGGCCTGGTCAAAGAAAGCGGCTTGCCGGGCAAGAAGGTGTACATGCCTGTGCGCGTAGCGCTGTCAGGGCAAATACACGGCCCGGAAATGACTCTGCTCATACCACTTTTAGGCGGGCAAAAGATATTGAAGCGGCTCGAATATGTCAGAGGCAAACTGAAAGGATAAAACGATGGGCTTAAAAGTTTACAATACCTTGAGCGGGGAAAAAGAAGAGTTTAAACCCTTGGAAGAAGGCAAGGTAAAAATATATGTGTGCGGCGTGACTCCCTATAATCATCCGCATATCGGCAACGCCAGGCCTTTTGTCACATGGGATGTGTTCCGCCGTTATTTAGAGTATTTAGGCTATGACGTCTTGCATGTACAGAATTTTACTGATGTCGACGACAAGATAATAAATATTGCCAACGCGGAAAATAGCAGTTGGGACGAAGTTTCCGGGCGTTATATAGAAGAATATTTCACCGCTATGGACGTGCTGGGCGTACGCCGCGCGCATGTGTACCCGCGTGTTTCCGGCCATATGCAGGAGATCATCGATATGGTCAAGACCCTGGTGGACAAAGGCTATGCCTATGAACTGGCTGGAAGCGTTTATTACCGGGTGGAAAAATTTGCCGGTTATGGCAAGCTGTCCGGACGTACGCTCGACGATATGCAGGCCGGCGCCCGGGTGGACGTGGATGAAGAGAAAGAAAACCCGATGGATTTTGCGCTGTGGAAAGCGGCTAAAGAAGGCGAACCGGCCTGGGACAGCCCGTGGGGCAAAGGCCGGCCGGGCTGGCACATAGAGTGCAGCGCCATGTCAGTTAAATATCTTGGTTGCAGTTTTGACTTTCACGGTGGCGGCAGCGACCTTATTTTCCCGCACCACGAAAACGAGATAGCCCAGTCGGAAGCTTGTACCGGCTGTCATCCTTTTGTGCGTTACTGGCTGCACAACGGCTTTATTACCCTCAATGCGGAAAAAATGTCCAAATCACTGGGCAATTTCTTCCTGGTCAAAGAAATACTCGAACATTACAAACCGGAAGTGCTGCGCTTTTTTATTCTGTCTACCCACTACCGCAGCCCGCTGGATTTTAGCGATGAGCGTTTGGAAGAAGCGGGTCGTAGCTTGGACAGGTTGAAAACCGCGCAGGATAATTTGCACAAACTGCTGGCCATCCCGGGCGGCGGGCCGGATGAAGGCGGCGTGGCGCTGCTGGCTGCTTCCCGTTCCTTGAAAGAGGAATTCATGGCCGCTATGGACGACGATTTTAATACCGCTTTGGCGATCAGCCATTTATTTTCTCTGGCCAAAGAGATAAATATTTACTACCAGAAAATAGCAAATGAAAATAATGCGCCGGACGGTAAGGCGATAAGCGAAACCGCCGCTATATTTGCCATGATGGCGGGCATTATCGGCATATTGGAAGTAAAAGAAGCGGTGGGTGAGCAGGACGAAAGCCTGGCCAAGGCCATGGACGTTCTTATCAGCCTCAGGCAGGAAGCGCGCGCGGCCAAAAATTACGCACAGGCGGACTCTATCAGGAACCGTTTGGCGGAGGCGGGCTTTATAATGGAGGACACACCGCAGGGCGTGAGCTGGAAGATAAAATGAAGTTTGAACAGTATAAAGCTTTGCGCGGCCAACTGCTGGAAAAAATGGCCGACGGCGCCACTGTCGATACTATGCCTGCGCCACTGGTTCTGGCCTGGCTGGGGGACGGAACCTTTTCCCTTTATGTGAGAAAACGCCTCCTGGCGGCTGAAACCAATAAAGTGCGGGTTCTTAATGATGTCAGCGCCGCCATGGTGTCGGCGGTCATGCAGGCCAAGGCGCTGCAAGCGCTGTTGCCGGAACTGACGGAGGCGGAACACGATATGGTGCGCCGGGGGCGCAATACCAAGTCGGCTGTCCCCAAAAGCGCCAGTATGGGCGAATACCGGCAGAGCACTGGCTTTGAATGCCTGCTGGGCTGGCTGTGCTGGCAGGGGCAGGAAAAGCGCCTGGATAAGATAATGGGAGATGCTTTTGCCGTGATAATCCGGCATATGAACAGCCTTGACGGAAATGGCGGTCTGGTGGAATGATGAGAGTAAAACTGATACGCTATACGCCTGAACCGGAGCGCACGGCCGCATTGGCTGCGCGTCTTTGTTATTCCCCGGTCGGCGTGGAAGATTTGGATGAAAAATTGACGGCGGCGCAGGTAGAGTCTTTTGTCCGCAAATTAGTAGGGCTGGGGCATTTTTCCGCGCTGGAGCATATTTCCTTTACCTTTGCGGTGGAAGGCGTATCGCGCGTATTGACCCATCAACTGGTGCGTCACCGTATAGCTTCCTATTCGCAGCAGTCGCAGCGTTATGTGGCGGAACGTGATTTTGAGGCGATAACGCCGCCTTCTATAGCGGCCAATGCCCTGGCTAAGGAAAAGTTTGAAAAACTGCTGGCCGATATACAGCAATTATATAATAAACTGACAGATATGGGCATAGACAAGGAAGACGCCCGTTATATACTGCCCAACGCAACGGAGACCAAAATAGTCATTACCATGAATACGCGCTCTTTGCTGAACTTTTTTTCTTTGCGCTGTTGCCTGAGGGCGCAGTGGGAAATACGTGAACTGGCGGGCAAAATGCTGGCCGAGGTGAAAAAAGTGGCGCCGGTGCTGTTTGAAAAAGCGGGTCCGACCTGTGTTACACACCGCGTTTGCAACGAGGGTGAGATGACTTGCGGGCGTTTGGCCGCTTTGCTGAAAGCGGACGAGGTAAATCGACGTGGCTGAAGATATTCTTTATGGGCGCAACAGCGTCCTGGAGGCTTTAAAGGGCGGCCGCGCGCTCAATAAAGTGTATTTGCAGAACGGTCTCAAGCCGGGCATGATGAAGGATGTTTTCGCTCTGGCTAAAGAGGCTGGCGTGCCTGTCGAAACGGTGGCCGCCGAGCGCCTGGACGCGCTTTCCGGCAAGGCCAGGCACCAGGGCGTCTTAGCCCTGGCGGCGCCTGTCCGTTATTATGAGCTGGAGGAAGTGCTGGCGCTGGCGGCAAGCAAAGGCGAAGAGCCTTTCCTGGTCTTGCTGGACGAGGTACAGGATCCGCATAATGTAGGCGCTATCATCCGTACGGCGGCGGCGGCTGGCGTACACGGGGTGCTTATTCCAAAACGGCGCAGCTGCCAGATATCGCCCGCCGTCTCCCGCGCTTCGGCCGGGGCGGTAGAGTATGTACCGGTGGTGCGCATCGGCAATGTGGCGCAAACGCTTGATGCATTGAAAAAAAACGGCCTTTGGGCAGTGGGCGCGGATATGGCCGGCGAGGAATATACCAGGGCCGATCTTAAAGGGCCGCTGGTGTTGGTCGTGGGCGGTGAAGGAAAAGGGATGACCAGGCTGGTGAAGGAAAAATGCGACTTTACGGTGAGCATACCTATGCTGGGCGGCGTTTCTTCGCTCAATGCGTCTGTGGCCAGCGCCATACTTCTTTACGAAGCGGTGCGCCAAAAGAGGCGGGTGTGACTGTGTGACACGCGATGCTTACTTATTGGTCGACGGTTATAATATCATAAACAGCTGGGCGGAGTTCGAACAGCTGAAAAATGACGGCCTGGAGCACGCTCGCGACCGTCTGGTAGATATTTTAGCCAGTTACAGTGCGTTTCAAGGCTGTCAAACTACGGTGGTCTTTGATGCGTACGCTGTACGAGGCGGTGCGGATGGTCAAGAGCGTTACGGACTTGTAGTGGTGTTTACCGGTGAGGGAGAGACGGCTGATGCCTATATAGAAAAGGCCGCCTATGTTTTAGCGCGCGCAGGCGCGAAGGTTTTTGTCATAACCGGTGACGCGCATGAACAAATGACGGCTCTTGGCGTAGGCGCCTATAGGGTGACGGCCAGGGAACTGGCCGAAGACTGCGACCGGGTCAGGCGGGCCATAGCCGAGCGCGTGGAGGACGGCCGGCCTTTGGGCGCCCGGCAGGAGGTAGCTGGAAGACTCGATGCCTCGGTGGCTGTAAAACTGGAAAAGTTGAGGCGCGCCAAGCTGAAATAATGTTTGTTGCTTGACGCAAAACTGCCCTATGGGGTATAATGATACAAAAGTCTTACCAAATGGCGTAGCTGTGCGATAATTGCGAGTTCATATTTTGGACGTACAACGCTATGGAGGGAATAGGATGCGGATAGGTATACAACACGACCTTTACGTTGCGTTCGAGACTATGACCGACGAAGAGATCGTAATGGATGCTAGAACGCAAAGCGGCATAATTGCACAGGAATATTTGCTGAATAAATACCGTAATTTCGTGCGGGCCAAGGCTCGCAGCTATTTTTTGATTGGCGCGGAACGGGAAGATATCATCCAGGAAGGGATGATAGGCTTATATAAGGCTATCCGCGACTTTAGGGCGGACAAGCTTTCTTCCTTTCGGGCTTTTGCCGAGCTATGCGTTACCAGGCAGATAATAACGGCGATAAAGACTGCGACCAGACAGAAACATATACCGCTCAATTCGTATATATCGCTCAATAAGCCTATTTACGAGGAAGATTCCGACCGCACGCTGTTAGACGTTATTTCCGGGTCCAAGGTATCCGATCCGGAGGAACTGATCATCAGCCGCGAAGAATTTGTCGACATAGAAGAGAAGATGAACAATATCCTCAGCGACCTCGAGTGGCGGGTGCTGATGAGTTATCTTGACGGGAAGTCCTATCAGGAGATAGCTTGTGACCTTGACCGGCACGTAAAATCTATTGACAATGCCTTGCAAAGAGTAAAACGCAAATTGGAAAAATACCTGGAAAACCGCACGGACGAAACAGATATACATGCTGTGTGCAAAGGGCTGGTCGCTTATAATAAAGAGCTGGCCTCCAGAAAAATTTTCTAAAAATAATATCTTTTTTGAAGCGGACAGATGCTCTGTTCGCTTTGTGTTTTTGATAATTTTTACCGGCAATTTTCTGTTTTGTAAAAAGGGGTTTAGGGTGCATTTGCCGAATATAATTTTTCAAGGTTGTATGTTGTATTTGTCTGGAAATGATATGCTTATGGGAGGTATTACGATGGGAACACAGGTGGAAGAGCTCTTGAGCTGTGTGGACGCTGCCAAAGGTAAAAAGCAGCGTCTGGTTGTAGTTACAGGTAATCCGGGAAGCGGTAAAAGCCAGGTTTTGCGCGAAGCGGCGGCTAAAAAGAAATGGGATTATGTAGATTGCCGTACATTGGTGTCGGATGAACTTATAGAACTGTTGCCGGCTATGCGGGCAGGAAAAGCTCCGGGCATAATGAGCGAGATCCTCGAACAATATGATTCGGAGGTTCTGCTTTTAGACCGTGTGCAGACTTTTTTTACGCCTGTCCTGCAGCTCGATCCTTTGGCCCTTTTGCGCAGTCTGAGTGAAAAATATACGTTGATAGTGGCCTGGCCCGGATATTATGAAGAGGGCCATCTGTTTTTCAGCCGCTTAGGGCAACCGGAACCTTTGAAGTTTGATGCCGAAGGCATTACCATATGGCCGGTAAAGCCTGAAGCAAGCGGTGCGGATGTATGCTGAGCAAAAGGACGATAGCGGTATTGACCGGCGGCGGCGATTGCCCCGGCCTTAATGCGGTAATACGGGCGGTGGTGCGTTCTTCTCTTAGGGAAGGGCTGCGCATCTATGGTATAGAAAACGGCTTCGCCGGCCTGGTCGAAGACCAGATGGACTTGATGGACGATTATTCCGTATCAGGTATTTTGCCGCGGGGCGGTACCATTTTAGGTACAACCAACCGGGACAACCCGTTTCATTATGCCGTACTGGAAGACGGCAAACCTTTTTATAAGGATATGAGCGGCAAGGCGATAAACAACCTGAAAAAGCGCGGTATAGAAGGCATTATCGTCATTGGTGGCGACGGCAGCCTGCGTATCGCGGAAAAACTTAGCCAGCTTGGCGTCAACATCGTGGGCGTGCCGAAAACTATCGACAATGATATCCCCTGTACCGAAAGGACTTTCGGCTTTGATACCGCAGTAACGACCGCGACTGAGGCTCTCGATAAACTGCATACCACAGCAGAATCGCACCACCGTGTGATGGTGCTGGAGGTCATGGGACGCAACGCCGGCTGGATAGCCTTGCACGCCGGATTGGCCGGCGGCGCCCATTGTATACTGATACCGGAAATACCGTACACACTGGACGCGATAAATAACAAGATCCAGGAGCGGCGCAATACCGGGCGCAATTTTAGCATCATCGTTATTGCTGAAGGCGCAAAACCGATCGGCGGCGACGTGACTGTGGCGCGCATGGTAGAAGGAAGCTTCGAGGCGGTGCGCCTCGGCGGCGTGGGTGAAAAACTGGCCCGCGATATAGAAGAACTTACCGGGATAGAGTCGCGTTGTACAGTTTTAGGGCACTTGCAGCGGGGCGGCACGCCAACCCCATTTGACCGCGTATTGTGCACGCGGTACGGCGTGGCGGCGGTACAGGCGTACCTTGACGGCAAGTTTGGCGTGATGGTAGCTCTGCAAAAGGACTCGATCGTGCCGGTGCCGCTAGATAGCGTGGCCGACAAGCCGCACAATGTCGACCCGGCCGGTGAACTGGTTACGGTAGGAAGAAAAATAGGCGTTTGTTTTGGCGCCTAGATATAAATGATACATTACTGAAGCCTGTACTTGGTACAGGCTTCAGACTGTAGACAAAAGGGAATTTTTATGTATTTATATGCTTTTTATGTTTAATGCCATCTCCTGCGTTTGTGTAAGTCTAACAACCTGCGGCCTCCAGCAACGCGACATTTCTCTTTTTTGTATAGTGCCACCGAACGCGCACTACGCGCGGGGAATTGTTAGGCCAGCCTGCTGGCAAAGTTAAACTCGCTCGTCTACCTATCGCCTGCGTCTCTGTCAGACTTCGCTCAAACAGTTGCCTTTGCCGGCGCAGTCCGGCAACCAATTCAACCCACACTCCGTAATGCGTTTCGGCTGGCACTATACCGCGTTTTACAGGAACGACGAAGATTTGTTATAGATTGCTTTCGTTCCCCCATAGAGGCGGTATAGCGCTTGCCTCGGTTATGTTGCGTAGCGTGTCTGGAAGTGCTTTATTTGCAGCGCCGTTACCATAGCTGTCTGAGCGTACAGTGAGTAGTATTAGTTACTGCGAAATAGCGGCAAATTTAGCAATTCCTAGCGCGAAGCGTAGTAACCGAGCAGAGCTATACATAAAAAAAGACATATCGCGTAGCCGGAGATGGCTCTCAGTCGGACTTACTCTAACGAGGGATAACAGGCAATACCAAATGTATGATTAATAAGCTAATGTGTTTTTGTCTACAGTCGGAAGCCTGTACTTGGTACAGGCTTTTGCATGATGTATAGTAAAAGGAGTTTTGGCATTGGACATCCCACGTATCTTTAACATTACCAAAGCGCTCGCCGCATACATAACCCATTCACGCCGGAAAAGCTAGCCACTCTCGGCATGGTGTTGCGTCTGGAACCGGGGACTCGTGTGCTAGATCTCGGCAGCGGTTCGGGTGAGATGTTGTGTACCTGGGAACGCGATTATAAAATTACTGGCCTTGGCATAGACATGAGTCAGTTGTTTTCCGCGCAAGCAAAACGCCGCGCCGAAGAATTCGGAGTTGCTGACCGAGTCCAGTTCATTCACGGCGACGCTGCCGGCTATGTCGCCGGTGAAAAAGTTGGTGTGGCAGCCTGTGTCGGCGCCACGTGGATCGGCGGGGGTGTAGCGGGAACTATCTAGCTTCTGGCGAAAAGCCTTGGCCCCGAGGGAATCATTCTCGCCGGCGAGCCTTATTGGTTGAAGTTGCCGCCAACGGAGGACATAGCCAAGGGATGCGGGGCTAATGCTATTTCTGACTTTCGCATGCTTCCAGAACTTATCAACTATTTCGGTGAACTCGGCCACGATATTGTGGAAATGGTCCTGACCGACCAGGAGGGCCGGGATAGATATGAAGCGGCCAAATGGCTCACTTGCGTAAATGGCTCGAAGCAAACCCTGACGACGATTTTTCGCAAGAGATTCGAGCGCATTTAACCTCGGAGCCAAAACGCTATGTCACGTATACGCGTGCATACCTTGGCTGGGGTGTATTTGCGCTGATGGCGCGATGATGTGAGGTGTATTATGGCAAGAGCCCAACGCTTATTTTTTTGTTACCGCTGCGGCGGGCAGTTGAAAAAAGTTATAAGAGGAACGGCCGAACGCCTGCAATGTACGCAGTGCGGAACTGTTTCATATGAGAATCCTATCGTCGGCGTGGCCGGTATCATGCTAAGCGATAAGGGCGAGATACTACTTGTGCGCCGGGCGCCGGGTATAGACTACGCCGGCCTGTGGTGCATACCTTGCGGTTATGTGGAGTATGACGAGGACGTGAGGGATGCCGTGGTGCGCGAAGTCAAAGAAGAAACAGGGTTTGATATAGTGCCGGGAGAGGTTTTTGCCGTTCATTCCAATTTTCACAACCCGCGCCAGCATACTGTCGGCATCTGGTTTTTGGCTACGCTTACCGGCGGCAGCCCACAGGCGGGCGACGATGCGGATGAACTGGGCTGGTTTTCTCTTGATGATATCCCTCCTTTGGCTTTTCCCACGGATGAGCTGGTTTTGGACAAGCTAAGAAAGAATGAAAACGGAAAGCAGGTTTTAAAATAATGGATCCGATGCTTACGGCGGTCATCATCGGCATAGTCGAAGGATGTACTGAGTTTTTGCCTATATCTTCGACCGGGCATATGATACTTGTCGGCAATCTTATCGGTTTTAACGATGACGCGGCTACAGTTTTTGAGGTAGCTATCCAACTGGGCGCCATCCTTTCGGTAATATATATTTACCGCGACAAATTCCGCCGCTTTTTTACGAAAGAGGGCTGGGACGCGGGGCTTGGCCTGAGCGCCTGGCATGTGGCGGCCGGCATCGTCCCGGTGATGGGCGTTGCCTTTTTGCTGCACGGCCCGATAAAAAGGCATCTTTTTTCGCCCACGACAGTGGCGGTAGGTTTGGTATTGGGCGGCATACTCATGTTGCTGGCGGAAAAATACGGCAGGAAAGACGTCGAGGATGATGTAAATAAATTGACGCTGAAACAGGCCCTGTATGTCGGGCTTTTTCAGATATTCTCCTTGTGGCCGGGATTTTCGCGTTCAGGTTCCACGATTTCCGGCGGGCTCTTTTTGGGGTTGTCGAGGAAGGCTTCGGCTGAATTTTCCTTTATCATAGCAGTGCCGTTGATGTTTGTCGCCTGCCTTTACGACCTGTACAAAAACTTTGCGCTGCTCAACGCCAACGATTTGCAAATGCTGGCCGTCGGTTTTGTTACTGCATTTGTTACCGCCTGGATTTCCATCGTGTGGTTTTTGCGCTTTTTGAACTCTTCCAGCTTGGCTTCTTTTGCCTATTACCGCTTTATTCTGGCGGCAATTTCGCTGTGGTATTTTCTTTGATAAATTCTGTTGACACCGAAGGTGTTATATTATATACTAAGTAACGTCACAGCGTTAGGGGTTATATTGCTGGCGTAGCTCAACCGGTAGAGCAGCTGACTTGTAATCAGCAGGTTGGGGGTTCAAGTCCTCTCGCCAGCTCCAGTTTGAGTAACGTAAAGTTGCGTCAGAATGGCTAAATGTGATGATGGCTCAGTTGGAGGGGTTCCCGAGTGGCTAAAGGGAGCAGACTGTAAATCTGCCGCGTTTCGCTTCGGTGGTTCGAATCCACCTCCCTCCACCAACTAAATATCAGATGGTGTATCACCAGTCTGAAACCTAATCGCGGGGTGGAGCAGTTGGTAGCTCGTCGGGCTCATAACCCGAAGGTCGCAGGTTCAAGTCCTGCCCCCGCAACCATGTTTTTTCGCTGATGTAGCTCAGTCGGCAGAGCGTATCCTTGGTAAGGATAAGGTCACCGGT
>JAVBME010000008.1:0-292551 GCA_031552765.1 Acidaminococcales bacterium | reverse complement strand
TTAATTACTTCTCCTTATATTCCTCGATAGCTCAATGGTAGAGCACTCGGCTGTTAACCGAGTTGTTGCAGGTTCGAGTCCTGCTCGAGGAGCCAGTTTCCACAGCCAGCCTAAAGGCTGGTTTTTTTATGGTATAATTTTCTTGTTGGATACTTTATTATATTAAAAGGAGGGAACTTAGGTGTGAAAGTTATCTGTGCCGTATAATGAAACACATGCCAAACTGCACACCAGGCAAAGCCAGCGACTCTAGGCGCGGGAAAGTGACAAGCTCCTTTCCGACGAGCGAAGCTAGTCTATTCAAGGTCTAACCTTATAGGGCTTGATCAAACCGCCTGTTTTATGCGCGGTACTGACTTAAGGTGGTAAAAAGAAAAAAATTCGTGGAGTTCTCTTGTGGGCATGGGTATATTTTGCCTTTGCTAAAAAGTAATGGTATTATAAAGTGTAGTAATATTTTGTACATATTGGAGTTAGAGTTTGCAAAAGCGCTATAGTAAAAACAAACCGGATAATGTCGTGCAAGAGGTGGGGGCAAAGGTTTTCGCGCCGGGCTCACGCCGTTCTTTTGCTTTTTTGTATCCCAACTCGTACAATATCGGCATGTCCAACCTTGGTCTGCACATTTTGTACCGCGAGATAAACGCCCGCGGCGACACTGCCTGCGAACGGTTTTTTTTGCCACCAGAGGGGGAAAAGCTCCTTAGTGAGGAGACGAAAAGGCCGCTTGCCGTTTTTTCTTTTATCGGCGTGATGCTGTCTTTTGAGCTTGATTATTTTAATTTTTTATCTATGCTGGACAGGGCGGGGATGGCCCTCTATGCCTGGCGGCGGGAGGATAAAGACCCACTGGTGATCGCCGGCGGCCCCTGCGCTACCTTTAACCCCGCGCCGCTCGCCATGTTTGTGGATGCCTTTGTCATTGGCGAAGGCGAAGAAACGGTAAACGAAATACTCGACAAGGTAGACGAGCGGCTGCCGCGTAAAGAGAAACTGGCAATTTTAGCAAATATAGAAGGAGTATACGTCCCTGCCGTGCATGACGGGCAACAGAGCGCTGTTATCAGGCGGCGCTGGGTAGAGGATTTAGACAGATATGCCGGCCATTATGAGATAGTGACCGCCGGCACGGAGTTTTCCAATATGTTTACTGTCGAAGTGGCGCGCGGTTGCGGTCGGCATTGCCGTTTTTGCATGGCCGGTTACTGTTTCCGTTGTCCGCGGCAAAGAAAACTTGAAGATATCTGGCAGGCTATAGAAAACCGGCCGCCCAACAGCAAATGCGTAGGGTTGCTGGGAGCCGCCGTGTGCGACTACCCGCATATAAAAGAACTGACGCAGCGTCTGGTAGTGGCCAATATAGATTTTTCCGTGTCGTCTATCAGGGCGGACATGCTTGATGAAGATTTGGCCAACGCCTTGGCCAAAAGTGGGCAAAAGACACTGACCATCGCGCCGGAGGCGGGCAGTGAGCGCTTGCGCCGGGTGATAAATAAAGGAATAACAGAAGAAGATATATTGCGCTGTGTAGGCATTGCCACTGCGGCGGGAATGCCGCATATGAAGTTGTATTTTATGATAGGCCTGCCCGCGGAAAGGGAGGAAGACATAGAAGAACTGGCCGCGCTTGTCTTCAGAGTACGGCAAAACATGGACAAGGCCGGTAACAAAGGCAAGCTCTCGTTGAGCGTCAATCCTTTTATTCCCAAACCCTTTACCCCTTTCCAGTGGGATGATATGGCCGGGGAAAAAGAACTCAAAGCGCGCATCAATTATTTACAGGAAAGCTTTAAAAGAGTGCGTAATATAGAATTTTCTGCGGAGTCCTTACGCCTTGCCAATATACAGGCAGTGTTGGCCCGCGGCGGCCGGTGGCTGGGGGAAGAGCTGGCGGAGGCGCACCTGGAAGGCGGCCTGAATGTTTTTAGCAGAAAAATAAAGGAGCTGGCTAAAAACGGACAACTGATTTCCTATCAACCCGGGGATGAATTGCCCTGGCAGCATCTGGATATGGGATTTTCCAGCTCCTACTTATTGGCTGAACGGGAAAAAGCCCTGGCGGATACGGCCACCCAGCCTTGTTTTGAAGGTTGCCGTCGCTGCGGCATTTGTAAAGGATAAAATAATGAAAGAAAGATTATTTTTGCAACATGAAAATGGCCTATGGTTTACCTACTCGCCGGCGCTGACGCGAAAAGGTCTGCGGCATGTATTTACAACCAGGCTCAAAGGCGAAAGCACGGTAGGGCGCGGCGGGCTAAATATGGCTCTGCACGTGGGAGATGAGCCTAAGCTCGTCATAGAAAACAGAAAAAAAGTTTGCTCGTCTTTACAGTTGGATTTTGCCGCTTTGACCTGTGCCGAGCAGGTACACGGCGACAAGGTGGCAGTCGTGGGAAAAGAAGAAATAGGCAGCGGCCGCGAAGATTATGACAAGAACATCGCCGGTGCGGACGCGCTTGTTACCGACATGGCAGGCGTACCGCTCATGCTGTGTTACGCCGATTGCGTCCCTGTCGTCATAACTGACCCGGCGCGGCGGGTGGCGGCGGCGGTACACGCCGGCTGGCGCGGCACGGTAAATAATATCGTGGCGAAAACTCTGGCAGTGATGAAAGAGCGCTTTGGCAGCAGAGGGGAAGACTGCCTGGCCGCGATAGGCCCCTCCATCGGCCCTTGCTGCTATAAAGTGGACTCTGCCGTCTATGACCTAGGCCGGAGCAATCTGGCAGGGTATGAAGATTTTTTTACAAGTATAAAAACCGGCGAATGGTCATTTGATTTGCAAGCCGCCAACGAGCGGCAGCTCCTGGACGGCGGTTTGCCGCCAGCCGGCATCGCCGTCAGCGATATTTGCACTTCATGCAACAACGAACTGTTTTTTTCGCATCGGGCCGAGCAAGGAAAAGCGGGGCGGTTTGCCGCTCTTACCTGGTTATAAGCGGCAGGAGGAAAAAAACCATTAGCGGCGAAATATAAACAAAATAGGGGTTTTTAAACATGATCAAAGAAAACCTGTCGGCAATACAAAAAGAGATAGATGCAGCGCTGGCCAGGCGCAAGGGGAAAAAACTGACCGGCGACGCGGTGAAACTGGTCACCGTATCCAAAACACACCCGGCAGAGATGGTGAGGGAAGCGCTGGCGGCCGGTGTAGAAATATTCGGCGAGAACAAAGTGCAGGAAGCCGCCGCAAAAATACCGCTGGTAAACGGCGGCAAGTGGCATCTTATCGGGCACTTGCAGACAAACAAGGTAAAACAGGCGGTCAGCCTGTTTGATATCATCTATTCTGTGGACAGCGAGCGCCTGTTGGCCGCTATCGACCAGGCGGCGGCAAAAGCGTGGAAAGTACAGGATGTGCTTTTACAGGTCAATATAGCCGGCGAGGAGAGCAAAAGCGGCTTTTCATCCGATGATTTTAGCGCAGTGATTAAACAAGCAAAAATGTTTAAAAATATTTGCTTACGTGGTATTATGGTAATTGCGCCGGAATATTCCGACGCTGAACTGTCGCGTCCGGTTTTTAAGGCGGGATATGAAACTTTCTGTTTACTTTTAGCTGCCGGTGTAGAAAATGCCAAAGTGGATATTTTATCAATGGGCATGAGCGGAGATTTTAGGGTAGCCATCGAAGAAGGGGCGAACAATATCCGCCTGGGGACAGCTATTTTCGGTAAACGTGACTATAAACCCCTCAAAGAAAGGCAGGAATAACTGCAATGAAGTTTTTGGAAAAGATTTGGGATACGCTTGGCCTGTATGAACATGTAGAAGTGGAAGAAGAGGCGCAGGCGGAAACAAAACCCAGCCAGCAATATACAGCGCGTCCGCCCTCACCGCCGGCGCCGCCGGAGACTCCGTCCTGGTCGCGTAAAGCCGCCGCCAGCAATAGCAATAATAACAACCTGGTGTCTTTGCCTGTATCCAACAAGCAAATAAAAGTAATGGTGGTCACGCCCAAAGTATTTGACGACGCCCAGTCCATCGCCGACCATATCCGCGCCGCCAAGCCGGTCGTGGTCAACTTTGAAGGGACGGAGCCTGACGTCATGAAGCGCATCATAGACTTCATCAGCGGCACGGTGTACGCCCTGAGCGGCAATATCCAACTGGTAGGCAACAATATAATGGTATGCGCGCCGAGCAATGTCGATATTGACGCTAACAAAGACTTTTTTGCCGGGAAGGATTTCAAGCCGTGGAAAGATTAGTAAAAATGCAAGCGAAAAAAATCGCTTTTATCGGCGGCGGCATGATGAGCGAAGCCATTATAAAAGGCATGCTCAACAGCAAGCTGGTAAAAGCCGCTGAAATAGCTGTTCTCGATGTAGTGGAGGAACGTTGCCAATATCTTGCCGCCGCTTATAAAGTATCTGCAAGTGTAAAAGCTGAATCCGTCCTGCAAAATGCCACCACGGTATTTTTAGCGGTCAAGCCGCAGATGGTAGCGGCTGCCCTCAGCGCAAAACTATTAAAGATATTTCCGCGCAATGCGGTTGTTGTATCCATCGTCGCCGGCCTCGCTCTGGCGGAGATGGAAAAAATACTGCCCAAACGCTCGCTTATCAGAGTCATGCCGAATACCCCTCTGGCGGTGGGAGCAGGCATGACAGTACTTTCGCGCGGCGCAGATGTTCCTGAAACGGCAGTGGCTGAAGTGAAAAGCATATTTGCCGCTTGCGGAGAGGTTTTGGAGTTGCCTGAGAGCATGTTGGACGCCGTTACCGGTCTGTCCGGCAGCGGGCCGGGCTATGCCTTTGTACTTATCGACGCCATGGCCGACGCCGGCGTTATGGCCGGGCTGCCCAGGGCGACCGCTATAAAGCTGGCTGCGCAGACTTTCGCCGGCGCAGGCCGCATGGTATTGGAAACCGGCAAACATCCGGCCGAGCTCAGAGACCAGGTCACGTCGCCTGGCGGCACTACTATAGCGGGCATCGCCGCCATGGAAAAAGCCGGCGTCAGGAGCGGCATGATAGAGGCCGTACTGGCTTCGGCGGAAAAATCAAGAAATTTAGGGAAGTAATGATGTTAAGCAATAGAGAAAAAATAATCAGGTACTACCGGGCGAGCGGCGACGAAGCGCTAGCCGCCCGCCTTTTGGATAACGCCGAGGGCGCGGTAAAAAGCGGTAAATATAAAGTCAGCGACTTTCTCGACCCATATGGTTTTAGTATAGCGGAAACGGTAGCCGCTCACTATCCTGAATTAAAGCTGGATTATTCGGGCGGCTTTAATAATGCCGAACGGATAAAAGCCGCTTTTGTCGCGGAAGATTTTCCCGGCGGCGTGGTTTATGGTATCACCGGCCTGGCCGCAAAATGGGACAAACGCTTTTATAACCTCAGCCACCGCGATGTACTGGGAGCTCTGATGGGGCTTGGCTGTGAGCGGGAAGTCATGGGCGATATCGTGATGACGGAAGACGGCGCGCAGTTTGTCGTAGAAGACGCTATGGTCGATTTTGTCATGAGCAACCTTACCCAGATCGGCGCGGCCGGCGTTTCTGTGGAAAAAGTAGACTTGGCCGACCTGTGGCAAAAAGAAGAAAAGGTAAAAGAAATACGTGCCACAGTGGCGGCGCTCCGCCTCGATGCGGTAGCGGCCGCCGGCTATGGCGTATCACGCTCGCGGATGGCGGAAGAGATAAAAGCGCAGCGGGTGAAGGTAAACTGGAAGGATGCCAAAAACGCGGCGCAAAGCGTGTCTGTCGGCGATGTTATTTCTTTTCGCAGCCGGGGGCGTCTCGAAGTGGCGGAAATAAACGGCATGACCAAAAAAGGTCGTACAAGCGTGCTGCTCAAAAGATTTATATAGGCGGAGGTTGGAAAAATGCTTACACCACTTGATATTTACGGCAAAACTTTTGCCAAAGGTTTTCGCGGCTATGAAACGCAGGAAGTCGATGATTTCATGGCGGCGCTGGTAAAAGATTTTGAAGAGCTGTATAAAGAAAATATAGCGCTGAAAGAAGAGCAGGAACGCTTAAAAAGCAAGGTAGAGCATTACCAGCAACTAGAAAGCACCATGCAAAACACGCTGTTGATCGCGCAGTCGACCGCAGAAGAAGTAAAAGCGGCCGCCAAACGCGACAGTGACTTATTATTGCGCGAAACAGAAGGCAAAACGGCGCAAATGCTGCGCGAAGCGGAAATGAACGTCAAGCGCATGCTGGATGACGCTGACATGAAAACAAAAGTAAAGCGGCAGGAACTGGATAATACCGTTACCCAGGCCGAACAGAAACTGGCCCAAATAAAAAATGACGGTGCGGCTTGCCGCGCCAAACTGCGCAGTCTGCTGGAGACAGAGCTGCGCGTTCTGAGTGAAGAGAAGGTTCCGGATGCCGAATGATGTAAAAAATAGCCTGCTGTTTTTAGTGCGTCACGGCGAAGCGGAGCATCATACCAAAGACTTTACCGGCGGCTGGACAGACCTGCCGCTGACTGCACAAGGAGAAAAACAAATAGAAGCGCTGGCGGTGCGCCTGGACAAAGAATTATCGGGCCGCGGCGCCGGCATTGTCGCCAGCGACCTTATCCGGGCTAGCCAGACCGCGTCTATAATAGCAGAAAAACTTGGCGTAAAAGTAAAAACCGCCGGTTTTTTGCGGGAGAAAAACAACGGCAGGGCGGCGGGAAGAACCAGCGCCGCCGCGGCTGCTCTAAAATTACCGCGCCAGGCCGCCGAACCGGACAACCGCAACTACCCAGGCGGCGAGACGCGCCGGGAGTTTTACGAGCGTGTGGCCAATGGAATGGAGGGTTTAGAGCTTTCCGGCAAGCCGCTCATCATAGTCAGCCATAAAGGGACTATCCAGAATATATTATTTTGGTGGCTGGGCCTGTCCATAGACGACGTCTGCCGGTTGGGCGTCTCTTTTGCCGCCGGGGCGGGCAGCCTGAGCGTGCTAAAAGTAAACAAATGGCGTGAACATGAAATATCTTTGCTCAACGACTGCGGCCATTTGCCATCCATTGACTGCTAGGACTATTTTATGTATAATATTTTTATTATACAGCACAAGGTAATGACGGAGAGAGTACGCGGGCAGTTTCTGCACAAGAGAGCCGGGGAAGGTGAGAGCCGGACGGGAAATGCGCGGGGAAGATCACTCCTGAACTTCGGCCTGAAATTATAGACAATTGATGAATTATGTTGATTGGCTATATAGAGTAGGTGCCGGCGGCGGCGGTCGTTAGCACGCGCTAAAGCGGCTGTTTTTCAGCCATTAGGGTGGTACCACGGGTAAAAGTCTCGTCCCTTAGGGGATGCAGGCTTTATTTTTTTTGGCGTTTATATAATATGGAGGTGTTTTGTTTGGATTACAGCAAAACTTTAAATCTGCCGGTCACGGAATTTCCCATGCGGGCGGATTTGCCGGCGCGCGAACCGGAATTTCTTGAATACTGGCATAAAAATGATATTTATGGACAAAAACAAGCCAGGCGCAAAGGAAAGGCCAAATTTGTGCTGCATGACGGCCCCCCTTATGCCAACGGCAGTATACATATAGGGACGGCGCTCAATAAGATACTCAAAGATATAGTAGTCAAATATAAATACCTGCGTGGTTTCGACACTCCCTACGTTCCTGGCTGGGATACCCACGGCATGCCGATCGAACATGCCGCGATCAAAAACTTAGGACTAGACAGGAGCAAGCTCGATACCCTGGTATTGCGCGAAGAATGCAAAAACTATGCGCTCCAATGGCTGGACGTGCAGCGGGAAGACTTCAAACGCCTGGGCGTTTTAGGCGACTGGGACAATCCTTATATCACCCTTAAACCGGAGTTTGAAGCCGAGCAGATGCTGGTTTTTGGCGCTATGGCGCAAAAAGGCTATATCTATAAAGGGCTCAAGGCTGTTTATTGGTGTACCCACTGTGAAACCGCTCTGGCCGAGGCGGAGATAGAATACGGCGAAGAAAAGTCGCCTGCTATATATGTGAAGTTCCCGCTGAAAGACGATAAAGGCATACTGCCGCCAGGCCTCAAAGGCAAACCGGTATTTGCCGTCATCTGGACGACCACGCCCTGGACGCTGCCGGCCAATGTGGCTATCGCCGTCAACCCGGAATTTGAATATTGCTGGGTAGAGTGTGAAGGCGAAATATACCTGATGGCCAAAGAACTTTTGGCGCAAGTGGAAGAAGACAGCAAAAAGAAGTTCAATATTTTCTCCAGCGTCCTGGGCAAAGAACTGGAGGGACTTGTGTTCAGCCATCCTTTCTTTGAGCGCGATTCCTTGATGGTGCTGGCTGATTATGTCACCAGCGACACGGGTACCGGTTGCGTCCATACCGCGCCCGGACACGGCCAGGAAGACTTTGAGACCGGTCTGCGCTATGATCTGCCTGTCATATCACCGGTCGACGCCTCCGGCAAATTTACCAAAGAAGCGGAGCAATTTGCCGGTATACAAGTGTTTGACGCTAACGGCCCGATAATAAAGACTTTGGCGGAAAAGAACATGCTGCTGGCCAAAGGCTCGATACGTCACCAGTACGCACACTGTTGGCGCTGCAAAAACCCTGTCATATACCGCGCTACCGAGCAGTGGTTTGCTTCTATAGACGCCTTTCGGGAAAAAACCTTGCGGGAAATAGACGAAAAAGTTACCTGGATACCGGCCTGGGGACATGACCGTATACGCAACATGGTAGCCGGCCGCGGCGACTGGTGTATTTCCCGTCAGCGGGTGTGGGGCGTTCCTATCCCGGTCTTTTACTGCAAAGACTGCGGCGAGAGCCTGATAAATGAGAAAACCATAAAAAATATTTCCGATATTTTCCGACAGGAAGGCTCGGACGCCTGGTGGGCCAAAGACGCCGCCGCGTTGCTCCCTGCGGGTACAGTATGTGAAAAGTGCGGCGCCGGCAGCTTCAGGAAAGAAACGGACATTATGGACGTTTGGTTTGACAGCGGCTCCAGCCACGCGGCAGTTTTGAAGACCCGTCCCGAACTGGAATGGCCTGCCGCCATGTACCTTGAAGGCAGCGACCAGCATCGCGGCTGGTTCCAATCTTCGCTCCTGACCGGTGTGGCCGCCTTCGGCCAGGCTCCGTACAATTCTGTTTTGACCCATGGCTTTGTCGTGGATGGTGAAGGGCGTAAAATGTCCAAATCTATCGGCAATACCATCTATCCGCAGGAAGTCATCAAAAAGTACGGCGCGGACGTACTCCGTCTGTGGGTGGCATCGGCCGACTATAAGGCGGATATCAGGATATCCAACGACATATTGAAGCAACTGTCGGAAGTATACCGCAAGATACGCAATACTTTCCGCTACATGCTGGGCAACCTATATAACTTTGATCCGGTCGCCGACCGGGTAGCGTATAAAGACATGCTGGAACTCGACAGGTGGGCGCTCATGCGGGCCGAAGAGGTCAAAGAAAAAGTGACCGAAGCCTATGAAGCCTATGAATTCCACCTGCTATACCACTCTATACACAACTTTTGCACGATAGATATGAGCTCTTTTTACCTCGATATACTAAAAGACCGCCTGTACGCTTCCGCCCCCGGTTCGCTGGAGCGGCGCAGCGCTCAGAGTGCTATGTACGACATCCTGGTAGACCTTGTGGTCATGCTCACTCCGGTGCTTTCTTTTACTACGGAAGAAACCTGGCGTTTCCTGAAAAAGACTCAGGATATGCCGGAAGGCAGCGTGCAGATGATGGACTGGCCGGCAGCCAAGGCGGAATATAAAGACGTTGCCCTGGCAAAAAAATGGGGCTACTTTATCGAACTGCGCGGGCAGATAACCAAGGTATTGGAAGGAGCGCGTCGGGCTAAAACCATCGGCCATTCTCTTGATGCTAAAGTCACCCTTTACGCTGAAGGCGAGGCTTATGAAAGTTTGCATGCTTTGTCAGGCCAACTGGCTACTCTTTTGATAGTATCCAGGGTAGACGTGGTAAAAGGACTGTCCGGCGGAGAAAGCACCGACCTTGAAGATCTGAAAGTGGCGGTTGAGGCGGCCGGAGGCGGCAAATGCGAACGCTGCTGGATGTATAGCGAAGAAGTCGGCCGGCAGGCTGACCATCCCGAGCTTTGCGGACGGTGCGCAGACGTGCTGGCAAAATAAAAATTAAAAATGCCCCGCGGCCGCGGGGCATTTGCATACCAAAGGCAGCTTGTGTATAATAGTTAGAAAAGAATGGAGTTGCCTTTTTATTATCAGTTAAAGGATGATGGCGCGTGAGGATATTTGCGGTGGTTTGCGCGGTGGTGCTTCTCGATCAGCTGAGCAAATATTACATAGTGGGCGCCATGTCCGAAGGTATGAGCATACCTGTGGTAAAAGGCGTTTTTCACATCACATATATTTTGAATGCCGGAGCCGCTTTTGGCATCATGGAAAACCAACGCTGGTTTTTTATTTTTATTGCCTGCGTTTTATTGGTTCTTTTCCTCTTTTTCTATCGGCGCATAATATCCCAGCCCTTATTTTTGCAAACAGGGCTGGCTCTTTTTGCCGGCGGTGCGGTGGGCAATCTTATCGACCGGATAAGGATTGGAAAAGTGGTGGATTTTTTTGATTTTCGCATCTGGCCGGTGTTCAATATTGCCGATATAGCCATATGTGTGGGGGCGGGTTGTATCTTATGGATGATTGCGCGGGAAGAACTGCAATAGAAGACGGCTTGCGCCAGATAGTGGCCGCTGACGGCGACGCCGGCGGGCGGGCAGATATCTTTCTGGCAAAAGAGCTTGGCATATCGCGGGCAAGTATGCAAAAACTCATGGGCGGCGGCCTAGTGACAGTTGCCGGTAAAACGGTCAAGCAAAATTATCGTATAAAAGGGCAGGAAGAATTTCTGGTCGAATACCAACCGCCGCGGCCGCTTTGCGTCGAACCGGAAAACATACCGCTGGATGTACTTTATGAAGACGGCGACATGATAGTAGTCAATAAAGCCCGCGGTATGGTAGTGCACCCGGCGCCGGGAAATTACAGCGGCACGCTGGTCAACGCGCTGCTCTTTCACTGCCGCGACCTGTCGGGAATAAACGGCGTGGTGCGGCCGGGGATAGTGCACAGACTCGATAAGGATACCTCAGGAGTTATGGTGGTAGCGAAAAACGATGACGCTCACCTCGACTTGTCGCTGCAAATACAGGAAAAAACCGCACGCCGTGAATACCTGGCCATAGTACATGGCTATGTGAAAACCGACGAAGGACGTATCGAAACGCTTATCGGGCGTGACCCGAGAGACCGGCAGAGGATGGCGGTAGTGGATAAGAACGGCCGGCAAGCTGTCACTTTATATAAGGCGCTGGAGCGTTTTTCCCGTCACTCGCTGCTGGAATGCCGGCTGCTGACCGGGCGGACGCACCAGATAAGGGTGCATCTTTCCCACATCGGCCATCCTTTGGTCGGCGACCCCAAATATATGCCGCGCAAGCACGGTTTTACCATTAGCGGGCAGGCTTTGCACTCGGCGCGGCTGACGCTGAAAAATCTCTCCGGCAGGGAAATGGCGTTTACCGCGCCGCTGCCTGAGGATATGGAAAAAATACTGGCAAGGTTAAGGCAAGGTTTATAAGGAATATTATTAAGAGGTGAAGCAAGTGGCAAAAATTACCGAAAAGAAACTTATTATGGACGTCAACGCTATGAAAAGGGCACTGGTCAGGATATCGCATGAAATAGCTGAACGCAACAACGGTTTTGCCGATATTGTGCTTATCGGCATAAGGAGCCGCGGCGTGCCGCTGGCGGAGCGCCTGGCCGCTGAAATAGCGCGCATCGAAGAGGTAAAAGTTCCTGTAGGCATACTGGATATTACCCTTTACCGCGATGATCTGTCCACTTTGTCCTACCAGCCTATAGTACACGGTACAGATATAGACTTTGCCATAGACGGTAAAATCGTAGTCCTGGTGGATGACGTCCTTTATACCGGCCGCACCATCAGGGCTGCCATGGACGCTTTGATAGACGTCGGCCGGCCGAGGGCCATACAGCTGGCCGTGCTTATCGACCGCGGCCACCGCGAACTGCCCATACGGGCGGATTTCGTGGGCAAGAATGTTCCTACTGCCAGCAGCGAGATAGTGCGGGTTTGCCTGAGCGGGCTTGATGAAGGCGAAGAGCGGGTAGTAATCGGTGAAGTGCCGAAAGAGTAATTAGGTAAAGCGCGTACACTGTACGCGCTTTGTTTATATGGTTGCTCAAAGCGGCGGAATAGGCTAATATTAAAATAGGATAATGTTTAGATAGGGGGCTGTGTTATGGCAAATTATAGCAAAGACGACGAGATGCTCTATCACATCGGACTCACAAAGAAGATGCTAAATGGCGCCAAATATGCTTTGCTGCCCGGAGACCCGGGCCGGGTGGAGCTTATCGCGCGCAGCTTTCCACAATTTCAGCCGTTGGCCGACCACCGGGAATATACGAGTTGGCTGTGCCATGAAAAAGATATGCCTATACTGGTTTGTTCTACAGGTATGGGAGGGCCTTCTTTGGCCATATGTCTTGAGGAGTTGGCCCGGCTGGGCGTCACGCATTTTATACGCGTCGGCACGACCGGCGCCATACAGGACAAAGTAGCTTTGGGCGACGTGATAATCAACAACTCTGCCATCAGGCTTGACGGTACTTCTACACATTACGCGCCGCTCAATTACCCGGCGGTTGCCTGTTTCAACCTGACGCGTAAACTTGTCGAAAGCGCCGAAGAGGTAAAAGCGCCCTATCATATGGGCATAGCCGTTTCTTCCGATACTTTCTGGCCCGGCCAGGAACGATACGATAGTTTTACCGGTTATGTGCTGCCGCAATTTCAGGGATCGCTGGCTATGTGGAAGCAGCTCAATGCTTTGAACTGTGAGATGGAAACCGCGACTTTGTTTGTAGTAGCAAAGACTTTTGGCCTGCACGCAGCATCCATTTGCGGGACGGTAGCCCTGCGCGGCGCGTCCGAACAGCCGGCCGGAAAAGACGTGTATGATTTGGCGCAAGGTTATATCCAGGCGGTACTGCGCAATATGTTTTGCCGTATCGCTTTGAGAGGCGAGGGTAAATAATGGCCCGGGCGATAATTTTATTGCTGGATTCTTTTGGTATCGGCGGCGCGCCGGACGCAGCTAAATTCGGCGATGAGGGCGCGGATACTTTGGGGCATATAGCAGCCGGCTGCCAAAAAGCCGGCAGACCTTTACTCTTGCCTAATATGGCCGGCATAGGCCTTGAAAAAGCGGCAGCAGCCAGCCGGGGCAATGCCCTGGCTGCGCCGCTCAGTTTGCATCCTGTAGCTGTACATGCCGCCTATGGTTACGCCAGCCCGGTCAGCCACGGGAAAGATACCTTGAGCGGGCACTGGGAAATGACCGGCGTACCGGTAACTTTCGACTGGGGCTATTTCCCTGAACAGGAAAAATGCTTCCCGGTGGAACTTATAGATGAACTGGTCACTTCCTGCGGACTGCCTGGGGTCCTTGGGGAAAAACACGCTTCCGGCACCGAGATTATCAAGGAACTGGGCGAAGAGCACATGAAAAGCGGTAAGCCTATTGTGTATACTTCCGCCGACAGTGTTTTTCAAATCGCCGCCCATGAGGAAAGCTTTGGGCTGGACAGACTGTGCCGCGTATGTGAAAAGGCTTTCGCACTTGTGCAAAAATACCGCATAGCGCGTGTCATCGCCAGGCCGTTTGTCGGCAGTACGCCTGCATCTTTCAGCCGTACCGCCAACAGACGCGATTATGCCGTAGCCGCCCCGGCCAAAACCCTGCTCGACATGGTTTATGAAGACGGACGCACAGTAAGCGCGGTCGGCAAAATAGCGGATATTTTTGCCGGGCGGGGCGTCACCAACCGCTATAAGGGCAAGGACTCGGCGGAACTGATGGACGATACCCTGGCTGCATTGGCCGACTTGCCGCCAGGCGGTTTTCTCTTTACCAACTTTGTCGATTTTGATTCCAAATATGGCCACCGGCGGGATGTTTTTGGTTATGCCGACGCCTTGCAATATATAGACAGCCGGCTGCCGGAAATAGCGGCTTTGCTCAAACCCGGCGACCTGGCGGTACTCACCGCCGACCACGGCTGCGACCCCACCTGGTCTGGCAGCGACCACACCAGGGAAAACATACCGGCCTTGTTTTTCGGGCCGGGAATCAAAGAGCAGTTTATCGGACACCGGCAGACATTTTCCGATATCGGCCAGACGCTGGCTAAACACCTTGGCCTACGGCCGCTGAAAAACGGTACTGTTTGTTTTTAAATACAGCAAATCAAAGGGTGATGATGTTGGCAATAGAGGATATGAACGAGCGTCGTAAAACGCTGAATGCGATCATGTCTGACACTGACTCCTTTTTTAAAAAATTTGGCGGTTTGGACGATGAAGTCTATGCGGACGGCGCAATCAGCAAGAAGAACAAAGAACTGATGGGGCTTGCTATTTCTGTCGTGACAAGGTGCGATGAGTGTATTTTATACCATATCAACGGCTGTGTGAACGCTGGGGCGAGTAAGGATGAAATTATCGAGGCGATAAAAATAGGGGTGATCGGCGGCGGTTATATTACTTATCCCAATGCCCGGTTTGCTTTTTCGATATTGTTGGAGCAAAAAATTATTTAAGATGAAGACTAACTAAAAAATGCCATTTCCTCATATTTGCAGGAAATGGCATTTTTTGAATTTATACCGCCGGTAAAAATTAGTTATTGCTGGCAAAAATATTTTTTCAATATGACCGCCAATTGCCAGTATAAGAGCACAAGCGCGGCGAACTGGGCGGCTGAGCCCATATCTTTTGCCCGTTTGGCCAGGATATGCCAATCAGAAGTCACAAGATCTACTATATTTTCTATAGCGGAATTTAACAATTCGACGACTACGCACAGTCCGGCGGCAAATATTAAAAACGAGCGTTCTGTATATTCAAGCGGCAGATAAAATGCTATGGACAGCATAATAATCGCCTGGCCCAGTACCAGCCGAAAAGCGAGCTCTTCTTTGAAAGCCGCGTTTAAGCCGGCCAATGAATACCTACAAGCGTTAAATATATGCTTGAACATGTCCTACCTCATTTTATTCCGGCAAGGTTACGCAAAACACGCTGCCTTTCCCAGGTCCGCTGCTCACTTTTACACTGCCATTATATTTTTCCGCCAACGAGCGGGCTATGGAAAGGCCTAAGCCGCTGCCGCCGGTTTGGCGCGAACGCGCCTTGTCGACACGATAAAAACGTTCGAAGATAAGTTCCCGCTCTTGTTCCTCAATACCTATGCCGCTATCTTCGACAAAAATCTTTAAATACTTTTTGCTGTTTTTTTCAACACGGAAAAAGATCAATACGCTTCCGTCGCTTGGAGTATATTTTATCGCATTATCGAGTAATATGTAAAGCAATTGTGCAAAATCGTCTTTGTCTATTTGCCAGGTGATAGGTGAAGTATCTTCAAGAGAGATAGTTATATTTTTTTGTTCGGCCAGAGGCAGCAGTTTTCTCACTGACAGGGTGGCTATTGCCACAACGTCGATAGCTTTTTTGCTGGGAAGAGAGTATTCATCCATTTGCGATAAGGTCAAAAGGTTGCTCACCATATTGGACATTTTGCGTATTTCATCCTGTATGTCCAGTAAGGTGTTTTTACTGTCGCTGCTCAAATTGTTTTTTTGATCGCTCAAAACAACTTCGGCGCCTGTCAGTACAACGCTTAAAGGCGTCCTCAATTCATGGGAAGCATTGGTGACAAAACGTTTTTGCTGGATTACAGACTGTTCTATCGGTATCATCGCTTTATTAGCCGCCGTTCGCCCGAAACGGAAGATGAAAAATGTGGCGACAAGCATGCCCAGTAAAGAAAAAATGAGCATTTCTTTCAAGATAGTCAGCAAAAAGGTGATATCTTTGCCGACATATATTTTTCCGAGGATATTACCTTCATGTACAATAAGTTTTTCCGCCAGCAAAACACGGTGGTGTTTGCCATTGGCAAAAGTATAGGAGAAAATTCTAGGTTCTCGCAGGTCATGCCGCTTTATTTCCGCTGTAGCCCATACCACGACTTCATTTGGCAAGGTCACAAGATTGTAAACTTCGCCGCCAGGCATCTGGATAAAAGAAAACATCCGCAGGGCATTTTGCATTTCTTCCTCGGTACTGTTGCTTTCTCCGATAAGCGGCGGTGGTACGAAAGAGGTACTTCCCTGCAATAACAGCGGCAAGTGTTCAGATATTTCTTCATTGGCAAAAGCCAATATTTCGAGTTTTTCTTCTTCGTATAAGAACCAGGCCAAGGCGCTAAAGAGCAATATGGTAAAAGAAGTAAGAAGGGCGGCGGTGGCAAAAGTATAGTACCTGGTAAGCGACCGGCGGGTTTGTTCAAACATCTTCTTCCTCCCAGCGGTAACCGACCGAACGGACATTATGTATGAAAATTTTCCCCGGTATTTTTTCCAATTTCTTACGGATAAGGCGCATGTATGCATCTAAAGAATTGCTGGTGATATCTTTTTCGCTGCCCCAGATACGGTCGAGCAATAGGTCGCGTTCCAGCACATGCCCGTGATTGCGCGCCAAAAGCTCTACTATCTGAAATTCCCTGGCGGTCAAACGTATGATTGTGCCTTTAAAATCTATAGTATGACTGTTACAGTCAAAAGTGCAGCCTGCCACCTGGAATACTTCATGTTTGAAGGGGGAGCCGGCCCTGCGGCTTAGCGCTATAGTCCTGGCATACAGTTCCTCAAATTCAAACGGCTTGACCAGGTAATCGTCCGCGCCGCAGGTAAAGCCGGTGATTTTATCAGCAAGGGTAGTGCGAGCCGTCAGCATTATTATAGCGCCCTGGTAGCCGCTTTGCCGGAGCGACTGGCAGGCGGCGGTGCCGTCTGTACCGGGCAGCATCCAGTCCAGTATCAGGACGTCGTAAAGTTCGTTTTGGGCATAATACGCTATATCCTTGCCGTTGTCGATCAAATCGGCTTCAATATTGCGGCTGTTGAACAGTTTTTTGAGAAAGCCGCCTAATTTTACATCGTCTTCGGCTATCAATATCTTCATGCTCCGGTACACTCCTTGTCGGACGCGATCGGTTTATTTGTTTCCTAGCGACAACAGGCCGCTTTGATAGATATGGCTGGCGCCCTGGTACCATTCTATGGCCTGGCTGGTAAGCGCGTCATCATTCGGTATAGGCGTATAGACGCTGTTTTTAAAATCGTCTATCTTATAAGTATACACTTGTTTTTGCGGCTTGAGTATGACTAGTTTACCGTCTTTTATAAACCCGATATTTTGGTATGTGCTGATGAACGCCCGCTCACGGCCTGGCTCCAGTTGATTGATATCATAGCCGAAAAAGCGCGAGTCATAAGAAAAGCCGAGCAAGCCAAGAAGGGTGGGCGGCAGGTCTATCTGGCTCATAAGACGGTCGTTTTGGCTGGGCGGGATAAGTTTGGGCGCATAAATGATAAGGGGGATGTGGTACCTGCTTACAGGCAGGTCCACTTTGCCGGCTGAACTGGCCTGGTGATCGGCGATGATAACAAATACCGTATTGTCAAACCAGGGTTTGCTTCGGGCTTTTTCAATAAAGTCGCCGATCGCCCAGTCGGTATATTTGACTGCGCCCGGACGCCCGCCGGGCGAGGGGATGTCTATGCGGCCGGCCGGGTAGGTATAGGGGCTGTGGTTGGAGGTGGTCATGATGAGCTGGAAGACTTTTTCATTGTTCGCTGTGCGTTTGTCGATATCTGCCAGGGCGTGGTTGAAGATTATCTCATCCGCAACGCCCCACACATTTTCAAAATATATATCTTTGCTGGTAAGATCGGTCCTGTCAGTCACGGCGTAGCCATTGCCGGCGAAAAAGGCGTTCATGTTGTCAAAATAGCCGTAACCGCCGTAAATGAATTCCGGTACATAATTTTTCTCCTTCAAGACACTGCCTAAAGTAAATAGGTCGCTAAAGTCAGGCCGGCGCAGGATAGATTGCCCCGGCGTCGGCGGCACTGCTAGGGACAGCGCCTCAAGGCCGCGCACTGTACGGGTGCCGGTGGCGTAAACGTTGGTGAAAAACATGGACTCGCGCGCAAGTTTGTCAAGATTGGGCGTCAGTTGCTCGTTATTGCCAAAAACGCCGAGAAAATCTGAACTCAGGCTTTCTACTACGATCATGATAATATTAGGTGTTTGCTCAGGGCGAGAGGCTGTTATGTGGCGCAGGGTGGAAGAATTGTCGGCAAATGTTGCGTCTTTTGTTGCCAATAATTTTTGCAGGCCGTTTATTACATCCTGGGTCGGCCGTACAACATAGAATTTATCATAATCCAGTTCATTATTACGAAATGCGCTAAAAAATTCATAGGCGCCGTTGCCGGATATTTCTACGGCATAGCGGTTTGAGCTCACACTTTCGCGCCATTTGCTGTTGACAGTATAAAAAACGGCAAATGGCAAAATTGCAGCCAGTGCTATACTTGCAAGGCGCTGTTTGCCGGAAAGAGGGGCAAAGTCGCTGTTTAGCAGGCGGCTTTGCCAAAAGGTTAAAATAGCCGCTGCTAGGGCAATGGCGGGCAAGATCAGCCAAAGATTATAGGCTTGGCTTATATTGCCGATGACTTCTGTTGTGTATATAAGATAATCGACCGCGATAAAGTTAAATTTAGTCTGAAATTCTTGCCAGAAGAAAAATTCGCTGATAAAAGTAAATATTATTATGAAAAACTGCAAAAAGACAGCGGAATTTATAAAAATTTTCACCGGTTTTTTCTTTAGCCAGGCTGCTGGCAAAATAACAAACAGCAGAAAAAGCGGTAGCAAGCCTTGCGCCAAGGTTACCGTATCATATACGCCGCCCAAAAAAAATGTGGCTAAAATATCGGCTATTCCAGGATAAGCGGTTTTTCCGGTGTAAACAAAGAGCAGCGACCGCAAAGCGGCCTGCAAGACCAGGTATATCAAGAATAGGCGTGCGAAAAAAGCCGTACGGGCGCCTTTGAAAAAATGCATTGTCCTACCTCCATAAATATTTGAAAAAAGTATAGAAAAAAATGCTGAAAAATACCTGAAATTTGTGTATGGCAGGAATTTACATTGTATAATAGTATTATAATATATAAAGCCAACATATAAAGCAGGAAAAATGCGATATCGGGGGAGTGGTATTTTTGCCGGATAAAAATGCCAAACTTACGACTTGGGCGCTTTGGCAGCGGTGCCGGCAAGGCAGCGGCAGCCAGGCGCAAAAAATGTTTTGGTCGGATATAGTGCTTTTTATGAAAAACTATCCTGCTAAAGCCGGGAGCTTTGCCGGACTCATGAAAAAGATAGGCGTGAAAGGCTATGCCGGGCAGCCGCTGGCTGCTCCTATGCCGCTTATTGTCAAAAAGCTCTTAAAATATGCACAGGATTTTACGGAAAAAGACTGGCAGGAAGTCATAGATGCCTGGAGCGGGATAAAGCCTGAACTTAAAATAAAGACGCAAACAGCGCTTTTACAGCACGAAACCCTTATAAAAAATTTTTTAGCCGTAGCTTTGACCGATGTGGACAACAGTAAAAAACTTTTGGACGAGATAGTAAAAGAGAGCGGGCTTTTGCCACGCTACCATAAAAATGATATCATTCTTATGTTATGTAATATAATAGCAAATAGCCTGGCAGGGCAAGACGAGGAAAAGGAGCCTGATGATATAATGGTTGAAGATAAAGTTGCAGCTGAGGATATAGCAGGAGAAGATAAAGACATGGAAAGTGCGGCTGAAGTAACATTTGGCGCGAACTTAAGCTGCGGCCAGGCGGAAACTATACTGGGCGAGTGCCTGTCGCGACTGCGCGCGGCCGCCCCAGCGGCTTCCGGGTGGGACGACCTAGATAAATTCCTGGCGGAAATGAAAAATATTATAGAAAAAAAAGCAACAGAAAAAGAAGAGATAATAGCGCGTAATAAACTGGTCAGTGAGTTTGGCGACAAACTTTCTTATCTGACAGACGTATTTTGCAACCAACTGGCAGCGCTGGGCGTAAAGCTGCCGGCCAGGCAAAACGTGGATGATATGAGCAATAATCAACTGGCTGAAAGTATAGCAATTTTTTCCCGTTTGCAAACGGCGCTGGCCCGCTATAAAGAAACAGCCGAGTCGAAAAGCGCTAGTCTGGCTGACGAGAAAAAAAGGGTAGGCCTTTTGTTTACGGCTATAACAGACATCGAAAGCATTTCCCAAGCGATGGACGGGCTGGATGTTTTATCGGCCGGGAGCGGCAGGATAGATGTCGAGGCGCCGCCTGAAAGTGAGCATGAACATGTAAATGCGGATGAACAGGAAGCCGTACCGCCGGCAGGAGAGGAAAGCGCCAAAAACCAGGATGATGAAGAGCAAATGGAATTGTTTGTCGGCAAATAAAAATCTGGAGGTATAAATACTGATGAAACGTATCTTATCCTACTTCATTTTGCTGTCAGTCCTGCTGGCAGCAGGCTGCGGGAGCACTACATCCGGGCAGAAATCGCCGGAAAAACCGGCTGGCAAGCCAGTGACGGAAAAAAGTACGGACAGCAAAAATCCGGGAAAAGAAAAAAGCAATAATCCTATTGCCATATTTGAAACAAGTAAAGGTACGTTTAAAGTGGAGTTGTTTGCGGACAAGGCCCCTTTAACTGCGGGGAATTTTATTGCCCTGGCCAAGAAAGGTTTTTACGACGGGCTGATTTTTCATCGGGTGATCGACGGTTTTATGATCCAGGGCGGCGACCCGAAGGGTGACGGCACCGGCGGCCCGGGCTATACGATCAAAGACGAATTTTCCACACAGCTCAAGCACGATAAAAAAGGCGTGCTGTCCATGGCAAATGCCGGTCCGGATACAGGCGGCTCGCAGTTTTTTATTACGCTGGCGCCTACCGCCTGGCTTGACGGCAAGCACAGTGTGTTCGGGCAGGTAGTGGAGGGAATGTCTGTAGTAGAAGCTATTGGGAAAGTCAAAACCGGCAATCAGGACAGGCCGCTAGAAAATATCGTGATCAAAAAGATAACAATAGTGGAAACTGCCAAATAACGCGGCCGGGAGGAATGTTTTTGAATAACTTTGCCGAATGGCGGATATCCTTGCAGGACCAGGCGGAGGCAGTAGGGGTATTAGGGCGCAATGACGAGTTTTTGCGCATAATCGTGGAAAGTTTTTCCTGCCGCATAATCGTGCGCGGGGAAGATATAGTATTGAGCGGTGAAGAAAAAGAGGCGGCGAAGGTAGAGCGGCTGTTCAAGGAACTGCTGTTTTTGCACCGCCAGGGCATACTGCTGACCTCGCATGACGTGCGCTACAGCGTGCGGATGATCGAAGAAGACAAAGCCGACAGCCTGCACCGTATGTTTGCCGATACTGTGATCGTGACCAATCGCGGCCGGCATATAAAGTCCAAAACTTTGGGGCAGTGGGTGTACCTTGACGCGATAAAACGCAATTTTGTCACTATCGGCATAGGGCCGGCCGGAACGGGCAAGACCTATCTGGCGGTTGCCATGGCGGTAAGCGCGTTGAAAAATAAAGAAGTGGAACGCATCATATTGACCCGCCCCGCGGTGGAAGCGGGAGAAAAACTGGGTTTTTTGCCGGGCGACCTGCAAGAAAAAGTCGATCCATACCTGCGTCCTTTGTATGACGCGCTGTACGACATACTCGGTACAGAGATTTTTCAAAAATATATGGATAAAGGCATCATTGAGGTGGCGCCGCTGGCCTATATGCGCGGGCGCACGCTGAATGATTCTTTTATAATTTTGGATGAAGCGCAAAACACTACACCGGAACAGATGAAAATGTTCCTGACCAGATTGGGCTTCGGTTCGCGCATGGTAGTTACCGGCGACGCCACCCAGACCGACCTTCCTTATGGTAAACAGTCGGGTTTGGCGCATGCGGAAAAGGTGCTGGCCGACGTGGCTGGAGTAGGCCTGGTGCGTTTTTCCGAGATAGACGTCGTCCGCCATGAACTGGTCGGCGCGATTATAAAGGCGTATGAAAAATTTGAAAACCAATAGGTGTTATTGATGCAAGTATTTTTGAATAAAGAGCAGTTTGCTGGTCTGGAAGACAGCGCAGAGCAGCTTTTGCTGAAAACTGTGGCAACGGTGGCGACTGTACACGGCTTGTCGCCTACGGCTGAGGTCAGCGTTACGCTGGTAGGCGACCAGGAAATGCAGGAAATAAACCGCGATTGGCGCGGTATAGATAATGTGACCGATGTCATTTCTTTCGCGCTCGATGAAGGCGAGGAACCGGAGATAATAGGCGGGCCGTCGGAAGAGCTGCTGGGCGAGATAGTGGTCTGCGTACCGCAGGCCGAGCGGCAGGCTGTAGAATATGGGCACAGCTTCGAGCGGGAACTGGCTTACCTTATAGTGCACGGTATGCTGCACCTCTTGGGTTACGACCACATGAATGAAGAGGACAAAGCCGTCATGCGCAAAGAAGAAGAAGTGGTTTTACAAAAACTTTGCCTGACCAGGGGTGGTGACTGAAATGTCGGTAGAACGCATGCTGGCGGCGGCTATAGAGGTTAAAGCCAATGCTTATGCCCCGGACTCCGGTTTCAAAGTAGGCGCGGCGGTGCGTACAGCCAACGGGGAGATTTTTTGCGGCTGCAATGTGGAAAATGCTTCTTATGGCCTTACCGTCTGTGCAGAGCGGGTAGCTGTGTTTTCCGCCATAGCCGCCGGTTGCCGCCAGCTTGAAGAATTGCTGCTGGTGACAGATAGCGCAACGGCTGTAGCGCCTTGCGGCGCTTGCCGTCAGGTGATGGCGGAATTTGATATCAAACTGGTGCACATGGCTGATAAAGAAGGCCGGATAAAGACTTACCATTTAGCGGAGCTGCTTCCGCTAGTTTTTTCCCGAAAAAATATCGTCAAAGATAAGTGAGGAAATGATGCAGGAAAATAATGCTCAGTATAAATCAGGTTTTGCCGCTTTTATCGGCCGGCCCAATGTCGGCAAGTCGACTTTGATAAACCGCCTGGTGGGGGAAAAAATATCCATTATTTCGGATAAGCCGCAAACCACCCGCAACCGTATCATGTGCGTATTGACAAGGCCCGACTTGCAAATAGTCTGCCTTGATACGCCGGGCATACACAAACCGCAGCACAAACTGGGCGAATATATGGTGAAAGCAGCGGATAGCGCCTTGCAGGAAGTGGATGTAGCGGTATTTTTGGTCGACGCTTCGGAAAAAAAGGGCGGCGGCGACGAATACATAATGAAAAAACTGGCCGCTGTAAAGACCCCGGTCATACTGGCGATAAATAAGGTGGATAAAATACCGGATAAAAAAGCCTTGCTGCCGGTCATAAAGTCTTATACGGACGAAATGGACTTTGCCGCTGTGGTGCCGCTTTCGGCTTTGAACGACGACGATTTTGAAGGTCTTATCGGCGAGATTGCCAAGCACCTGCCGCCGGGGCCGCAGTATTTCCCGCCTGATATGGTGACAGACCAGCCCGAACGCCTGGTGGCGGCGGAAATGGTACGGGAAAAAGTCCTCCTGCTGACCCGTGATGAAGTGCCGCATTCGGTGGCCGTGGAAGTGGAAGAGATGAAAACGCGCAGCAATCAGGATATTTATATACGCGCGGTCATTTACGTGGAACGCGAGTCGCAAAAAGGCATCATCATCGGCGCCAAAGGCGCGATGCTAAAAGAAGTAGGCCGCCTGGCGCGGGCGGATATAGAAGCCCTCTTGGGCAATAAAACCTACCTTGACCTGTGGGTGAAAGTAAAAGAGGGGTGGCGGGATAAGGCTTCCTCACTCCGACAACTAGGCTACGACTAATATCAGGCGCGTGAAAAAGGCTCATCTATTTTGTTGCGCCTGCATTTTCTTGCTCGTGTACCCTTTAGTACACGTCGCTGCAAAAGCCTTGCCGCGCCTCATATCTGAACCTTTTTGACGCACCTTTGGGTGTGCGTGCAGACCCTTTTTGCGCAGTCCGCTTGCACTTGATTGCATATTGTTTTTAAATCGTTTGTTGGATATTTTTCGAATTATAATTATTTTACAGTCTTTTTTCAGAACCACGCCAGACTGGTTAGAAAGTATTAGTTGCTAGGAACGACAAGGATTTTAGCGCAGTCGTACATGAAGGTACGTCGAGCATAAAATCCGCGGAGAGACGCCGCAGATGATGCTTTCTAGTCAGTCTATACTAAATATAAAAATACCCCTGGGAGGGATGTTGTATCGAATCGCCCTTATATAGCCTCGTAAAACTGGCGGCTGCTTTTTTACTTGTGCTATGCAACGGTTTTTTTGTGGCGGCCGAATTTTCTTTTGTCCGCATCAGGCGGACGCGGTTGGAAGAACTTTCCCAACAAGGCAACAAAAGAGCAAAACTGCTCATCTCCATGCTCGATTCCCTGGATACTTACCTGAGCGCTACGCAACTGGGCATCACGCTGTCCTCACTGGCTTTGGGCTGGATGGGCGAACCGGCGATAGCCTCTCTTTTGTTGCCTTTATTTAAAAATTACCTGCCGATAATACCGGCCTGGTTTGTAAGCACGCTGGCTTTTGCCGTGAGTTTTGGCCTTATCACCTTTTTTCAGATCGTGCTTGGCGAACTGGTACCGCGTTCCATCGCTCTGCAAAAAGTCGAAGACATCGCCCTGGCCAGCGCCGGGCCGCTGCGGTTTTTTTATGTCCTCATCTATCCGCTGGTACAGTGTTTCAATAAATCAGCCAGGGCGATTTTATATCTTTTATCGATAGACCCGACGCCGGAAAAAGAAGTATCGCATTCCCAGGAAGAGCTGAGGATGATTGTAAGCGCCAGCGAAAAGGGCGGCGTGCTTGACCGGATGGAAAGCCAGATAATAGACAACGTATTTGAGTTCTCCGAGCGTATGGCCAGGGAAATAATGGTGCCGCGTCAGGATGTGGTCTGTCTTTACGCGGACGATACATTTGAAGAAAACCTTGCCGCCGTAAGAAAGTCCGTCCACACCCGTTATCCTTTGTGCAAGGAAGACAAGGATCATGTACTGGGCATGGTGCACATCCGCGGCATTATCGATTTGATGTTTATGCCGCCGGAGGAGCGCGACCTTAAAAGCGTGATGAGAGATATTATAGCGGTACCGGAAGGGATGTCTGTAGCCGATGTTTTGCAGAGCATGCAAAAACGGCATATGCAGATAGCAGTGGTTGCCGATGAGTACGGCGGCACAGCCGGTATAGTGACGATAGAAGACCTGCTGGAAGAGATTGTGGGCGATATCCAGGACGAATACGACCAGGAAGAAGAAGAGGTCGTGCGACATGCCGACGGCAGCTACGAACTGGACGGCCTTTTGCTGTTAGATACGGTGGAAGAACTTTTCCATATCGACATACCTGAACATGAAGAAGACACCGTGGGCGGCTACGTGTTCGGACTATTAGGCCGCCGGCCGGAAGTCGGCGACGAGGTAGCTTTCAGCGGTTATAAATTTGAGGTGCTGGAAGCAAAAGGCTTTCGCGTGCAGCGGCTAAAAGCAAGCCGGCTGCCAGATGCTGGAGAAGAAGATGACAGCTAGGAACATTTACGAAGATGATGTGATAGTGCTGAGGGCCAGGGACTGGCAGACCGCGGACCGCATAGCGGATGCCTATACCAGGAGCCATGGCCGGGTCACTTTCATCGCTTATGGCGCGCGCCACATGAAAAATCCCCACAGCGCGCTGGTCCAGCAGTTTACCCACGCCCGCATGCAGCTATCGCCGGGGAAAAAGTTTGACACCTTGCGCCAGTGCGAGCTATTGGCGCCACTGGTCGAATCATCGGATATAGAAATTGTCGGCTACGCTTCTTTTATCGCGGAATTGGCCATGGAGCTGACGCCTGAACGCGAAGCGCTAGAGGAGATATACCTCTTGCTGGGGGCGGCTCTATGCGCTTTAAAGGTGCGCAACCCGCGCTTGGTGGCGCTTTCTTTCGCGGCAAAACTGCTGGTGCTGTGTGGCGTTGAGCCAAACTTTGCGCAATGCGTATGCTGTGAAAAAGAAATAAAAGGCGATGCCTGGGTCAGCGCTATACAGGGCGGTGTGGTCTGCGCGGACTGTAAGACAGGTGCGGAAGACCAACTGTCGGGCAGCGCCCGGGAACTGGCCTTTACCTTGCAGGAACTGGATTTTACCGCCAGCGGGGGATTTACGGCCAAAGGGCGCGACCTCATACAACTGGAACGCTTTTTACATAAATTTATTTTTGTCCAGACGGAAAAACCTTTAAAAAGCTTACAATTTTTGGCTGGGTTGCCGCGTTAGATTGACAAAGAAATTTTATTTTGCTATATTCGTACATAGTGATGAACGGATAAAAACTTTTCCGCAATTTACAGAGAGCCGGTACAGGTGCGAGCCGGTAGAGGAAAAGCAGGGCGGCCGGGAGCTTTTTGGTAAATAAAAGAGGGCTTTCCATTGGAAGGCCAAACAGGGTGGAACCGCGGGTAATTTATGCTCGTCCCTGTGACAGCTTGCTGTTGCAGAGGCGGGCTTTTCGATTTTTATCAGAAAATAAAAGGAGTGGGGACATGAATTTCCAAAATATTATTTTGACCTTGCAAAATTTTTGGGCACAGCAAAACTGTATACTGGCCCAGCCTTACGACGTGGAAAAAGGCGCCGGCACGATGAACCCGGCTACTTTTTTGCGCGCGCTGGGGCCAGAGCCCTGGAATATCGCTTACGTGGAGCCTTCCCGGCGTCCTGCGGACGGACGCTATGGCGACAATCCCAACAGGCTGTTCCAGCACCACCAATACCAGGTCATCATGAAGCCGTCGCCGGCCAACATCCAGGACTTGTACCTGGAAAGCCTGGCCAGGCTCGGCATAAAGCCGGAAGAGCACGACATCCGTTTTGTCGAGGACAACTGGGAGTCGCCTACTCTTGGCGCCTGGGGCCTTGGCTGGGAAGTATGGCTGGACGGTATGGAAATAACCCAGTTTACCTACTTCCAGCAGGTCGGCAGCATAGATGTGAAGCCTGTATCTGTCGAGATAACATACGGCCTCGAACGTCTGGCCATGTATATACAGGGCAAAGACAACGTATATGAACTCGAGTGGGTGGACGGCGTCACTTATGGCGATGTTTTCCATCAAAACGAATACGAGCAGTCAGTCTACAATTTTGAGCTGTCCGATACGGATTTGTTGTTCAGCCTGTTCGACAGCTATGAAAAAGAGGCTAAAAGGATAGTGGCGGCCGGTTATGTGCTGCCGGCCTACGACTATGTCCTGAAATGTTCCCACGCCTTTAATCTCCTGGATGCCAGGGGCGCGATCAGCATCAATGAGCGCACCGCTTTTATCGGGCGGGTACGCCAGATGGCCCGCCTGTGCGCGGCAGCTTATCTCGAGCAGCGCGAAAAACTTGGCTTCCCGCTGTTGAAAGGGGGTAAATGAGCATGAAAAAAGACTTGCTGTTTGAAATAGGTTTGGAAGAAGTCCCGGCGAAATTTATGCCGGATGTACTGCGCCAAATGGAAGAACTTACTAAAAACGCCCTGACGGAGGCATTTATCCCTTTTGAAAGCATAAAAGCCTACGGCACGCCGCGCCGTTTAGCCGTGCTGGCCGGCGGCCTGGCGGAAGAGCAGCCAAAACGCACCGTGGAGAATAAAGGCCCTTCTATAAAAATCGCCTATGAAGCCGATGGCAATCTCACCAAGGCGGCGGCCGGTTTTGCCAGGGGCCAGGGCGTAGACCCCGCAAATCTAGTGCAAAAAGACGGCTATGTTTACGCAGTGAAAGAAGAAGGCGGGCAAAAAGTAAGTAGTCTGCTGCCGCAGCTTTTGCAGGGTGTGGTAAACTCACTCAACTTTCCTAAAACCATGCGCTGGTCGGATCTTGATTTTCGCTTTGTCCGTCCCATACACTGGCTGGTAGCGCTTTTTGGCTCAGAGGTCATCCCGCTCGAGGTGGCGCGCGTCACATCGTCCAATAAAACGCGCGGACATCGTTTTTTGAGCAAGGGAGAGCATGTTGTAAATCAACCGGCGGATTACCTTGATCTACTGCGTTCGCTGTATGTGCTGGCCGACCCGGATGAACGCCGGGCGATAATAAAGCGTCAGGTGGAAGAACTGGCAGTGAAAGAAGGCGGGCAGGCCTCTATCGACGAAGAACTGCTGGAGGAAGTAGTCTACCTGGTGGAATATCCGACTGCGCTTTGCGGGCGGTTTGACGAAGAATTTTTGTCTTTGCCTAAAGAAGCCATCATAACGCCGATGCGCGAACATCAAAGATATTTTCCCGTCTTTGGCAAACAGGGTGAGCTGTTGCCTATGTTTATAACAGTGCGTAACGGCGGTGATTTTAACCTGCCTGTAGTAGCCGCCGGCAATGAACGCGTTTTGCGCGCCCGTTTGAGCGATGCCGCTTTTTTCTTCAATGAAGACCGTAAACAACCGTTGTCTGCGCGCCTTGAGAAATTAAAGACCGTAGTGTTCCAGGAAGGTTTGGGCAGCATTTATGATAAGGCGCAGCGCTTGCGCAAGCTGGCCGCCTTTATTGCCGGCGCGGCTAAGCTGGAAGATGTAGACGGAAAAGAACTCGACCGGGCGGCGGAACTGGCCAAAGCCGACCTGGTGACCGGTATGGTGTGCGAATTTACCGAATTGCAAGGTGTTATGGGCCGTGAATACGCGAAACTTGACGGCGAAGCCGCCAGTGTGAGCGAGGCGATATTCGAGCACTACCTGCCGCGGTTTGCCGGCGATATTTTGCCGGCCGGCGCCTGTGGGCGGCTTGTCGGTATTGCCGACAAGATAGACAATATCGTGGCGACTTTCAGCCGTGGTTTTATCCCGACAGGGTCGCAGGACCCCTACGCTTTGCGCCGCCAGGCCCTGGGCGTGGTCGCTATCCTGGCCGACTCCGGTTACCGGCTGTCTTTACCGGCTATTTTGGCTGAAAGCATGTACCTTTTATCAGTAGCGCCGGATAAAAGAGAAGAATTGACCGGCCAACTCATAGAATTTTTCAAGCTGCGCCTGAAAAACCTTTTGACCGAAGAAGGCCTGCGTTACGACCAAGTGGACGCAGTGTTGGCGGCCGGTATAGACGATGTTGCCGAAACTTTCAAACGCGCCCAGGCGCTTAAAACTTTTGCCGCTTCGGCGGAAAAAATGGGTTTGGCCGTACAAGCCTTTACCCGCGTAAGCAACATCCTTAAACAAGCAAAAGGTCAACATGTGGTCAAGCCAACTCTTTTTGCCGAACAGGAGGAAAAGGAGCTGTACGCCTCTTTATCAGCCGTACAGGAGAAAAGCAAAAATCTTCTGATTCAAGGCGAATATCTGGCCTTGCTCGGTTGTGTTTCCGATTTGGCCGCGCCGGTCAATGGATTTTTTGATGCGGTAATGGTTATGGCGCCGCAGGAAGACATAAAAAATAACCGTCTGGCATTGTTGGCTCAGGTAGCGGCTTTTGCCACTACCGTCGCCGATCTGAGCAAAATAGTAGAAGAATAATGAAAAATGCCTGCCGTTTTGATCAACGCGGCAGGCATTTTTTGTCTTTTCTTTATTGATAAGTGATTTTTCCTACTTCTGTTTGCAAAAGCAGGCGTATTTCAAAAGTGCGTTCCCAAGGCAGGGTGATATCGGTTTGAAGCTTAGTAATGTAATAAGCGCCGCTGTCATCGGCATAAAAAGGGTATCTGCCTAGATTGGCGTAAAACAGGTCTTTTGCCAGCCAGAACATGCGCTGCCTTATTTTTCCCTCTGCATAGCTTTTTTCAGCTCCCAGGCGGTATGGGTCGATGCCTTTCCAGCGCAGGTACTGGTCGACAGAGTCCTGGGCGTCTTTTTGGTAAGCCCAGTCGTCAAGTACGCGGGAGATGGTGAACTCAAAATTTTCCTGGTATAATTTAGGCCAGTACTGTTTGTCCAAGCGCCGTTTACTGTTGAGAAAAAGCGAACCTTGAGAAAGCGCAGTGCCGATAGAGTTACTGCTGGTGTTCCAGCCAGCGTAGGCGATGAGGGAGGACAGGGGGAACTTTTTTTCTATAAGGCTGCGAAGGACGGTTTCCCGGCGGAAGAAGTTGACGCTGAGGTCTACCAGTGCTACGGGTTTTTCCCTGGTCAGGCTTATTATCCTGTCGGCTACCTTCGGTAGGTCACTCATACCTAGTTCACCGCCGCCGCAGTGCACGAATAGTATGAAATCCGCTTCCTGTGGGGAATTTGTAAATAAACCGCCAATGATGCCGACTTTTTCCCGCACTGTTTCCGCGACAGTTATCGGCATGAAGTGCATGACCAGGTCGGGAACGCTGTCGTGTGCATAGACGACTTTTATTTTAGGCTGGTAATCTCTACTTATATTGGCATAGCGGGCCAGTTGCAGCATGGCTATTTCATCGGCGCCTTGTGTTAGGGACATACTGTCTTCCAGGCCGAGCTCTTGCCGGTAGGCGGCCATTTTATGCATATTGGCGTTCGGGCGGCCGAAAGGCTGGCCGTCATCCTGGCCTACGACCAATTGGCGGAAAACATTTTTTTTCGCGGTAAGGGCTAGTTGGTGATTAAAAGCGTCATTTTTTTGGTAAAGCTTATTGAACCGTTCGATCAATTCCGGCGGCACGCGGTCGAGCATCTCCTGCATGCGGGCGAAATCGGCCGGATTGTTAAAGGTGTCTTCCATGTCCTTTTTGGTGGAATAGACCATCATATGGTATTGCCAGAGCTTGGTGGCGTCGTCTTCAGCTATGAGCAGGCGCGGGATGACGGAAAAGGCGTATAAATTTTTTTGCCGTTGCTCGAAAAACTCAAGGCCTTTGAGGGCGCTTTCTTCGTCTAGTTGGTTTGTTTGGCTGCGGCGCGAGGCTATAAGGCCGCCATAGAGGAACATGTCGAGAGATATAATAGCGCCGTCAGTGCTGCTGCTGTTATTTATAGCCCACTGCCGCAAGGCGTAATAATCGGCCGGTTGGAAATAGTTGTCTAAAAACGGTTTAGGCGGTAAAATAATATTTATCCCGCTCATTTTACCGAGCTGGCTGACAAAATCAAGGCAGGGCGGCCGCGAATCCAGCGGCATGAAAAGCAGCCC
Source organism: Acidaminococcales bacterium (assembly GCA_031552765.1). Classification (GTDB taxonomy): domain Bacteria; phylum Bacillota; class Negativicutes; order Acidaminococcales; family JAISLQ01; genus JAVBME01. The sequence goes on along the minus strand of JAVBME010000008.1, from coordinate 261,470 downwards.
CAGGCGGGGCGAATCGTCTTTCGACAGTGTGACCGGGACGGGTTTATCCTTGCGCAAATAAAAAGATAAACAGTTTAACAGGAAACCGTTGTATAGTATTGCAGATATGAGTAAGATGGCGGCAAAGAGTTTTGCCAATGTTTTCATGATTATATTGCCTCGCTTGCAGGGGTTTTAAAATATAGGAGTTGTTATGAGGATAATAGCAGGCCGAGCAAAGGGGCTAAAACTGGCGGCGCCTGCCGGGCTTGAGGTAAGGCCAACCGCCGACCGGGTCAAAGAATCCGTATTCAATATTTTAAGTACGCGCCTTATGGAGGCTCGTGTATTGGATCTTTTTTCCGGCAGCGGCAATTTGGGGTTGGAAGCTTGGAGCAGGGGCGCAGCTGAAGTGATCTGCGTGGATAATGATGCCGCCAGCCTGAATTTTATCCGGAAAAACCTCGATAAAGCAAAAGCCGGCAGTCAGATAAAAATATACCGCAGTGAGGCGGCCAAGTCAATTGCCTCACTGTATGCCAAAAAGAAAGAGTTTGATATAATATTCTGTGATCCGCCGTATAATAGGGGCTGGTGCGATATTATATTAAAACAGCTAAAAAAATACAATATATTGCAAAAAGATGGTATACTTGTTCTGGAACATTCCAAACAGGAAGAAATATCTTTGCCGGAAGGCATGTCTTTATTGCGCGAGGAGAAATACGGAGAAACACTAGTGGCTTTTTTTACTGTCGAACAATTATTTTTATAGGAGGGAAAAAAGTGCGCAAAGTTATCTGCCCGGGCAGTTTTGATCCGGTAACGAACGGACATCTTGATATTTTCCTGCGGGCATCTGAAATATTTGATGAAATCATTGTCGCCGTGTTCCACAACCCGATCAAGGACAAGGCGATGTTCAGCATGCAAGAAAGAGTAGACATGTTGCAGGAATGTACTAAAGATATAGCGAATATTAAAGTAGAAAGTTTTTCCGGCATGCTGCATGAATATGTGCGGCAAAAGGATGCCAATCTTGTATTACGCGGGCTGCGCGCCCTTACTGATTTTGAATATGAGTTCCAGAGGGCGCTGATGATCAAAAAACTCGACCCGGTCATAGAAACTATTTTCATGATGACAGGGGCGGAATATTCTTTCCTCAGCTCTACGGGCGTGAGGGAGATCATAGCTTTTGGCAGTTCGGTCAGTGAATTGGTGCCTCCTTGTGTGGAAAGAAAAATAAAAGAAAAATTAGCGCAAGGCCTTGTGTGATAGGTTATAAATTAAGAAAAGTCAGCGGAGGGATTCTTTTATGATGGAACTCGAACGCATATTAGATGAAATGGAAAATATGATCATGGATGCGTCCAGTCTTCCTTTTACTAAAAAGCGTATAGTAGATGAAGAACACTTGGGCCAGATAATGGACGCCATCAGGACGTCCATTCCTTTGGAAATAAAGCAGGCCCGGCAGTTGTTAAACGACCGCGAACGCCGCATAAATGAAGCGATGGAAGAAAAACAGCGCATCATAAAACAAGCCGAGGTCGTGGCTGAAAGAATGATCATGGAAGAAGAAGTCATGAAAGAGGCCAAAGAACGCGCCAACAACATGATGGAAGAGGCCAACAGGGAGTCTACCGACATAAGGCGGCAAGCCGAAGAATATGCGCAGAAACTGCGCGCGGAGGCGGTAGACTTTGCCAATAAGATGCATGAAGAAACCATGCTGTATGTAAAAGAAATATTTGATTATATGGAAGGAACTTTGAGCAAAAGCATGGACGCTTTGCAGCAAAGCAAAGATGTTCTGGCTAAAAAGGCCAAAGGCGAAGGTTAACTCACATATACGGGATGCGTCAAATAATCAAGACCGGCTTTATTATTTCCTAATAACAGCTGGTAGATGTCTGTTGCCTTTATATCGGCATCCAGGCATGTTTTTGCTTCGACGGAAAGCCCTCCGGCCGCTAGATGGGCCGGCAGGTTGTCTATTAAAGGAAATGCGGTTTCTGACCGTATTTTTTTTATTAACTGGCGGCCACGGCTGTTAAAAGCGAGCACTCTGATATAAGGCGGCTTTTTTACCGACAGCGCGTCTTTTTTGTCCAGTACGAGAAGTTGCGTCAGTATGCGGGCTATCCTGGTTGCAGGATAGCGTTTGCTGGCGGTTTTCGCAAAAAAATCCGGTAAAGCGGCCGTAGCGTAGGCCGTTTTTTTTATCCGCTGTTCAAGTCCTTCGCTGACTTCGCAAAGCTGTTTCATGTCTTCGCCGGATAGCTGACGCAAACGGTAGAATACCAGTTTTTCCAGTGTAGCGCTATTTAATAACAGTTGACAGTTTTCTATTGCCGACAAAAGCAATTTGTTACTGCTTTCGGGCAGCGTTTGCCGGGTTTCAGGACTAAAGCCGTTTTCCAGGATTTCTTTTCTTATAGCTGTAGCGCTGGCGATAAAAGAATGTATTTTTGTGTCGAGGTGAGCTGCGTTTTGGCGCTCTATCGCCAAAGGCCTCATGGCGGAAGATGATGCATAAAGCGCCTTGAAATATTCGACAGCCAGTATATTGTTAGGTCCGCGGCTGAGTGTTTCCGGTACATCCAGCCTTGCGGCAAATATTTCCGCTACCGCGCGCGCATAAGTGCAGCCGCTTTTCATCCTGCTTTTTACGGCTGATAAAAAATCTTCGCGCATACTTTCCTTCGCCATATTTTCTAGAATTGCCACATCCGGTGTTTCCACGCCGAAACATAAATGGGTGACGATACCTGTGGCGTTAAGTACTTCGACCCCGCCTGCGGCAAAATATTCAGCGCTGCGGCAGGCAAAAGCAAACGGCAGCTCCAGAACGAGGTCTGCGCCGCCCTGGACCGCCATCTGAGCCCGCAGCCACTTTCCGGCGAGCGCCGCTTCTCCCCGCTGTGTAAAATGCCCGCTCATGACGGCGACTACAGGGATATCGTCAAGCCGCTTTTTTATTTCCTGTATTTGCCAGGCGTGGCCGTTGTGAAAGGGATTATATTCTGCTATAATGCCGGCTATATTTGACATTTTTTCTCCTTTGGCGCGAATTATACGATAATTAGTTATTTTTTTTATAAAATAACTCGAAAAAATCTCTGGCATGGGTTACAATAATTATATTGCTATATACAGTATAGCAGAGGATCTGTATAAGGGGGATAATAATGAAGATTTTTGTTGTCAATTGTGGAAGTTCTTCCATAAAGTACCAATTCATCGACATGGAAGGCGAAAACGTGCTTGCCAAAGGCCTTGTAGAAAGGATCGGACTTGACGGCGCCGTCCTTAAGCATACGCCAAACGGAGGAGAAGCGGTGACAATCAACGGGGACATTCCCGACCATACCGTAGGCATCAAAATGGTATTGGACGCCCTGCTGGACGAGCAGCACGGAGTTATCAAAGAAGCCGGCGAGATTGACGCCGTAGGGCACCGTGTAGTGCATGGCGGTGAAAGGTTTACCGATTCTTCTCTTATTACAGGCGAGGTACTTTCCGGCATAGAAGCATGCAGTGAATTAGCGCCTTTGCACAATCCGCCTAATATCAGCGGCATTAAGGCCTGCATGAAGCTGATGCCGTCCGTTCCGCAAGTTGCGGTATTTGATACGGCTTTCCACCAGACTATTCCAAAAGTAGCTTACATCTACGGCCTGCCTTATGAAATATACCTCAAATACGGTGTCCGCCGCTATGGTTTCCATGGCACCTCCCACAAGTATGTGGCGCAGGTAGCGGCCAGCATGATGGGCGAGCACATGACAGACCTGCGCATCATCACCTGCCATTTGGGCAACGGCGCCAGCCTTACTGCTATCAAATACGGCAAGTCTGTCGATACCAGCATGGGCTTTACTCCGCTCGAGGGCCTGGTCATGGGCACCCGCAGCGGCGAAGTCGACCCTGCCATCATTCCTTTTATCATGGAAAAAGAACATATGAGCATACAAGAAGTCGATGAATATCTCAACCGCAAATCTGGCATTTTAGGCATATCCGGCCGTTCCAGCGATTTCCGTGACCTGGAAAATGCCGCTGCCGAAGGTGACGAACGCTCACAGTTGGCCATGGATATTTTTGCCTACCGTGTGAAAAAATACATAGGCGGTTATGTTTCTGCTATGGGCGGCGTAGACGCCATCGTCTTTACCGCAGGGCTGGGGGAAAATTCGCCGAAAATGCGTGACAAGATATGCAACGGGCTTGAATACCTCGGTACGCGCATCGACCCGGAACGTAATGATGTCCGCGGCCAGGCCAGAGAGATCAGCGTACGCCGCAGCGCGGTGAAAATATTTGTCATACCGACCAATGAAGAACTTGTCATCGCCCGTGATACGGCTATTATTTGCCGGCCGCTCTTTAGAAATTGAATCTTGTCTTGACAAAGCGATGTCATGTGTATATAATTAATCCGGTTGGTGAGCAATGAAGATAAACATTTCGTCAATAAAAAAGGAACGCGGCCAGAGCAAGGGATTTTCTTTCCGTTTGCCGGTAGGAGATTTGATTGCCGGTGATTTGGTTACACCTTTTCAGGGCGAAGTAGCTATCGAGGGCAAGATTTCCAATGTGGGCGACGTTCTTTTGCTGGAAGCGCTGCTAAAGGCTTTCTATAAGAACGAATGCGCAAGGTGCCTGGAACCTTTGGAAGAAGAGCTGGAAATATCTCTTGTTGAAAAGTTTTTCCCGCCTGCGGCGCAAAATATCGACGAAGAAGCTTTGGTTTATGAAGGCGATTTTATCGATATAAAGTCTTTGGTAAGCGACAGCCTTCTTTTAGAGCAACCAATACGGGTATTATGTAAAGACGACTGCCATGGGCTTTGCCCGGTTTGCGGTAAAAACCTTAATCTTGAAGACTGTGCTTGTGAACAAAATATCATCGACCCACGTCTGGCCGTATTACAGCGGTTTGGCGAAGGGGAGTAATTCGAAAAGCTTGAGGAGGTGTAGATAGATGGCAGTACCAAAGAGAAAAATGTCCAAAGCACGCCGTGATAAACGTCGCGCTAATTGGAAGTTGACAGTTCCTGGCTTGATCGAGTGCCCCCAGTGCCACGAATTTAAGATGCCGCACCGTGTTTGTCCGAAATGCGGTTCTTATAAAGGCCAGCAAATTGTCAATATGGAAAAATAATTACTAAAAATAAAAAACAGACTTGGGCGGTTGAAGTTGCCCAAGTCTGTTTTTTATTTCTTGACAAAATTTTTATTGCTAAGCTATAATTACTTAGGTCTTAGTACCAGGTAATAAACAAGGTGATGTTTTATGAAAGCTTTACCAAAAATTAAAAGACATGAGATATTGCGTGAGCGCCTTATAAATAACCCTTTTTACACAGACGAGCAGTTGGCCCGTGAATTGTCCGTCAGCATACAGACCATACGCCTCGACAGGGCGCGTTTAGGTATCCCTGAACTACGGGAGAGGGTAAAAAATATGGCGCGCTCGGCCGAGTCAAAACTGCGCGCGATCGACAGTTCCGACGTGGTCGGCGATCTTCTCGACATCGATCTGGGTTCGCGCGGTATATCTGTAATGACGGTGACGCAGGATATGGTCATTGACCGCACAGGCGTTGCCAGGGGCTACTATATGTTTGCCCAGGCCAATACACTGGCCCTGGCCATTATAGACGCACCGGCGGCTTTGACCGGGGTAGCCAATGTAAAATACATAAAGCCTATATATAAAGGCGAACGGCTTGTGGCCAAAGCACAGGTCATCCGTCAGCGCGGCAACAAATATTTTATCTGGGTTAAAATAAGAAACGAAAAAGAAGAAGTATTTAGGGCGAAATTCATTGTAGTATCTTTGGCTAGCGGAGAGTGAGATGTAAATGAAAATAGCGGTCGATGTAATGGGCACGGATTACGGCCCTTCTGAGATAGTACGCGGCGCGGTTTTGGCGGTATATGCTTATAATTGTGAAGTAGTGCTGGTAGGGGATAAAGCTGAGATAGAGAAGATTTTAAAAGAAAACAAAGCATTGACCAACGAAAAAATCACTATTCAACATGCCAGTGAAGTGATAGGCATGTGCGAACATCCAGGCGTCGCGGTACGCAAAAAGAAGGACGCCTCCATCGTTCTTGCTACCAAGCTTTTAAAAGAAGGCCTATGCCGGGCGGTTATTTCCCCGGGCAGTACAGGTGCGGCAGTAGCGGCGGCCCTGTTTGGCCTGGGCAGGATAAAGGGCATTGAACGGCCGTCCATAGCAACGCCTATACCAAATAAGAGTGGGACTACCGTGGTGCTCGACTCCGGCGCTAATGTGGACAGCAAACCTGTGCATATGGTGCAGGCGGCAATAATGGGTTCACTTTATGCTGAACATATATTGAAAATAAAAAATCCCCGGGTGGGACTTTTAAATATCGGCGAAGAAGAAAGTAAAGGCAATGAACAGGCTTTGGCTACCTATCCCCTTCTTAAAGCGGAATGCGGCATAAATTTTATCGGCAACGCCGAAGGCCGGGATATTACCAACGGCAAAGTAGATGTTGTAGTTTGCGACGGTTTTGTCGGCAATGTGGTTTTGAAGTTCGCCGAAGGACTGGCTGTCGTCATTTTGCAGATGCTTAAAGATGCGATAAGAAAGAGTGGCTTTTTTGCCAAAATGGCTGCCATGTTTCTCATGCCGGCGCTGAGCGGCCTGAAAAAGAAGATGGACTCCGCCGAATATGGCGGGGCGCCGCTTCTCGGCGTAAATGGAACATTTATCATCTGCCATGGCAGTTCTAAAGCCAAAGCGATAAAAAATGCCATAGGCGTGGCGATAACTTTTAATAACAACAATCTTTTGGAACATATAAATTCAGCGATAAAACAAGAGGGAGAATTTGAGGTATGAAAACATTAAGGGCCGCAGGTATACTAGGGATTGGTCATTATGCACCGGAAAAAGTCCTGACGAATAAAGATCTTGAGAAAATGGTCGATACAACCGACGAATGGATAACCGAACGCACCGGCATAAAAGAACGGCGCATAGCCGCGCCGCATGAGGCGACTTCCGACCTGGGCGTAAAAGCCGGGTTGCGGGCGCTCGAAAACGCGGGTCTCAAAGCGGAAGAAATAGACCTTATCATCATGTGCACTTTATCTGCCGACTATAAATTCCCCGCAGCCGGTTGCCAGGTACAGGATAAACTGGGTGCGGTGAACGCAGGCGCTTTTGACCTGGCCGCAGGCTGTTCAGGTTTTGTCTATGGCCTGGCGGTAGCCTCACAAATGGTAGCTACCGGTTCTGTGAATAAGATACTGGTCATAGGAGCGGAAGTATTGTCAAGGGTGATAAACTGGGAAGACCGCAATACATGCGTCCTGTTTGCCGACGGGGCCGGGGCGGCGGTAGTCGGCCCGGTGGAAGAGGGCTATGGTTTTTACGACTATGTATTGGGCGCGGACGGGGCTGGCGGTGAAGCCATCATCTGCCATGCCGGCGGCTCGCGTATCCCTGTGACAGAAGAAAATGTGAGAGAAAAACTACACCTTGCACAGATGGACGGCAGCGAAGTGTTTAAATTCGCCTCGCGCATCATGCCGGAGGCAATCAACAAGGTACTGGCAAAAGCGGGCCTTACCGCAGACGATATTGATATTTTCGTACCGCACCAGGCAAATGTGCGCATCATCCAATCGGGAGCTAAAAGGCTCAAACAACCGCTGGAAAAATTCTTTATCAACGTGCAAAAATATGGCAATACTTCCGCCGGTTCTGTTCCTATCGCGCTTAGCGAGGCATGGGAAGAAGGGCGTATCAAAAAAGGCGACAACGTGCTGTTGGTAGGCTTTGGTACAGGCTTGACCTGGGCCTCTTGCGTATTAAAATGGAGCAGGTAGGGAGGAATTGCACAACAGTGGGAGAAAATCGCATTTGTAAACTATTGGGGATAAAATATCCTATCCTGCAAGGCGGCATGGCCTGGGTTGCGACCAGCGAACTGGCTACTGCAGTATCCAACGCCGGCGGGCTGGGCATCATAGGGGCCGGCCATATGCCGCCGGAGGTTTTGCGGGAAGAAATACATAAAATAAAAAAGTATACAGATAAGCCTTTTGGCGTTAATATTATGCTCAGGTCGCCGTTTGTAAAAGAGGTGATGCAGGTGGTGATGGAGGAGAGGGTAAAAGTAATTACCACCGGCGCCGGAAACCCCGGCGAGTATGTGCCTGCGCTCAAGGCTATCGGGACGAAAGTGATACCTGTAGTGGCTTCTGTTGCCCTTGCTACCCGTTTGGTACGGTCGGGCGCGGATGCGCTCATTGCCGAAGGCAACGAAAGCGGCGGCCACATCGGCGTAGTCAATACCATGTGCCTGATACCCCAGGTGGTGGATGCCGTTGATGTGCCGGTCATTGCCGCCGGCGGCGTTTGTGACGCGCGCGGTCTGGCGGCAGTGATGTGTCTTGGCGCCGAAGGCGTGCAGATCGGGACGCGCTTTGTAGCCTCCACCGAATGTGTTGCGCACGAAAACTACAAAAACGCTATTTTAAAAGCACGTGACCGCAGTTCGGTAACTACGGCGAACAGCACCGGGCATCCGGTGCGGGTGCTCGAGAATATGCTGACCAAGCAGTTTGAAGAGCTAGAGCGCGCCGGCGCCAGTGAAGAAGAATTAGACAAACTGGGGGCGGGGAAACTGAAAGCCGCGGTGCGCGACGGAGATGTGCGTTTCGGCTCGGTCATGGCCGGCCAGTCTGCCGGTATGATAAAAGACATAAAAAACGTGAATGATATAATACAGGATATAGTGACGGATTTGCCAAAAGTGCTAAAGTCGGTGAATACTAATTTTTAAAGGAGTAACCTGATGAAAACAGCATTTGTTTTTCCGGGTCAGGGCGCCCAATATGTTGGTATGGGCAAGGATTTTTATGAAAAATACCCTGCCGCCAAACGGATTTTTGATGAAGCGGACAGCGCGCTTGGTTTTTCCATAAGCAAGCTGTGTTTTGAAGGGCCGGAAGAGGAACTTAGGCTGACGAAAAACACCCAGCCTGCTATTTTGACGGTGAGTATCGCCATATACGAAGTGATGAAAGAACAAGGCGCGACTTTCGACATGGCGGCGGGCCACAGCTTGGGTGAATACTCAGCTCTTGTCGCTGCTGGCGCTATGGATTTTGCTGATGCGGTAAAAACGGTGCACATGCGCGGCTTGTATATGCAAGAAGCTGTGCCGGTGGGCGAAGGGGCTATGGCGGCCGTGCTGGGGATGGACGACGCCAATATCGTAGCGGTTTGCCAGGATGTGGAAAAAAGCGGACTGGTAGTGCAGGCGGTAAATTTTAACTGCCCTGGGCAGGTCGTCATCGCCGGCAGCGCCGAAGGCGTCAATGTGGCCGTGGAAAAATTAAAAGCGGCCGGCGCCAAAAGAGCGGTGCTTTTACCGGTGAGCGCGCCTTTTCACAGTACCCTTTTGCAGCCGGCGGCGGAAAAACTCGCTGGCTACCTGAGCAATATACATTTTAAAGACGCAAAACAGCCGGTATACTCAAACGTAACGGCAAAACCGGTAACAGATAAAGAAGAAATAAGGTCCTTACTTGTAAAACAGGCCGCCAGTCCGGTACTTTGGACAAACCTGACGCAGGAGATGGTAAAAGCCGGTGCGTCTGTATTTGCCGAGATCGGTCCGGGCAAGACATTGTGCGGCTTTGCGAAAAAGATTGCAAAAGATATTCCCAGTGTCAATGTAGAAGACATTGACAGCCTGGAAAAAACCATGAACTTTTTCAAGGAGGTTGGTTAAATGCAACTGGCAGGTAAAATAGCGCTCGTTACCGGAGGTTCGCGCGGCATCGGCAGGGCTACGGCCGTTCTATTGGCTAAAGCCGGCGCTGATGTGGCTGTAAATTATGCCGGCAACCAGGCGGCTGCCGAAGAAGTAGAAAAAATCATCAAAGATTTAGGCAGACGCGTGCTCTTGCTTAAAGGCGACGTTGCCGACCCGGCGCAGGCTGCCGATATGGTGGATCAAGTCATAAAAGAGTTTGGCCGCCTAGATATACTGGTCAATAACGCCGGCATCACCCGTGACAATCTTCTCATGCGCATGAAAGACGAAGAATGGGATGCAGTCATCAATACCAACCTCAAAGGCATGTACAACTGTACAAAAGCGGCCACCAAGCCCATGATGAAACAAAAATACGGCCGCATCATCAACATGAGTTCGGTCGTCGGGGTCAACGGCAATGCCGGACAGGCCAACTACGCCGCCGCCAAAGCCGGAGCCATAGGTTTTACCAAGGCTGTGGCCAAGGAATTGGCTTCGCGTAATATAACGGCCAATGTCATAGCTCCCGGCCTTATCGATACAGATATGACTTCAGGCTTGCCAGAAAAGGCAAAAGAGGATATGCTAAAAGCAATACCTTTAGGCGCCTTGGGCCAGGCCGAAGATATTGCCCAGGCCGTATTATTCTTTGCTTCCGATGCCGCCAAATACATTACAGGACAAACTTTACATGTTGATGGCGGCATGGTAATGTAGATATTGTAATTTAATTACATCTTTTGGAAGGAGGTGAGTGTTATGGGCACTTTCGAAAAAGTAAGAGAAATTACTGTAGAGCAGCTAAGCGTTGACGAAGCTGAAGTATCAATGGATGCGACTTTTATTGATGATCTTGGCGCTGATTCTTTGGACATCGTTGAACTCATCATGGCGTTTGAGGAAGAATTCAATATTGAAATTCCTGACGAAACAGCTGAAAAAATCCGCACGGTGCGCGACGCAGTAGAACTCATCGACAAAGAAAAACAAGCTTGATTATGTTACCGTTGCACGATAATGCCAGGAAAGTCCCGTAATACGGGACTTTCCTGAAGGTAATTTCCGAATGGAGGAATATTTGTTGAAACTTCCAGCGCTTAACATCGGCAACTTGCTGGCGGAAATTCCGATCATACAAGGCGGGATGGCCATAAGATTGTCTACAGCGCGCCTGGCATCAGCTGTCGCCAATGAAGGCGGCATTGGACTGATCGCCGCATCAGGCATGTCTTTTGACGAACTGAGGAAAGAAATACGCCTGGCAAGAAAACTTACCGGCGGAAAAGGCGTAATAGGCATAAATGCAATGGTGGCCGCCAGGGAATTTCTGGGGCTTTTACATACAGCGATTGACGAAGGAATCGACCTCATAGTGGCCGGAGCCGGTTTTTCGCGCGACATGTTCGCTTTGGGCAAAGAGTCGGGTACGCCGATAGTGCCGATCGTCTCGACGGCTAAGCTGGCCAAGATATCGCAAAATCTTGGCGCTGCCGCGGTAGTCGTGGAAGGTAAAGAAGCAGGCGGGCATTTGGGTACAGACGTACCGATGCGCGAACTTTTGCCTGAAATTAAAAAAGCCGTTAGCATACCGGTAATTGCGGCCGGCGGTGTTATCAACGGCAAGGACATAGTCGATACTATGAAACTTGGCGCGGACGGCGTGCAGATGGGGAGCAGGTTTGCTACCAGTGTCGAGTCCAATGGCGCTCCAGCGTTGAAAGAATTTTATCTCAGGATGAAACCTGAAGATGTTGTACTTATAGATAGCCCGGTCGGTTACCCCGGCCGCGCGGTGAGAAACCCCTTCGCCGCCAAATCTCTGGCCGGCGTAGCGCCTAAGCCCACCCAGTGCGATTCCTGTTTGAAACAATGTTCGAGAAGTTTTTGTATCATCAGGGCCTTGACCCGCGCACAGCAGGGCGATGTCGATACCGGACTGGTATTTACAGGTGAAAGAATGCATGAAATAAAAGAAATCTTGCCGGTAAAGGAAATCTTTGCCCGCCTTCTCAACGAAGTAGAATCTATTGAAGCGTGAGGTGTTTTCTTTAATGAAAAGAAGAGTAGTTATTACAGGTTTAGGTGCGGTCACTCCTATCGGCATAGGAAAAGAAAAGTTTTGGGGGGCCCTTGTTGAGGGACAAAGCGGTATCGCTCAAATAACAGCTTTCGACCCATCCAGTATAAACTGCCATATTGCAGGCGAAGTAAAAGGTTTTGAACCGTCTGATTTTATTGATAAAAAAGAAGCCAAACGCATGGATCGCTTTTCTCAATTTGCCGTAGCCGCGGCTAAAATGGCTTTTGCAGATTCGGGTATCGACCTTGAAAAAGAAGACAAAGACCGCATGGGTACTTGTGTAGGTACCGGCATAGGCGGCGTTGAGACTTTGCACACCCAGTACAAAACACTGTTTGATAAAGGGCCGGACCGTGTCAGTCCCTTCTTTGTCCCCATGATGATAGGCAACATGGCGGCTGGGCAGATATCTATAATGTTTGGCCTTAAAGGCGTGAATACCTGTGTCGTCACAGCTTGCGCCACCGGCACAAATTGTATTGGCGACTCTTTCCGCATCATAGCGCGCGGCGAGGCCGACGTCATGGTGGCGGGCGGCACGGAAGCGGCTGTATCGCCTATAGCGGTGGGCGGCTTTGCTTCTATGAAAGCGCTGTCGACGAGAAATGACCAGCCGGAAAAAGCTTCACGGCCTTTTGACCGCGACCGCGACGGTTTTGTCATGGGCGAGGGATCAGGCATAGTTATTATGGAAGAGCTAGAACACGCTTTAAAACGCGGCGCTCACATTTACGCCGAAGTAGTAGGCTACGGCACCAATGCCGACGCTTACCATGTGACGGCTCCCGCTCCGGAAGGACTGCAGGCCTCTAAGTGCATGCAGCTGGCGCTGAACGATGCCGGCATAACTCCTGATAAAGTTGAGTATATCAACGCGCACGGCACATCTACGCCGATGAACGACCTGAATGAAACTTTAGCTATCAAGCGGGTATTTGGCGAACACGCCAAAAAACTTGCCGTCAGTTCGATAAAATCCATGACCGGACACCTTTTGGGCGCTGCCGGCGGCATTGAAGCCATAGCCACGGCGCTGACGATAGAAAACTCTGTCGCTCCGCCGACTATCAATTTTGAAAACGCCGATGAAGGCATGGATCTTGATTATATACCGGGCGTAGCGCGCAAGATGACTGTAAATTACGCCCTGTCCAATTCCTTTGGTTTTGGCGGCCATAACGCGACCCTTTTATTAAAAAAATATCAGTAAGAGTAAAATAAAATGCGAAAACTTTCTAATGAACGCAATGAGCAGCTCGGCGAATTGTGCAAAGCCCTTGACATAGCCATAAATGATATGGCTCTTATCGATACTGCGCTTACCCATACCTCGTACGCCCATGAAGCCAAATGCAGCCCGCGGCCGCAGCATAATGAACGCCTGGAGTTTTTAGGCGACTCGGTGCTTAGTTTGATGGTATGTACTTACATTTACAAATCATTTCCCGCTATGACCGAAGGCGCTATGACTAAACTGCGCGCCCGGGTGGTTTGCGAACAGGCCCTGGCGCAGTATGCGCATGAGCTGGTACTGGGCAAATATATACTTTTGGGTAAAGGGGAAGAAGCGTCCGGCGGCCGCAGCAGGAACTCCACTTTGGCCGACGCTCTTGAGGCGCTGATCGGGGCTTTTTATATTGATCAGGGTTGGGAAGAAACCAACCGGATAGCGCTTAACCTCTTAAAAACGCAAATGGACGGCTTTGCCTTGTCTGACGTAGTATTCGATTATAAGACAAAGCTACAGGAAATAGTGCAGCAAAACGGCGAATCGGTGATAAACTATTCGCTACTGGCCGAAGAGGGGCCGGATCACCATAAAATATTCAAAATGGCGGTATGTATCAACGAGCAGCTTGCCGGCAGCGGCGAAGGACGCTCGAAAAAAGAAGCCGAACAGGTCGCGGCAAGATGCGCGCTGCAAACTATGGGAGCATTATAATACTGATTTTTAAAGGGCGAGAAGCATCGTCCTTTTTTATTTATAGTCATATAGCTTGAAAATAGTACCTGTTTTTAGTTTATATGACTATATTGACCATAGATTTATAATTGGCTACTATTACATTATGAGCATAAGTTAAGGAGTAGCAAAATGTCCTACATAATACCTGCTTTTATCAGCTACGCCGGTTGCCCGCACCGCTGCGCCTTTTGCAACCAGCACAGCATAAACGGTGAAAGAGGGTTTTCCCTTGCCGGCGTAAAAGAGCAAATAGAAAAATATCTAGCGTTTTTGCCTGGCGAAAGCGATAAAGAGCTGGCCTTCTACGGCGGTTCTTTTACCGGCCTGCCTGATGAAGAGCAGGAGCAATTGCTGGGCCTGGCCAACGAATATAGGGAAAATAAGAAGATAAGCCGGATGCGCATGTCGACCCGTCCTGACTATATAGATGAAACTGTCCTGAAAAGGCTTTCTCGTTATAAAGTACACATGGTAGAACTGGGCGTGCAGTCTCTGGACGATAAAGTACTGGAGCGGGCCGGACGAGGGCATGATGCCTCCACAGTGGAGCTGGCGGCGGCTTTGTTGAGAAGGGGCGGTATCACGGTAGGCTTGCAGTTGATGGTAGGGCTGCCGGGGCAAGACTGGGCGAGTATAAAACAAACCACGGCCCGGGTGGTAAAAATAGCGCCCGCAGTCGTAAGGATATACCCGCTCTTGGTGTTTGAGCATACGCAATTTGCCGATGAATGGCGAGCCGGCGTTTTCCAGCCCTTGTCGTTGCCGGAGGCGGTCGAGCAAACTGCCTACATGGCGGAATCATTTGAACAAGCCGGGATAAAAGTCATTCGTTTGGGTCTACAGGAAGACGACGGGTTGAAAACGGAAGGGGCGATCCTCGCCGGGCCGCATCATCCCGCCTTCGGGGAACTGGTAGCGTCACACAGGTATAAAATGTGGCTGGTCGATAATCTGGCTGCTTTTGACCGGCCGCAGGCGGTAACGGTGCTGGTGCCGGCCAGGGAAGTGTCCAAGGTATATGGACAAAAAAAATCTAATGTTAATTATCTTACAGAGAATTACCCGCAGCATAAAATAAGCTTCCAGGTAGCCGATGTAGAAAAAGTAATGCTGGAGGCTGTAAAACAAAGGTCATAACTATGCTAAATACACTTTTTCGGATAAAGGATTTTCGTCTGCTGCTGTCGGCGCAGATAATCGCCGTGCTGGGCGATTGGTTCGGCATTATAGCGATCATCGCCCTGGTGGGTTTCCGCTGGCAGGCGACGCCCATACAGATGAGCATGGTAGTGTTCTCCATGGCGGCGCCGATGCTGTTGCTGGGGCCTATGCTTGGCGTGCTGGCCGACCGGGTGGAACGCGGGCGCATGATGGCAGTTACCAATATTTTGCGTTCCGTCATCTTGCTGCTGATAACTACGGCCGGCAATTTTACCCTTTTGTGCCTGCTGGCGATGGTGCTGGGGTTGCTGGACGCCGCTTTCATACCGGCCAAGAATGCCAAACTAAAGGAGATAGTGCCGCCCGGACTGATAAACGATGCGGTTATCTACAGCAGTTTCGTCGACCAGGGGGCTAAAGTATTCGGGCCGGCCCTGGGCGGCTCTCTGCTGGCCGTCTTCGGCGTGGAAACGGCTATCTATATAAATGCCGCCGCTTATATAGTGAGTACGGCAATTTTGCTCTTTCTCTCTTACATCAAGCATGCCGCGCCGGTAGGCGAGGGCTCCTTAAAAAATATAGCCAGTGAATTGAAAGAAGGATTCAACATAATGAAAAAAGCCCCATTTGTGCTGTATGGGGCTTTCATCCAGATATTTGTCGTGTTTACGGTACAGGTGGTAGACTCCCAGTTCGTAGTACTGTTGCGCAGTGTGCCGTCGGCAGAGGAAGCCTGGGTGGGTTATTGCCTGATGGCCGCCGGCGTTGGCAGCATATTGACTACTTATTTTTACCTAAAATCACATAGGGATTTTGATGTACGCCATAGCCTGCTTTTAGGCGTAATCGTTTATAGTGGGGCCATATTGGGTATAAGCATATGGGGCAAATACGGCAGCCACCCGGCAGGTTTTTTACCCTTTTTCCTTCTGTGGGGAGTGAGTGGGGCGCTTATTTTTGTAAAATTCAATACTTATATACAGGAAAAAATCCCTGTGGACTATTCCGGGCGGGCTTTTGGCGCGTTAGGCAGTATGCTTAGCGGGGCTTCCCTGTGTGGGCTTTTGTCCGGCGGCCTCTTGGTATCGGCGCTGGGCGCGAGTACTACATTTTTTCTGGCGGGTCTGTTGATGATCATCGGCGGCCTTTACCTGAAAAGCAGGCTTTTTTCATAATTAACGTTTGTCTGTTGCCATGATTTTATTCATGTTGTTTACCGCGCACATTTTGCCGCACATGGTACAGCAATTGGCCTTGGTACTTTGTCCGGCGAAATAGCGCCGCGGTTTTTCTTGATCAAGAGCCAGTGAGAACATTTCCTCCCAAGCGAGGCGCCGCCTGGCATCGCTCATTTTATTGTCCCAGTCGCGCGCGCCTTTCACGCCTTTAGCGATATCGGCGGCATGTGCCGCTATCTTGGCGGCGACTATCCCCTCTTTGACGTCTTCGAGGTCAGGTAGGCGCAGATGTTCGGCCGGGGTCACATAACAGAGGAAATCCGCCCCGTTTGCCGCCGCGATAGCGCCGCCGATAGCGGAAGTTATATGGTCATAACCGGGCGCTACATCGGTAACGAGCGGCCCTAGTACATAAAAAGGCGCGCCATGGCATAGACGTTTTTGCAAGGTCATATTTGCCGCTATTTCATTCATGGCCATATGGCCGGGGCCTTCTACCATGACCTGCACGTCTTGCGCCCAGGCGCGTTTGGTCAAGAGGCCAAGCTCGAGGAGTTCGGATATCTGGCCGGCGTCGGTGGCGTCCTGGATTGAGCCGGGCCTGAGGGCGTCGCCCAGGCTGACGGTAACGTCGTATTGACGGCATATGCCGAGTATTTCATCATAATATTCATAGAAGGGGTTTTCCTGGCCGGTGAGTTTCATCCAGGTATAAATGAGCGAACCGCCGCGCGATACGATATTGGTCAGGCGGCTGGACTCTTCAAAGACCTTGGCCGCCCGCCGGTTCAAACCGGCGTGTATAGTCATGAAGTCCACGCCTTGCCGGGCGTGTTGTTCTATGACTTTAAGGAAATCATCGGCAGTGATGTCGGACAGTTCTTTATCCCAAAAGCCCATAGCGTCATAGACCGGTACGGTGCCTATCATGGCCGGCGACATTTTTACCAGTTTATCCCTGAATTCATTGGTTTTGCCATAATTGCTCAAATCCATGATGGCTTCGGCGCCGAGGCTTATGGCCAGCTCGACTTTTTCCATTTCCCTGGTATAATTGTGGCAGTCGCCCGATACGCCCAGGTTTACGTTTATTTTTGTCCGAAGACCTTCACCCAGGCCGCAAGGCTGTAAAGCGGCATGGTTTTTGTTGGCCGGGATGGCGATTTTACCTACCGCTACTTTTTCCATCAATTGACGGGCCTCGATTCCTTCGTCTCGCGCTACGAAAGCCATTGCTTCCGTTATTATGCCCGTCTTTGCCGCTTGCATTTGCGTAGAATAATTTTTTTCCATTTTCCAATACCCTCTTTTCTTCAAAAAATAAAAGGCAGGGCAAAATGCCGCTACCTTGAAACACAGAGCGTTGCTTCCCTACGGCAGTATTAACTGACAGGTTCAAAGGGTCAGGTTTTACCTTCTCAACTTTTTAAAGTTCCCCCGCAAACATACATTATGTAATTGCTTTAATACTAACACAGCTTTTTTCCTGTGTAAAGGCGTTGGAGCCATTTCGCGGCCCGCTTTTGCTTACTCTGCGAGTGTATATGGCTGTATGATAATTTCACCTTCGGTAAAATTTTTTACAGCCTTTGTTTTGTCAAATGCGCCATGGTATAATTTAATGTATTGTTTTACAAAATTATCTACTAACAGGTGATTTTTTTGAAACTTCAAGCAATAGAAACCGTAGGTTTCAAGTCCTTTGCCGACAAAATAGAGGTGGTTTTCGGCGACGGCATAACCGCTATCGTTGGTCCTAACGGCAGCGGCAAAAGCAATATAGCGGACGCCATCCGTTGGGTACTGGGCGAGCAGAGCATTAGGACTTTGCGCGGCAGCTCTATGGAAGACGTCATTTTTTCCGGCAGCGCTGCGCGAAGAGCGCTTAATATTGCTGAGGTTTCTTTGTTTTTTTCCAATCACGACGGCGTCCTGCCGATAGATTACAAAGAAGTCACCATCTGCCGGCGCTTGTTTAGGTCGGGGGAGAGCGCCTATTTTATCAATAAAACCGCCTGCCGCCTGAAAGACATACACGACCTGTTTGCCGATACCGGCCTTGGCAAAGGTTCCTTGTCTATCGTGGGGCAGAACAAAGTGGACGAGATACTCAACGGGCGGCCGGAAGAGCGGCGTACGCTGTTTGAAGAGGCAGCGGGCATAACCCGTTATAAACTGCGTAAGCGCGACGCCATGCGGCGCCTGGAAGAGACGGAAAACAACCTCACACGCCTGAACGACATCCGTTCGGAAATAACCGGGCGCTTGGAACCCATGCGTGAAAGCGCGGAAAAAACCACGCGGCACAACGAACTACAAGAGCAACTTAGCGGGCGCCGGGTAACTTTAGCTGTGCGTAAAATAGACAAAGCGCTCAAAATGACCGAAGAGGCCCAGTTACAAAAAAATGCCTTGAAAGACGAGGAAGAGTCGCTGACTACAGAGTCGGCCATACAGGACAACAAAATATTCCTGTTCACAGAAAAACTCAGCGAACTTTCCAGCTTGCTCGGCCATATACAGCAAAACATTGCCCAGGGTGAGGCCATGGCCGAGAGATTGGCCGGGCAAAAAGCAGTTTTTGGCGAACGCATGGAGCAACATAAAGAGCGCTCATTGTCGATAAAGCTAGATCTGGAGCGAGTGGGAGAACAGACCACACAGTTTGCCGAACGCCTGGGACAGCTGAGAGAACGTCTGACGGAGCAGGAAAATACGGAAAAAGCGGCGGAAGGCGACAAGGAAAAATGGTCGAAGGAGCTTGCCGCTAAAGAGCAGCTCATCGGCGAAATTGAAAGAGCGCAGGAAGAAGAGCAAATAAACGCTTTTGAGCGAAAACGCGCCATTTTGCAGATGGGTAACGATATACGCGCATTGGAAACTGCTGTGTCCGGCATTGCCCGCAAGAAGGAGCAACTGGCGGCGGAAGAAGCGGATGCGTCCAAAGAGCTGGGCGGACTGAAAGAGAGTCTGGAAAAATACCGGCAAAACCTGCTGGAACTGCAAAATAACAAACAACTGCACAAGGCGGATGGGGAAACTACCGAGCGCAGCCTTGACCAAATAGGGAAAGAGCTGCAAGAGCGGCGCGCTCGCGGGCAAAAGCTGGAAGAAGATATTGTAACGCTTACCGCCCGGATAAATATTTTGGACAAATTGCAGCGGGAATATGAAGGTTTTAGCTATAGCGTAAAAAAGATCATGTCGGCGAAAACTGCTTGGCGAACAGGTGTGAAGGGCGTTATCGGAGAACTTTTGGCCGTGCCCGGCAATCTTGTGGTAGCCGTAGAAACCGCTTTAGGCGCCGCTATGCAAAATATCGTCACCGCTGACGACCAGACAGCTAAGTTGGCAGTCGAATACCTAAAAAAAGAAAAAGTGGGCCGGGCGACTTTTTTACCTTTGAAAAATTTGCGTATAACCAGGCCGGGACAGGAAGAAAAAGCATCTGCCAAATTGCCGGGCATACTCGGTTTTGCCGCGGAACTGGTCGAAACCGGTGAAGAAATCAGGCCGGCCTTGGATTTTTTGCTGGGACGCACCCTGGTAGCGGAAAGTCTTGAAGCCGCGATCGAGGTTGGCCGGCGCTGCGGCGCACGCCTCAGGATAGTGACTTTAGACGGTGACATCATCAATACCGGCGGCGCTATCAGTGGCGGCAGCCGCTCCAGCAAGGAAGCGGGCTTTCTGTCGCGCAGCCAGGAAATAAGCGACAATAAGGAAAAATTGACAGCGTTGTCGTTGACTGGTGAAGAAAATCGTCGCGGGCAGGAAAAGTTAAAGGCCGGTATAAGCGAAACGCAGGAAAAATTGGCCGGCATTTCGGGGAAAATCAATGTTATCGAACGTGAAATAGCCAGCATAGAGGCCTACTGGCATGAAACGCAAAAACAAGAGCAGCAAAAACAGCTGGGACTTTCTACCATACAGTTTGAATATGCCGAGGCGGTGAAAGAAGAAGAAGAACTGTCCGGCAACCTGTCTAAGTTGAAAGAAGAAAAAGCGCAGGCTGAAAGCGCGGAAGAAGAAATATCCGGTCTGGCCGGACAACTACAGGCGGATATGCAGGAAGCCAAAAAAGAGCGGGATTTGGCCAGCGCCAAATTTAATGAAGCTAATATACGCTTTGAAACGGCACACAACAGTACTTTGCTGTTGCAAGAGCAATTGGCGGGTATTTTGGCCGAAGGCGGGCAGTATAAAGAAAACAAGGAACGCCTCGAGAAAGAACTGGCGGGATTTGAAAAAAGCATTGCCGCGGCGGAAAAAGAAGAGAGCGCCGTAAAGCGTCAGATATTGGAGAATGCTGAGAACCTCGAGTTGGTGCGCCAGCAGCGCGACCAGGAAACGACGAGGCAATTGGAACTGCTGTCCGAGCAAAAGTTGCTGGAGCAAGCGGGACGGGACATAAAAACCCGCCTGTCCGCCGTGCAAAATAGACTGCGTAACGCGGAAAGCATATTTGTCCGCTATCAAACGGAGCTATCGTTGGCGGACGCACAGCTAAAGGAGCAGTATGCGCTTACCCTGGAAGAAGCGAGGGCATTTTGCCTCGGTAGTGTGAGCGACGGCGAACTTGTAAAACAAGCGGAAGAACTGGAAGCATTACTGGGACAGCTGGGTCCGGTAAACCCGGCGGCCATAGAAGAATACCGGGAAGTGAAAGAGCGGCATGACTTCATGCTGGCGCAGTACGAAGACCTGACCGGCGCCAAGCAGCAACTGGAAAGCCTGATAAATGAAATAGACCGTACTATGAGCAAACGGTTCCGGGAAGCGTTCAACGCTATAAACGCTTTTTTCATGGAATGCTTTTCCCGTTTGTTTGGCGGCGGTTCGGCGTCCCTCAAACTGCTCGACCCGTCCGATATACTTTCGACCGGCATAGATATCATCGTGCAGCCACCGGGGAAAAAGCTGCAAACATTGGCTCTTTTGTCGGGCGGCGAGCGGGCGCTCACCGTTATAGCGCTTTTGTTTGCCATGCTGTCTTACCGCCCGGCGCCTTTTTGCGTGCTGGACGAAATTGATGCCGCGCTCGATGAAGTAAACGTGGAGCGCTTCTCCCGTTTTCTGACCGACTTTGCGCAAAATACCCAGTTTGTCGTTATAACGCACCGTAAAGGCACGATGCAGGCTTCCCACCTGATGCACGGCATAACCATGGAAGAATCCGGCGTATCAAAACTACTGTCAGTGAAAATGAAAGAAAAAGGAGCTTTGGCATGAGTTTTTTTGACCGTCTTAAAGAAGGCCTGGGTAAGACCCGCAAAGGGTTTACCGAGCAACTGGGCAAACTTGTCGGTTCATCGACACACATAGACGATGATTTTCTTGAAGAGCTGGAGGCGATCTTACTGACCGCCGACGTTGGTATGGCGACGACTGCTAAACTTTTGGAGGCAGTGAAAAACGCGGCTAAAAAAGGCGAGATCGAAGATGTAAGCCAGGTAAGCGCTTTTTTGCAGGAACGCATAGCTGTAATACTTTCGGAAAATATGGAGAGCACGCGTATAAGCGCTAAACCCACCGTTATTTTGGTAGTAGGCGTCAATGGAGTAGGAAAAACTACCACCATAGGGAAGCTGGGCAATTATTACCATCTTTTAGGTTATAAGGTAATGTTTGCGGCTGCCGATACTTTTCGCGCCGCCGCCGCCGAACAGCTTGGCATATGGGGCGACAGGGCCGAGGCCGAAGTCATACGGCAGGCAGAGGGTTCCGACCCGGCGGCAGTGGTCTTTGACGCTGTAAAAGCTGCCAAGGCGCGCGGCGTAGATATACTTTTTATTGATACGGCCGGACGGCTGCACAATAAAGAAAACTTGATGAAAGAATTGGAAAAAATATACCGCGTCATCCAAAGAGAAATTCCCGAAGCGCCGCAGGAGACTTTCCTGGTCCTCGACGCTACCACCGGTCAAAATGCTATAAGCCAGGCCAAAGTATTTACCGAAGTTGCGAAAGTGACCGGAGCCGTATTGACCAAACTCGACGGCACGGCTAAAGGCGGCGTAGTGGTGGCGGTGAAAGATTCTCTCGGCATACCTGTGAAGTGGATAGGCATAGGCGAAGGGCAGATGGATTTCAGGCCTTTTGACCCAGGCGAATTTGCCAAAGCATTATTTGACAAATGATATGGACACGTGATGTCCGTAAGGCGTTGATGCATACGTTATGCTAGAAAAAAACAAGCAATTTTTCAGCTATTTTATGGCCAGCCTGTCGGTCTTTTTCTGGGCGTCGGCTTTTCCGGCCATAAAATATTGTCTTGAATTTTATTCGCCCGAGTCTATTACCTGGCTGCGCTTTACGGTAGCCTCCGTAGTACTTCTCGTAATAGGCCTCAGGAGCAAGATAAAAATGCCGGAGAGAGCCGACTGGCCGTATTTTATCGCCGGCGGGTTTATCGGTATTTTTCTTTATATGTGGCTGTTAAATACCGGCACCGGCATGGCCGGAGTGGGCGTAAGCAGTTTTATCATAGCCTCGGCGCCGGTGTTTGCGCTGCTGCTGGCGATGGTATTTTTAAAAGAAAAAGCAAATGCTTTTACCTGGCTGGGCGTTTTTACCAGCGCCGCCGGGCTTGCCATGATCGCCTACAGTAAAACGGGCGGCTTTTCGCTGGACGCCGGGATAATAGTCCTGCTGGCCACAGCCTTGTGCGCGGCCATTTATAACATCATACAAAGAAAAGTACTGCATAAATACAGCCCGCTGGAATCCACCGTATACATGGTAGTCATCGGCACACTGTTTGCCCTGGTGTTTTTGCCCGGTTTTGCCGGGGAATTTGCCGCAGCTCCCCTTAAGGCCGATCTGCTTATAGTATATATGGGAGTATTCCCGGCAGGGTTTGCCTATCTTTTCTGGAGTTATGCCCTTTACATGGCAAAAAACACTACAAATGTAGTGATGTTTTTGTATTTGACGCCGTTTGTAGCTATAATAATGACTTTTTTCCTATTGGGGGAACTGATACCGCTACTGGCTTTTGCCGGCGGGGTAGTGATCATAGCGGGTATGCTTATCGCCAGCAGGTTTGGCGTCTGATGACAAGTGAAAAAACTTGACAGGATGCAAAGATAATATTATAATCACATCTGTAAAGGAAAAGGACTTGTCAGGCAAAGGAGATATATGATATCACAGACCTTGAAGATTACTATGCTGTATGATTTTTACGGGGCGCTTTTGACCGAGCGCCAGAAAAAATATATTGAACTGCATTATTTAAACGACCTGTCGCTTGCTGAAATAGCCGAAGAGTTTAAAGTATCGCGCCAGGCCATACACGATATGCTCAAGCGGGCGGTACAGTCGATGCAAGACCTGGAAGGCAAGTTGGCGCTGGTTGAGCGTTATAAAAAAGACAAACAGGAGCTTGTGGAAATAAGCGAACTTTTAAAAGAAGCGCTTAAAGCGCCGGGAGGAAAGCCGCCTCAGTTGGTCGCAGCAGACAAGAAAATAAAAAAACTGCTGAAGGAGGTTTGATAGAGTGGCTTTTGAAGGATTATCCGAACGCTTGCAGGGAGTATTTAAAAAACTGCGCGGTAAAGGCAAAATAACCGAAGCCGAAGTAGGCGAAGTGTTACGCGAAGTGCGCATGGCTCTCCTCGAGGCGGACGTAAATTTCAAAGTAGTGAAAGATTTTGTCGGCAAGGTAAAAGAGCGCGCTGTAGGCCAGGAGGTAATGGAAAGCCTGACCCCGGCCCAGCACATCATAAAAATCGTCAATGACGAGCTGACCGAACTTATGGGCGGTTCACAAGCAAGGATAATGATGTCTTCACGGCCGCCAACGGTGATCATGCTGGTAGGCTTGCAAGGTTCCGGTAAGACT
This sequence comes from Acidaminococcales bacterium, assembly GCA_031552765.1. Lineage (GTDB taxonomy): Bacteria > Bacillota > Negativicutes > Acidaminococcales > JAISLQ01 > JAVBME01. The sequence continues at coordinate 237,444 of JAVBME010000008.1, read as the reverse complement.
ACCACCGCCGGTAAACTGGCCAATTTATTGTCCAAAGGCAACAAAAAACCCATGCTGGTCGCGGCGGATATTTACCGTCCGGCGGCTATCAAACAGCTGCAAGTGCTGGGCGAACAACTGGACATACCGGTTTTTTCCATGGGCAGCGATGTTTCACCTGTCGTCATTGCCGAGACCGCGGTACAAGAGGCGCTACGCCTGGGGCGGGATATTGTCATACTCGATACCGCCGGTCGCCTGCACATCAACGAAGAGCTCATGCAGGAACTGAAAGATGTAAAAGCCACCGCCAAACCGCATGAGATACTTTTGGTAGTGGACGCCATGACCGGCCAGGACGCCGTGACGGTGGCGGAAGCCTTTAACGGACAACTGGGCGTGGACGGCATCATACTTACAAAACTCGACGGCGACGCGCGGGGCGGCGCCGCGCTCTCAGTAAAAGCAGTGACCGGGCAGCCGATAAAATTTGTCGGCATGGGCGAAAAACTCGACGCTCTCGAGCCTTTCTACCCCGACCGCATGGCGTCAAGGATACTCGGTATGGGTGACGTTTTGAGCCTTATCGATAAGATACAGTCCAATGTCGATGTGGAAAAAGCGCAGGAACTTGAGAAAAAACTGCGCAAGGAAGATTTTACCCTGGAAGATTTTCTCGATCAGATGCAGCAGGTTAAAAAGATGGGCTCGCTGAAATCCATTTTGGGCATGATCCCAGGCCTTGGCAGCAAGGTAAAAGACATGGATATCGATGAGAAAGAACTGGTCAGGGTAGAAGCCATCATCCAGTCCATGACCATAGGCGAGCGCAAAAAGCCGGCCATCATCAACGGCAGCCGCCGCAAACGCATTGCCGCAGGCTGTGGCATGCGGGTGCAGGATGTGAACAAGCTGCTGAAACAGTTTGAAGAGAGCAAAAAAATGATGAAAAAACTACAGGGAATGAATAAGTTTTCGCAAAAAGGCACATTTAAGCTGCCTTTTATGAAATAATAAAGAGTTTTAGAGGAGGAGAATTAGTAATGGCAGTAAAAATCAGGCTTAAAAGAATGGGTGCAAAAAAGAATCCTTTTTACCGTATCGTTGTCGCCGATGCGCGTTCCCCGCGTGACGGACGTTTCATAGAAAGCATTGGCTACTATGACTCTACTAAACAGCCGGCAATAGTTAAAGTGGATGCCGATAAGGCTATTGAATGGCTGGGCAAAGGCGCCCAACCTACCGACACTGTAAGGTCGCTTTTGAGCAAGGAAGGTGTTTTGGCCCGTTGGGATGCCGCCAAGCGTAGCAAGAAGGAGGACTGACTCTTATGCTCAAGGATTTGGTAGAAGTGTTGGCTAAATCTTTAGTCAACAATCCTGATGCGGTAACTGTCGAAGAAGAAGTAGACGGCTCGGCCGTCACGCTTCGGCTTAGCGTCGCGCCGGAAGACATGGGCAAGGTCATAGGGAAGCAGGGGCGCATTGCCAAGGCCATACGCACTGTGGTAAAAGCCGCGGCCGCCCAGGAAAACGTAAAAGTATCGGTGGAAATTGTTTAAAAGGTTGGTACTTGTATGGAAGAAATGACGCTGAGAGTGCCGGTCAACATCAAGGCAAAAGTTACTACGGCTTTAAAAGAACGGTTGGCGGCCGAAATAAACGACGCTCTGAAAAATGTGGATCTCGAGTTGCAGCATTTGGAGTTCCATGCCAAACGTATGCTTCAGGAACAGGAAAAAACAGATCCCCAGGCGTTGCCGCAGCTTAGGGCCCACCTCGAAAACGAACGGCTCAAAAGGCTGGATTTCCAACGCGACGCCCAGGTACGGCTCGACCAGCTGGAGCGCCTGGAATTGGGCTCAGAAATAAACCAGGGCGCCTTAGACCGCACCGTTACCTTAAAAATAGGCGACGACCTGCACAAGTTTATGGGCGCGGAGATTTTACTGGATGACGGCAAAGTCGTCGCTTTTCGGATGTGAAAGCGATGCCGGAGGATAAGCAGGTCGAAATAGGCAAAATAGTAGCCCCGCACGGTGTGCGGGGTGAAATGCGTGTGGTACAGCTTATAGAATTCCCTGAGCGGGTCATGGCTTTAAAAGAGATTGAAGTGGAAGGCGCCGGCTTGTTTAAAGTTATATCCGCCCGTTTCCACAAGCAGTTTATACTGATGAAATTTTCCGGTATCTACAGTATTGAGCAGGCGGAAAAACTAAAAAACAGACGGGTTTTTACTTCCCGGTCAGCCTTGGGGCCATTGCCGGAGGGTCGCTATTATATAGAAGACATGTTGGGGATGGCTGTTGTCGATGTGTCGGGGCGTGAACTGGGCCAACTGGCCGAAGTGTTGCCATCAGGCGGCAACGATGTCTATGTAGTACGCCAAAAGGACCGGGCGGATATGCTCTTGCCGGCCATAAAAGAGGTAATCAGAGACATCGATATAGCAAAAAGAATAATGACAGTTGAGCCGCAGGTATGGGAGGATGACAAATGAAGCTGCTCTTTGTCACCCTTTTCCCCGGCCTTATCGAAGACAATTTTTCTCACAGCATTTTACAAAGGGGCCGGGAAACCGGCCTTATTGAAGTAATAACTGTAGATCCGCGAGACTTTACCACCGACCGGCACCGTACGGTGGACGATGCGCCGTTTGGCGGCGGGGCCGGTATGGTCTTGAAACCCGAACCCTTCCTTGACGCTGTAGGCAAAGCCAAAGCGCTTTTGCCCGGCGCTCCGGTCATACTTTTGTCCCCGGACGGCTGCCAGTTTGATCAAGGCCAGGCCTGCGCACTGGCAAAAGAAGCGGGGCTGATCTTTGTTTGCGGCCATTATGAAGGTTTTGACGAGCGCATCAAAAAAAGCGCCGACGCAGTTTTTTCCATAGGCGATTATGTGCTTACCGGCGGGGAGTTGCCCGCTATGGTCATGAGCGACGCTATCTGCCGCCTGGTGCCTGGGGTGCTCGGCAAACTTGAAAGCACTGAGGAGGAATCCTTTACCGGCGGGATACTGGAATATCCGCAATATACCCGTCCGGCCAGCATGCAGGAAGGTGGTGTGCCGGAAGTCCTCCTGTCTGGCGACCACGCCAAAATAGCGCGCTGGCGCCGCAAAGAGGCGCTACGCAAAACCATGGAAAACCGTCCGGAGCTTTTGCGGGCGGCCAAGCTGCGTGATGGCGACGGCAAATTGCTGCTGGAAATAATAAACGAACAGAATGAAGAGGGCTAATGGGCGATATATATTTGGGTCTGGTGCATTATCCTGTTTACAATAAAAATATGCAAGTAGTAGCGACGGCCGTCACTAATTTTGACATACACGATATAGCGCGCAGTTGCTGTACATACGGCGTAAAGCGTTACTATGTCATACACCCCTTACGTACCCAGCAGGATATAATCAGCCGAATACTCGATTACTGGCAAACAGGCTATGGTAAAGAATACAACCCTGACCGTAACGAAGCATTGTCGGGCGTGCGGCTGATCGACAGTATCGATGACGCTATTGCCGCTGTTGCAGAGGCGACGGGTCGGCAGCCTATAGTTGTCACTACCGACGCCAGGCGGTATCCCAATACGGTGCCGTACCCTGTGCTGAGAAACATGCTAAAAACAGAAGACAGGCCGCTTCTTTTGCTTTTCGGTACAGGCTGGGGCATTGACGAAGAGGTAATGGCAAAATTTGACTATATACTAGAGCCGATAACCGGGCCGTCGGAGTACAACCACCTTTGTGTCCGCAGCGCGGCCGCGATAATCCTCGACAGGCTGGCCGGCGAAGAATGGTATAAAAAGGCTTGAAGATATTAATATTATATGATAAAATTTATTAGTCATTGAAAACGGGCGGTCCGCTGTACCCAAGCTGGTCCAAGAACGTCTATGAATTGAGGAGGATTTTTATGAATATTATCGAGGTTTTGGAGCAGGAACAGCTGAAAAAAGACATCCCGGATTTTCGTCCTGGCGACACTGTACGCGTGCATGTGAAGGTTGTTGAAGGTACCCGCGAACGCATACAGGTTTTTGAAGGCGTAGTTATTTCCCGCTCAGGTGGAGTAGTGCGCGAAATGTTCACCGTAAGGCGCGTTTCTTATGGCGTAGGCGTGGAGAGGACTTTCCCGCTGCATTCGCCACGCATAGAAAAACTGGAAGTAGCCCGTCGCGGTATCGTAAGAAGGGCGAAACTGTATTACCTGAGGAATTTGACCGGTAAAGCGGCGCGTATCCGCGAAAGGCGATAAATATTCAAGGGGCTGGCTGCGGCCCCTTTGTTTTCTTGTAAGGCGGCCGTTGGCCGCCTCTATATTTTTTAGATAGGACGTGAGAGAAATGGCCGGTATAAATTGGCAGGCCGAAATAAAAGATTGGGCCATTTCTATAATAATTGCGTTAGCGCTGGCCCTGGTCATCCGTACTTTTGTCGTAGAGCCGTATATGGTGGAAGGTCCTTCCATGCTGCCTACGCTCAAAAACCATGAACGGCTTATCGTTACTAAATTTATATATATGTTCACCGAGCCGAAAAAAGGCGAAATAATCGTCTTTAAATATCCGCGCGATCCCAGCCGTGACTTTATCAAACGCGTCATAGCGACTGCCGGCGATACCATAGAAATAAGAAGCGGCCGGGTATATGTGAACGGCGAACTCAAAGAAGAAAATTACATTTTGGAGGCCACCCGCGGTTCCTATAATAAAGCCGTCATTCCCAAAGGGCATGTTTTTGTCATGGGCGACAACAGGAACAATTCGGACGACAGCCGGTTTGCCGATGTGGGTTTTGTTCCTTTGAATATGATAAAAGGAAAAGCGTCCGTTGTTTTTTGGCCGCTGGACGCCTGGCGCACCTTGCCCTGACAGGTTGCGCCTATAATTTTTGAGGTGATGTTGTGCGCCAATTGAACGTGCAGTGGTTCCCCGGTCATATGACCAAAGCCAAGCGCATGATAGAAGAAAACCTAAAGCTGGTCGACGTAGTCGTGGAAATGCTGGACGCGCGCATACCGCAGGCCAGTTCAAACCCGCTTTTGCGCGAAGTCATTGGGCAAAAAGCCAAAGTAATAGTCCTCAACAAGACCGACCTGGCCGACCCGGCGGTTACTGCTGGCTGGCTGGACTTTTTTGCGGAGAAAAAACTGCCTGTAGTGCAACTGGATTCGGCCAAAGGCAAGGGCATAAAACAGTTGCTGGCAGTACTGAAAGAAACGGCGGAACCCATTTTGCAGAAATGGCGGGCGCGCGGCGTGAAAAACCGGCCGGTCCGCGCCATGATAGCAGGTATACCAAATGTTGGAAAATCTTCGCTGATCAAGCGCTTGTCGGGCGGGCAGGCGAAAGTACAGATAGCCGACCGGCCGGGCGTCACCCGCGGCAAGCAATGGATAATAGCCGGCGGCGGCCTTGAGATACTAGATACCCCCGGCGTGCTGTGGCCTAAGTTTGAAGATAAAGGCGCCGCTTTTTCCCTGGCGGTGACCGGAGCTATAAAAGACGAAGTTTTTGACGTTGAAGAGGCAGCCCTGCTATTGCTGGATTATTTATTGCAGGAGTATCCTGTTTGCCTCTCGGAACGCTATGCGGTCGAGCCGGCGGCGTTTGTAAACGCACAAGAACTGTTTGCCGCTATTGCGATAAAACGCGGCTGCCTGCTGTCCGGCGGTTTGACCGACAATAAAAAAACCAGCCAGCTTATTTTAAAAGAATTCCGCGCCGGACTTTTGGGGCGCATATCTTTGGATAAAATATAAAAGCCCTTTGCGGGCTTTTTTTATAAACAAAAGAGGTACAAGGCTATGACATTGTCGGAAATAAGAGAGTTACTGGCCGCCAGTCCTGTGAGAGAAATACTTGAAGAGCTGAGCCTAGATCCCCGGCCGGGCGTGCAAAAACTCCTGCTTTCCTATGAACGGAAACTGGAACGGGAGCAAAAAGAGTTAGCCCGCCTCAATTGCATGTATAACTATGAAAATAAACTGCGCCAGGAAGGGCGCCGCTATATCGCCGGCGTGGACGAGGCGGGACGAGGCCCGTTGGCCGGCCCTTTGGTGGTGGCGGCGGTCATCTTGCCGGAAGGGCGCTTGTTTTATGGCCTCAACGACTCTAAGCAGGTCAAAGAAAAACTGCGGGAGCAGTTGTTTGATGAGATAATGGAGGAGGCCGTGTCTGTATCTGTCGAGATAATAAACGTCGAGATCATCGACAAGGTCAATATTTATCAGGCGACGCTCACCGGTATGGAAAAAGTTCTTTTGTCACTGCCCGTCCGCCCGAACTGCGCTCTTATCGACGCTATGCCCTTAACAAAGTTGCCCTTTCCTACGATATCATTAATACATGGAGATAGTTTAAGCGCGTCTATCGCAGCGGCTTCCATAGTAGCAAAAGTCACCAGGGACCGGATCATGGCCGGTTTGGACGAATTGTATCCCGGTTACGGTTTTTTGGGCAATAAGGGATACGGGACAGCCCAGCACATGGAGGCTATTGCCGCTATGGGCGCGACTCCAGCGCATAGGAAAACTTTTGAACCGCTTAAAAGTTTGTTAAGTGGAGGCGAGATATTTGAACATTCAAAGCGTGGTACAGCAACTGAATAACCTTATAAATAGCGCTCAAAACACTGACGCGGCAAAGCAGGAGGCTGTGCCGGCGTCGGAGACCGCTCAGGCGGCGCCGGCTCAAAGCGTGCCTGCCGATATAAAAATGGCCAGCAAGGATGAGGTAAACGCCCTTTTGAAAGAATTGGCCGACAAGCTCGGTTCAGCGCAAAAGGCGCTCGACAGTATGCCGCAAAGCCTAAAGGATGCGATAAGACAACTTTTCTCCGATAAGACGGCAGTAACAGACCTTAGCGGCGGTTTGTCCAACCTTTTACAGGGGCAAAAAGACGTTGCCAGTAACTTGCACAAACTGGCGGAAACGCTCTCTACCATAGCCGAATTTCTCAATGAAGCGTCGCCGGAAGAGGCGGCGGCAAAAGAAGCGGTAAAACAAAAACTGCCGCAATTGCCTAATATGCCGATAACCAAGGAAGCGGTGGCGGAAAAACTTGACGCCCAACTGATAAAAAAGCTGCTGGAAAGCATCAGCACCAAAGACGGCGCCGCGATAGTAAAACAACTGCAAACGCTTGGCCAAAACGGTGAGACCGAAGAGGCTGCTTTGCCACAGGACGGCAAAGCGCCCGCCCAGACGGAGACTAGGCAGCAAGCGCCTATGCCGGGCGAAAATATGGCAAAACCGGAAGAGGCAGCGCCTAAAAATGCCGATAAACAGGCGACCGCCCAGGAGCAACCCAAGGGCGCCGATACCCGGCCGACGGAACAAAAAGCCGCGCCTACGCCAATGCCGCAGCGTGAACAGGGCACTACTATAAACAGCCAGACTTTGCGGCAGCAAGGCACGCAGCAAAAGCATACTGGCGAGCAACCCCTAAAAGCCGAAACAGAAGTACCGGCGGCGAAAAATTCTACAGTAGACTTTTTCCGCAACGCCACAGTGGTAAAAGGCCTGTCTGAAGTAGTGGGGAAAGATTCACTGGCCGAACTGGTGCATATATTAAAGGAAACGCCTGTGAAAGGCGAAGAAGTAAAAAGCCAGGAGGCAGGGAAACAAGCGCCTCCCGCGCAGGGAGAGGCCAAGCCCAAAGAGGGTGGCAACCTTCTGTCGCTGGTCAAAGAAAACCTGCCGGCTGTTAAGGCCGGGCCGGAAGTAAAACCGCAAGATATAGCCCGCTTTATGGAAACCATGCAAAAACTGGGCGGTGAAATAGAAAAGCAAAGCGCCCAAAAGCCGGAACTGGCAAGGGCCTGGCAAACGCTGAGCGAGAACCCGGATAATTTGTCTGCCGGCGATAAGGCTGTTTTGCATTCTTTGCTGGCTAATATGATAAAAGATATCGTAAAAAAACCGGATGATTTTTCCCTGCTGCAAAAAGCTTTGCAGCGTTTGGCCGGAAAAGAAGGCATTTTTCAAGACGACGGCATGTCGGAATTGGAAGCTTTTAATAAACTGGTAAAAAACAGTGAAAGCCTGCAATACTCCAAGCAACAGGTGGAAACCTGGGCCAATTCCCTGCGTGACATCGCGGCCGGCCTGGCGCGTACCACCCAACTGCCCGGCGACAAAAGCATGCAGCATATACAAAGCTCTTTTGTCTTTTACCTGGCGCCGGACGGGCAGGAGAAAAACCAGCCCGTGTATCTCAATATTTACCATGAAAAAGAAGACTCGGGTTCTGGCGGCGGCGCGAAGAACGCCGAGACTTGGCTGCGTATCAATACGACGCCGGAACATACCGGTACTGTTACCGCCATTTTCCATCTTTACCAGGAAAACCTTCTTGATGTCAGGGTCGTTTTCGAAAACCCGGAGGGGATGAAGGAGTTTTCCCGCTTTGTGCCGGAAATCGAGCAGGCGCTGGAAATGACGGATATGAGGCTCAATAGCATATTGGTTGTATAAGGAGTACTTACATGCCAGACGGTAAGGGAAAAGAAATAAAACAGGCAGTGGCGCTGAGCTATGACGTCAAAGGCGACGGAGCGCCAAAAGTCGTGGCGAAAGGCCGGGGCGTGACAGCGGAAAATATTTTGCAGACCGCTATAACAAACTCCGTGCCGGTATATCAGAACAAGGCTTTGGCGCAAATGCTGATGGCTATCGAGCTTGATAGCGAGATACCGCCCGAACTGTATAAAGCGGTGGCGGAAGTGCTGTCGTACGTTTACCGTACCGACAAACTGCTTGCCATGAGCAAAAGCCTGGGGCGTGAAGTGTGACCGGGGGCTGCAAACGCAGCCCCCGAGATTTTTTCTGGCACATCCCTGATATATTAATTTTACCAAATATGATAAAATTAATAATGTATCTCAATAAAGCACGGGAAAAACAAGGGAAAAGGGCGAATGGTTTTGGCGGAAAAGAAACTTACCGGAAGAAATGGCGAAGAGCTGGCCGCATTTTTTTTGAAAAAAGCCGGCTATAAAGTGTTGTTTCGCAATTACACGACGCCGCAGGGCGAACTGGATATAATAGCCGAAAAGAAAGACGCGCTGGTATTCGTCGAGGTGAAAACGCGGACGGGCGACAGATACGGCAGCCCGGCCGAAGCGGTCACCTGGAGCAAACGCCGGCATATAATTTCTTCCGCTTTGGCCTTTTTGCAAAAAGAAAGCTTTACCGGTAAAACCTACCGTTTTGACATAATAGAAGTATACCTGGAAAAAACAGGCGGCCTGAAAAGCATAAACCATATTGAAAGCGCATTTGACTGCAACTGACTATAGCGAAAAGGAGACAGGGGATTTGTACGCATGTACTTTTGGCGAAGCTACTTATGGTTTGGATGGGGTGCTGGTAACGGTAGAGGTCGATATTGCCAATGGTATGCCGGTATTCGATATAGTGGGTCTGCCTGATACTGCGGTACGCGAGGCGCGCGAGCGGGTGCGGGCGGCGATAAAAAACAGCGGCTTTACTTTTCCCGGCACCAGGATAACCGTAAACCTTGCCCCGGCCGATATAAAGAAAGACGGCTCAGGGCTGGATCTGCCTATCGCTATAGGCGTATTGGCCGCCAGCGGGCAAATACATGCCCTTGACTGCCTGGATGCGGTATTTATCGGCGAATTATCCCTCGAAGGCATAGTGCGGCAGGTGACAGGCGCTTTGCCAATGGCGGTAAACGCTGCCGCCAGCGGCAAGAAAAAACTCTTTTTGCCGGTGGAAAATGCCGACGAGGGTTTATTAGCTGGCTGTCGGGAAGTTTATGGCGTAAAAGGCTTAAAAGAACTGGTAGGCCATCTGAATGGCGAGGCAGCACTGTTGGCCGCCAGCAAGGACGAGCGGCAAAATAACCCTGGGGCGCGGCTTTCACTCGAGGATTTCGCTGATGTCGAGGGACAGCTGATGGCTAAGCGCGCACTGGAGATAGCAGCGGCCGGCGGCCATAACGTACTGATGGTCGGCAGTCCGGGGGCGGGTAAAACTATGCTGGCCAGGCGCATGCCCACTATACTGCCCAGTATGGACGAAGAAGAAATGCTGGAAGTGACGAAAATATACAGCATAGCCGGCCTTTTGGGCAAGGAAAACAGCCAGGTGGAGGAGAGGCCTTTTCGCAGTCCGCATCATACTATCTCTTACGGCGGGCTTATAGGCGGCGGGCGCATACCCAAACCGGGCGAAGTGACGCTCAGCCATAACGGCGTGCTTTTTTTGGACGAGTTTCCCGAGTTTTCCCGGGCGGCGCTTGAAGTATTGCGCCAACCGATGGAAGATGGGGAGGTATCTTTAGCCAGAGTGCAGGCTTCCTTGCGTTACCCGGCCAGGTTTATCCTGGTGGCGGCCATGAACCCCTGTCCCTGCGGTTACTATGGCGACACAGTCCATGAGTGTACCTGCCGGCCGGGGGATATAGACCGTTACAAGAAAAAAATATCCGGGCCGCTGCTCGACAGGATAGACTTGCAGGTGTATGTGCCGCGCATGCAGTATAAAGAGATGCAGGAAAAGAAAGGCGCCGAGCGCTCGGAGGCAGTGCGGGCGCGTGTGCAGGCGGCGCGCGAACGACAAATGCAGCGGATGAAAGAACAAGGCATAACCGCCAATGCGCGTATGGGGCACAAAGAGATAAAAAAGTATTGCCAATTGGACGCCGCTGCCGAGAAATTACTGGAGAAAGCTTTTTCTTCGCTTGGCCTCAGTGCCAGGAGCCATGACCGTATAATAAAAGTAGCGCAGACCATCGCCGACCTGGCGGGTGAAAACACGATAAAAAGCCAGCATCTGGCCGAGGCGGTACAGCTTCGTACCAGCGTTAAAGCTTAGGAGGTAGAAATGATCATGAAAAAAGGTGAATTATATTCGGGATTTATCCTTAAAGATACACAGCGCCTTATGGAAACGGCGTCCGACGCGTATTTGTTCGAACACGTAAAAAGCGGCGCGCGGCTTTTCTATATGGGTAATAAAGACGACAACAAAGTTTTTTCTATAAGCTTCAGGACGCCGCCTAAAGACGATACCGGCCTGCCGCATATCCTTGAGCATTCCGTGCTGTGCGGGTCGCGCAAATATCCCCTGAAAGAGCCGTTTGTCGAGTTGATAAAGGGTTCTTTGAACACTTTTGTCAATGCTATGACCTTTCCGGACAAGACCATGTACCCTGTGGCCAGCAGGAATGAAAAAGACTTCCGCAACCTTATGGATGTTTACCTGGACGCGGTATTTTACCCCAATATTTATGACAACAAATATACCCTGCAACAGGAAGGCTGGCACTATGAACTGCTGAGCGAGGATGCTCCACTAGAATACAAGGGCGTAGTATACAACGAGATGAAAGGCGTATATTCGTCGCCGGACTCGGTACTGGAACAGACTGCCATGCAGGCGCTTTTCCCCGCTTCGCCCTATAGCTGCGAATCCGGCGGTTATCCGGACGCCATACCTGCGCTGACGCAGGAAGATTTCGAAGCTTTTCACAAAAAATATTACCATCCTGCCAACAGCTATATATTTTTATACGGCGACCTTGATATAAAGCAGCAACTAGCTTTTTTAGATGAGGAATACCTGGCAAATTTTGACCGGATTGAGTTGGGCTCCGCTATAACCATGCAGGGAATGTTGGGGCGGACAGCGGAGAAAACGGCCTATTACCCTCTTATGAAAGGGGAAGACGCCCAAGAAAAAGCCTTTTTCACTTGGAGCGCGGTAGTAGGAGCAAATCTGGCCGCAACGGAATATTTTGCTTTTCAGTTGCTGGTACATTACCTTTTGGAGACGCCTGCCGCTCCGCTGAAAAAAGCCTTGCTGGACGCCGGCATTGCCAAAGACATATCCGGCGCTTTTACTCATAGCCTGCTACAGCCGGTGTTTGCCGTGCGGGCTTCAGGCGCGGCGCCGGAGAAAAAAGACCAATTTGTCAGTATCATTTATAAAACTCTGCAAACATTGACCAGGCAGGGCATAGAAAAAGAGTCGCTGGAAGCCTCCTTAAACTATATGGAATTTCTCTTGCGGGAAGCGGATTTCGGCTCTTACCCGAAAGGGCTGATTTACGCTATCTCCTGTATGGACAGCTGGCTTTACGGCGGCGACCCGCTGGAATACCTGCGTTATGACCGGGTTATTGCTGATTTGCGCGATAAGATAGGCAGCCGCTATTATGAAAGCCTGATAGAAAACTATCTTCTCGATAATACCCACCGGGCAGTAGTAGCTCTTTTGCCTCAGGAAGGCTTGCAGGAAGAGCGGGAAGAAAAGGCAAAAGAAAAGCTCGCCGCAATAAAGGCAGGCTGGAGCAAAGAAGAAATAGCGGCCTGCCTCAGCAATACTCAAAAACTGCTCTCTTTGCAAAGCGCGGTAGATACCCCTGAAATGCTGGCGAAAATACCCCTACTGGAGCGGGGCGACATTGGCAAAGAAGCGGAAAAAATAGAATGGGAGACAAGCGCCCGGGACGGCGTAAACTGGCTGCACCTTGATAAATTTACCAACAAGATAGCTTATGTCAAACTCTGTTTCAATGCCAAAACATTGCCGGAAGAACTGGTGCCGTATGCCCATCTTCTAAAAGAACTTTTGTGCAGGATAGATACGGAAAATTATACCTATGCGGAACTGTCAAAGAAGATAAACTTTTATACTGGCGGCATAACGGCGAGTTTCGGCACTATTTGGGGCAAGGATGACGCGGACAGTTACCAGGCGCGCTTTGTTTTAAGCGGGAAAGCGCTTGTGCGCAATGTAAATAAACTATGCGCGCTGTTGAAAGAGGTAAGTACCGGCAGCGTCTTTAGTGACACAAAACGGTTGCGCCAACTTCTGGAAGAGAGCAAAGCCTCCTGGGATTCAGATTTGTTTGCCCGCGGACAGGATGTGATAACCCTGCGCCTGTTTTCTTATTTTTCCTGCGGCGGGCGTTATGCCGAACAAGGCCAGCTCAGCTATTACCGGTTTTTAGACCGGCTGGCCAAAAGTTCGCTGGATGAACTGTCCGGCAAACTGGCGGAAACCGCGAAACTGCTATTTTCCCAAAACGATCTGTTGGTCGCCTGTTGCTGTGAAAAGCGTGACTGGGAAGAAGTACGCCGGGAAATAGCCGCTGCTTTTGTTTCGCTCCCGCCAGCGGGAGCGGCCGAAGCACGGTGTGAATTTGCCAAAAATGAAATCAATGAAGGCATAATCACTTCCGCGCAGGTACAGCACGTAGCTATGGGCGGCAACTTCAAAAAAGCCGGTTATGAATACAGCGGCCTCTTGCGCGTTTTGGAAAACATCTTGCGCTATGACTACCTGTGGGGGCAGATAAGGGTAAAAGGAGGCGCCTATGGCGCCAACGCCCGCTTTGATTATAACGGCACCGCTGTCTTCTCCTCCTACCGCGATCCCAACCTTGCCAATACTCTGGCGGTATTTCGCGGCATTCCCGCGTATTTATCAGATTTTGCCGCCAATGAACGGGAAATGACAAAATACGTCATAGGCACGGTCAGCCAACTGGACAGGCCGCTTACCTCATCACAGCAACTCGATAAAGCGCTGGTCATGTTTTTGCGCGGCCTAGAATACAGTGTTTTACAAAAAGAACGGGATGATGTGCTCTCGGCTACTGCCGACGGTATTAAAGGCCTGTCTCGTATGTTGGGAGATATTTTGGCGCAGGGCTATGTATGTGCGTTGGGTGGAGAAGGCAAGCTAAAAGCGGATGCCGCTTGTTTCGGGCTGCTTGTTCCCGCTTTGGGCGATACAAGAAAATAAGTCGGAAAAATTCACAATTCAAACATAAAACCCTTGACTATTTCCGATAAGTGTAATAAAATGTAAGTAGAAAAAAAGATCTTCATGTGTACCGTGTGGCACAGCATGGAGGTTACCCGCTAAAGCACGGGCGGCATGGCTGTCGGGGCGGTAAAACTCACAGCGGATTGTGGAAACAAGAAGTGGTGCATTGCAGGGGATGGCAATGCGGAGATTGTTTCTGACCCCACCAGCCTGGAACGTGCTTCAAGAGTGGCTCGCATTAGTGTGCGGGCCACTTGTATTTGTGGCTTGAGCCTGCCTGACGCTAAAGCGTAAGCAAAACACGCACCCGCTAGGCGGGTGCGCGCCGACAGTTACACAAAAAAATCACCTTTCCGTTAGCATAGAGTTGTTCAAGCTACTATGCTAACGGAAAGGTGATTTTAATGGCCAATAAAGTAAGCAGTCTGGCCCTCACAAAATGGCTGTGTAAGTATCATATAGTGTTCACCCCCAAGTATAGACGAAAAACAATCTACAATCAATACAAGGAAAGTTTGCGAGACATACTAAGGCAACTGTGTAGTTATAAAGGGATAGAAATAATAGAAGGGCATCTGCCCGACCATGTACATATGTTAATAAGTATCCCGCCCAAACACAGCGTATCATCAATAGTGGGATACATAAAAGGAAAAAGTTCACTGATGATGTTTGACAAACATGCAAACTTAAAATACAAATTTGGCAACCGACATTTTGGGTCAGAGGGTTATTATGTAAGTACAGTAGGCCTAAGTGAAAGCTAGCGTCTTTATACGCTAGCCGGTAATAAGCCCTTATAGGTCTTGCTCAAGCCGCCCGTTTTACGGGCGGTCCTGACTTTGTAGTGGCATAATTGGTTAAATAGATTCTCACAACTAAAAAGTATTTTTTCGAAAAAAGCATATAACAAGCAGGTATTGACATGCCTTATGTAGAATCAACAAGCGAGTTTTTATGTTTATTAATTTATTTTAGTTTAAAAAGGAGGGAATAGATTATGGATGTTTTGCAGCAAGCGCAAAAAGAAGCGGCCTATATCACTGAAATAAGGCGAAGGATCCACCAAAACCCGGAAGTGGGATTTGAAGAATTTGAAACTACTGCGCTTATACGCGAAGAATTATTCAAATATCAAGTTGAGATTCAGGATTTGCCTATTGAAACCGGAGCAGTAGGCCTCATCAAGGGTGAAAAACCAGGCCCTGGCAAGGTGATAGCTTTACGCGCCGATATCGATGCGTTACCTATCCAGGAAGCGACAGGCCTCCCATATGCTTCCAGGCGGCCGGGATATATGCATGCCTGTGGGCATGACGGACATACGGCTACCTTGCTTGGCGTGGCGAAAATGTTAAGCTCTCTGCGCAGTCAGTTTTCCGGAGCTGTCAAATTGATTTTCCAGCCGGCTGAAGAGCTGCTTTATGGAGCTTCCAGCATCATTGAAGCTGGTTGTATGGAAAACCCAAAACCCGACTTTATTTTGAGCCTGCATGGCGGCGTGGAAGTTCCTGTTGGCAAGGTCGGCGTATTTCCCGGGCCGTTTATGGCATCGGCCGATAAATTCATCCTTAAAGTAAAAGGGGTGGGCGGCCACGCTGCATATCCCCACCGATGCAAAGACCCCGTTCTGGCGGCCGCGCAGGTATTGGTGGCCTTGCAGACTGTTGCCAGCAGGGAACTCGACCCGGTGGATAAATTTGTTCTTTCGGTCTGCCAGTTCAACGCCGGTTCGGCATTCAACATAATCCCCAATGAAGCCGTTCTGACCGGTTCGGTACGTTGCCACGACAAAGCGGTACGCGAAAGTATAAAAGAACGTGTGGAACGGATTGCCGGTGGCATAACCCAGGCGCTCGGCTGTGCATATGAACTGGAATATATTTTTGGCATACCCGCTGTTTCCAATAACTCAAAAATAACGAACGACTTTGCCCAGTCGGCAAGAAAAGCTTTAGGCGCGGAAAATGTCGTGGAACTGGAGCGCCCGTTGATGGGCTCGGAAGATTTTGCCTACTACCTTGAAAAAGTTCCCGGCTGTATGTTCCGTTTAGGGTTAGACGATGGAAAACCCATATCGGGCCACCACCCCATGTATGACTTCCGTGACCAGGCACTGCCTGTCGGTATGGCAGCTATCGTTCAATTTGTACTGGATCAAAGCCGGTAATTTAAATCGTAAAGGAGCATTCGCATGACAGAGAAAAAAAAGGGGTTCCAATTTCCGCATGTATTTGCACTTATGTTCATTATGGCGGCCGCTATGGCCATTCTCACATGGCTGGTGCCGGCCGGCGAATTTACCAGAATCAAAGAAGGAACTGTAACTAAAGTTGTAGCCGGCTCGTACCACGTCGTAGCATCAAAGCCCCAGGGGTTTTGGGATGTATTTAACGCTGTCGTCAAAGGCTGGGAACAGTCGCATGTCATGATATTCATGGTCTTTTTATGCGGCGCGGCTATTGAGGTGCTGGAAAAGACCGGCTGTATACGCGTCGGCCTGGGCAAAGTGGTAAAAGGCCTGGCAGGTAAAGAACTATACGCTGTCGCCATCGTTATGGGTATAATGTCTATTGGCGGCGCCACCGGTGTTTTCGCCAACCCGGTAGTAGCCCTTATGCCTATAGGAATAATGCTCTCAAGAAGCCTTGGTTATGACGAGGTAGTGGGGTTTGGCATGATCTATCTGGGCTCTTACGCGGGCTTTAATGTCGGTTGGGGCAATGTGTTCACTGTCGGCATAGCTCATAACATAGCGCAACTGCCGCTTTTTTCCGGTATGGAAGTACGGGTGCTTTTCCATATCGTAAACCTGGCGCTCTCATTCGGCTTGATTGCGCTTTATTGCAAAAAAATAAAAGCAGACCCGACACAAAGTTTGACCTACAGCCCGGACAAGGCGCTGGAAACGCAAAACATAGAAAATTCCACGGATGAAAAACTTACATGGAGACAGGCGGTCTGCCTGTTGATAGCATTTATAGGTTTTGCCGCTATTATTTACGGTTCGCTTAAACTTAAATGGGGCATAAGCCAGTATTCTTTCGTGTTTGTCGTAATGGCGGTGCTGGGCGGCATAGTTGGCGGCCTGGGCGTGACCGGTACAGCCAATTCCTTTGTCAGGGGCTGTGGCAATATGGTGTACGCGGCATTTGTCATAGGCATGGCGCGGGCAATTTCGGTTGTAATGACAGACGGCAAGATAATCGATACTTTTGTTTACTACCTCTCGTTGCCTATTGCTTATGTTGGGCCGGTGCTGGGCGCCAATATGATGCTGGCGGCCAATGTGCTGATAAACTTCTTTATTCCCTCCGGCTCCGGCCAGGCGGTGACAGTCATGCCTATCATGGTGCCGCTGGCCGACCTTACAGGAATTACCCGCCAGGTGGCCACACAGGCGTTTCAGTTTGGCGACGGCTTTACCAACTGCATCATGCCGACGGCCGGAGTACTTATGGGCTGTCTGGGCATTTCCAAGATACCATACGACAAATATGTAAAATGGTTCGCGCCTTTTCTGATCGTGCAGCTGGTGCTTGCTTTTGTGGCGGTAACCGTATTGCAGATAATGAAGTGGGGGCCGGCGTAAACTTTTAGCAAAAACGTATAAACCGTTATTTTAAAAAGCCGGGGGAACCCGGCTTTTTTGCGTTTTGTGGCTTGAGCCGCCCGTTTTACGGGCGGTCCTGACCTTATTTTTTCAGCGTTTTTAAAAACAAGAATATTTTGACTAATAAAAAGTGGAAAGATATAATATAAACACAAAATAAAGTAAGTTTTATAAACGAAAGGGGGAGAATATTTTGGGCAAGATATTAATCAAAGGCGGTACTTTAGTCGACGGAACAGGACAAAAACCCCAAGAACTCGACCTGGTGGTAGAAAAGGGTCGTATTGCGCAAATCGGTAAGGATTTGCCGGAAGAGGGAGAAATAATAGATGCATCAGGCTTAGTAGTATCGCCCGGTTTTATTGATATACACACTCATACCGACGCTACTATTTATAAATACCCGTCATCCGGCAGCAGGGTCATGCAAGGCATAACTACCGAAATAACAGGCAGTTGCGGGCTGGGCAATTTCCCGGCCGGCCCTGAAGCCAAAGATAAAGAAGAATTGCTGCGTTTCATGTCTCTGCATGATTTTATGTCGGGGCCGGAAGGCGTGATGTGCCATCAAAATTTTGCCGATTTTGCCGCGTATTTTGACCGTCATCCTATTGGCGTGAACCTGGCGCCTTTGGTTGGTCACGGATCTTTACGCATAGCAGTCGTCGGCTATGAAGACAGACAGGCTACGGCGCAGGAGTTGGAAAATCTGGGTCTTTTGCTGGAAAAACAGATGCAAGAGGGCGCCTGGGGTTTGTCTAGCGGCCTTATATACCCGCCCGGCAGTTTTGCTGACGTAGATGAATTTACCGCGCTTTGCAAAGTGTTGGCAAAATACGGCGGCTTATATACAACGCATGTACGCGGCGAGAGCACTACACTTCTCGAAGCTGTTGACGAGACGATCGAGGTAGGCAGGCGAAGCGGCGCTAAAGTACAGGTTTCCCATCTGAAAGCCATCGGCGTGCCCAACTGGGGCAAGGGCAAGAAAGCGCTGGATAATATAATCAAGGCGCGCGCCGAAGGAGTGGACGTGACCGCCGACCAATACCCGTACGAGGCTTCCGCTACCGGCTTATCCGTTCTTTTGCCGGGCTGGAGCCATGCCGGCGGCGTGAGCGCTATGCTGGAACGTCTTGGCGATATGAGCTGCCGGGAAAGGCTGCTGGCCGATCTTAATAAAGAAATGGCCGTCCGCGGCGGCCCGGAGCGTATACTCATAACCAACATGCTGGAAGACAAAGAAGGATTTATTGGCAAAAAGATGGACGAAATCGCCAAAGCCTGGGATATGCCGGCCGATCTGGCGGTTATACGCCTTCTTGCCGAACAAAAAGGCGTGGTACATGCAGTCTATTTTTCCATTTCCACTGACGATATAGACGCGATCATCACCAGCGACATAGTCTGCGTAGGTTCCGACGGTCGCGGCATGGATATTGAAGAAGCGGCGCACTCTTCCTGCCATCCGCGTTGTTACGGCACATTCCCAAAAGTACTCGGGGAATATGTGCGCGACAGAGGCCTCTTAACATTGGAAAAAGCTATTTATAAGATGACAGGATTGCCGGCGGCCCGCCTGGGCATGGATGACCGCGGCGTACTGGCGGTGGGCAAGGCCGCAGATATAGCCGTTTTCAATTTGTCCACAATGCAGGATATGGCTACTTTTAGCCAACCGCATCAATATGCTAAAGGTGTGGAATATGTACTGGTAAATGGTGGGTTTGCAGTAAAGAAAGGGGAGATGACGAGGGAATTTCACGGCAGAATACTACGAAAAAATTGAACCCAATTATTCAGTAAATAATCACAGTAGAAAAAAATTGTATACAGGGAGTGGTGAAAATGCCTGCTGCAGGGACTTTCAATGTTTGGTGGGGTTTACTGGCGTTATTTCCCTTGATTCTTTATATCTTTCTGGTTTTCCGCGATATGGAACCTCTACCGGCTACAATCATTTGCATTATCGTCGGTGCGGCGATTTCGGGTATAGGTATCGTCGGCTTAGGCAATATGCTTGTCAAAGCCATGAGCTCTTTCCTAGCGGTCGTTGGCTTGATAATCATGCTGGGCCGTGGGCTGGGCGAAGTAATGACGGCCACGAAAGTAAGCCATACACTGGTGCACAAGATAATTTACGGCATCGGCATCGATACGCAAAAAAAAGCCATGCTGGGCATTTCCATATCATGCTTTATAATAGTAGGGCTTTTAGGCACCATGGCTGGCGGAAACGCTATTTTGGCGCCTATCGTCATACCTGTCGCCGCCTCGGTCGGACTGTCGCGCAGCACTATGGGCGTGATTTTCCATGCTGTCGGTGAAGAGGCGCTGATCGTCGGCCCCTTTACTCCTCCTGTAGTCACATTGCTGGGTTTGACCGGACTTACTTACGGCACGATGCTCTTTTACGCCGCTTTGCCGATAGCAACCATCACTCTTATCATCACCTGGATCAACATGCAGCGCATCCAAAGAGATACTGAAAAGACAAACCCCTACCCGGAGCAAAGCGATGAAATAGAGCGCTTTGTTCCCACTAAGGAAAGCTCGAGAGCCACTGCGGTATTTTCCGTACTTTTTATTGCAGCTATAGTTTATGGCTTGTTTAAAGGGGCCGGGACTTCTTTTGTCGTCATAATAATGCTTGGCCTGTCTATGGCCACGGGATTTGCCGGCGGCCTTAATCTTGACACTATCTGCAAACATGTCATCAAAGGCATGGCGGGTAATGTCGGACTATTTCTTTTGTTCCTCATTCTAGACCCCTTTATCGGTATAATTGAAGGCGGTGGCGGGTTTAAGGCCTTGACCGTGTTATTGCAGCCGCTGGTTGATGTTGGCGGCAAGGCCAGCGTTATAATTTCCGGCGGCCTGATTGGCGCTTTTGGTATTTCCGGCGCGACTGTTGCGGAATTGAAAATGCTGCACAGTATGTTTGCCGATATGCTAAAACAAAATAACGTATCGATGGTTGCCTGGTCGGTTGCACTGATTATCGCGACAAGGGTAACGAACTTTATCTACCCGGGCGCCAATATGTTTAGCTCCATGGGTTTTGCCCAGTCATCCGATATCAAGGCGCTCATCCGCAATGGTTTTGTTGTCGCCATCGCTCATACGTGCGCACTTATCTTTTACGCGTACGTCCTGGCATAAAATCAAATACAATAAAAATAACTTGATACATCTTTTACTTCTAATTGCGGCAATGCTCGCTGTAGAAAAACCTTGGCCAGGTTTTCTGTTTCCGGTGATACTGAGGAAAAAACTATGCGCAGCTTGCCGGCTTCTTTTGCCGGGTTGAGCAAATCTTTTTCCACTAAGAGGCGCTGGGCGTCCAGAGCCGTTTCCCGCGCCGGGTTAATAATATTTACTGTTGGTCCCATAAGCCGGCCGACTAGCGGCGCAACTAAAGGGTAGTGGGTGCAGGCCAGGATGAGCGCATCTATTTTAACATCTTGCAGAGGGCGTAAATACTCTTTAACAGCAGCTTCTATCTCCGGCCCGTCGAATATCCCTCGCTCTATTATTGGCACAAATTCGGGACAAGCCTGTAAATACACTTTAGCTTCCGGGTCGATATTTTTTCCTGATTCCACATGTTTTGCACTGGAAACAGTCGCCTGAGTGGCAATCACGCCTACGCGTTTTGCTTTGCTCACCGAGAGGGCCGCTTTAACACTGTCGTTCATACCGATCACGGGAAATGGGCAATCGGCAACATCAGCCGCTATAATATTAAACGTTATGGTATTGCAGGCAATTACAGCAAGCTTCACTTTCTGTTCTGCTAAAAACCGCAGGATTTGACGGGTAAATTTCCGTATTTCCTCAGGCGTCCGCGGACCGTAGGGAACACGCGCCGTATCGCCGAAGTAAACAAAGTCTTCACCTGGCATGATATCCAGTAGTTCCTTTAAAACAGTTAGTCCGCCGACACCAGAGTCGAATACTCCAATAGGGTTTGTTTTTGCAGGCATAATACCCCTCCCGGTTTTACATGTTTCATTAAATTCATTATATATTACTATATTGACAAAATAAAGCATGCATGCATGCATAAAAAAACCGCTCTTAAAAGAGCGGTTTTTAAAAGTTATTTTAGCCTTTTTTGAATATTCCCAATGGTGTGCCGAGCGGCCAGAAAGAGCGGTTGAAGAACTTATTAAGGAAAGTCGCGCAGGCGGCATATGTGGAAATAGCGGCAACGACAGCTTCAGAATAAGCGGCCAAGCTGTGCGCCCAGTGTACTCCGCCGCCAAGGGCGTCAACCGTAAGTCCGAGAAGCAGAAAGTCGATAACGACCATATCATAAAAAATTGCTTTATTGGTTTCGGTAGCAGCTATTGTCCCAGCCAGAGCGTAGAGCAAATAAACAAGGAAAGCAAAACCTATCTGCTTACCGTCTACTACGGTAAGGGCAGGGCCAAAAACACCCAGCTTAAACATCCAGCTGGCAGCTACGCCCAGCCAGAAAAAACCAAAAGCGCCAAAGATGGATGCACCGAAGACATTGTTGTGGTTAAAATCATAAATTGCCGCCATTAGTTGCGCCAAAGCGCCGAGAAAGATCGCCCAGGGAATGACCCAGGAAAGTCCTGTAGTTAGCCCGAGTTTTTGCGATGCGGCAACAGCGGTGACTACGGCGAGCCCCAACAGTCCTACGGCTGATGGATCAGCCACCACTATTTGCACTTTGCAATCGTTGGAGTTACTCATTTTTTTCCTCCTTAAAAATTAATAAATATGAGAGCATATACTTCAAATAATGTAATATAAAAACAATATTATGTCAATGGTTAAAATTTATTCAACTGCATTGAGACGCGCATTGGGTAAGAACATGCGTCCGGTTTTTGCACAAGGCTTGCCGTCTACTAAAACTATGTCGGCCGTGAAGTTTATACTGCCGTCATAAAAAGCGCTGCCTACTGCATAAATATCCACAGGGGTGTTTTGCTTTTCAAATTCGGTGATTTTATTGGCGTTGAATCCGCCGGAAACCATGATTTTCACATGGTTAAAACCCTCGTTATCCAGTGCCGCCCGCACATTGGCCACCAGTTCCCGGCAAACACCGGTCGGGGGGAACAGGCCCATTTGTGGGATGACTGATTTATCTACAAGGTTGTTGGAAGTATCGAGACGCACGGCAAACAGCTTGGAGCCAAGTTTTCTGGCTACCGCCAGGGATGCGCCAACGCAGTCGTTGTCAAAATCTACCAAAGCGACCCTGTTGATGGCAGGCGATATGTGTTTATCAAAAGCCAGTGTCGCTGCCAGAGTGTCGCCGCCAAAAGTGGCGATAAGAGCGTGGGGAATGGTGCCAAGGCCTTTTTTTCCGCTGAAATGACCGTTGGCGTCGGTAGAAACGCCGATGTTGCCGCCAATATTTATAGCATGGCCGTCGCCTTTTTGCATCGTATAATGGTCATAGCGCGCGCCAAAAAACAGGACGCTTTTGCCTCTGGCGGCTTGCACGGCTGCCCGGACGTTGGTGGCGATCTTGCTCTGGCGGGCCAGAACGCCAAGATATAAAGTTTCCAGATAAGTAAAATCAGCAAGGTCGCCTTCTATTGTCATTACGGTTTCCCATGGGGAGATTTCGTCGCCATC
The DNA here is from genome assembly GCA_031552765.1 of Acidaminococcales bacterium. GTDB lineage: Bacteria > Bacillota > Negativicutes > Acidaminococcales > JAISLQ01 > JAVBME01. The sequence continues at coordinate 214,426 of JAVBME010000008.1, read as the reverse complement.
ATGTAAAGCCATGATTTTTACCGGCTTTTTCGAGCAGGTTTTCAAAAGGGCGATACTTTCGTCAATACCGCAAAGTACGCTGTGTTCGCGTTGAAACACTTGCATGAGCACTTTGGGATGATGGTTTGCGGCGTTCAGTATTTCTTCGGTGCGCAGGAAATAGGCGTCGGTATAAAAACCGCTCTTTATCGTGTCTACTGGTATGTCAAAAGCTTCTACAGGCAATCTTTGGCGCATCATGTCCTCCTTATAAAAAAAGCTATGCTCATTTACCAAGTATGATACAATATAAACGTTGTTATTAGCAATAGTGAAGAAAAAGAAGGTATGGCAGTGGGTAAGGGGGCTGTGACACACCATATGGACAACAAAAAAGTGGTTCTCGTTCTGTCGGCGCCGATCGGTTCCGGACACGTGCAGGCTGCCAATGCCGTCGCCCAGGCTTTTAGCAAAGAAGACGGGGTGGAAGTAAAAGTCGCTGGGATATTTGAGTTTTTTCCGGGCTGGGCCAGCAAACTGCTTTTGAATTCTTATTTGTTACTTTTGCGTATCTATCCGAATGGATACGCGTTTTTGTATAAATGGGGCGATAACCAGGGTTCGTTAGGGTTGCGCGGTTTTGTCAACTGGCTGTTTGCACTGGGGGCAAACAAATTTATAGAAAAATGCCGGCCTGACGTTGTTATTGCCACGCATGTAACTCCGGCAGGCATAATAGCGCTTTACAAGAAAAAATACGGCAAACAGCTGCCGCTTATCGGCATTGTTACAGATTATGCCATGCACAAATGGTGGATATATAAGGAAATAAACGCTTACGTGGTGCCGGACAGGGAAATATTGGCCGGTTATGAAAATGACATTGAAAATGGGCAGGAAATATGGCCGCTTGGTATTCCCGTACGCAGCCAGTTTTGCCATGCGGATGACAGGGAAAAACTGCGTAAGCAGCTCGGGTTACCGCAGGACGGTACTATTTGCTTGTTGACCGGCGGTGGAGAGGGGCTTTTGCCGATGGCGGAGATATTGGACGCCTGGCATAAACAAGAAAGAAAGAAAAAGGTTTTCTTTGTAGCGATATGCGGAAGAAATGAAAAATTGGAAAAAGATCTGTTCAAAATGCAAGCGCCTGGCCTGATGGCGCTAGGTTATATCGATAATATTGCCGACTATATGAAAGCGGCTGATGTGGTCGTGTCAAAAGCTGGAGGCGTTACAGCTACCGAGGCTCTTGCCTGCGGCTTGCCTTTAATTATATACAGGCCGTTGCCCGGCCAGGAGATAATCAACGCCAGGTATCTATTTGCCAAAAAATTGGCGTTTTGCGCGGATCGCGTGCATGACGTCTGCTTGCGTCTTGAAGATATTGCGGCAGGCGCTGTGCCGAAAGCTAAAGTGCAGGAAAACGCTTTAAAAGCGGCGGATAAAATAGTAAAACAGGTAAAAGATTACCTCAACTGGTAAGTTTCAACAGACAGCTTTATTTGAAATTTTTTATTGCCAAAATTTATATTTGTGTTATAACTTATTGAATAGCATATAAAATATGGGCTGAATTTTGGAAAGAGGAAATTTTTTGGAAAGATATTGTCTGGCTTTATTGTGCAATATGGAAGGCGTCGGGTTGTTTAAAACAGCGGAACTGCTGAAACGGTTTGATTCCGCCGAAGACATTTGGCGGGCTGATTTTGACCGTTTGGAAAAAGCGGCGGGTTCTGACCGACAACTGGCGGTCAGTATTGCTGTCGGCCGTAAAAAGATGATGCCTGAACAACTGGCGCAAGTTTGCCAAAAGAAAAATTTTCGTATAATAACATACGCCGATAAGGATTACCCGGAAGCGCTTTTAAATACAGGTCGCGCTCCGTTAGCTCTTTTTATTTGCGGTTTTTTGCCGGCAGGCGATAAAATAGCCATGGTGGGTTCGCGTAAAGCCAGTCCGTACGGCATAGCGGCGGCAAAACAATTTGCCGCCGACCTTTCCCGCCGCGCGGTCACAGTGGTCAGCGGCGGGGCCAAGGGAATAGATACCGCAGCGCATAAGGGCGCCCTAGAGTCCGGCTGCGCTACTGTCGCAGTGTTTGGCTGCGGGCTGGACATAGCATATCCTTATGAAAACAAAAAATTATTTAAAGAAATAGTGGAGACAGGCGGCGCTTTGCTTTCTGAATACCTGCCGGGCGCCGAACCGGCGCCGTGGCGGTTTCCTGCCCGCAACAGGATCATCAGCGGTCTATCCAAAGGCGTGCTGGTAGTTGAGGCAAATAAGAAAAGCGGTTCTTTGATTACGGCCAACTTTGCCCTAGAGAGCGGGCGGGAAGTATACTGTCTCCCGGGCAGCATCTATTCAGCGGGCAGCATAGGCGGGCACAATCTCATAAAACAGGGGGCGCGGCTGGTAGACCGGCCGGAAGATATACTGGAAGACCTTGGCCGGTTGCCTTTTGGCGCGGGCGGCGAACAAAGAAAATGTGAAATCCAAATGCCGGCAGGCGATGCGGGAAAAATCCTGCGTTTATTTGTTGACGGTCAGGCGGCCTGTGTTGAGGAATTGGCAGACAAAAGCGGCCTGGCTCCGGACAAGGTAAACTGTGCTTTGCTGGAACTGGAACTCACCGGCTGGATAAAAGCTATGGAAGGCCGGTATCTTTTGCAACAGAGGGGGATGGCGTAGTGAGTAAAACGCTTGTTATAGTCGAATCACCGGCAAAAGCAAAAACTATTGAAAAATTTTTGGGTAAAAACTATTTTGTCAAAGCGTCGATGGGCCATCTGCGTGATCTTCCCAAAAGCCAGTTTGGCGTTGACGTGGAGAAGGATTACCAGGCAAAATATATAAATATCCGCAACAAAGGCGATTTGATAAAAGAACTCAAAGCCGCCGCTAAAAAAGCGGATAAAATATTCTTGGCGACTGACCCGGACCGTGAAGGGGAGGCTATCGCCTGGCATCTGGCTTTTCTTTTAGACTTGCCGCAAGACCAGGCTTGCCGTGTCATATTCAATGAAATAACGCAAAAAGCTGTACAGCAGGCGATAAAACATCCGCGCAAAATAGACGCCGATATGGTGGATGCCCAGCAGACGCGGCGTATTCTTGACCGCATGGTCGGTTATAAGCTAAGCCCGCTCCTTTGGCGAAAAATAAGAAAAGGACTGAGCGCTGGGCGTGTACAGTCAGTAGCGGTACGTTTGATTTGCGACCGGGAAAGAGAAATACAGGATTTTGTGCCGGAAGAATACTGGACGCTGGCGGTAGATTTACGGGAAAAGTCTAAAGCGCCGGTCTTCACTGCCGAACTGGTAAAAGAACGCGGCAAAAAAATAAAAATAGCTGACGGCAAACAGGCGAAAAACCTGGAAAAACTTTTAGCCGCCGCTACGTATAAAGTAGAAGAAGTAATATGTAAAGAGAGAAGGCGCAACCCGGCGCCGCCTTATACTACCAGCAACCTTCAGCAGGATGCTGTGAGAAAACTCGGATTTACGACCAAAAAGACCATGATGGTCGCACAGCAGTTGTACGAGGGCATCAGCCTTGGTTCAGCCGGTTCTGTCGGTCTTATTACATATATGCGTACCGATTCCGTAAGGGTAGCCGAGTCGGCGCAAGAGGATGCCAGAAGCTATATTGAAAGCAAGTTCGGCAAAAGCTATATGCCGGCTAAGGCGCCGCATTATGCCTCTAAAAAATCCGCACAGGACGCCCATGAAGCTATAAGGCCTACAGATGTGCTCAAAAACCCGGATACTATGAAAGAATATTTGACGCGCGACCAACTGAGGCTGTATGCAATGGTCTGGCAGCGTTTTTTGGCCAGCCAGATGTCGGCTGCCGTGTTTGACACCACTACGGTCGATGTCTCGGCGGATGATTTGGGACTGCGGGCGGCAGGTTCGGTATTGAAATTTGACGGTTTTCTCGCCGTATACAATAAAAAAGATGAAGAAAAAGAAAAAGAGATTTCCATTCCTCTTTTGAAAAACGGGCAAGCTTTACTTCTTGATAAAGTTTTACCGGCCCAGCAACACTTTACCGAGCCGGCGCCGCGTTATACCGAGGCCAGCCTGGTTAAAAAACTGGAAGAAAACGGTATCGGCCGGCCAAGTACTTACGCGCCGATCATCAATACCATATTAGAGCGCGGCTATGTGGAAAAAGAAGATAAAAAATTTCTGCCAACCGAACTGGGCTGTCTGGTAGTGCAAATGCTGGCAGAGTACTTTACAGATATCATCGACGTGGAATTTTCCGCCAACATGGAAAAAAGCCTTGATGACATAGCAGAGGGCGACAAGGAAAAGAACGAAGTTTTAGACCGTTTTTACCAACCGTTTGCCAAAACGCTGGCAGTCGCCGAAGATAAAATAGGCACTGTGGAGATCCCGCCGGAGGTATCCGATATACCATGCGAAAAATGCGGCCGTCTTATGGTGATAAAAAGCGGCCGTTTTGGCAGTTTCCTGGCTTGTCCCGGCTTTCCGGCCTGCCGCAATGCCAAGCCTATCTTGAAAAAAATAGGCGTGCCCTGTCCTTTATGTGACGGCGAAGTAGTGGAGCGGAAAACCAAGCGTGGCCGCCGGTTTTATGGTTGCGAAAAATATCCCGGATGTGAATTTGTCACCTGGGATAAGCCTACAGACCAAAAATGCGAAAAATGTGGCGGTATAATGGCTGAACATCAAGAAAAAAGCGGTAAGACTGTATTACAGTGTATCAATGAAAATTGTGTGAATGGAAAGAAGAAAAGTGCAAGCGCAAAAAAGAAAAAATGACTTTGTAACAGTGATCGGGGCGGGGCTGGCCGGCGTGGAAGCGGCCTGGCAGCTTGCTATCCGCAATGTACCGGTGCGGCTTTATGAAATGCGCCCTAAAATCAATACGCCCGCCCATAAGACAGAGCTTTTTGCCGAACTTGTGTGCAGCAATTCTTTGCGGGCGGCCAATGTAGAAAATGCGGTAGGGTTGTTAAAAAAAGAGCTGGCCATGATGGATTCTCTGGTCATGGAGGCTGCGTACGCTACACAAATACCGGCCGGCGGAGCCCTTGCCGTAGATAGAGAGGCTTTTTCCCGTTATATAACAAAAACATTACTGCGGCACGAACTAGTTGATTTTGTCAACGAAGAAGCAACTGGTCTGGCTGATTTTACCGGGCCTGTTATTGTTGCGACAGGCCCTCTTACATCTCCTAAAATGGCGGCATGCATAATGCGGCTGACCGGCCAGGAACACCTTTATTTCTATGATGCGGCCGCTCCTTTACTGTCGAGAGATTCTTTGGATGATGGCAAGATATTTATGGCTTCCCGCTATGATAAGGGTGGGGGCGATTATATAAATTGCCCGCTCAACAGGGAAGAGTACCTGGCTTTTCGCGAGCAGCTCATTGGAGCGCAGGTCGCGGAACGGGAAGAATTTGAAAAAGAGGTATATTTTGAAGGTTGCATGCCTATCGAAGAAATGGCCCGACGCGGAGAGGACACCATGCGTTTTGGCCCTTTAAAGCCGGTAGGGCTGGTCGACCCGCGTACAGGAGAAGAACCGTATGCCGTAGTACAACTGCGCCAGGATGATGCCGCGGCTTCGGTCTATAACATAGTGGGCTTTCAGACGCATTTGAAATGGCCGGAACAAAAACGTGTTTTTGGCATGATACCGGGGCTGGAAAAAGCGCAATTCCTGCGTTATGGCGTTATGCATAGAAATACTTTTATAAATTCGCCGCAACTGTTGAATAGTGATTTTTCGTTTAATAAAAATGCAAGTCTGTTTTTTGCCGGGCAGGTAACTGGAGTGGAAGGATATGTGGAGTCGGCGGCTTCCGGCTTGGCAGCCGGCCTTAGTGCCGCTAAAATTTTTGCCGGGCAAAAGAGCCAGGGATTTCCTAGAGAAACGGCAATAGGTTCTTTATGCTTTTATGTTAGTTCGCCGGAAGTTAAAAATTTTCAACCCATGAATATAAACTTTGGCATAATGCCGCCTTTGCCTTACAAGGTAAAAGGCAAAAAGAATAAAAATATTAAAATAGCGGAAAGAGCGCTGGAGTCTTTACAGGAATTCAAGCAGAATTTATCGCGCTAGTCTTGTATATTTTCTAGTATCATGCTAAAATAAAACATTATAATAATAGGGATATTTTCCAAAAATTTTAATAAAGCAGTGGTTTTATGCGGTTTGATAATAGTAATATTTCCGGGGAAGTAAAGCAGTTTATGCTTTTTTTGCAGATAGAAAAAAATGCTTCGGAAAATACTTTAAAAAGCTATATGGGCGATCTTGAGAGCTTTTTTTCTTTCACACGTGATAAATTCACTGCCGCTTTTTCTTTTTATGCTTTAACTTCACTTGATATTCGGGCATATTTGGCATATCTTAATGAAAACAAATATGCCAGGCGTACCATAGCGCGCAAGATTTCCGCGCTGCGTTCTTTTTGTAAATTTTTACTGCGGGAAGGCAAGATAGAAAAAAACCCCTTTGCAAAAGTAAAAACACCAAAACTGGAGAAGAAACTACCGGTATTTTTGGAAACTGTGGAGATCGAGGAACTGTTTTCCCTGCAAAATAACGATGAATTGGGCCGACGCGATTCGGCCGTACTGGAAATGCTTTACGCTACAGGCTGCCGTGTGGCGGAACTTGTAGGCATACCGGTAATAAATGTTGATTTTGCAAACAGGTATGTTCTTTTATTGGGCAAAGGAAATAAAGAACGCATTGTTCCTATAGGGAATACAGCGGTAGATGTTTTAAAAAATTACATGCGGAAAACACGCGCGGTTCTAATGGCCCGTTACTCAGTAAAAGACCATGGAAAATTGTTTGTCAACAATCGGGGTGGACAGCTTACCGACCGCAGCGTGCGCCGTATTTTGGAAAAATATATAAACATCATGGCGATCCAGAAGAAGGTAAGCCCGCATAGTATAAGGCATACTTTCGCTACCCACCTGTTAGACAATGGAGCAGATTTGCGCAGCGTACAGGAAATGTTGGGACACGCGAGCCTTTCCACGACACAGATTTATACGCATATAAGCGCCGAGAGGATGTCGGCGGCTTATAAAAAATCCCATCCACGTGCTTGATTCAATACTTTAGCAAAATAATGGAAGGTGGAGTATGGCAATGGCTCAACTTACAATATTAGAAAAAACCCGTAAAATAAACCGTCTCTTACAAAAATCCGGAAGCGTTGATTATACCGATGTGGCGTTGTTGCTGAGCGAGACGCTTTCGTCCAATGTCTATATTGCGTCAAAAGACGGCGCTATTTTGGGCTATGCGTTGCTTGACGCCTTTGAATGTAACATAATGCTGGAAAAAGTAATACATGTAAGGCAATTCCCTGAATATTACGTTGAATGGCTGATAAAGATAAGTGAAACAACTTCCAATATTGCGCTGAAAAAACACATGTGCGCGTTTAGTCAAGGGACAGAGTGCCTGTTTGGCGAAAAACATACTACCATCATTCCCGTATATGGCAACGGTGAAAGGATCGGGACGCTGGTAATAGGAAAGTTTGACCAGGAATATACCGACGACGACCTTTTGGTCGCAGAATACGGAGCTACTGTGGCCGGGATAGAGATTTTGCGTGAACGCACAGAAAAAATCGAAGAAATGGCCCGTAAAAAAGCCACTATGCAAGTAGCTTTGGCGACCCTATCTTATTCCGAACTGGAGGCCATGACCCATATACTCAATGAACTCGAGGGCGACGAGGGGCTTTTGGTAGCGAGCAAGATCGCCGACCGCGTCGGCATAACTCGTTCGGTGATAGTTAACGCTTTGCGCAAATTTGAAAGCGCCGGCGTTATAGAGTCGAAATCCCTTGGTATGAAGGGGACATATATAAAGATCCTCAATGAGTATATTTTGAAAGAATTGCAAAAAATGTAAAAAACGCACAATTATTTGTGTTTATTTATTGTGTTTACGGGAAAGGTGAATCAGCCTTATAAATAGCATAGTTTTTATCGGTGTTTTAAGTATAAATAGCCGGTAAATAGCGTGGTTTTTTATTGTTATTAAGCATTTTTTTGGCTATAGACAGCAAATTTGCATAAATTTTTGTTGTTTTATTGTCAAGAAATAATTATAATGTATAGTAGATATTGTATGCCGGATTTATTTATACCACTATATAGTGTTTGGAGGTGTCTTTGTATTGTTGGATTTTCTGACTGGCCAGCAGCACTTTAAAGTATTGGAGAGCGCGCTGAAAGTCTCTAGCTTACGCCACAAAGTAATAAGCAATAATATAGCAAATATCGACACGCCAAATTTCAAACGCAGTGAAGTAACCTTTGAAGATTATTTAAAAGACTATCTTGATTATATTGAACAAAAAGAAGCGGTATTCGATAACAGCAAGCTGCCGTTGGCCACTACCAACAGGCGGCATATCGTTATGCCTAGGCCTGATTATACAGGAGAGCCTTTTTTGGGTGCGACTGTACGCACTGTAGATGAACTTACTATGAGAAAAGATGGCAATAATGTCGATATAGACACGGAAATGGCCGATATGGCCAAGAACACTATTTATTACCAGGCTGTTGCCCAGCGCGTGGGCGGGTATTTTACCAGCCTTAGAAGCGTCATAGAAAACAGATAACAGGAGTGATTTACAATGAGCATGTTTGGCGCTATAGATGCCGCCGGTTCGGGTATGACAGCAGAAAGGCTGCGCCTTGACGTCATCGCTAACAATCTGGCTAATGTCAATACTACACGTACAGCTAAAGGCGGTCCATATAAACGTCAAATCGTCGTTTATGCGCCGCGTGACGAAGTGAATGACTTCGGCCGTATGCTGGCGGAAAAAATGCAGGCCGGCAAAGGCGTGCGCGTTGTGGGCATTGTAGAGGACAATACCGCTTCGCCGATAGTATATGACCCCAATCACCCTGACGCCGACGGAAAAGGCTACGTGCACATGCCCAATGTCAATATAGTAGCGGAGATGGTCGATATGATAACTGCTTCGCGTTCCTATGAAGCCAATGTGGCTGCTGTAGGTTCCGCCAAGACCATGGCGCTCAAGGCTTTGGAAATAGGACGGTAATAATATCCAGCATACGGAGGTATAGTTAGATGAAAATCGACAAATTGGCCGTACCTGTTTTTACGACCGGCAGCCTGTTCGAGCCGGTAGATATAAAAAGCGCTTCGGAGGAAAAAAGCTTTGGCGAGATGCTCAGTGCAGCCATAAGCGATGTTGACGGTCTACAAAAAGTATCTGCACAGAAAAATATAGATTTGGCCGCCGGCAGGCTAGAGGACGTGTCGGAAGTGATGATCGCGGCGGAAAAGGCGTCTGTTGCCTTGCAGCTTACGGTTCAGGTGCGCAATAAGGTTGTTGAAGCGTATCAGGAAATGATGCGTATGCAGATGTAGTAATATAATCCAGCTAAGAGTACCTGAAAGGATGTAAAGGATGGCCGAGCTTAAGGAACAATTCCAGAGTCTTTGGGGTGGTTTGGGTAACCGCCAAAAACTCTTTTTAGCTATTAGCGCTGTAGCGGTTTTTGCAGCCATATTGGGATGGAGTTATTGGATTGGCGGTAAAGCTAACTACGTTCCGCTTTATACCAAACTGGAGACCAAGGACGCCGGGGATATCGTAGCAAGACTTAAAGAAAATAAAACGCCGTACGAGATCGCTGATAATGGATCGTCTATTTTGGTTTCGCAAAAAGATGTGTACCAGCTCAGAATGGATTTGGCCTCGCAGGGGTTGCCCCGGGGCAAAAAAGGCTTCGAGCTGTTTGAAGAAAATAAGTTCGGTACAACTGAATTTCAGAACAAAGTCAACTATCTGCAAGCTTTGCAGGGGGAACTGGCCAGGACGATAGAGCAGATACAGGAAATAGAGTCTGCCCGCGTCCATATAGTAATGCCGGAAGACAGCCTGTATAAAAAGAACGAAAAACCGGCCAGCGCTTCTGTTATGCTGCAAATAAAATCGGGCGCTACGCTTAATAAAAAACAAGTCCAGGGCATAGTAAACCTAGTATCGCACAGCGTGCAGGGGCTCAAAACTGAAAATATCACCCTGATCGACGGTTTTGCTAAAGTTTTGAACCTGCCGGAAGAAGAGACAAGCAAAGAAGCGGCGGAAAAAGAAAATAACGTCGATACAAGTAAAATGTCGAAATTTTACTTTAATCTGACGCGCGAAATACAAGCCGAAATGCAAGAAAATGTCCAAACACTGCTCGACAACTCGCTGGGCGAGAAAAAAGCGGTTGCCAGGGTAACTGTCGAGCTTAATTTCGACAGGAGGCTTATCGACCGGCAGACTTTTGAGCCAACTACCGAAGATAGAGGTATTTTGCGCAGCAGTCAGGATACTACGGAGACCTACCAGGGCGGCGCACCGCCCCCGGCAGGCGGACCGCCGGGTACTACCAGCAATATCCCGGGTTACCCGACAACAACAAACCAGCAGGGTCAGTCTAACTATGAACGCAAAGAAAGTACTCGCAACTATGAAATAACCGAAACAAAGGAAAAGATAATCCAGCAGCCTGTATCAATAAAACGGGTTACGGTAGCTGTTTTCATTGACGAAACTCTTACCCCTGCGCAGCAGGAGGGCATTTCACGGGTAGTGGCGTCGGCTGCCGGGTTTAACGTGACCCGCGGCGACATGATATCTGTCGAAAGAGTGCCGTTCAGCATTTCGCCTGCGGAAGCGGCGCGGCAGCAGCAAATGCAGATGCAGGCCGCCAGCCAGCAGGTTATGAACTATCTCATATACGGTTTGCCGGTATTGCTTATCATTGCAGGGATTATTGCCTGGCTTATATTTTCCCGCCGCAAGAAAAAAGCTTTGCTGGCCGAGCAACAGCGCTTGCAGGAAGAAGAGGCAAAAAGGGGAAATATGGTTAGGACGCCTTTTGCAGCGGCAGTTAGCGATGACGGTCTTGTCCATGACGAGCCGTCGTTGGATTTAGCTTCCGGTAGGGATATGTCTCCTGAAGAACGTGAGATAATGGCGAAAAAAGCTGCTATCGAAGAGTGGGCGGCAAAACAGCCGGAGGAATTCAATGCAACCTTGCGGACGTGGATTTCTTCTGAGGAATAAGGAAAATTTTTGTTAATATTATGGGGTGACCGGAATGAGCGTTTCAATACGTGAACTAAATGGCAAACAAAAAGCAGCAATATTGCTTATAACGCTTGGCCCGGAAATATCTTCCAACATCATGAAAGGCTTGAAGGAAGATGAAATAGAAAAGCTGACTTTGGAAATCGCCAATCAGCGCAAGGTGCCACAAGAATTAAAAGATCAGATCATCTCTGATTTTTATGAAATATGTCTGGCCAGGGACTACATTTCCTCCGGCGGCCTTGATTATGCTAAAGAGGTTCTTGAAAAGGCCCTGGGCGCGGAAAAAGCGGTAAATATCATAAACAGGCTCACCTCAAGCCTGCAAATAAGGCCGTTTGACTGTATAAGAAACACTGATCCTACCCAGCTTTTGAACTTTATCCAAAATGAACATCCGCAGACTTTAGCGCTTATTATGGCCTACTTGCAGCCGGAGAAAGCATCTATAATACTTTCTTCTTTGCCGCCGGAAATACAATCGGACGTCGTCAAAAGAATTGCTACCATGGACAGGACGTCGCCTGACGTTATCCGCGACGTCGAGCGGATATTAGAAAGAAAGTTGTCTTCTATGGTAACGCAGGACTTTACGACTGCCGGCGGCATAGATACGGTTGTCGAGCTTATCAACCGCGTCGACCGCAGTACAGAGCGTACTATCATCGAGAATCTGGAAGTACAGGACCCCGAACTTTCCGAAGAAATCAAAAAACGCATGTTTGTCTTTGAAGATATCATCCTGCTGGACGACAGGTCCTTGCAAATGGTGCTTAGGGAAATAGAAACCAAAGACCTTAGTCTGGCGCTCAAAGGCGTATCGGATGAAGTTACCAACAAAGTTTACAAAAATATGTCAAAACGCGCGGCCGATATGCTCAAAGAAGAAATCGACTTTATGGGCCCGGTACGCATCCGCGATGTAGAAGAAGCTCAGCAGAAAGTTGTAAATGTCATACGCAGGCTGGAAGACAATGGTGATATAGTAATCTCGAGGGGTAAGGGAGACGAAATCATTGCCTAAGGTAATCAAGTCTGGAGCCATAAAAGAAGAGCGATCGCCGTTAGTGTTGGAACTCCCGCTTGTAGCCGACCATGTACCGGCGGCCAGGACGGCCAAAGAAGAAGCGGATTTTCTCAATAGTGTTTTTGCTGTTCCCGATAAAGATAAAGACAAAAGCAATGATTACAGCAAATATTTTTTGCATATCAGCGAAGGCGATACGGTCAATAAAGAGGAAATAAGCAAGTACTATTCCAATATCAAAGATATTGACGCTTTTGACGACAGCGGTGACCGCAAATATTTTTACCGTGAACCGGAAGACGACTTACCAAAAAATGAAGAAAATATTGAAGAATATGGCCTTGAAGCTGTAGAAGAAAAACCGGCTGTAGATTTTTATGATGAAAAGAATCTTTCTACTGCCGAAATGGCGGAATTAAAAGCGCGTAAGATAATTGCCGAGGCCATGCAGGAAGCGGAAACCATGCGGATGAAACTGGCGGCGGAAGTTTCTGAAGCCGAAGTAAAAAAAGAACTGGCAAAATCCTTTGTTGCCGGTCTTGTGGAAGAGGCGGAAAAAAGCGCCGCTGAGATAGTAGAAAAAGCCAAAGCGCAAGCTTTGCAAACTATAGAGGAAGCAAAAAAAGACGGCCAGTCGGCCGGGTATCAGGCGGGTCTTGAGGAAGGAAAAAAAGAAGGCTATGCCAAAGGCCTGGAAGAGGGCAACAAAGAAGGTTATGAAAAAGGTCTGGGAGAAGGAACTGTAGCTGGTCAAAAAGAGGGCAGGGCTGCAGGGTTTAATTCTGTGCGCGAAGAGATGGCTAAAAAACTGACCGAAGCTACGCAAAAGGCCAAGGAAATACTTGTTGGCGCCGAAAAAGAACGTGATGCTACCATCGCATCGGCCAACGACCAGATAATAAAAATAGTCATGGCTGTTGTCAATAAGGTTTTAAATAAAGAAATTGAGGAAAATCCTTTTTTAGTGCTGCCGATAGTAAAAGAAGCGGCAAAAAAGGTGGCCGACCAGCCAAGGCTGTTCATTACTGTCAGTCCGTCCAATTACGAACTTGTGCAAATGGCGCAGGGCGATATCAAAAAAATGCTTGGCGGTAAGCAGGAATTTACTATAGTATCTGATGCTACGATGGGGCCTGCCGATGTTATCATTGGTACCGGCGGCAGTGGAGATGTCGACGCACGGCTGGAAACCCAGCTCAATGAGATAAGAAAAACCATAGAAATGGTGATGCGACAATGATAGATTGCAGCCGTATACTTGGTGCTGTGTCGTCAGCGCGCCCCATGCTTTTGACAGGTAAAGTAACTCAGATCATCGGGCTTGTCATAGAATCAGATGGTCCGAATGTTATTATCGGCGAGTCCTGCTATGTATATCCGCGCGCGGTGGGTTCAGCTCCTTTGCGGGCGGAAGTAGTGGGCTTTCGCGAAAACAGGGTGCTTTTGATGCCTCTCGGGGAAATGAGCGGCATTGGCCCGGGTTGTGATGTAGTAGCTTCGGAGCAGACACTTTCGGTAAAAGTAGGGGAAAACCTTTTAGGGCGTATTTTGGACGGTTTAGGCAATCCTATCGATGGTAAAGGCGAAATAGATTCTAACCTGCTTTATCCGTTGGAAGCCCCGCCGCCGCCGCCCCTGTCGCGTGACCGCATCAGTGAAAAACTGTCTGTAGGCGTGCGGGCGATAGACGGCCTTTTGACGATGGGCAAAGGCCAGAGGATAGGCATAATGGCCGGCAGCGGCGTAGGCAAAAGTACCCTCTTGGGTATGATAGCCAGGAATACCGAGGCCGATATAAATATCATCGCGCTCATTGGCGAGCGCGGGCGTGAGGTGCGGGAATTTATCGAACGCGATCTGGGCGAAGAAGGCCTAAAGCGTTCGGTAGTCATTGTCGCTACGTCGGATCAGCCGGCGCTTGTCCGTATAAAAGGGGCGATGACGGCGACCGCTATTGCCGAATATTTCCGCAATAACGGCAAAAACGTAGTACTCATGATGGATTCGGTCACCCGTTTTGCCATGGCGCAGCGGGAAGTCGGCCTGACTATAGGTGAGCCGCCCGCTACTCGCGGCTACACTCCTTCCGTATTTGCCGTATTGCCCAAATTGCTGGAACGCTCCGGCGCAGGGGATAAAGGCGCGATAACGGGTATTTACACGGTGCTGGTAGAAGGCGACGATATGAATGAACCTGTTGCCGACACTGTGCGCAGCATACTTGATGGGCATATAGTATTGTCAAGGGCTTTGGCGGCGCAAAACCATTATCCGGCCATAGATATTCTCGCCAGCGTCAGCAGGGTAATGCTGGAAATAGTAGATAAACGACACTGGGAAGCGGCCCAGGAAATGCGCAAAGTGCTTGCTACCTACCGCGAAGCGGAAGACCTTATAAACATTGGCGCCTATGTTGCAGGGAGCAATCCAAATATTGACAAAGCCATAAAATTGATAGATCCAACCCTACGCTTTTTGCAGCAGACCGTATATGAAAAGACGGATTTTGCTACCTGTATAGAAACAATGTGCAATTTTCTGCCTATCGAACGGCGTAAAAGCGAACAGGCCCAGCAGGCATGAAGCCATTTGTTTTTAAACTGGAGACAGTGCTTGATTTAAGGCGGCGCAAAGAAGAAGACGCCAGCGTGCGGCTATCCGAAGCGCGGAATAACTTGCGGCGGGCCCGGGAGGCTTTGGAAAATTTAAACGAACAGCAACAGCAGTCTTGGGAAGAGTTTCGCAATAAGCAAATGTCAGGAGAACTTCTTGTCCCCGATTACCAGCTCTGGCACAACTTTCTGTTTTTTTTGAAAAAATCCATCGAAAAGCAAAAAGAAGTTGTTGCTGAACTTACGGAAAAAGCAGTTATTGCTTTAAAAGAAATGGAAAAAGCAATGAAAGACCGCAAAGCGGTAGAAAAATTAAAAGAAAAACGCTTTGAACAGTATAAACTTGCCTTGCAAGCAGAAGAACAGGCAATGCTCGATGAAATCGCCATAACTCGCTACCAGCGCCAGGAAGGGGACGAAAGCTAAACTATGATACAAAATATAAGCAAAGTTGTACAACGCATAACCGATATCGAAAACAAATTTTCTCCTAAGCCGCCGGCAGCAGCGGCTTCGTTTGCCGACCACCTCAAAGCTCAGGAGGACATACTTGCTCCGGAAATCAAACGAAAATCGCCGGAAAAAACTCCTGTTTATGAAAAAGGCAGCATAAAGGACATGATCGTTCAGACTGCGCAAAAATATGGCGTAGACAGCAACTTGGTACTAGCGGTTGCCAGCGCCGAATCCGGCTACCGGGCCGATGCTGTTTCTCCAGTAGGCGCGGTAGGCGTTATGCAGCTTATGCCGGATACGGCGCGCGGCCTTGGCGTGAAAGACAGCTTTGACCCCGGTCAAAACATCGATGGCGGCGTCAGGTACTTGAAACAAATGCTGGATATGTTTGGCGGCAATACTTCTTATGCGTTGGCCGCATATAATGCCGGGCCGGGAGCCGTGGAAAAATATGGCGGCATACCACCTTACAGTGAAACCCAGGCTTATGTAAAAAATATTTTATCCGATATAAATAACGGGTAAATAAATTCCCTTAGAAAGGTGGCCGCGTTTTGGCTGAAAAACTGCCAGACAACGAACAAAACGTTGCTCAGCCTGATCCTCAGGAACAAGAAACCGTACAGGAAGAAAATATACAAACAGAGTTGGCTGCTTTTTTTGCCAAACTAAAAAGTCTGCTCAATCCATTGAATATTTTGCGATTTTTGCTCGCAAATCTATGGAAGCCGGTATTGACTTTTAGTTTGCTGTTTTCATTGTTGCTTGGCGGCGCGTATGCAGGCGGATATTATAAATTATTCAATGTAAAAAATGCCTTGAATTTTGAAAACTCCGTAGCCGCTATGCGTGAATCAGAAGGCTTCTTAGCGCGAAAAACCTTGCCTCTTATGGAATGGGCGTCGGCAGCACTTGGCGCCGCCGGTGAGATAATGCAAACCGACATCGATAGGAGGGCTGAAATCGCCCGCAAACAGGCGGAGGAAGCCGCAGCCAAAAAACAGGAAGAAGAACTTAAAGCCCAGGAAGCTAAATTAGCTGAAGAGGCTGCTGCCAAGAAAGAGCAAGAGAAAAAACAGGCGGACGGAGCGCCAAGCGCGCCGGGAAAAAATGCCGCCGGCAATAAAGAACAAGAACAGATAGATTTGAAGAAGCTGGCGGAAGAACGCCAAAAAGAACTCAATAAACGAGCCAGTAAATTGGCTAACTATTATGCCGGCATGAAACCGCAGGAAGCGGTAGAAATCATGAAAAACATGGATAATGAAGAAGTGATAGTCATCCTCAACCGTATGGACGACGCAACCGCGTCGAAGATATTGGCCATGTTCGACCCGGCTCGGGCTGCGGTAATTTCTCACAACATTTTAAAACTAAAACCTAACACGGAGAAACTGCCGGAAAATACTGCGAACGTCATTTGATACCAAGCTAATTACCTGCAATTTATATAGAAATTTCTTTGAAAGGAGGTGAAAAATATGGACATGAATCTTTTGTTTGCTTCCGCGCCGGTCGACATTTTGACGGCAAAAGCCGCTCCTGCCATGCCTGACGCTGCGGCAAAAGCAACCACAGCGTCAGCTGCGCCTGTCGCGATCCCTTTCAACCAGGCTTTGCAAACAGCGGCGAAAACAGCTATGCATAAAGCAATGCCAATCTCAGAAAACATATCTGATGAAATAACTGAGGAAACGCTTAACTTTGCTGCTATACAGTGCACTGCGGTTGTTTTGCAAATGCAGCAGCAGCTCTCCGACAGTAAAGAAGCTGTACTGACCAAGCTTGCCGAGCCGGCCCAGCCGCAGAATGCGCAGATGCCAAACCTTATCCAGTCTTTGGCGGAAAAAGCCGATAAGATCCAACTGGCTGTGAATAACGCCAAAGAACTACAGGCACTGCCTGCGGAAAACGCTCCCGTACTACCGGTAGCAAAAGCTCCGGAAGCCGCAAGCCAAGGCAAAGTATCGGTCGCGGATTTCAAAGAATTGTTTGGCAGTAAATTGGAAACGGCCCAGCCTGTCGCTCAATTTTCTCCTGGTATTTCTCCTGAAAACACTAATGCCGATACCAGGATAAGCATCCGCAAGCTACAGCAAAACCTGGTGCAATCACCGGAAGGCGTTGTAGCCAACGAGGAAACTCTGGCCATTCCGGTGGCTGAAACGCTAAAGAATGCCAAGGTACAGGACGGCGGGCCTAAAGATGTTGTTAAAGAAGGCAAAACTCCAGTACAAGTACAGGCACAAGAGCTCGGTATCGAACCGGAACAAGTAGTGGCAAAACCTGCCCAAACAGCTGTAGACCAGGCTAATATCAAGCCACAGCCCCAGTCTTTGGCGGAAACCTATGCCGATACCGCTAAAACGGTAAAAGCAAAACCGGAAATGTCAATGGAAGTGCCGCGGGACAATACATCTACGGCAACGTCCGGACTGGCTGCTGCAAGTACACCCAAAGATATGACGCCAATACCACAGCGGCTTGATTTTAGCGACAAGCTTGTCGATCCTAAAAATGTACAGGATATCGTCGACAATCTGGTAGAACAGGCCAAACTTACCCAAAAACCTGGTATCTCTGAGATGATCATCCGTCTGAAACCGGAAAATCTTGGCGAAATGACAGTCAGGATAACTGCTGAGACCAATGGTATAGTCACAGCGTCCTTTCACTCTAACAACCCGGAAGTCCGCCAGATGATCCAGGAGGCGCTGCCGGCTTTGCGGCAAGAACTCTCCAACAGCGGGCTTAAGGTAAACGATGTGGGCGTATACGCCGGCCTTGGCGATTTCCAGTCATTTGCCCAGCAGCACCAGGAAGCGGGACAGTTTGCCCGGCAAACAGGGCAGAGCCGCAACAGACTTAGCGCAGACGACGTCAAATTGCTCGATGAACTTCAAACTATTGGAAGCAACCAGAGCGATGAAGGCGGAGTAGACTACAGGATTTAGCAAAAAGGAGGTAATAAGATGCCAAGCAACAATTATATCGATTCTTTGTCAAACAACGCGGCTACTGCGGCAGCCAGCAAAGTAACGAGCAAAAAAAGCAACGACGAATTAGGGAAAGACGCTTTTTTGCAATTACTGGTCGCGCAGCTGCAAAACCAGGACCCGCTGAACCCGGCCGAAGATAAGGAGTTTATCGCCCAACTGTCGACTTTCTCCACTCTCGAACAGATGCAGAACATGAATAAATCTATGGAGGCTTCACAGGCGGCTTCGCTTATCGGTAAGCAAGTGACCTGGACGGAGAGCGGGAAAACTTACTACGGTGAAGTAAGCGGCGTGAAAATCGACAAAGGTATAACTTACGTCGTCATAGGCGATATCGCCAGCGGCAAGACCCGGGAACTCAAACTTTCCGACGTACAGCTTATAGAAGAGTCGGAAAACGCCAAAACAGATCCTGCTCAAGCGGCCACGCTCATCGGCAAACAGATCACCTGGGCTGTAAACGACAAACTGTATTACGGAACGGTCACCAGTGTGATATTCAGCGATGGCATAGCTTATGCCGTGGTCAAAGACGGTGACGGCAAAGACCTTAACATACCCATGTCGGCCATAAAACGCGTGGAAGAAGTAACGAAAGAAGCAGATAGATAAAGAAGGCAAGAAAGAATAAAATTATGATGAAAGGGTTAAAGAGCTATGAGTGATCCACGTATTTTTTACCCAGTACAGCCCATGCTGCCCGCTGCCGACACTCATAAGCCCGCGACCGCAAAACCCTCCGGCCAAAATATCCAGGTACCGTTCCAGAATATTCTCAAACAGGAACTTTCGCAGGTAAAGTTTTCCCAGCATGCGAAAGACAGACTGGAACAGCGAAACATAAAACTGGATGACGAACAGATCAAACGCTTGCAGGATGCGGTAGAAAAAGCGGCGCAAAAAGGAGCGCGCGAATCACTGGTACTTATGGACAGCCAGCTGGCCTTTGTCGTCAGCGTACGGAACCGCACAGTGATAACAGCCATGGATGGCGCATCAATCAAAGACAATGTATTTACAAATATCGACAGCGCCGTATTTATGTGAGCCGGACCTCATGATGAGGAAGCTCAGGACCGCAAGCCGAATGCTTGCAGTTAAAGCCCAGGCGCTCCAATTTTAGGAGGTTTTTCCATTATGATGCGTTCACTTTATACCGGTGTGTCCGGTCTGAGCAATCATCAGACACGTATGGACGTACTGAGTAACAACATCGCCAATGTCAATACCATTGGCTATAAAGGCAGCAGGACGGTATTTGCCGACACCCTCAGCCAGACCATGCAAGGCGCTTCCGGACCCAGCGCCAACCTTGGCGGTACCAACGCCAAGCAGATCGGCCTGGGCATGAAAGTATCGGCTATCGACATCATGTTCACCCCGACCAGTTTCCAGACCACCAACAAAGTAACCGACCTGGCCATAAACAATAACGGCTTTTTCATCGTCCGCGACGGCGCCCAGCAGTTCTATACCCGCGCCGGCAACTTCGACTTTGACAAAGAAGGCAACATGGTCCAGACTGGCTCCGGACTAAAAGTAGTCGGCTGGCAGGCCGACGCTAACGGCAACATCAACACTGCTACTCCTATCGCTCCTATAGTGATACCGACCGCGGCCTCTATGCCGGCCAAACCGAGTACCACTATAGTGAATACCGGACAGATACAGGCTGACCTTCCGATGGGCGGGGCGGTCGTAAACTCGGATAAAGTATATGATTCTCTGGGCAACGCGCATGTCGGCACATCCACTTATACTAAAATCGCCAATAATACCTGGCTGGTTTACACCTCTGTCACCGATGCGGTTACAGGCAGTGTGACAGGCAATGTCAAACAGGTAACATTTGATAACAACGGCGTCTTCTCCAGTGTGGAAGATGTCACTGCTGCCGGTAGTCTTGTGGCGGGCGGACCGCCTTATGTCATAACCGGCGTGTTTGGCGGCGCATACCCGAATAATGCCCTGAATCTAAATTCACAAGGTAAAACTACAGATACGCCGGTCACAAGCGCGATAAATTTTGTCGATCAAAACGGCGTAACCAGGGCTATCGGCGTAAAAGCTACTTGTACCACGAGCTACGACGGTACCAAGGATGCAGTATGGAAAGTAGAGTTTTTGGAAAACGGCAAGGCGGTAGGCAGTACAACCTATAATTCCGTCGGCAGCTTTGCTTTGCCGACCATCACTTTAACTGATGGCAGTACCTATAGTTTTGATGCCGCGTCTGTAGTGGATATCAGAGCAGGCGGCAATGGCGCGTTGGCAAATAATGGTAACGGTGTAAGCACTTGGCCGCCTACTCCGTTGGGCACCAACAATCCGCTGGTCTTCCAGCCATTGGGCGGAGCGGCGCTTGTTTCGGTAAATCAGACATACGATACTCTCAGGCAGTATTCCGGCGACTCTACCTTGCTGGTAGATGCCGACGGTTATGCGGCCGGTGTTTTGAATGACAAGAGCGTAGATGACAAGGGCGTCATCATCGGCCTGTTCTCCAATGGCGAACGTTTAGCGCTGGGCCAACTAGCTACAGCTATTTTTGTCAACCAGGCCGGCCTTGAGCGGGCCGGCAACACTACCTTCCGCGAGTCCAACAACTCCGGCACGCCGCAGATCGGCACGGCCGGTACCGGCGGTCGCGGCACCATGCAGGCGGGCGTGCTGGAAATGGCCAACGTCGACCTGGCAGAAGAGTTTACCAACATGATAGTCACCCAGCGCGGCTTCCAGGCGAACTCGCGTACTATCACCACATCGGACGAAATGCTCCAGGAGCTAATGAGCCTTAAGCGTTAGTTTAGACCGGGGGAGGCATAACTGCCTCCCCATATGGTTTTTACACTGACAATATAAAAATGAGGTGCCATACTATGATCACATTGAGAAAATTTCAGTCAAAAGATGAAATAATTTTGAACGCCGAACTTATAGAAACTATAGAAGAAACGCCGGATACAGTGATAACACTGGTCAACGGCAAAAAAATAATCGTTGAAGAAGGATCTAAAGAGATAGTCCGCAAAGTTATAGAATACAGACGGGAACTGGGCAAGTTTATACGCTGACAATAAAAAGCCTGATTTTTGTTGACATAGAGCAAATAATGACAGTAAAATATTAATAAATTTGTCATTTTAGCAGGATTTCTTGCATTATCCGTAGAATAGATATGAGAATTTTATAGTTTTCTACTTAAGAATAAATCTTAATACGGAATATATGAAATATATACTAAATAAGGCGGTGTGTATCTTGGCGGACGAAAAAGTTGTCGAAGAAAAAAAATCTAAACCAAAATCATCTATGATAATGATTATTGCACTTATAGTTTTAGGAATAGTCCTTGCAGGCGCCATATCATTTTTTGTCGCCGCGAAAATAGCCGGCGACAGGCCTACTACTGTTGTGGTAAAGCGTGAGCCGGGGGTATTCTTGAAGATAGGCGATCCGAAGGAAGGCGTCATAGTGAATATTGGCGGCGTCAGCGGCCGCTATCTGAAAATCGTCATGACGCTTGAGGTGGAGCCTACCAAATTGGCTGACGGCAAGACAATGGGGATCACACCGCAAGATGAAATAAAAATCAATGATACTGTTATAAAATTCCTGCGCGCACAGAAAATCGATGCATTCCTACCTGATAAGCAGGACGAACTCAAAGCCGCCATCAAAAAGAATATAAACGAGTCTATGGGCGGCGAACGGGTAATGGATATATTCATAACAAATCTTGTTGTACAATAAAAGCTCCTTGCGATGATCGATTGTAAAGAAAGGAGGAGCACGGTTGGCTGGAGATGTACTTTCGCAATCCGAGATTGACGAGCTGTTATCGGCGCTTTCAACGGGCACGGTTTCAGCTGAAGAGATAAAATCGGAACAAGAACAGAAAAAAGTAAAGATTTATGATTTTAAACGGCCTGATAAATTTTCCAAAGACCAAATACGTACTCTTTACATGATACATGAAAATTTCGCCAGGCTGCTCAATACATACCTTTCGGCCCATCTTCGCACAATGATAAATGTCGAAGTGGCGTCGGTCGATCAGCTGACTTATGAAGAGTTTATCCGTTCACTGCCAAGCCCCAGCGTTATCAGTATTTTCCAAATGTCGCCATTGAAAGGCAATGCGGTTTTCGAGATAAATCCAGCACTTGTATTTGCGATAATAGACCGGTTATTCGGCGGCGTAGGCGGCTCAACGCCAAAAGCCCGCTCCCTTACCGATATCGAAGAGGCGATAGTAAGCAGGGTCATCGACAAAGCGCTTGAACAGCTCAAGGAAGCCTGGAAGCAGGTAGTGGAAATAAATCCCCGACTGGAAGTGCTTGAGAGCAACCCACAATTTACACAGGTCGTACCTCCGAACGATATGGTGGTCATTATAACGCTGCAAGCTAAGATCATGAATGTAGAAGGACTTATAACTCTTTGCATACCGTATCTTGTCCTTGAACCTATAATGAGCAAACTTACTACTACTTTCTGGGTGGCGGCTTCCGCTACTAAAAAGGGCGCTATAGAAAACAGCGTTTTACAAAGCAACCTTATCCGCACGCCGATCCCGATAAGCGTGCTCTTAGGAAAGACCAGCATAAATGTGTATGAGCTTATGAATATGATGGTAGGAGATGTCTTGCCATTGGATTCAAAATATTCGGGTGACTTGCGAGTGGTTGTCGGGCAAAAAGAAAAGTTTAGATGCCGGCCGGGTTTATCAGGAAAACGTTTGGCAGTGCAAATAACCGGGACGTGTACCAATAAAGGAGATGACTGTGATGAATGACGGCTTGTTGTCGCAAGAAGAAATCAACGCCCTATTAAATTCCGATTCTGGCGCGCCGGCAGCGAGCGAGGCAAGCAGCGCAAACAACGCAGAAGAATTGACTGATATAGAAAAGGACGCGATCGGTGAAATAGGCAACATTTCCATGGGGAGTGCGGCCACAACGCTATCCATCCTTTTGAACAACAAAGTCAACATAACGACGCCTCAAGTTGCTCTAGCGAACCTTGCTTCCATAAAACAGGAGTATCCCTTGCCTTATCTTGTCATTGAGGTAGGCTACACGACTGGCCTTGAGGGCGTAAACCTTTTAGCGATAAAAGAGCAGGACGCTCTTATAATAGCCGATCTGATGATGGGCGGAGAGGGGACAAACCCGCCGTCAGAACTATCGGAACTTTATATGAGCGCCGTATCCGAAGCGATGAACCAAATGATGGGCGCGACCGCTACATCAATGTCTACGATGTTTAAAAAGAAGATAGACATAGCGCCGCCAAAAGTTTCCCTGGTAAACTTTGCCGATGACAAGAACCTGGCCGAAGTGACTGCGGCCACACCGGACCCGGTTGTCAAGGTAGCCTTCCGGATGGAAGTCGGCAACCTTATCGACTCTGAAATAATGCAGATAATATCTTTAGCGGGAGCTAAAGAACTCGTGAGCAATCTTTTAAAACCAGAACCGGCGCCCGCGCCGGCTCCATCTGCCCCAGCGCCTGCGCCCGCAGTAGCGGTATCGCCGCCGCCTATGCCGCAAGCAGCGCCGATGCCGGCCGCTTCTTTTGCGCAACCGGCCTATGTGCCGCCGCCGTCCAGTGGGCATATCGCATCTAATGTACCTGTACAACAAGTGCAATTTGCTCCGCTCAGCCAGCAGCAGCATCCGATGCTGGACAGCAACATAGGGCTTTTGATGGATGTTCCCTTGCAAATCACGGTAGAACTGGGAAGAACGAAAAAACTTATACGCGAGATACTGGATCTAGGACCGGGTTCGGTCATGGAACTCGACAAACTCGCAGGCGAACCAGTAGATATTTTTGTAAATACCAAATTAATTGCCAAAGGCGAAGTCGTTGTCATAGATGAAAACTTCGGCGTACGCATAACTGAGATCGTAAGTCCTATCGATAGGATAAATAACCTTCAATAAGTTTTCTAATATATTTTAAATAAAGGAGAAATGTTAATGGCTACGAGGGTATTAGTTGTTGATGATGCTGCTTTTATGCGGATGATGATTAAAGACATTCTCAATAAAAATGGTTTTGAGGTTGTTGGGGAAGCGGCTAACGGACAAGAAGCCGTAGAAAAATACAGCGAACTTAAACCGGAACTTACTACTATGGATATAACCATGCCTGAAATGGACGGCATAACTGCTGTAAAAGAAATCAAAAAGAACGATCCGGCGGCAAAAATCATCATGTGCAGCGCTATGGGCCAGCAAGCGATGGTTATAGAAGCAATACAGGCTGGAGCCAAGGACTTTATAGTAAAACCTTTCCAACCGGACCGAGTTGTCGAGGCGATGCGTAAAGCACTGGGTTAATCATGATGTGGGCAAAAACCTGTTTAATCTCGGTAGGTTTTTGGACATTACCAGGCTTGCTTTTTGCTGCGGCAAACGACGCTAAAGAGTCAGGTTACCTTGAATACAAAGAGCCGGTTGTAACCAATGCAGCCAGCACAGCATCCACTTTTTTGTATATTATTAGCCTTGTCGCAGTATTTTTGTGTGTATTGGCGGCTGCTTACTTTGTATCCAAATATCTTGGCAGCAAACTAGGCATGCAGGGGGCGTTAAATGCCAAAAGTATCCTGGGGATTTTACCGTTAGGACAAAATAAAAGCCTCGTTTTTGTGGAGGTTTTGCATTCGGTGCTTGTTTTGGGCGTTACCGACCAGAACATTTCCCTGGTCAAAGAAATATCGGAAGCAGACGATATTGAAAAAATAAAAACTGATTTGCAAAAAAAACACAAAGATACAGCATTGTTTCAATCTCAAAAACAGTCGCTGGAGGATTTTCAGCAAAAAATAGGACCTGTTTTGCGGAAACTGCCGGGCGCTAGCAGGGGAGACGTCCGAAAATGATGAAAAAACTTATAGCTAAAACCACTTGGTCCCTGTTATTTGTCTGTATAATATCATTTTCCTTTTGCTCTAGTTTATCATGTGCTGCGCCGCTTTTTCCTGTGCCTAACATAAATATAGGCATAGACCAGGCAAGCAATCCGGCGGATCTGTCTGTGAGCCTTCAGATATTATTTGCTCTTACCGTACTTACTTTGGCGCCGGCAATAATTATTATGGTAACGTCATTTACCAGAATAGTCGTAGTACTGAGTTTTGTAAGAAACGCTCTTGGTACTCAACAAATGCCGCCAAATCAGGTACTTATGAGTTTGGCGCTTTTTTTGACATTTTTTACTATGAGCCCGTATTTGTCGGAAATAAATAACAAGGCCCTGCAACCTTATTTTGCAGGCAATATTAGCCAGGAAGAGGCTTTTTCCACTGCCATAGTTCCCATACGTACCTTTATGTTCAAGCAGACGAGGGAAAACGACCTTGCTCTGTTTGTAAATGTTTCTGAGGACAAACGTCCGGAAAGCCAGGAACAGGTGCCTACTCTCACACTGATACCGGCTTTTATGATCAGCGAATTAAAAACCGCCTTTCAAATCGGTTTTTTGATTTATATACCTTTTATCGTCATCGATATGGTTGTGGCAAGTACATTGATGTCTATGGGCATGATGATGCTGCCGCCGGCGATGATTTCCCTGCCGTTCAAAATACTTTTGTTTGTCCTGGTCGATGGCTGGCATTTGATAGTAAAATCACTCATTGACAGTTTTGTTTAGGAGAGAAAGCGATGAATCCTGATTTTGCCATACAAATAGGCAAAGAAGCTTTAATGACAGTAATGCTGGTTTCCGCTCCTATGCTGGGGCTTGGCATGCTGGTCGGCATACTGGTCAGCGTGTTCCAAGCTACGACGCAGATACAGGAGCAGACGCTTGTCTTTATACCTAAAATAGTAGCCGTATTTTTGGCGGTGGTATTTTTCGGTTCTACGATGTTGAAT
Organism: Acidaminococcales bacterium; assembly: GCA_031552765.1. Taxonomy (GTDB): domain Bacteria; phylum Bacillota; class Negativicutes; order Acidaminococcales; family JAISLQ01; genus JAVBME01. The sequence continues at coordinate 188,314 of JAVBME010000008.1, read as the reverse complement.
ATGCTGATTGGTTTTACATCTACGATATTCAAACAGTTGCCGATGATGATAAAATGAGAAGCCGCTTATGGACCTGATACAATTTTTTGAACAGAATTTTACCGTTTTTATCTTGGCCTGTACGCGGGTCAGCGGTATATTTATCACAGCGCCGATTTTTAGCAGCCGCAATATACCGCCGCGAGTAAAGATAATGCTGTCAGTCTTCATATCTTTGATAATCGTTCCGGTAATTTTGCAAAAATACACTGTAAATATCCCGTCAGCCTTGTTGCCCTACATGTTTGCCGTACTTTGCGAACTGACTATAGGCGTTACCATTGGCCTTGTCATGGAAATATTTTTTGCCGTCATCCAGGTAGCCGGACAAATGCTCGATACACAGATCGGGTTTGGTATTGTAAATGTTCTCGATCCGCAGTCAGGGACACAGGTCCCTCTTTTGGGCAACTTTATCCAGGTTATTTTCATCATAGTGTTTTTAGCTACAGACATGCACCATTTGTTTTTTTCCGCCCTTGCCGACAGCTTTCAGGTGCTGCCGATAAATGGAGCTGTATTTGATGGTTCCCTGGCCTTATTTATATTAAAACTTGTTTCAGATATGTTTGTCTTGGCGTTAAAAATAGCTATGCCGATAGTTATGACAACTCTTTTGGTGGATATATCGATGGGTATGCTGGCACGTACCATGCCGCAAATGAATGTGTTTGTCGTAGGCATTCCTTTAAAACTGGCAGTAGGTATTTTCATGTTAAGCGTAGTTTTGCCGACGTATATATATATCCTGAAGGTGGCCTGCCGTGAACTCTTCGCTAACATATACAAACTTTTATCCATCTTCGGCGGCTGAAGCTTTTTATTTAGCTTTTGATTTACAGCTGTTTGCCGGGGAAAAAACTGAAGAGGCGACGCCAAAGCGCAGACAGGAAGCCCGCGACAAGGGCCAGGTCGTTAAAAGCGTTGAAATAAATTCAGCGCTTATAATGCTCGCCGCCTTTTATTTTCTCAGCAACCGCGGCCAATATATGATCAATGAACTGGAAAGCCTCATGAAGTATATGTTTACTGAGTTTGGGCGCGCCCCTTTTACCGTAGACAGCATGCACAGTTTATCGATGTTTTTGATAATATTCCTGTTGAAAATAATCATGCCGCTCATGATTTTGATCGCTGTTGTCGGCATAGCGATAAATTATTCGCAAGTGGGCTTTATGTTCAATCCGGGCCTTTTGATGCCGGATATATCGCGCGTCAACCCTATCAGCGGCTTATCGCGCGTCATGTTTTCCAAGACTGCCTTGGTAAACCTGGTAAAATCACTGCTAAAAGTTTGTGTCATAGGCTATTATATTTATACCTTTATTGAAAAGCAGATATATATATTGCCGACAATGGCTGGCGGCGACGTCCAAAACAGCATGTTGTTTTTCGGCAATCTCATTATCGATCTGGGTTACAGGGTCTGCGCGGTTATGATCATTATTGCCGCTGTGGATTATTATTACCAATGGTACTCGCATAATCAAAATATCAAAATGTCCAAGCAGGAAATAAAAGAAGAATATAAACAAACAGAAGGCAATCCGCAGATAAAGGGCAAGATCCGCCAGAAACAACGTGAATTAGCCATGCGGCGTATGATGCAGGAAGTGCCCAAGGCGGACGTAGTCATTACCAACCCTACGCATTTTGCTATTGCGATAAAATATGAAGACAAGATGCCGGCGCCTCTGCTGCTGGCTAAAGGGCAGGATCATATTGCCCTGAAAATCAAAGAATTGGCCGCACAGCACAAAGTGGTCATTGTTGAGAATAAAACTCTGGCTCGGGCTATTTATCAGACAGTAGAAATCGGCGAATATATACCCTATGAACTTTATCAAGCAGTTGCTGAAGTATTGGCTTATGTATACAAACTAAAACGCCGGTTGGCTTAATGATAAGCTTGGGCTTAAAGGGAGCCGCACAATTTGGAATATACACCATCATGGCTGACCAGGTTAACAAAATATAGCGATATACTGTTGACTTTGGGTATTATTACCATAGTTATTATGATGATAATACCTTTGCCGCCGTTTCTTCTGGATCTTTTTCTCACTACAAATATAACTTTGGGTTTAATGATAGTAATGGTGTCGGTATATAATACGGAACCTTTGCAATTTTCCGTATTCCCTTCGCTGTTATTGGTCACTACCTTGTTTCGCCTGGCGCTCAACGTATCTTCGACCAGACTTATCCTGTTGGAAGGTTATGCCGGCGAAGTCATAAAATCCTTCGGCGAATTTGTCATAGGCGGCAACGCAGTAGTTGGTTTCATTGTCTTTATAATCCTCATAATAATCCAGTTTATCGTTATTACAAAAGGTGCTGAAAGGGTCGCTGAAGTAACGGCGAGGTTTACCCTCGACGCTATGCCCGGCAAACAGATGAGCATCGACGCCGATCTAAATTCCGGCATTATTTCCGAAGCAGAAGCGAAAGACCGCCGCATCAAAATCCAGCGTGAATCTGATTTTTACGGAGCTATGGACGGCGCCAGCAAATTTGTAAAAGGTGATGCCATAGCGGCCATTATCATTGTAATAATAAATATAGTGGGCGGTTTTGTTATAGGCGTATTGCAAAAAGACATGAGCATAACAAGCGCCTTGCAGACTTATACTCTTCTGACTGTCGGCGAAGGACTGGTAAACCAGATACCCGCGTTGCTGATTTCTACTGCTACAGGTATCATAGTCACCCGCGCCGCTTCCGATTCCGACCTTGGACATGATGTGGCCGGCCAGCTTTTGACCAAGCCGCGCGTGTTTTTCATAACCTCCTTTGTGCTTGTCCTTCTGGCCGCGGTGCCTGGGCTGCCCGGTATACCCTTTTTAGTACTGGGCGGTTTGATGGGCGTTATCGGCTATACTCTGAATAAGACCATGATAAGGGAAGTAGAAGACGAGATAGTACGGCAGGAAGAAAAAGAGATCGAGGAAATCAAAAAACCGGAAAATGTTGTCTCTCTTTTGCAGGTCGATCCTATGGAACTGGAAATAGGTTACAGCCTCATCCCCATGGTGGATACCAGCCAGGGCGGAGACCTTCTCGACCGTATCATCATGATACGGCGCCAGTGCGCTTTGGAACTTGGTTTTGTCGTTCCGACCATCCGTATACGCGACAACATACAGCTCAAACCCAATGCCTATATAATAAAACTCAAAGGCGTGGAAATAGCAAAAGGGGAACTGCTTTTAGACCACTATCTGGCCATGAACCCCGGGCAGCCCGGTTTTGACATAGAAGGCATAGAGACAGTCGAGCCGGCCTTCGGCCTTCCTGCCATCTGGATAAAAGAAGAGGAGCGTGAAAACGCAGAGATGTTCGGCTATACGGTAGTAGACCCGATATCTGTGCTGGCAACGCATATAACCGAACTTATAAAAGGCAATGCCGCCGAAATACTTGGCCGCCAGGATGTACAAACGCTGGTGGATTCGGTGCGCGGCAACTACCCGGCAGTTGTGGAAGAGCTTATACCAAATCTCTTGTCGCTTGGCGACTTGCAAAAAGTACTGGGCAATCTCCTGCGCGAGCGCATTTCGATACGCGATTTGGTAACTATCTTCGAAACGCTGGCTGATTACGCCGCTATCACCAAAGATACTGAAACACTGACCGAGTATGTGCGCCATGCCCTGGCGCGGCAAATAACAAAACAGTTTGTACAGGGGAATATCCTTCCTTGTATTACTTTTGACGTAGAATTAGAAAATATTATTCTGCAATCTGCACAAAAAACCGAACAAGGATCTTATGTAAACCTTGATCCAAAAACTATGCAAAATCTTATCCAGGCTCTTAACCAGGAATTGACCAAACTTACCAATCTCGGCTATCAGCCAATAGTATTGGTCAGCCCTTCCGTAAGGCTTTTTGTCCGCAAACTTACAGAGCGTGCGGCGCCCGGACTGGCGATAATTTCCTATGCGGAACTGGATCCCAAAACTGAAGTGCAGGCAATGGGGATGGTGAGAATTTAAAGTGAAAGTTAGGATTTTTAGTGCTCTGACCATGCAGGAAGCTATGAACCAGGTAAAAAATGCATTAGGGCGCGATGCCATCATCCTTCATACGCGTAAATTCAGAAAAGGCGGTATAGGAGGATTTTTTGGCCATGAAATGATCGAAGTCATGGCAGCGGTAGACAATGCCCCGCCGCCTCCCAAACCGCCGGTTCCCCGTTCGGCGCCGGTAAAATCATTAGTCAGGGAAAAACCACAGCTTCCTATAACACGGCCTGAAAAAAAAGAAATTTTGCCAGATATAAAAGACCCGGTAGGAAAACCGCTGCCGAAAAAACCTGTAGCCTTAGAGCCGCTTTCCCTGCCGCGCGTCAGTATGGAAAAAACCACAGACACGGACGACCTGCGCAGTGAAATAAGCGGCATGCGTCAAATGCTAGAGCAGCTTCTGACAAAAAGCAAGACCGCCCCGTCTAATCCATGGTATGATTATCTTGTAAAAAAAGAAATCCTGCCTGCTTATGCGGAGCAATTATTGCAGGGTTTGCCTTATTCATTGCCTATGCTCAATAAAAATCCCGAGGCTACCAAAAAACTGATATACGAAAGGTTGCTAGGGTATTTTAAAAATACAGGCGGTATACGCCCCTTGGATTTTGGCTGCAAGAAGGTTGCGCTGGTCGGTCCTACCGGTGTTGGCAAGACAACGACGCTGGCCAAACTGGCCGCCAGGTTTACCCTTGAGCACGGTATGCGTGTAGCGTTCATAACCTCAGATACTTACCGGATAGCGGCTGTTGAACAGTTAAAAACATATGCCAACATCCTTGATATACCGCTCGAGGTGGTCTATTCGCCGGAAGAGATGCGCTCTGCCATCCAAATGCATGAAGACAAGCAACTTATATTTATTGATACTGCAGGTCGTAGCCAGCATAATGAAGAACAAATGCTGGAACTGCAAAAACTGTTGGAATCTGACAATACTATAGAGACCCATCTTGTGATGAGCGCGACAACAAAGCACCAGGATGCTGCGGACATTGTGGAAAGATTTGCTCCCTGCGCCGCCGAAAGCATGATTTTTACCAAAATCGACGAAGCGCGAAATATAGGCACAATTTTTAATATAATGTATCAATTTCCCGGGCTTAGTATTTCCTATCTTACCAATGGACAGAGCGTACCAGATGACCTCGAACCAGCCGATGCCGGCAAGTTGGCCGAATTGCTTTTAAAGGATTGATGATATGGCCGATCAAGCAGAAAGATTAAGAGAGTTATCTCGCACTGCTTTCATAGCAGAAGAAAGCCACAGTAAAAACGATGCCAAACCGCTCTCGCACGTTATTGCCATAACAAGCGGTAAGGGCGGGGTGGGCAAAAGCAGTTTTACCGTCAATTTGGCTTTGGCGCTGGCTAATTATGGCAAAAAGGTACTGATCATTGACGCAGATTTGGGTATGGCAAATATCGATGTGATAATGGGCTGTATTTCGTCTTATAGTTTGCTTGATATAATTACCGGCTCGCGCTCTTTGGAAGAAGTCATAGTGACCGGCCCACGGAATGTAAAGTTTTTGCCCGGAGGTTCCGGCATAAAGGCCTTGGCGGAACTTAGCAAACTGGAACTGCAACGTGTGATAAACCAAATAGTACAATACGAAGCTTTTGCCGACTACATACTGTTTGATACCGGAGCCGGGATGGGGTCTAATGTTATGGGTTGCGTTATGGCGGCCGATGACGTGATTTTAGTGACCACGCCGGAGCCTACATCACTCACAGATGCTTATGCGCTTATAAAAGCTTATTCGAATAACAGTGGCGGGGCGCCGTTGCGCCTTGTCGTCAATAGGGCGGGTGATGTTAAAGAAAGCACCATAGTGACGGAAAAACTGCGCAGAGTAACAAGCAAGTTCCTCGATATGGAAGTAGAGCCTTTGGGCTATATTTTTGAAGACGCCTCTGTTTCCCATTCCATACGTTCGCAAAACCCGCTTATGTTGCAGTCTCCTGACTCAGCGGCCGCCCGCTGTATTGACGCGATTGCGCACAAACTGGTTTTTGGCTCTGCCAAAATAGAAAAAACCGGTATTACCGGGTTTTTCAAAAAATTTTTCCAGCAAAACCTCTGATTTAGATTGTAAGAAAGTAGGATTATTGTGAAGCAAAGCAATAAATCTTTTAATATCAACCAAAGACTGGAAATCGCGCCTGTAGATTCTATGGAATATTTTTCCAGCAGGATAGAAGATGTGCGCGACGGCAACCTTTTTATCGCGATGCCGATGCGCAACGCGGTTCCTGTTTATTTGCCGAAAGGAGAAAAGATACTTGGCCGGACTATGATAGAAGACGGAGTTATGTATTCGTTTGAATCGGTCCTTCTAGATTACAGCCTTTCTCCCATTCCTGTCTGGCTGATACAAAAGCCGGAAAACGTAGTGCAGATCCAGAAAAGGGATTTTTTCCGTTATGACCTTACTTTGCCGGTAAAATACCTGCAACTTGATGATAACAGCGTGCCGATAGATGGCACAGATTCCGTTACAGTATCAAAAAATCTGAGCGGCGGCGGGCTTCTTATGGTCTCCAATAAAAAATCGCTGCCTATCGGTACAAAACTATGGGTAGAAGTGCCGCTTAATGAAATGGAAGTCATCAGGGGACGCGCACAGGTATTGAGGACTACTATACGGGAGTTGCCTGACGGCGGCAAGGTATTTTTAACAGGCGTGCAATTTCTAGGTATGGATGAAATGACCAGGAAAAAGATAATAAATTTCCTCAATGCCAAAATACTCGAAAGACGTAGTAAAGGTATTTTATAATAAATTATTTTGCGGTATTATTAGCGTTTTGTAAAGTGAGGTGAAATCTCTGATGATAAAAGTACTTGTAGTGGATGACTCGGCTTTTATGCGAAAACTATTGAGTGATATGTTTGTAGAGACACCGGACTTTACTGTAGTAGATACAGCAAGAAACGGCCTGGAGGCAATAGAAAAAATCAAAAAACTTAATCCGGACATAGTTACTCTTGATGTAGAGATGCCGATAATGAACGGTCTTGACGCTCTTGAAGTAATTATGCAGGAACATCCTCTGCCTGTCGTAATGATAAGTACTTTTACCAAAGAAGGATCGGAAGAGACGATAAAAGCGCTCTTTCATGGCGCGGTGGATTTTGTTACCAAAAATAACAATGATATAAATTCCATCAGAAAAACTATACTGGCTACCTGCCGCAACGCCGCAAGCGCCAATATCAAAGAACTTGGTAAAAAAAGTGTGATAAAAAATATTCAAAAAGATGTAGCTTTAAACATTATCAGCAAAAAAAGTGGTAAAATAGTAGTAATAGGAACTTCTACCGGAGGGCCCAGGGCCTTGCAAGAGATAATCCCCAAATTGCCGGGCAATTTACCCTGCGGCGTTGTGGTAGTGCAGCATATGCCGCCTGGATTTACCAAGTCCTTGGCCGACAGGCTCGATTACCTTTCGCCGATAAAGGTAAAAGAGGCGGAGCACAATGAACCGGTTTTGCCAAGTACTGTTTATATAGCCCCGGGTGAGTATCATATAAAATTTAGCAATACTCACGAAAAAACCATTATAAATCTTACAAAAGATCCCCCTATTGCCGGACACCGGCCGGCAGTAGACCCGATGTTCGAATCGGCGGCAAGTGTTTACGGGAAAGAATGCATTGCAGTTTTGCTCACTGGCATGGGGCAAGATGGCGCTGCCGGCATGTTGGCTATAAAAAATAAAAATGGATACACAATAGCTGAGGATCAAAAGACCGCTATAGTATATGGGATGCCCAAAGCGGCGGCAGAGCGCGGGGCGGTGCTTAAAGTACTGCCACTTCAGGAAATTGCCGCAGAAATAGTGCGGGCGGTTCTTCAGTAAAATTCGGAGGTGTACTTACGGTATGGATATGAACCAGTATATGAGCATGTTTATGGAGGAGTCGCGGGAACATTTGCAAACGCTTAACAGGTGTTTGCTGGAATTGGAAGGTGATGCGGAAAACATCTCCGTGCTTGATGAGATTTTCCGTAGTGCGCACACAATAAAAGGCATGTCGGCCACTATGGGTTTCACTGTGATTGCCGAACTTACCCATGAGATGGAAAACGTGCTGGATCTTTTGCGCAAAGAAACCCTTAAATGTAATCCAGAAATAGTTGACTTGCTGTTTCGCTGCGTAGACACCTTGGAACGTTCTGTAGAGACCGCTGTCAACGGCGGAGAACCGGAAGATGTGTCGGAACTTGTACAAATGCTTAAAGGGATCGTGAGCGGGGGCCAGATGACCGCTCCGGCGGCAAAAACTTCTGCGCCAGTTGCAGCGCCTGTGGCAACGGCGGAAGCCATCCCGCAAAATCAAGAACTTTCCGTAGATCTGAGCGATATTGACAGGAGCATTATAGCGGCTGCGCAAAGGCAAGATCTGTCCGCGCTGCATTTGAAAGTGTCGCTTGATGCCAACTGCGTTTTGAAAGCAGCGCGGGTATACATGGTAATGACCGCCCTAGAAGATTTCGGCGAAGTCATAAAAACTATCCCGCCTTCCGATGAACTGGAAAAGGATGATTTTAGCGGCAGCTTTGATATAGTGCTTCTGACCGGACGTGAAATGGGCGATATAAAAGAACGCCTGTTAGGCATATCGGAAGTGAGCAGTGTAGAAATTGACAGGCTGCCTGATATGAGCCTGGAGATTCTTCCTGTATCGGCAGTCCCTGTAGACGTTAAACCGGCTGCAGGCGCCGCCAAATCGCCTGTCGCCAAGAAAACCGACGACAGCGCCAAGATAAAAGGCGGGCAGTCTGTCCGTGTGGATATAGATAAACTTGATACCCTTTTGAATATTGTCGGTGAGATAGTTATCAATAAGACCAGGCTTGCCCAGATCGGCCTCATACATAAAATGGGCGACCTGGTGGAAACCATAGAACAGATGGACCGCGTTACTACGGAACTTCAAACCATCGTTATGAAAATAAGGATGGTGCCGGTAGGCCAGGTCTTCAACCGGTTTCCCCGCATGGTGAGGGATTTGGCCCGTGAGCTTAATAAAGAAATAAACCTGGTTATTGAAGGCGAAGAAACAGAGCTCGACAGGACAGTAATAGATGAAATCGGCGACCCACTTGTCCATCTTTTAAGAAATTCCGTCGATCACGGCATAGAACATGCCAATGACCGCAGGGCGGCAGGGAAGAACCCTGTGGGACAGGTAAGGCTTGTCGCCATGCATGAAGGCAACAATGTAGTCATTTCTATTGAAGATGATGGCAAAGGCGTAGATGCCGACTTAATGAGAAGAAAAGCGGTGGAAAAAGGCCTCTACACACAGCAGGAAGTCGATAAAATGGATGATGGCGAAGCGGTCAGGATAGTTTTCGCACCGGGATTTTCTACGGCGGCTGTTATTTCCGACATATCCGGCCGCGGCGTCGGTATGGACGTGGTAAAGACGAAAATAGAGGCCCTCGGCGGCACTGTGGATGTAGAAACCAAGCTGGGCGTAGGAAGCAAGTTCAGGATACGGCTGCCCTTGACTTTGGCTATAATACAAGCGCTTTTGGTTAAGGTAAGCGACGAAACATATGCTATACCGCTTGGTTCTATTGACAGCACGATTAATATAAAATCTGAAGATATTTCTACTGTACAAAACAAAGAAGTATTCTTGCTGCGCGGGCAGATAATTCCGATTATCCGCCTTGATAAGACGCTCAATGTGCCGCGTACCGAAGTCAAGGCAACTTTTGAAGATGATGAGATTTATATCGTCATCGTGCATATGGGCGATCAAAAGGCAGGCATAATAGTCGATGCGCTTGTCGGGCAGCATGACATTGTCATAAAATCTCTTGGGAAACTTATGACAAACATAAACGTTATTGCAGGCGCCACGGTTTTGGGCGACGGCAGTGTAGCGTTGATACTTGATGTAGGAACTTTGATGCAAACATCATGAAACTTGACGGAGGTGCAGCAATGAGCAGTTCTGGAACTGATGCAAAGAATTTTGAAAATGAGATACAACTGGTTGTTTTTAAACTGGCGACAGAAGAATATGCTATAGAAATAATCAAAGTAAGTGAAATAAGAAAAATGACCAATATTACGCGTGTTCCGAGGACGCCCAATTATTACCTCGGCGTAATGAACCTGCGCGGTAGTGTTCTGCCTGTGCTCGACCTTAAAAAAAGGCTTAACTTGCCGGAATCTACAAATACTGAAGATAGCAGGATAATAATCCTCAAGGTCGACGATGTACCGTTTGGCATCACTGTTGATGCGGTATCGGAAGTTACCACGATATACAAAGACAATATTGAACCACCCAGCAGTGTCGACACCAATGTGGAAAGAAAATTTATCACTGGCGTCGGAAAATATAACAACCGTTTACTCATTATGCTCAATACCAATGAAATCATAAATCTTGCCAACGACTAAAGGTATTGAATGGTGAATAAGGAAGGTGACAGTTTTTCTATGGATGAAGTTTTGGAACTTACGCCAGTACAGTTGGATGCATTAAAGGAAATCGGCAATGTCGGCGCAGGAAATGCCGCTACCGCTTTGTCGCAGATCATAAACAAAAGAATAGACATGAATGTCCCTAAAGTATCCATCTTACCCTTAGGCGATGTTCCGGACATGGTAGGCGGTCCCGATACTATGGTGGCAGGCGTGTATTTACGTGTGTTTGGGCAAGCGCCGGGAAGCATCCTCTTTCTCTTGCCTATAAACAGCGCTTTTGATCTTGTCAATATGCTCATGGGCAAGGGGAAGGAAAGCAGGCAGGACCATACCTTTACCGCAATGGACGAATCTGCGCTGATGGAAATAGGGAATATTCTTGCCAGCGCTTATTTGAACGCACTGTCTTATTTTACAAAACTAACGCTTTTACCTTCTATTCCAGCTTTGGCAATGGATATGGCAGCGGCGCTTTTAAATGTTGTCCTGGTGCAACTTGGGCAGATGGGAGATCACGCGCTGGTGATCGAGACGCTTTTTACAACAGATGACAATGGAGTAAACGGCCACTTCTTTCTCGTTCCTGATCCGGGTTCTTTATCCTCTATACTAGTAGCCATAGGGGTGAAGGAATGATGCCGGAACTAATTAAAGTAGGCATGGCTGATTATAAAACAGGAAAAAATCCAGACTCTTTAATTACTTACGGTTTAGGTTCCTGCATAGGTATCGCTATTTACGACAGTGTCACAAAAATTGGCGGTCTGGCGCATATTATGCTGCCCGACAGTTCCCAGGCAAAGCCTACGGAAAACCCTGCCAAATTTGCCGACAAGTGCTTGTTGATCATGCTTGACGAACTGGTAAACGCCGGTGCGGCAAAAAGCCGTTTAAAAGCGCGTATTGCCGGTGGCGCGCAGATGTTTTCCTTTAACAAGGCTACAGATATCATGCGTATAGGCGAGCGTAACGAAGAAAGCGTAAAAAATGTTTTGAGAAGTTGCGGCATTCCTATAACAGCTTCCGATACCGGCGGCAATTATGGCCGCACGGTAGAGCTTTTTCTCGATACAGGCCGGTTTAAGATAAAAACGATAAATAAAGGCGAGAAGGATATCTGATAATGGCAAATATTATCAGCTTTAATAAATTGAGCCTTCTTATAATGTTCTCACTGGCGGCGCTTGCTGCTGCATTTACAGTTTTTTTTGCTCTGTCACAAGGTATTGTGACTATTAAGGTCATATTTTTGCGCTCTTTTATATCGTTTATAGTATTTTTGGGCATAGGCTTTTTGTTTAATATATTTTTGCAAAATTTACAGGCAGATGCTTTAGCTGAAAAAGGTCCGACAGGTAAAAAAACCACCGGCGGCCTTCCTAAAAAGGATAAAGCAGCGCCGCCTGAAGATAATGCAAAGAAAACTGATATGGATGAACAGCAATTTTCACCAGTGCAAGATGGTATTGCCGACGATTCATTCAATCGCGTCGTTATTGTTGACAAAGATGACGACAACCATTAATTTGTGGGGTATTTGCTATGGCCGACACGGCAAAGAAAGACACTACTGTAGCTATAGATGAAATATGGCGCGAATATAGTAAAACGCACAATGCGGAATTGCGCAATGTTCTGGTGGAAAACTATATTCCTCTGGTAAAAATCGTAGCGGGCAGGCTGGGTGTAAGCTTGCCTAACTATGTAGACCGTGATGATTTTATTAGCACAGGTTTTTTTGGTCTTTTGCAGGCGATAGACCGTTACGACCCTGCCCGCGGCGTCAAATTTGAAACGTACGCTACTGTAAGGATACGCGGCGCTATGCTCGATGCTTTGCGTGTACAGGACTGGATACCTATTTCAGTAAGGCAAAAAGCAAAACAGTACCAGCACGCCGTTACCAAACTTGAAGACCGCCTGGGACGGAGCGCCACTGATAAAGAGATCGCGGACGAGCTTTCTATCACAGAAGAGCAGCTGCACCAGCTTTTATCAGATATACAGGTGGCAACAGTTGTGCCGTTGGAAGAATTTTCCCAAGCGGAAGAAATAAGTTCCGGCAGCACGCCGTCTTTTGTGGAAGAGTTTGAAAAAAACGAAGCCAAGGAAATTTTGGCCAAAGCGATCGATAGATTGCCGGAAAAAGAACGTCTGGTTATGTCTCTTTATTATTACGAAGGGCTTACCTTGCGGGAAATAAGCGTCATCATGAAACTTTCCGAAGCGCGTATATCCCAACTGCACACGAAGGCAATATTCCGCCTGCGCGGCTCACTTTCAGAACTGAAAACGACCTTACTTTAAAAAGCAATTTAGGAGGATTTCATGGATATAGGCGGCAAGAAAAGTTACAATGACCAAGCAGGTTCATTTGAAATAGAACAGCAGCAGGACGGCCTGTATTTGAAAGCAGGCACAGTCAATGAAGACGCCGCCGCTTTCCTTACCGCAGTAAAAAAAACCTTGCAAGAAATGCAGGCTATAGATATAGATGATAATGCCATAACGTCCGCTTCTGACAACATAGGTAAAAGTGTGAAGATCGCTGAAGCAAAGCCTGTTGTCACATTAAAAATCAGCAGTGACGACATGGAAGCGAGTGCGCAAATAAAAAATAACGCGACTCCGGGTAAAATAAGCAAAGAAGAAGTAATTGCCGAACTGGGACAGTACGGCATAACTTTTGGCATAGATGAAGATGGTATCCAGAAACTAATTTCCCGGCCGGGTGAAACTTTTGTCGTGGCAAAAGGTACGCCGGCAATAGATGGCAAAAATGGCGAACTTTTAATGAAGATAAAGGTCAGCGCCGACAAAGGACAACCCAAAGAAATTTCCGGCGGGCGCGTTGATTATAAAAACCTGGATCTTTTTACTTCTGTTACAGAAAATGATGTTATTGCCGAACTTATTAGCGCTACCGCGGGAGAAAACGGCAGCACCATAAAAGGAAAACTCCTTAAAGCCAAGGACGGCAAGGAAAAACGTATTACTTTAGGTAAAAACATAAGCGTAGAAGGAAATACGTATATTGCAAAAACTGCCGGACATTTGGTAATAGGCCGTGACAAAATAGAAGTTTTACCGGTGCTGGAAATCAAGGAAGATATCGATTTTTCTACAGGCAATATCGATTTCCCCGGTAATGTTGTGGTACGGGGAAGCGTCCAGGCGGGATTTTACGTAAAAGCAGGCGGGAATATCCAAGTTATGGGCAGCGTATTCGGCGGTACTGTGGAAGGTAAAAGCATAGACGTTAAGCATGGCATACAAGGCGCTCACAATTCATACATAAAAGCTGAAGAGACCCTGATGGCAAAGTTTGTAGAAAATGCCGACATATATGCAGGCAACAGCATTGTAGTGACAGACGCCGTCTTGCACAGTAAAGTAAGCGCCGGCGTCAAAGTGACCGCTATGGGCGGCAAGGGCATCATTGCCGGCGGCCATGTGTCGGCCGGTGAAGAAATAGAAGCGAAAACCATAGGTACGCAAATGGCGCCGCCGACGATCGTCGAAGTAGGCGTAAATCCCATGATCAAGGAAGAATACCTCAACCTGCGCAATGAGTTTAAAAATGCTATGGAAATGTTTGACAGTACCAAAAAATCTATGCAATTGATAAAACCGACGGAGCAGTCGGTAGTGCCGCCGGCCCGGGCAGAACTTTATACTAAGCTGCAAAATACTTTCGAAGCTTTGACCGGCCGCATCGGGTATGTCAAGGAACGGCTTTTAACCATTGAAACAGAGTTTGACAAATTAAAAGAAGGTAAAATAAAATGTAGTGGCATCGTATACCCAGGCGTAAAAATGGTGATAAACAATATCGTGTACCCGGTACGTGATAACATTCAATTTTCCGTTTTCTCCGTTCACGAGGGAGAAGTGAAACTTAGCCCTTATGCCTGAGGTGATTACTAAGGGGGGAGTAATATGAGCATAAGACCTGTTGACATGCAAGTTATTTTGCCACATGTAACTGATGTCGGGAAAGTCCAGGCTGTGCAAAATGACCAAGCAGCTACTTCCCAGCAACTATTTGCCGAAAAATTGCAGCGTGAAGCGCAGATGAAACAAGAACAAGTGCAGGAAAGCAAACGCGCTGAATTTGGTAAAGTTACGAGAGATAAAGAAAAAGAACAGCAACAAAAGGGCGGCAAGAAAAAGCAGCAAATGTCTCCCGGCAAAGAAGACAAAGATGCCAATGAAGCTTTGCAAGAGAAAAAAATGCAGCAAAGGACGATATTGTCTGGCATGACGGACCCGATACGGGGCAAAAACCTTGACGTAAGCTCATAATTAAGGAAGTGTTGTTCGTGTATTCAGGTTTGATAGCGGGCTTAGTATTGATCCTTGGCGCCATATTTTTTCTCATTTATAAACGCCATATGATTGCGCGTTTATTTTCGCTTGATATTGCCAGCCAGGTGGACGACTTTAAATACGATTTGCAAAGCACCGCTAACAGAGCGGTAGATAAAATAAATTTAAGCAGCAAGGAACTGGCGGAACTGTTACAGCAGGCGGAAGAAACTATTGAAGAACTGAAACTTCGCACCAAGATCGCCGAAGAACAGCTGTATAAAAACGCCGCCAACGACTTGCGTTCCGGTGCGCCCTATCTTCCGTCTGAGCAGGCGCAGGCGGCGACGGCGCAAACATTTGTGGAAACGCTTTTACAGGCTACTAAAAGTACGGCTGTGCATCTTGATTTGCCCAACATAGAAACACCGCCGCCGTTTATGGAATATTATGGGCAGGCGTCTGCAAGACAAACGGAAGAAGAACCAGAAGAGCAAGGGGTAGAGGCTTTTCCGGCGCTTGACATGAGCAATGCCGAGCCGAAATTCAAGCACAAGCAAATAATGCGGCTGGCCGCCAGCGGATATACCGACATCGACATTGCCAAAACGCTGGGCCTTGGCGTGGGGGAAGTTTCCCTTACTCGTAAATTCGGAGTAAAATAAAAGCAGTCCATGAGGCAAAAGCCTTGTGGACTTTTTTTCTTTATGTTATAATATCTTCCGGTACATAAAACACACGCAGGACAATTTGCTACTGTGCCGTAAGGTGGATGCAAAAATGCGGACTGCGGAGGAAAAAACAGGAGGAATGAAAAATGGCAGTTATTTCTATGAAACAGCTTTTGGAAGCAGGTGTGCATTTCGGCCACCAGACCAGGCGCTGGAACCCCAAGATGGCCCCTTATATCTTTACGGAGCGCAATGGTATTTATATCATTGACCTGCAAAAAACCGTAAAGAAAATCGAAACCGCTTATAACTTTTTGCGCGATGTAGCGGCAAGCGGCAAGAGCATACTCTTTGTCGGTACCAAAAAACAAGCCCAGGAAGCCATGCGCGACGAAGCTTTGCGTTGCAACATGTTTTTTGTCAATGAGAGATGGCTGGGCGGTATGCTCACCAACTATCAAACTATTCAAAAACGTATCAGCCGCCTGCGCCAGTTGGAGAAGATGGAGAGCGACGGTACATTTGACGTTTTGCCGAAAAAAGAAGTGCTTTCTTTGCGGCATGAAATGTCCCGTCTGACGAAATTTCTGGCCGGTATCAAAGATATGGGCAAACTGCCGGGGGCATTGTTTGTAATTGACCCGCGCAAAGAACGTATCGCCGTCCTCGAAGCGCGTAAACTCAACATACCTATAGTTGGCGTTGTCGATACCAACTGCGATCCTGATGAAATAGACTACATCATCCCGGGCAACGACGATGCGATAAGAGCCGTTAAACTCCTGACCGCTAAAATGGCCGACGCTGTTTTGGAAGGCAGGCAAGGCGTGCAGATGCAAGAAAGCGCGGAAGCCGCGGCTATAGAAGAGGGCGCGGAAGCGGCCGAATAAATTTTTACAATATAAATTGATTTATTTTAGGAGGCAAAGTGCATGGTAACAGCTCAAATGGTCAAAGAACTGCGCGAACGCACAGGCGCAGGCATGATGGATTGCAAAAAAGCCCTTGGTGAAACCAGTGGCGATTTAGATAAAGCAGTAGATTATTTGCGTGAAAAAGGTTTGGCGGCAGCCGCTAAAAAAGCCGGGCGTATCGCCAGCGAAGGTCTTGTTGAAGCCTATATTCACGGCAACGGGCGTATTGGCGTTTTGCTTGAACTCAACTGCGAAACGGATTTTGTGGCCAAAAACGCCGACTTCAAAACCCTGGCCAAAGATATCGCTATGCATATAGCCGCCAGCAATCCGCAATACCTGATGAAAGAAGAAGTTCCTGCGGAGATATTGAACCATGAGCGCGAAGTTTTAAAAGCGCAAGCGCTCAATGAAGGCAAGCCGGAAAAAATAGTAGAAAAAATGGTAGATGGACGTATAGAAAAATATTACAAAGAGGTTTGCCTTATCGAGCAGCCGTTTGTTAAAGACCCTGATAAGACGATTTCCCAGATTATAACTGAAAGCATCGCCAAAATAGGGGAAAATATTTCTATACGCCGCTTTGTCCGTTATCAATTGGGTGAAGGCATAGAGAAAAAATCGAACGATTTTGCCGCAGAAGTTATGTCTTTTGTCCAAAAAGACTAAGTTTCAAAGAGAACACGGTAACGTGTTCTCTTTTTTCTTAAAACACTTCAAAAGGATATACGGCAAATTTGTCGAATATGGAGTATAGAACTACAGGGGGGATTAAATGGAACAGGGAAAATTTCGCCGGGTAGTATTGAAACTTAGCGGTGAAGCCTTAGCCGGTTCTCAGGGCTATGGCATCGACCCGGAAACCGTAGAGAATATAGCGCGCCAGATCAAAGAAGTAAACGAAACAGGTTTGGAAGTAGCCGTTGTCAATGGCGGCGGCAATATTTGGCGCGGCCTGTCCGGCAGCGCCCAGGGGATGGACAGGGCGACCGCCGATTATATGGGCATGCTGGCGACAGTTATCAACTCCTTGGCTTTGCAGGACGCCTTGGAGGCCTTGGGCGTTATGACCAGGGTGCAGACAGCCATTGAAATGAGGCAGATCGCCGAGCCTTATATCAGGCGCCGTGCCATACGCCATTTGGAGAAAAAACGGGTGGTCATATTTGCCGCCGGCACAGGCAACCCTTATTTTTCTACAGACACTACCGCTGCCCTCAGGGCGGCTGAAATAGAAGCCGATGCGATTTTGATGGCCAAAAAGAATGTCGACGGCGTTTATGACTGTGACCCCAATAAAAATCCCAATGCCGTAAAATTCAATAAACTCAATTACCTTGAAGTCATCCAGCGCGGCCTTGGCGTTATGGATACGACCGCTATCAGCCTTTGTATGGACAACCGCATACCGATAATAGTATTTAACATAGATCGGCCGGGAAATATATTAAAGGTTGCCAACGGCGAAGAAATAGGTACAATAGTAGGAGGGGAATAAATATGGTAAGTATGAGCGACATGCAAGCCGCACATGAAAACAAGATGAAAAAAGCTATTGAAATCATGCGCCAGGATTATTCTACCCTGCGTGCCGGCCGTGCCACGCCCGCGCTTTTAGATAAAGTCATGGTAGATTATTACGGCACGCCGACCCCGATCAACCAGGTGGCGAACATCTCCATACCCGAACCGCGGATGATCATCATCCAGCCTTGGGAAAAAAACACCATGAAAGATATCGAGCGGGCCATACTCAAATCTGAACTGGGCCTTAATCCTAACAGCGACGGCGTAGCTATCCGCCTTGCCATACCGCAACTGACCGAACAACGCCGCCAGGAACTGGTGAAAGTTGTCAAGAAAAAATGCGAAGACTGTAAGGTAGTTATTAGAAATATCCGCCGCGACGCAAATGAAATCATAAAAAAAGAGGAAAAAGACAAGACGGTTTCCGAGGATGAAGCCAAAAAAGCGCAGGACGTCATGCAAAAAATGACTGATAAATACATAAAAGAAGCGGACAGTGTCTGTGCGCAAAAAGAAAAGGAAGTAATGGAAGTCTGATGCAAAAGAGCGCCTTGCCGCAACCGGATGTACTGGCCTGGCCGCTTGAGGCTGCCGAGGCTAGACTGAAAGAACGCGGATGTATATATACCATCGAAGAAACACTGGCGCCCCGTGAAAGCGGCGCTTGTTTTGAGCGGTATGTTGTCAGGCAGGTTTTAAAAGAAAATGGGGTACAAACATTGACTGTATGCCGAAAACACGGGAAGGAGGTGCTATAAATGGCCTATAAAATCAACGACACCTGCGTTGCATGTGGAACTTGCGCGGCGACTTGCCCGGTGGAAGCAATAAAAGAAGGTAATCCTTATGTGATTACAGATGCTTGCATCGAGTGCGGCGCCTGTGCCGGCGTTTGCCCGGTTAGTGCGATAGAAGCTCCTTGATTGCATGTTGACCCCCTCGGGATAGAGGGGGTCGTGTCTTTATTTTATAGTTTTATATTTTAGGAGATATATTGTGGTTGAAATAACCAAAGAAAGTATATTAAGCGGCGTTATGCCGAAACATATAGCGATCATCATGGACGGCAATGGCCGCTGGGCCAAGGAACGCGGCATGGCGCGCACCATGGGGCACAAGCGGGGAGCAGAAACCTTGCGCGAGATAGTAAAAAGCGCAGGGGAATTGGGCGTAAAAGCCATCACAGCTTACGCTTTTTCCACCGAAAATTGGAAACGCCCGGAATACGAAGTCAATTTTCTCATGAACTTGCTGGATATCTACCTGACTTCCGAACTGGATAAACTCAATAAGCACCAGGTAAAAATCATGTTCAGCGGTGACCTGGCAAAATTGCCCGAGGCCGTGAGGTTGCGGGCTGAAAGGACTGTCGGCGCTACGGCGCAAAATACCGGCCTGGTTTTGAACCTTGCGGTAAATTACGGCGGCCAGGCGGAAATACTGCGGGCAGTTCAAAATATCACTTTTGCCGCTATGGAAAATAAAATAACGCCGCAACAAATCGATGAGGCGCTATTTGAACAATATCTTTATACTAAAAACTTGCCTGCACTGGACTTACTTATAAGGCCGGGCGGGGATATGCGCATAAGCAATTTTCTCTTGTGGCAAATGGCTTATGCGGAAATATGGTTTACCGGGGACTATTGGCCGGACGTTACGCCGAACCACCTTTACCGGGCTATCTATGATTTTCAAAGACGGGACAGGCGGTTTGGCGCTTTAAATACAGGCAAGCAGGTGTAATATGTTGAAAAAAAGAGTCGCTACAGCTATAGTAGGCATACCGCTGGTAGTGTACCTGATACATAGCGGCGATGTTTCTTTTGTTGCCGCTATAGTTTTTCTGGCGGCGGTAGCCCTTTGGGAATTGAATAATATGGCGGGGAAAAAATACGCCTCCATTTATCCTTTAAGCGCGGGCGCGCCAGCCATTTTACTTTGCATAGCGGCATACAGCTGGAAAAACGAAGGAGTGTTTTTGAGCCTGATCACTCTTTCCCTGCTGCTAATCATGCTCGAAGGCATATGCCGGCATCAAAATAACAACTGGTTTTACTGCAACCTTTATTCTTTTTATGCGGTGGGGTACATAGGAATATTGTTTTCCCATATAATACTGTTACGGCAGTTTGACGCGCCTGTCTTTTTTACTACACCGGTAGGCAATATGCCTTTTGGCGAGGCGGTATTGTGGTTGGCGCTCATCGGGACATGGGCCAGCGATACATTTGCCTATTTTATCGGGACGGCTTTTGGCAAGACCAAACTATGCCCGGCTATCAGCCCGGCCAAATCCTGGGAAGGGGCCATAGGCGGCTTCATCGGTTGTATAATCTGTGTATGGGCTATGGGCAGCTACTTTTTTGGCGTGCACCAGGTAAATCTTTGGCTTTTTGGCCTTATTGTCGCTATATTCGCGCCTTTGGGCGACCTGGCCGAGTCGCAGCTCAAAAGATTCTCCGGCGTTAAAGACTCAGGCAGTATTTTCCCCGGTCACGGCGGGGTGCTGGATAGGCTGGACAGCCTGTTGTTCGTTGCGCCTACAGTATATATTTACCTTAAATTTACTCTTCCTACCTGTTTATAAGTGAGGACAGAATATGAAAAATATAGCTATACTTGGCAGTACCGGTTCTATCGGCCGCCAGGCGCTGGAAGTGGCCGCGGCAAACCCGGACAAAGTAAAAGTAAGTGTGTTGGCGGCAAATACCAACGATCAGGAACTGGCAGAACAAATAAATGCATTCCAGCCGGAACTGGCGGTGCTCTCTGACCATAAAGCCGCCGAACGCCTGCGTAAAAACTATTGCGGCAATACTAAAATATTATCGGGCGACGAAGGGCTGCTGGCGGCGGCAACCTATGAAAAAACCGATACAGTACTGGCGGCGATGGTCGGCTTTGCCGGTTTGAAGCCAACGCTGGCGGCTATCGAAAGCGGAAAAAATATAGCTCTGGCCAACAAAGAAACACTGGTGGCGGCCGGCAATATCATCATGCCGGCGGTCGCTAAAAACAAAGTCTCTCTTTTGCCGGTAGACAGCGAACACAGCGCTATTTTTCAATCATTGAATGGCGAGGACGGCAGGCAGGTACATAAAATACTGCTCACTGCCTCAGGCGGACCCTTCCGCGGTAAAAAAGTTGACGAACTGGAAAACATAGCCCTGGCGGACTGTCTTAAACACCCGAATTGGTCTATGGGGCAAAAAATTACTATAGACTCTTCCACGCTGGCGAACAAGGGCCTCGAGGTTATAGAGGCGCATTGGCTGTTTGGCGTTTCTTATGATAATATAGAAGTCGTAGTGCACCCGGAGAGCGTCATACATTCCATGGTGGAATACTCCGATGGCGCGGTGATAGCGCAGCTGGGGTTGCCGGATATGCGCCTGCCCATCCAGTATGCTTTTTCCTGGCCTGAGCGCTGGCCGGCCGATTTTGGCCGTATGGATTTCTTTAAAATCGGCCAGCTAAATTTTGCCAAGCCTGATACAGAGACTTTCCCGGCGTTACAGCTGGCTTTTGCCGCCGGCAAGGCAGGCGGCAGTATGCCTGCCGTCTACAATGCGGCCAATGAACAGGCCGTATATGCTTTTATCGATGGAAAGGCAAAATACCTTGACATTCCGCGTGCTATCGAATACGCTATGAAAAAACACAGACCGGTTGCCGGGCCGTCTTTGCCTGCCATTGAAGAGGCTGACAGGGAAGGCAGGGCCCTGGCGCTGGAATATTTGAGCAACGCCGGTGAATGAGCGTTGCGGGAGGAAGATAAGTGATAACGATCTTAGCCACGATTTTCGTATTTGGCCTACTGGTTTTTGTCCATGAATTGGGCCATTTTATTGTAGCAAAAATGTCCGGTATGAAAGTAACCGAATTTGCCATAGGTTTTGGCCCGACTATTTATAGCAAGCAAGAAGGAGAGACCCTTTATTCACTGCGCATGATACCATTGGGCGGGTACAATAAAATTGCCGGTATGGACCCTGATGAGCCGGCCGACCCGCGAAATTTCAATAACCAGCCGTTATTTAAACGTCTGCTGGTGATAGTAGCAGGGTCGTTTATGAACCTTTTACTGCCGGTCGTGCTGTTTTTTGTGGTAATCAGCTTTTCCGGCGTCGCTACCCCTGTAGACCAGTCTGTTCTGGGCGAAATCATAGAAGGCCGCCCGGCGGCAGCGGCCGGCCTTATGGCAAATGACCGCATTATAGAGGTAGAAGGCAAGGCGGTCAAAACTTGGGTGCAACTGGTGGATGAAATACGCCTCAGGCCGGATATGCCGACAAAGCTGCTGGTACAGCGCCAGGACAAGACTTTTACTGTCACTGTTACGCCGCAGCTTGACCCTAAAAGTAAAAGGGGAGTCATCGGCGTGACCGCCCAGATAGAAAAATACCAGCCGGGCCTATGGGAAACGGCGAAAGTATCGGTACAGCAAACATATGAAGTAGCCAAAGAAATGCTGGTAGGTTTGGCCGGCATGCTGCGCAGTTCGCAGAACGCCGATCTGGCTGGGCCCCTGGGCGTGGCCCAGATGGCGGGCAAGGTGGCGCAGTACGGCGTTCTGCCGCTCTTGAACTTTGCCGCATTTCTTAGCATAAATCTCGGTCTCATCAATATGCTGCCAATTCCGATGCTAGATGGCGGCCATGTCGTAATGCTGCTCATCGAAGGAGTGCGCGGCAAGCCGCTGGGGCCGAAATCCCTGGAACGCATACAGTATGCGGGATTGGTGATACTCTTGAGCATAATGATATTTGCCACTATGAAAGATATTGGCAGGTTCAACCTTTTTTAACGGAGTAACAACATGATCGAACGCAGGAAAACAAACAGCATAAGCATCGGTAATGTTGGGATAGGCGGCGGACACCAGATAAGCGTGCAGTCTATGGCCAACACCAAGACTCATGATGTTAAGGCTACGCTCTCACAGATAGAGAGCCTTGCGCTTGCCGGTTGCGATATAGTGCGCCTGGCGGTGCCGGACAAGGCTGCTGC
Organism: Acidaminococcales bacterium; assembly: GCA_031552765.1. Taxonomy (GTDB): domain Bacteria; phylum Bacillota; class Negativicutes; order Acidaminococcales; family JAISLQ01; genus JAVBME01. The sequence goes on along the minus strand of JAVBME010000008.1, from coordinate 165,352 downwards.
GGCGGCGTTGCCGGAAATAAAGAGAAATAGCGCCCTGCCGCTAGTCGCGGATATACACTTTGACTACCGGCTGGCGTTATTGTCTATGGAAGCCGGAGTAGACGCTTTGCGTATCAATCCCGGGAATATCGGCGGCGAAGATAAGGTGCGCCAGGTGGTGGAAAAGGCCAAAGAGTGCCGCATACCTTTGCGCATCGGCGTAAATGCCGGCTCTTTGCCGGCCGACCTTTTGCAAAAATACGGTAAACAGTGTCCGGAGGCCATGGTGGAAGCGGCCTGGCGGCACATAAAAATACTGGAAGAGATGGATTTTCAAGATATAAAACTGTCGCTAAAAGCACATGACGTTCCCATGACTATCGACGCCTACCGGTTGATGGCCCGGGAGTGTTCCTATCCTTTGCATTTGGGTATAACGGAGGCGGGGACAGTAAACTCCGGCGTGATAAAATCATCCGTCGGCATTGGCGCGCTTTTGGCTATGGGCATAGGAGATACCATCAGGGTGTCGCTTACCGGTGACCCGGTAGCGGAAGTAAAAGTAGGGCGGGAAATATTAAAATCGCTCAACCTGCGGCCGTACGGCCCGACTATCATTGCCTGCCCTACCTGTGGCCGTACCGATATTGACCTTGAGAAACTCGCTCTGGCAGTAGAGAAAAAACTTGCGGACATCAAAGACGATATCACCGTAGCGGTAATGGGCTGCGTGGTCAATGGCCCGGGCGAAGCAAAGGCTGCCGACGTCGGCATAGCGGGCGGCAAGGGCGAAGGGCTGATATTTCGCCAGGGGCAGATATTACGGCGAGTGCCGGAAGAAGTATTACTTGATGAATTATTCAATGAAATAGCATGTATTTTGCAGGAAAGGGCGAACAGACAATGAGATTTTCCAATTTATATGCGCCGACTTTGCGTGAAGTTCCGGCCGAAGCGGAAGTGGCCAGCCATCAGCTATTATTGCGGGCCGGTTTTATCAGGAAAGCAGCCGGGGGCATTTATTCCTATCTGCCGCTGGCCTGGCGGGTGCTGAAAAAAATAGAGCGGATAGTACGTGAAGAAATGGACGCCAAAGGCGGCCAGGAGATAGCCATGCCGATAGTGCAGCCGGCTGAGATCTGGCAGGAAAGCGGCCGCTGGTCGGTGTACGGCGATGAGATGTTCCGCCTTAAAGACCGGCATGACCGTCCTTTTTGCCTGGGCCCTACTCACGAAGAGCTGGTGACTACCCTGGTGCGGGGCGATGTCCGCTCTTACCGGCAACTGCCGCTCATGCTCTACCAAATACAAAATAAATACCGCGATGAAATACGGCCGCGTTTTGGGTTGATGCGCGGGCGGGAATTCATCATGAAAGACCTTTACTCTTTTGACCGCGACCAGGCGGCGCTCGATGTATCTTATAAGAAAATGTACGATGCTTATACGCGCATATTCGAGCGTTGCGGGCTGGTCTTTCGGCCGGTGGAGGCGGACTCGGGCGCCATAGGCGGCAGTGGCTCGCATGAATTTATGGTGCTGGCCAATAGCGGCGAAGCGGAAATAGTTTATTGTGAAAGTTGCGATTTTGCCGCCAATACGGAAAAGGCGGAGCTCAATCCGATAGAGGCGCCGGCTGAAACGGCGCTGTCGCTAGAGGAGGTGGCCACTCCCGGCTGTTCGACGATAAAAGCTGTTTGCGACTATCTGAAACTGCCGGTGGAAAAAAGCGTCAAGGCTGTCGCCTACAGCAGCGATAAAGGACTGATACTGGCTTTTGTCCGCGGCGACCACGAAGTAAACGAGATAAAGGTGTTGAATATAAGCGGCGCAGTAAATATAACTATGGCGACGGAAAGCGAACTGCTGGCTGCCGGTACGGCGCCGGGTTATATGGGCGTTTTGCCGGGTAAAAAAGGCGTTACTGTCATCGTAGACGCCTCAGTCATGAACATGCATAACTTTGTCTGCGGCGCAGATAAAAAAGACAGCCACTATATAAATGTAAATCCGGGGCGTGATTTCAAACCGGACATCGTGACCGACATACGTTTGATACAAGAGGGCGACTGCTGCCAGCGCTGCGGCGGCAAACTGGCTAAAGCCCGCGGCATAGAGGTGGGCCAGGTATTCAAGCTGCACACTAAATACAGCGAAAAACTAAACGCCACTTTTCTCGATGAAAATGGCAAAGAACAACTGATGGTCATGGGCTGTTACGGCATCGGCGTCAGCCGCACCATGGCGGCCGCCATCGAGCAGAACAACGATGAAAACGGCATAATATGGCCGCTGGCTATAGCTCCTTACCAGGCGGTAGTGGTGCCGGTAAACGCTAAAAACGAAGAACAGATGACGCTGGCGGAAAAAATTTATGAAGAACTTAGCGCGGCCGGTGTGGAGACAGTACTTGATGACCGCACGGAACGCGCCGGGGTAAAGTTCAAGGACGCCGACCTCATAGGTTACCCCCTGCGTATCACTATCGGACCAAAAACTATCGAAGAAGGCAAGCTCGAGGTAAAGATAAGGAAAAGCGGCGCAGTGGTATTTGTGGAAACAGACGCTTATCTGCAAACCTTGCAAGATATATTAAATAAACTATAAAATTTTTTTTAGGCGGTGACAAACCGCCTTTTTCTATGATTTTTTTGCTATAATAATATCTATATGTAGTGTTTTTTAAAAAACATACGACTATATAATCCGCTATGGATAAAATACAGGGGGCGTTGCAGTGGGGTTTGAGTATTGCCTTGTACCGGAGAACGACGGCTGCCTGAAAAACTTGATCCAGGGCCTGCCGTTGCCGGACGAAGAAAAAAAGATATTTTTCGCGTCTAAAATATTGAAGATAGATATATCCAGCCAGCCGGCCGGCTGGTGTATAACTTTGGACAAAGAACAGCCTGTGCCGGATAATGTATTGGACAGGGTGGCCTATTCGATTTGCCATTCATATAAATTAGCCAGTGTGAAATTTAAACTTTGCGGCGGCAAAGAAAATTGGCTGACGGTAGCCAAAGAATACATGGTACAGTATATTGCCCGGGATTGCCCGGATATTTCATGTTTTCTCGAAGCTAGTCCCTGGCGGCTGGAAAGCGGCAAACTTATCATCCCGGTAGAAGGGGAGTTTGCTATAACGCGCATCAAACAAAAAAAAGTGGATGGCATATTTGCCCAGTTGTTAAAAGATAAATTTAAAAAAGATTTGCCGATAGAATTTGACATATTTGAAAGTATTCACGAAGAACCTGACGACAGCTTCATAACTGAAGAATACCTGGCAGCTGTGGCAGCTGTGGAAGAAGAAAAAAACGGCGGTAAGAAAAACGGGGTTTTATATGGCAAAGCCTTCAAAAAAGCCCCGCAGCCGATCAGCGAGATACAGGAAGAAGAACCCAAAGCGGTAATAGAAGGCATCATCCATCGCTTTGATTTGCGGGAACTGCGGACAGGCAACTGTCTTTTTAAATTTGATATTTTCGATAGCACGGACGGCTTGCAGGCCAAAATACTGTTTGACAGCAAAGAGAAATACGAACATGAAGCCAGTGCGCTAAAGCCGGGGCAGTATGTACGCATGATGGGGCGGGTGCAGCATGACCGTTTTGAGCGCAACGAACTGGTCGTCACGCCGCAAAACATCATGCTGGTAGAGCGGGCCGGGCGCATGGACGGAGCCGAAGAAAAACGTGTGGAACTGCACGCCCATACCAAGATGAGCGCGCTCGACGCTGTGATGTCGACCGAAGACTATATAAAATGCGCGGCAAGCTGGGGTCATAAGGCGGTAGCTATAACCGACCATGGAGTAGTGCAGGCTTTTCCTGAAGCCTACAACGTGGCGAAAAAAGCCGGCATAAAAGTCTTATACGGCATGGAAGGCTACCTCATCGAAGGGGAAGACGACAAGGAATCCTGGCATATCATCATACTGGCGGCCAGCCAGAAAGGGCTGCAAAACCTTTACCGCCTGGTTTCACTTTCCCATCTCAAATATTTTTACAAACGGCCGCGTATCCCGAAAAACTTGCTCGAAGAATACCGGGAAGGACTTATATTCGGCTCGGCCTGCGAGGCGGGCGAGTTATACCAGGCTTTTTTAAATGAAGAGCAGCCGGAAAAAATACGTGAAATAGCAGAGTTTTACGATTATCTTGAAATACAGCCTAACGGCAATAACGCATTTTTGATCCGTAGCGGTAGGGTAAAAAACGAACAAGAGTTGTGTGAAATAAATAAAAAAATCGTCGCTCTCGGCAAAGAACTGGGAAAACCTGTTGTTGCCACCTGCGACGTGCATTTTCTCAAACCGGAGGACGATGTCTACCGCCGTATTTTACAGGGTGGTCAGGGCTATTCGGATGCTGATTTGCAGCCGCCGATCTTTTTTCGCACGACAGAGGAGATGCTCGAAGAGTTCAAATACCTCGGCCGGGAAACAGCCTATGAAGTAATAGTTAAAAACCCGTCCGCTATTGCCGACGGGATACCAATGCTAAAACCTATCCCGGACGAATTATATTCGCCGCAAATACCGGGGGCGGCCGACGAAGTTTTTAATATGTCGTACAATACGGCCAAAAAACTTTATGGCGGCAACCTCCCCGAAATAGTGGTCGAACGCTTGGAGATGGAACTTGATTGCATCATCAAAAACGGCTTTGCCGAGCTTTACCTGATAGCGCATAAACTGGTAAAAAAATCCCTGGACGACGGCTATTTGGTCGGTTCCCGGGGTTCTGTCGGATCTTCCCTGGTGGCGACAATGATGAACATAACAGAGGTAAACCCCCTGCCGCCGCATTACCGCTGTGCTAACTGCTGCCATAGCGAATTTATAACAGACAACAGTTTTGGCTCCGGTTTTGATCTGCCGGAAAAAGAATGCCCATTTTGCCAGGCTAAGATGGTGCGCGACGGACATCAGATACCTTTTGCCGTTTTTTTGGGATTTAAAGGCGACAAGGTGCCGGATATAGACTTGAACTTTTCCGGCGACTATCAAGCCAGGGCGCACAAATATACAGAAGAGCTGTTTGGCAAAGCCAATGTTTTCCGTGCCGGCACTATTTCTACCATAGCCGAAAAAACAGCCGGCGGTTTTGCCCGCAAATATTACGAAGAAAAAGGACTCAATATACGTTCGGCCCATATCAACGGGGTGGCTTCCGGCTGCGAAGGCGTAAAGCGGACGACCGGGCAGCACCCGGGCGGTATCATGGTGGTGCCGCGAGACATGGACGTTCATTTTTTCACTCCCTTGCAGCGGCCGGCGGATGACCGGGATTCGGATACGGTGACGACGCATTTTGACTATCATTCGATAAGCGACCGGCTGGTCAAGCTCGATATCCTAGGGCATGACGACCCGACGGTGATAAAAATGCTGGAAGAGATGACCGGCATAATGCCTACTGACATACCGTTTGGCGACCCGGCTACCATATCGCTTTTTTCTTCTACCGAAGCCTTAGGTTTGACGCCGGAAGAACTGGGGTCTACAGTGGGTACTTTCGGCGTGCCGGAGTTTGGCACCCGCTTTGTGCGGCAGATGCTGGAAGACACCAAGCCGGCCTGTTTCAGCGAACTCGTCCGCATCAGCGGCTATTCCCACGGTACAGACGTCTGGCTGAACAATGCCCAGGATCTTATCCGGAGCGGCACGGCCAAAGTAGCGGAGACCATTTCCGCCCGGGATGACATCATGCTGTACCTGATAGCTAAAGGGGTGGATTCTCTTATAGCCTTCAACACCATGGAAGACGTGCGCAAAGGAAAAGGCGTCAAGCCGGCGGCCGAGGAGGCCATGCGGGAGAAAAAAGTACCCGAGTGGTATATAGAATCGTGCAATAAGATAAAATACATGTTCCCCAAGGCTCATGCCGTTGCCTATGTCATGATGGCCTACCGCATCGCTTATTGCAAAGTGCACTATCCGAGGGAGTTTTATGCAGCCTACTTCAGCATCCGGGCGGACGATTTTGACGCCGACCTCATATTGCAGGGAAATGCAGTCATAAAAAACCAAATAAAGCTTATTGAGCAAAAAGGCAAAGAAGCCAGCGCCAAAGAAAAGAGCCTGGCCACCGTACTCGAGTTGGCGTATGAAATGGGACTGCGCAAGCTTTCTTTCTTGCGTATAGACCTTTACCGTTCCCACCCGACACGCTTTCTTTTGGTAGAAGGCGGGTTGCTGCCGCCGCTCACCTCTTTGGCCGGGCTCGGCAAGACTGCCGCTCTCAATATCGCGGCGGCCAGGGAAGGGGAGCCCTTTATATCGCGCGATGATCTACGTCTGCGCGCCGGCGTGTCGAAAACAGTGATAGAATTACTGAGCAACCACGGCTGTTTGGATGACTTGCCGGAAAGCAACCAGACCAGTTTATTTTAGTGGAAAGTATTGTAATAAGCTGCTTTTGATGGTATACTGAATACAGAAAATTCAAGGTAACGATGCCGAGAGTGGGTAGATAGCCCACTCTCTCAGCTTATTTATATGTGCGGATGAGTTTAACAACGGTTTTAAAGGGGGTTTTTGTTTGCTAAAAAAAAATGTGGAGGAACTGGTAGAAGGACTGGTAACGCCCATGCTGGCCGGTACGTCTCTCGAGCTGGTGGACGTAGAATACGTCCGGGAACGTGACTGGTATTTGCGGGTCTTCCTCGATAAAGAGGGGGGACTCGAAATAGACGATTGCCAGAATGTCAGTGAAAAACTGGCGGCCCTGCTGGATGAACAGGACTTTATAAAAGAACGTTATTATCTTGAGGTATCATCTCCCGGCCTTGACCGTAAATTGCGTAAAGAACGTGATTTTTTACGGCATAAGGGCGAAATGATAGACGTCAAGATGCAGGACGATAAAAAAGTCATGACCGGTGAGCTGGGGGACTGTACGCAGGATATCTTGCGCATCACGGTGGACGGTAAAATAGAGGAACTGGAACGGGGAAAAATATCTTGGGTAAGATTGCATCTAACGTTTTAATATAATGGTATATAAATATTTTAGGGGGATATAGATAGTGAATTCAGAATTGTTGAGCGCGTTTAGGGAATTGGGGAAGGAAAAAGGCATCGTACCGGAAATCTTGTTTGATGCTGTGGAGGCGGCCCTTATTGCCGCGTACCGTAAAAATTTCGGCTCTTCGCAAAATGTGAGAGTAGCGCTTGACCGTACCAAGGGCGATATACACGTTTATGCACGGAAAATAATAGTGGATAAAATAGAAGACGAATATTTGGAAATGACGCTGGAAGAAGCGAGAAAGATCGACCCGCGCTACCAGCTTGACGATATCGTGGAGATAGAGGTAACGCCGAGGAATTTTGGCCGTATTGCCGCCCAGACCGCAAAACAGGTGGTGGTGCAGCGTATCCGGGAAATAGAGCGCGGGCTGGTCTATGAAAAATTTTCCAACCGTGAGAGCGATATAGTGACCGGCGTCGTACAGCGTACTGAACAGAAAAATGTTTACATAGATTTAGGCAAGGCGGAGGCTATCCTTACGGCAAACGAGCAGATTGAAGGGGAACGCTATGCCTACCTTGACCGCATAAAGACTTATATAATAGAAGTAAAAAAGACCAATAAAGGCCCGCAGATAATGGTTTCCCGCACACACCCCGGGCTTTTGAAACGTCTGTTTGAACTCGAAGTGCCGGAGATACACGACGGGCTGGTAGAGATAAAGTCGGTGGCCCGTGAAGCCGGTATGCGTTCCAAGATAGCGGTTTATTCCAAGGATGAAAATGTCGACCCTGTAGGCTCTTGTGTCGGGCATAAAGGCATGCGCGTACAGACTATAGTCAATGAACTGCGCGGCGAAAAGATAGATATCGTAAAATACAGCGCCGATCCGCAGCAGTATGTAGCCAATGCCCTGAGCCCGGCAAAAGTGGTGTCGGTAGAGGCGAATACAGCGGAGAAGATCTGCCGGGTAGTAGTGCCTGACTACCAGCTTTCCCTGGCTATCGGCAAAGAGGGGCAAAATGCCCGCCTGGCCGCAAAACTTACTGGCTGGAAGATAGACATAAAGAGTGAGTCGCAGGCTGCTGCCGAGGAGGCGCGTGAACTGGCATGAAAGTGAAGAAAGTACCTCAACGCATGTGCGTAGGCTGCCAGCAAATGAAAAATAAACGCGACCTTTTGCGTATCGTACGTACCCCGGAAGGCGATATAACGCTTGACAGTACAGGAAAAAAGGCAGGCCGGGGAGCGTATGTCTGTGCAGACCAGTCCTGCGTGCAAAAAGCCTGGAAAGAAAAACGTCTGGAAAAAGCCCTTGAAAAAAGTGTTTCTAGCGATATTTATGAAACTTTGTTGTCGGGTATCGGCACATGAGGGAAGAAAAGATACTTGCCGCACTGGGGCTGGCGCAAAAAGCCGGTAAACTTGCTTCGGGCGACACAGCCGTACAGACGGCGGTAAAAGCGGGTAAAGCTAAGCTGTTGCTTGTAGCGGCGGACGCCGCGAAAAATTCCCGCAAAAATATGTTTAATATGGCAGCATCTTTTGCAGTTCCGGTCTATGGATGCCTGGGCCGGCGCTCACTGGGTGGAGCAATAGGAAAAGCCGAACGTACGGCGGTGGCTGTACTTGATAAAGGCTTTGCCGTTATGATAGAAAAAGAGGTTAAAGGTATTGGTGAACGATAATCTTGGGGGTGGATGGATGCCTAAGTACAGGGTATTTGAATTAGCAAAAGAATTTGGCGCAACCAGCAAGGTGATTTTAGATATTTTAGCTAGAAATGACATGCCGGTTAAAAACCATATGAGCAGTATCGATGAAAATGGACGGGAGATTATCGTAAGGACTTTTGCGCGTAAAAGCGACGCTGTGGCCGCACAGGAAAAACTTGCGCCTGCCATCAAGCCTGAACCGCCTAAAGCCGCACAGGAAAAAACAGTGCAGCCGACGACGCAGCCAGTTAAACCGGTAAAACCGCCTGAAGCTGCCGCACCTGTACGCCGTGAGGCGCCCAAGGCTCCCGTTGAACAAATAGAGAAAACCGAACGTCCTGAAACGCGGCCCCAACCGCCGCGTACGGCTGCGCCTGTTCATGTGCCGCCCGCTCCTCCTACCGGAGAAAGGCGGGTATTTCAGCCTGGTCAAAAGCCGGCGGCTCCTTCGCATACACATACGCCGCAAAGCGCAAGGCCAGTGCAGCGCCCGCAACAGGGCGCCTATTCCCCGCAGCAGCCGGGACAACAAAGGCATGAAGCGCGTGGAGAACGCGGCGATTTTCGTCCGCAACAGCCACGGGTAGGCACGGCAGCGCCGGCGGGACAACAGCAGCACAATAGGCCGGGCGGGTTCCAGCAACAGCGTCCGCAAGGCGCGCCAGGACAGCAGCCGTACAACAGACCGGGTGGCTTCCAGCAGCAGCGCCCGCAAGGTACGCCAGGACAACAGCCGTATAACAGACCGGGTGGCTTCCAGCAGCAGCGTCCGCAGGGTGCGCCAGGACAACAGCCGTATAACAACAGGCCGGGCGGAGCGCCTGCCCAGCAGCAAAGGAGTTTCCCGCCGCGACCGGATCAAGGGTTCAATAAAAAACCTGCTGCCAAACCGGGCGAAACCGCTGGCGCTAAACCGCCGGCTTCCCAGGGGAATAAATTTTCCTATAACCAGAAGAAAAAAGGAAAATTCCAGGATAAAAAACATGAACGCCCGGAATTTATCGATAAAAGCAAACTGTCCAAACATGCCAAGGCTGGTCTTTTCGTCCAGCCGACGGCCAATGTCCAAAAACCCACCAGCGTTGAAATACCTGAATTTATCTCTATAAAGGATTTTGCCGCAGCGTTAAAAAGGGAAGTATCGGAAGTCATTAAATGTCTTCTTGGCCTTGGCGTCATGGCGACCATAAACCAGGAGATAGATTTTGATACTGCAACTTTAGTTGCCAATGAATTTCAGGTGGAAGTAAAAGAGCTACCGCCTGAGCATGATCCGACAGAGATACAGGAAGTAGACGACGATCCGCAAAAACGATTGCCGCGCGCTCCGGTAGTCACTATTATGGGGCATGTCGACCATGGCAAGACGTCGCTTCTTGACACTGTAAGAAAAACCAATGTCACTGCCCGCGAAGCTGGTGGCATCACTCAGCATATAGGCGCTTACCAGGTTCATTACCAGGGTAAGAAAATAGTATTTCTCGATACGCCGGGCCACGAGGCGTTTACTTCCATGCGCGCCCGCGGCGCTAAAGTCACTGATGTCGCCATACTGGTAGTAGCGGCCGACGATGGCGTCATGCCGCAAACTATCGAGGCGATAAACCATGCCAAAGCGGCGGAAGTTCCTATAATTGTGGCGATAAACAAGATGGACAAGCCGGGGGCGGCCCCAGATAGGGTAAAACAGCAGCTTACGGAATATGGCCTACAGGCTGAAGACTGGGGCGGCCAGACCATTATGGTGCCTGTTTCCGCACACAAGCAGACGGGTATAGCCGAACTTTTGGAAATGATACTTTTGACAGCCGAGATGCAGGAACTGACTGCCAATCCCAACCTGCCGGCCCACGGCACGATAATAGAGGCCGAGCTCGACAAAGGGCGCGGGCCTGTTGCTACCGTACTGGTACAAAAAGGTACGCTCCGGGTGGGCGATACGATAATTGCCGGCACTGCTTACGGCAAAGTACGCGCTATGGTCAATGAGCGCGGCGAGAGCTTGAAAAAAGCAGGACCGTCTACCCCGGTAGAAGTTTTAGGTTTGTCGGATGTGCCGCGTGCCGGCGACATCCTTGATGCTACCGACGAAAAAACCGCCCGGGTGGTCGCCGAAAAACGTATAGCGAAACGCCGGGTCGAAGAGATGCAGCAAAACCAGAAAGTATCTTTGGATGATATTTTCCGCCAGATACAAGATGGCAAGCTAAAAGAGCTAAATATCGTCGTTAAAGCGGACGTACAAGGTACTATTGAAGCTTTGCGCCAGGCGCTCGAAGGCATAAGGAATGAAGAAGTAAAGGTAGTAGTCGTCCATTCGGGCGTCGGCGCTATAAACGAATCCGACGTCATGCTGGCTTCGGCAGCCAATGCGCTTATTATCGGCTTTAACGTGCGTCCTGACGCCAATGCCAGAAAGACCGCGGAAGCGGAAAAAGTCGACATTGAGACTTATAGGGTCATTTATGACGCGATAAATGATGTGGAAGCCGCGATCAAAGGTATGCTGGCGCCGAAATTCAAAGAAGTGATACAGGGCAGGGTGGAAATCCGCCAGCTTATAACTATTTCTAAGATTCTCATCGCCGGCTGCTATGTACAGGAAGGAAAAATAACCCGTTCCTCCAAAGTACGCCTGTTGCGTAACGGCATAGTCATACATGAAGGCGAGCTCGAGTCTTTGCGCCGCTTTAAAGACGATGTAAAAGAAGTAGCGGCGGGCTACGAATGCGGCCTGACCATCGATAAATTCCGCGATGTCAAAGAAGGGGATATTATCGAAGCGTATATCATGGAAGAAATAAAACCCGAGTAGTTTTTTGATTTAGGAGGTACGGTTTATGGCGCGTGTCCGGGTAGAAAAAGTGCAGGAAATGATCCGGCAGGAAGTCAGCAATATAATTTTGAACGATATAAAAGACCCGAGGGTAAAGTTTGTCACTGTTACTGCCATAGAGTCATCGGACGATCTGCGCAGCGCCAAGATATACCTTAGCCTTTACGGCAGCGATGAAGAAAAAGCGCAGTCCTGGCAAGGCATGAAAAACTCTCTGGGTTTTATTCGTACCGAGATAGGCAGAAGGATACGGCTGAGATTTACGCCGGAACTTTCTTTGCATCTTGATAAATCGCTCGAATACAGCGAGCACATTCAAAAAATATTGCACGATATAGATAAATAAGGGGGCTGCTTCATGAAACAATGTTCCCTTTCTTCTATCGCAAAAGCATTGAAAGCGGCTGACAATATCGCAGTTGCCGCACATATAAACCCTGACGGCGACGCTTTCGGCTCAGTGCTGGGTTTAGGTATGGCACTAAAAAAACTGGGTAAAAATGTGCATATGTACATAGATGACGAAGTGCCGCCCCAGTTTAAATTTTTGCCCGGCATTGCAGCGATAAAAAGGCCGCCTGCGGAAGAAGTCTTCCAGGCCGGCCTGCTGGTGATACTTGACGCCAGCGACTGTGAGCGCCTCGGCTCTGTTTGCCGTCACGTAAATGCTCCGCTCATTATGAATATAGACCACCATGTTTCCAACAAAGGCTTTGCCGAGCTATTGTTTTTGGACGTAAAAGCCGCGGCTACCTGTGAGATAATATTCCATCTGGTAAAGGAATTGGGCGTACAGGTGGATAAAGAACTTGCCACAGTATTGTATACAGGTATTGTAACTGACTGCGGCTTTTTCCGTTACGCCAATACCACGTCTGCCACTATGAAGATAGCGGCGGAGCTTTTGGAAACAGGGATCAGCCCTAATGAAATAGCGGATTTTTTGGAACTACAAACAGTGGAAAATTTGCGCGTCCTGCCCAAAGTACTGGAGACCCTGTCCTTTGACGCAGACGGCATGATTGCGTCTATAAGCATTTCGGTAGAGCTATACAACGAAGAGATGGACAGCGATGCTTTTGTCAAATACCCGCGCTACATCGAAGGCGTGGAAGTAGCTGTTCTGTTTAAAGGGGTTGCATTGGATAAGACGCGCGTGAGCATGCGCTCGCGTAAAATCGATGTGAGCAGTATTGCCGTGGAATATGGCGGCGGCGGGCATGCCCGGGCGTCAGGCTGTACGATAGAGGGAAATATTGAAAAGGCAAGAATAGAAATAATAAGCGCCATAAAACAGCATTTAGGAGTAATTTCCTGATGCTGGCAGGTATTTTCAATGTTCTCAAACCGCCGGGCATGACTTCACACGATGTAGTATACTTAGTGCGCAAAGTGACCGGCATTAAAAAAGTAGGCCATGCGGGAACTTTAGACCCGGACGCTGCCGGCGTGTTGCCGGTGTTTGTCGGTAAAGCGACTAGAGTGATCGAATACGCGGCCGAAAGCGACAAGTGCTACAGAGCGCAATTGCTGCTGGGAGTAAAGACCGATACCGGCGACGATAGCGGAAAAATCATAGAAAATAAGGCAGTCCCTGTTTTTACCGATGAAGATATTTTGTCTGTACTGGAAAATTTTACCGGCAATATTTTTCAAATACCGCCTATGTATTCGGCAATAAAAATCGGAGGCCAAAAACTTTATAAGTTAGCGCGGGAAGGAAAGACGGTGGAACGGACTGCGCGTCCGGTCACTATACATAGCATAAGAACGCTGCGCCGGGAAAAAGAGACTGTTTTATTGGAAGTACATTGTTCAAAAGGCGTATATGTACGCACTTTACTGGAAGATATTGCGGAAAAATTAGGCAGTGTAGGAACAATGAGTTTTTTGCTGCGGACCAGGGCCGGCTCTTTTACAATAGAGAGCGCACGCCTGATCGAAGAGATTGCAAAAAATCCGGCGCGCTGCATATTGCCGATGGATATAGCTGTAGGGAATTTACCGAAAATTTATCTGAACGATAAACAGGCCATGCGTTTTTGCCAGGGCGTGGCGACCACTTTGCCTAATGAACATGTTGGTGAAATCTGCTTATATTCGGCGGAAAATGTCTTGCTGGGCATAGGTATGTCGGATGGCGAGAAAATACAGGCGAAAAAAGTTTTGGCTGACAATTTAAACATTCATGGTGGTGCGGCACAAGATGGAAGTATTCAATAAGTTTCATGACTTACCGGAAGTTTACACAGGTTGCGCGATGGCGCTGGGTACTTTTGACGGCATACATATCGGCCACGTGGATATAATCACTACCGCGCTGGAATATGCTAGGAAAAACAATAAAAAATGCGTGGTCTTTTCTTTCAGCAACCATCCGCTTGATGAGATATCGCCGGAAAAGGCGCCGCCGCGCCTTTGTTCGGAAAAGAAAAAGAAGCAATTGCTGGCGGATATGGGCGTCGATATATTGTTTAATATGCACTTTGACCGGAATTTTGCGTTGCTTAGTTCGGAAGAGTTCGTATTAGACTTAAGGCGGAATTTTGCTCCCGGCTGCATCGTGGTCGGTGACAATTATTCTTATGGCTATCTGGGCGCCGGCAATGCCAGGACACTGGCTAAAGACGGGGAAGCGTACGGGTTTTCCGTTGTGGTGAAAGAACTTGTCGTTATGGACGGGATAATCGTCAACAGCAGCAATATAAGAAAATTCATCATGGACGGTGATCTAAAAAAAGCCAGCAAATTGCTGGGGCGCTACTATTCATTTCAGGGCGAAATAATACATGGCGATGCCCGGGGCCGGACGCTGGGCTTCCCGACCGCCAATATGAAAATAGGGGAAGCCGGCGAAAGCCTGCCGGCCGACGGGATTTACGCCGCCTTTGCAAAGTTTGAAGGCAAAGTATTCCGCGCTCTTGCCAGCATAGGTAAAAATCCGACCTTTGGCGAGCGTTCCCGCCGCCTGGAAGTTTATATAATGGACTTTGACCAGGATATTTACGGACGGCAGTTGGAAGTGGCTTTTATAGCAAAAATACGTTCGGAACAGAAATTTTCCGGGGCTACGGAACTGGCGGCCCAGATCAAGAGGGATGTCCAGGCGGCAGGAAAATATTTTGATGTTGGCGATAATATTTATTTTTAGCTGTTTACAGGTTATTTTTCTTGTGATACAATGTCCCATAGGCTGAAAGGCTCAATATAACCATTGCTTGGATATCCGACTCTCCGACGGTTTCTTGGCTTTGGCGTTTGCGAAAATGAGGAGGAAGAAAAAATGTTGACAAATGAAAAAAAACAGGAGCTCATTGCTGCCTATCGCACGCATGAGACAGACACCGGCTCGTCCGAAGTACAGATCGCTATCCTTACCGAAAGGATCCGCTATCTTACCGAGCATTTAAAAGAGCATAAAAAAGACCATCATTCCCGCCGCGGCCTGTTGAAACTGGTCGGACAAAGGCGCGGCCTGTTGAGTTATATGCAAAATACCGATATCGAAAGATACCGTGGCTTGATCGCCAGGCTTGGCCTTCGCAAATAAAAGTGGGTTTTCCCACTTTTTTTTTGTCTTTAGCCATTTTTGGCAAATAAATGTTAGGCAATTATAAAAGAACGTGATAAGATATATGTTGATGAATTTAAAAGAGAGAGAATAAGAGGAGGACATTACAAGATGCACAGTTATAGTATGCAGCTAGGTGGCAGGACTTTGACCATCGAAAACGGCAAAATGGCCAAACAGGCAAGCGGGGCGGTGCTAGTACGCTATGGCGACACAGCAGTACTGGTTACAGCTACCGGTTCTTCAGGACCGAGGGAAGGCATCGACTTTTTCCCGCTTACAGTAGATTTTGAAGAAAAACTTTACGCCGTAGGTAAAATACCCGGCGGTTTTATAAAAAGAGAAGGACGCCCCAGTGAAGCGGCTATACTTACAAGCAGGCTGATCGACAGGCCTATCCGCCCCCTGTTTGCCGACGGCTACAGGAATGACGTACAGATAGTAGCTACTGCCTTGTCTGTAGATCAGAACAATGCTCCGGATATTCCGGCTATGATAGGCGCTTCCTGTGCGCTGTCCGTTTCCAATATCCCTTTCCAGGGACCGATCGGCGGCGTGCGCGTAGGACTTATCAACGATGAATTTATCATCAATCCTACTTTAGAGCAGCAGGAGCAAAGCAAACTCAACCTGGTCGTCGCCGGCACCAAGTACGCCATTTTGATGGTGGAAGCAGGGGCTGAAGAAGTCAGTGAAGAAGTGATGCTGAACGCTATTATGCATGCCCATGAAGTAATAAAAGAGATAGTAGCCTTTATAGAAAAAATCCAAGCCGAGATAGGCGTCCCCAAACTGGAAGTGGCCCTTTACGAACCGCCGGCTGATATCGCGGCCGAGATAAAGGCTTTTGCTTATGAGAAAATAGAACAGGCTTTGCGTGTACACGAAAAACTGGTCCGTGAAGAAGCCATGAGCAAAGTCAAAAGCGAAGTGATGGAAAAATTCCTTGCCCAATATCCGGACAACAAGAAAGATATCGGCAATATATTTTATAACTACATGAAAACAGCTGTGAGAAAGATGATAACCATTGATAAGATCCGCCCTGATGGACGGCAACTGGACGAAGTGCGCCCTGTATCCTGTGAGGTAGGCGTACTGCCTCGTACTCATGGCTCCGGCCTCTTTACCCGCGGCCAGACGCAGATACTCAATATCACGACACTGGCTCCGCTGCGCGAAGAGCAGATACTTGACGGCCTTGGCGTGGAAGATTCCAAACGTTATATGCATCATTACAATTTCCCGCCGTACAGCGTAGGCGAAACACGTCCCTTGCGTTCGCCCGGCCGCCGCGAGATAGGCCACGGCGCTTTGGCGGAACGCGCACTGTTGCCTGTTATCCCTTCCCGGGAGGAGTTTCCGTACACTTTAAGGCTGGTATCAGAAGTGCTCGAATCTAACGGTTCTTCTTCCATGGGCAGCGTCTGCGGCAGCACCCTGTCGCTCATGGACGCCGGCGTACCGATAAAAGCGCCGGTCTCCGGCGTGGCTATGGGTCTTGTTAAAGATGGCGATTATTTTACCATCCTGACAGATATACAGGGCATGGAAGACGCTCTCGGCGATATGGACTTTAAAGTTGCCGGCACTGCCAAAGGCATCACTGCTATCCAGATGGATATAAAAATAGACGGTATCGACCGCGAAATATTTGCCCAGGCGCTGGAACAGGCCAAACGTGGCCGCTCTTTTATTCTCGGCAAAATGCTCGAGACTATCGACACGCCGCGTGAAGAAATGTCGCCTTACGCCCCGCGCATCATCACCATGCAGATACATCCCGATAAGATCCGCGACGTCATTGGGCCAGGCGGCAAAATAATCAAGAAAATAGTAGAAGATACCGGCGTTAAGATCGACGTCGAAGATGACGGCAAGATATTTATTGCTGCGATCGATCCTAAAGCGTCGGACAAAGCGGTAAAAATCATCGAAGCTTTGGTGGCGGAAGTGGAAGTCGGCAAAACATATGTCGGCAAAGTCACTCGTTTAATGAACTTCGGCGCTTTTGTCGAAATACTGCCCGGCAAAGAAGGTCTTGTCCACATTTCGCAGCTTGCCTTAGAACGGGTCGAAAAGGTTGAAGATGTAGTAAATGTCGGTGACGAGCTGATAGTAAAAGTCACCGAGATCGATCGCCAGGGCCGGGTAAACCTTTCACGCAAGGAAGTTTTAAAGCAAAACAATAAAGAATAAACAACAAACAAATAAAAAGAGCAGAGAGCTAATGCTCTCTGCTCTTCAACTAATAAGAAGGTATAAATGGATATAAGACAAACAAAATTACCTAACGGCATCAGGATAATAAGCGAGCGTATGCAGGGAGTGCGCTCCGCCTCCCTTGGTTTTTGGCTTACTTGCGGTTCGCGGCAGGAAGATGACGAAAAGGCTGGGGTAGCCCACCTTATCGAACATATGCTGTTCAAAGGTACCGGCCGCCGTAGCGCCCGTCAGCTAGCTCAGGAAATAGACCATCTGGGCGGCAATATGAACGCCTATACTTCTTCGGAATACACTTTTTACTATATAAAAACACTGGACAGCCATTTAGCCGAAGGTTTTGACATTTTGTCCGATATGCTGCTCAATCCTTTACTGCTGTCGGCCGATATAAATAAAGAAAAAAAGGTCATTTTGCAGGAATACGATATGTATGCCGACAACCCGGAAGACCTGGCCCAGGGGAAGTATTTTGCCTGGATATGGAACAAGCATCCTTTGGGGCGCAGTATCATCGGCAGTAAAAAAACCATACGTTCGCTCGACCTGGCGGCTGTCAAAGATTTTCGCGCAAAATTTTATACTCCTGACAACCTGATTATCGCGGCAACGGGTAATATGGAACATGACAGGGTAGTAGATCTGGCCACGCGCTATCTGGGGTCTTTTACCGGCAAGTCCGCTCAAACTCCAAACGTGCCGGCAGGTTTTTCTTCCGGTAATAAATTTGTCGTGAAAGATACTGAACAGATGCAGGTGATTTGGGGAGTACCAGGTATTGCTTATGCCAACAAGGACCGCTACGAGGCAGGCATTTTAAATAATATACTGGGTGCGACAGGATCATCCAGACTGTTTCAAAGCATAAGGGAAAAAGCGGGTCTGGCCTATTCGATCTATTCTTCTTTTGATAGCTATAGCGACAGCGGTGTATTTAGCGTCAATGCCGGCATAAAGCCTGAAGACGATAAAAAATTGCTGTACGCATTGGACAGGGAAATAGCGGATATCAGCCAAAAAGGAATCACTGAGGAAGAACTGGCCCATTCTAAAGTACAGATAACAAGCAGCCTGCTGATGGGCCTCGAAACATCGGAAGGACGCATGCAGCGTCTAGGTAAACTGCTGGTCATGAAGCGGCCTATACAGCCGTTGGAAAAAATCGTGGAAAAAGTGGAAGGAGTTTCTTTGGCCGATGTGAACAAGCTGGCAAAAAAATTATTTGCCGGTGTCCAGCCTGCTGTTTTGCGGTTAGGGCCCAAACCGGCAAGAAAGAGCAAATGAGGGCGGATTTATGAAAAAGCGCGGCTTTGAGGTAATAACATCCTATCTGGATAAAAGCATAGTTATGCCGGCAAGAAAAACCGCCTTTAGCGCCGGCTATGATCTGGCAGCGGCGGAAGATACGGTACTGACGGCAAGGCAAGTCACTATAGTACCGACCGGCCTTAAAGTTTACATGCCGCCTGACGAATACCTTGGCATACATATACGCTCCGGTATGTCGATAAAAAATGCTATCAGCCTGATAAATGGGCAGGGGATAATTGACGCCGACTATTACAACAACCAGGACAACGAAGGGCATATCATGATAGCTTTTTATAACTATTCTGATAGGGACTTTTCGGTGAAACAAGGCGACCGCATCGCGCAGGGGATTTTTTATAAATACCTGACGGCGGACGGCGACGACGAACAGGACAAAACCGAACGTACGGGCGGTTTTGGCAGTACAAAAGGATTTTGATTGACAAACAGCCGGATAAGCAGTAAAATTACAATAATATAATAGTATTGTTGGTAGAGGAGCGGGAAGCATCAGTAGGCCGGGGAGACGGAATCCATGAACCGGTGCGAAAGGGCGACCGCCGAAGTATACAGGTAACCAATGCTTGTATGCTGGTCAGGCAGTGAATAACTGTTTGATTGTCACCTGTGGGTGGAGCGCTATCTCGAAGTGGACGTCTGGTAAGATGCGATGTTCGCAGCCGTTGAGATAAATGCTCAACGGCTTTTATATTTCAGAAAGGGGCGGTATTTATGATAAAAGTAGTTGTTAACGGCGCGTTGGGCAGGATGGGGCGCGAAGTACTCAAAGCAGTGCTGGGCGATGAACATACAAAACTGGTGGGAGCGGTAGACGCTATTGCCAAAGGAGAGCGTGTGGGCAGCCTTATCACGGCGCAGTGCGATATTGAGGTAAAGAGCGA
The DNA here is from genome assembly GCA_031552765.1 of Acidaminococcales bacterium. GTDB lineage: Bacteria > Bacillota > Negativicutes > Acidaminococcales > JAISLQ01 > JAVBME01. The sequence goes on along the minus strand of JAVBME010000008.1, from coordinate 145,835 downwards.
CCTGGCTAAAACGCTGGATGAATGCCGGCCGGATGTTGTGGTGGATTTTACCCAGCCGGCGGTAGTTATGGATAACCTTAGGGTCATCTTCGGCAAAGGAGTGCGGGCGGTAGTGGGCACCACCGGATTTGATAAGGATAAACTCGCAGAACTGGACGCCTTGGCGCGAAAAAATAATACGTCGGTACTTATTGCGCCAAACTTTTCCATCGGCGCCATACTTATGATGCGCCTGGCAGTGCAGGCGGTAAAATACCTGCCCAAGGCCGAAATAATAGAATTGCACCACGACAACAAACTGGATGCTCCCTCGGGTACCGCTTGCCTGACGGCTGATTTGATGATAGAAGCGCGCGGCGGTTTTGTTCAGCAGGGACACCCTGACGAAGAAGAAAAACATAAAGGCGCGCGTGGCGCCAACATAGACGGTCTGAGGGTGCACAGTGTGCGTTTGCCCGGTTATGTGGCCCACCAGGAAGTCATTTTTGGCGGTCTTGGCGAGACGCTTACTATCAGGCACGATTCCATTTCCCGTGAAAGTTTCATGCCGGGCGTGCTGCTAGGCTGCCGGGAGATAGGCAAATATACCGGATTAGTACATGGCTTGGATAAAATGATGCATTAAGGCAAAAGCGCCTGTAAAAGACATAAACTGGAGGATGATACAAATGAAAAAGTATAATGTGGCTATTTTAGGCGCGACAGGCGCGGTAGGCCAGGAATTCCTGGATTTGATCGAAGAGAGGAATTTCCCTTTCGCTGAACTGCGTCTTTTGGCTTCTGCCCGTTCGGAAGGCAAGAAAATAGATTTTATGGGTAAAACCTATACCGTACAGGAAGCCACGGCCAAGTCCTTTGAAGGGATAGATATCGCCCTTTTTGCCGGCGGCGGCATAGGTAAGGAACTGGCGCCGCACGCGGTCAAAGCCGGCGCGGTAGTTATAGACAATTCCAGCACCTTCCGTATGGACCCCGACGTCCCTCTGGTGGTGCCGGAAGTAAACCCGGAGGCGCTGCGCGCCCATAAAGGCATAATCGCCAACCCTAATTGCTCGACCATCATTATGGTCATGGCGTTAAAGCCGATATACGATATGGCAAAAATAAAGCGCATTGTGGTTTCCACCTATCAGGCCGTATCCGGCGCCGGTAAAGAAGCCATAGACGAACTGGACGAACAGGTAAAAGCGCATAGCGAAGGCAAGGAGATGGTCGCCAACATACTCCCGAGCGCCAGCCTGGATAAACACTATCCTATAGCTTTCAATCTTATCCCGCAGATAGATGTGTTTCTTGAAAATGACTACACCAAAGAAGAAATGAAAATGGTTAACGAGACCAGAAAAATTATGGAAGACAGCGATATGGGCGTCACTGCCACGACCATCCGGGTGCCTGTCTATAGGAGCCACTCCGAGTCGATAAATATCGAGCTGGAAAAGCCGCTGGAAGTAAAGGCGATAAAAGAAGCCCTGGCCAAGTTCCCGGGCGTGGTATTGCAGGACGACCCGGCCAATATGGTCTACCCGATGCCGCTTTATACCTCCAAACTAAATGATGTTTACGTCGGCCGCGTCAGGAAAGACGAATCGCAGGCCAATACCTACAATATGTGGGTAGTAGGCGACCAGATACGAAAAGGCGCGGCGCTCAACACTCTGCAAATAGCGGAAAAAATGATCGATATGAAACTCATTTAAAAAGGAGCCGGTAACGTGAAAATCATCGTACAAAAATTCGGCGGCACCTCTGTGGCGACATCGGAATCCCGCCAGGCCGTGCGGCAAAAAGTGCTAAACGCCATAGACGCAGGTTATTCGCCGGTGCTGGTGGTATCTGCCATGGGCAGGAAGGGCGACCCCTACGCTACGGACAGCCTTATCGAACTTATCAAAAAGGAAAACGCCTCGGTTGCCAAACATGAGCTGGACTTTCTCATCAGCTGCGGCGAAAATATCGGTACAGCGGTAGTGGCAGCCAATTTACAGGCGGTGGGGATAAAAGCCCAGGCGTTGACCGGCGGCCAGGCCGGCCTGATAACCGACGATAACTTTGGCTCGGCCCGCATATTGAAAACACACGTCAAATATCTCATGCAACTGATAGGCAGCGATATAGTGCCGGTAATTTGCGGTTTCCAGGGCGTTACCGAAGATTATTGCAATATCACTACCATCGGGCGCGGCGGCAGTGATACGACCGCCGCCGCTATCGGCGCGGCTTTAAAAGCCGACCTGGTAGAGATTTATACCGACGTGGACGGCATCATGACCGCCGACCCGCGTATGGTCAAAGACGCTAAAATACTCGACTGTATATCTTACGGTGAAATTTGCCAATTGGCATACCAAGGCGCAAAAGTCATCCATCCGCGCGCTGTGGAGATTGCCATGCAAAAAAACATTCCGCTGCTCATCCGCTCTACCTTCAGTGATGCGCCGGGCACGCTTATTACCAACGATTTTGGCGAAGATACCTCCGACCTGCCGGCCAGTGACCGTATAGCCAGCGGTGTTACCTGCCTGCAAAATATCAGCCAGATCAGGATAACGCTGGACAAAAAAGATGTTGCCGCCAGCACGGAGATATTTGACTTGCTGGCGAAAAACCACGTCAATGTGGACTGTCTCAATGTCCTGCCGGGTGAAGTTCTGTTTACAGTAGATGAAGCCGACCTTGACAAAGCGGTAAAACTGCTGGAAGAAAAGGCCATAGGCCAACTGGCGGTGGAAAAATCCTGCGCCAAAGTATCTGTGGTAGGCGCCGGTATGCGCGGCGTACCAGGCGTTATGGCTACTTTTGTCCGGGCCTTTTCCGCCTTGGATATACCGATTTTACAGACAGTGGACTCCAATATAACAATTTCGGCCGTTATCGCCAGAGAACGGCTGACTGAGGCGCTAAGCGGCCTACACCATGCTTTTGCTCTGGATAAAAACCACTAAGGAAGGTGAATAGACATGAGAATGCCGTATTTTGGACAAATGCTGACCGCTATGGTCACGCCGATGAACGCCGATTATAGCATAAATTATGAAAAAGCCGCCGATCTGGCGGAATACCTGATAAATAACGGTAACGACGGTTTGGTCGTGGCCGGCTCCACCGGCGAATCAGCCACTATGAGCCATGAAGAAAAGCTCGAACTGTTCCGCGTGGTTGCCAAAAGGGTAAATGGACGCGCTTTTGTAGTCGGCGGCACCGGTTCCAACGATACTATGGACTCGGTAAAACTTACCAAAGAAGCGGCCGCTACCGGCGTGGACGGCGTCATGTTGGTCGGCCCCTATTACAACAAACCTACCCAGGAGGGCTCTTACCAACATTTTAAAACCATCGCCGCCGCCACCGAACTGCCGGTAATCGTGTATAACGTACCCGGGCGCACCGCATCCAATATCCTGCCCGCGACCGTAGCGCGTCTGGCCGCCGATGTAAAAAACATCGTAGCAATAAAAGAAGCGGCCGGCAGCGTTGATCAGGCAGCTGAACTGAGAAAGCTGCTGCCGGAAGACTTTACCATTTACAGTGGCGACGACGGCCTGACCCTTCCGTTCTTTGCTGTTGGCGCCAATGGCGTTATCAGCGTGGCCGGCCATGTGGTAGCTAAGCAAATGAAGGAAATGATGATCGCTTTTGAGGCCAGGGATATAGCAACAGCCAGGCGCATACATTTACAGCTGTTCGATTTTTTCAAACTGATTTTTATCACTACCAATCCTATTCCCATCAAAACGGCGGCCAGCCTAGTCTCGAGAATCGACTGCGGCCCCTTGCGCCTGCCCTTGACAGAACTTACGGTAGCTGAAAAAGCAAAACTGGTCAAAGGCATGCTGGAGGTTGTTTATACTACTACCGGCAAACAAGAGCTGCAAGACAGGATAAAAGAAACTGTGGAGAGCGGGCTGTCCTTATTGGGCGTTGAAGATAAGGAAAAATTGCAGCAAGCGATAAAAGAAGCGTTGAAAAGCGGAGCCGCTATGCTGGGCGTAGATAAAAAATAAAAAAACAGTAATTACTTTAAAATATCCTGTATAGTTAAATACAGGATATTTTTTGTTTGGCACAACCATGAAAACATGCGAGAGATTGACATTTTTTCAAGTATTTGCTAAAATTTTTACATAACATGGAATGTTGTGACAGTATTTTTGTAACTGTATATTGCAAGCCGCAGGATGCCCTGCGGCTTGTCAGTATTAAGAGCTTTTACAATCTTGTTAGCACACGTAGTTTCTAGGGAGTGAGTATTATAAAATTTCAAGATATAACTTTGGCGGACAAGCCGATTTTTGATGCGGCTTTTGCCGCGGCACAGTACAGGGGGTCGGAGTGTACCTTTACCAACCTCTTCATTTGGCGGCGATGCTATAACATCCACTGGACGCAGGAAAACGGGTTTTTACTGATAGAAGTAATGAGGGACAATGAATGGTTTGTCCTGCCGCCGTTGGGTGGGACGGATGAAAACCTGCCGGGAATACTAGAAAAGATATACCGGAAATTTGGCGCTTTTCAGATGCGCGGTATCTACCAGGAACATATTGACCGTTTGGAGAAAGTGTTCCCCGGTCGTTTTGAATTTGCTTTTGACCGGGGCAATTCCGATTACATATATTTGTCGTCCGACCTGGCATCGCTGGCCGGGCGCAAATACCACCAGAAGAAAAACCATGTCAATTCTTTCCGTAGGACATACCCCGGCTACCAATATCTCAGCATGACCAGCGACATGGCCAAAGACTGCATCCAGTTTGCCCGCAACTGGAAAGAGGCGCGGATAAACGAAGAAGACCCCGAGTCTTTGGAATGTGAAATGTTTGCCATTGAAGAAGCTTTAAATAACTTTGACTATTTAGGGCTTAAAGGCGGCGTCATCATGCTGAATGGGAAGATAGAAGCGATGACCTTTGGCGAACTAGTCAACAAGGATACTGCAATCATCCATGTGGAAAAAGCCAATCCCGATATCAGAGGTCTATACGCCGTCATAAACCAGCAATTTTGCCAAACGGAATGGACTGGCGTGAAATATGTAAACAGGGAAGAGGATATGGGCCTTGAAGGTTTACGCAAGGCCAAAGAGTCTTACCATCCGGAATTTCTTTTAAATAAATACACCGCCGTTGTGGATATGGAGGAGTGAAAATGCAAGCCAGGATGCTTGAAGCTGGGGACATGGATAAAGTGGAGACTTTATGGGATTATTGTTTCGAAAAGCGCCAGCATCCTTTTTTTTCTTGGTATTTTCAAGAATACTGCCGGGCGGAGAATGTACTGGGCGTTTTTGCCGCGGACTCGCTGGCCGGTATGCTGCATCTAAATCCTTATAACATCTCTTTAAATGGGCAAAATATAGATACATCCTACATAGTCGGTGTGGCAACAGCGCCGGAATTCCGCCGCCAGGGCGTTATGCGCCGGGCGCTGGCAGCCGCCTTTGTGGAAATGGAAAAACGCGGACAGGCGATAGCTGTTTTAATGCCGGTAGCCGCCGGTATCTACCTGCCGTACGGCTTTTCTTTTTGCTACAACAAGCTGCTCTATCAGCTGCCGCTGACCACTCTCGGTGAAATATGCGGCAATGTCGGTACAAAAGGCTGCCGTTTGTCCGGGCGGGACGACCTGGCGTCTATGGCGAAAGTTTATCTTGCCGCTATAGAAAATATGAACGGTTTTTTCCGGCGCACAGAGCGTGAGTGGCGCAATATGCTGAATGAACACCAATTGGAAGGCGGCTATGCCGTACTTTTTGAAGAAGATGAAAGCAACCGGGGCTACATGCTGTATTTGATAGAGGGCGGTACTTTCCGGGCGGTGGAGCTTTTGGCGACCGGTCAAAAAGCGCGTATGGCCCTTTTGGCTTACGCGAGCCAGCATGCTTCATTATGCGAAACATTTTCCTGGCTGGCGCCGCCTGATGACCTTTTGTATTTGCAGCTACCTGGCAGCAAGCACTATCCTATTTTACAGCCGTTCATGATGGGACGGATCGTCAACGCTCCCAAAGCGGTGGAACAGTTGAAAATACCTTTTGCCGGGCTAAATGCCATAAGTATAAAACTAACAGATACTCTTGTGGAAAAAAACAACGGAGTATTCGAACTGTCCGGAGAAGGTGGCTTTGCGGTATTGCGTGAAAGTGCAAAACCGCCGCAGATATCTATGGATATGGGAGTTTTCGCCCAACTTTGTTTTTCTGCGTACGCAGCGGAACAACTGGCAGGCGCCGGGTGCATCGCTGTGCATGACGAGCAGGCATTGTCTGTGTTGAATAAAGTATTTGTTACTAAAAGCAATTATATAAACGAATATTTTTGAAGAAGTGAAAGGATGCTGGTGGCTAGATGAGTGGGGACGTAAGAAGGGTCTTTGTAGAAAAAAAAGCTGGGTTTGATATAGAAGCGCAGGCCGTATTTGCCGATTTGAGGGACAACCTTGCCGTCAGCGGTCTTAAAAAAGTGCGCGTCTTGAACCGTTACGACGTTGCCGGCATTAATGAGGAAGAGTTTGCTGCGGCGCGTGACCTTATAATGTCCGAACCGCCGGTAGACTGCGTATATGACAAAGAAATTCCCGCCGACGGCGCGGACTGGGTGTTTGCTGTCGAATACCTGCCGGGTCAATACGACCAGCGAGCAGATTCTACTGCCCAGTGCATACAGCTCATCGCTCAAAAAGAAAATATCCTGGTAAAAACAGCCAGGGTATATATGCTGTATGGAAGTGTTGATAAAACCTGTCTGGCCAAGGTAAAAAAATACTTTATCAATCCGGTGGAATCGCGTGAAGCCGACCTCTCTATCCCGGAAAGTCTGGATATGCAGGCAGAGGCGCCGGCAGCGGTAGAAATTTTGCGTGGTTTTTGTAACCTTGACGCTGACGGATTGGCAAATTTACGTTCTTCGTTGGGGCTGGCTATGAGTATGGAAGACGCCGCTCTGTGCCGGGAGTATTTTGCTAAAGAGCAGCGCGACCCGAGCATCACGGAAATAAAGATGCTCGATACTTACTGGTCTGACCATTGCCGCCACACTACCTTCAATACCATTATAGACAAGGTGGAAATCGCTCCCCACCGTTTTACCCAAGCTATAGAGACCGCCTGGGAACTCTACCGGCAGGACAGGGATACTCTTTACGCCGGGCGCGATGACAAACCGGTCACGTTGATGGATATTGCTGTAATAGGCATGAAAAAATTAAAAGCTGAGGGCAAACTCAACGACTTGGATGAGTCGGAAGAAGTGAACGCATGCAGTATAGTCGTGCCGGTTGAGATAGACGGCAAAGTTGAAGAATGGCTGGTCATGTTCAAGAACGAAACGCATAACCATCCGACGGAAATAGAGCCGTTCGGCGGCGCCGCCACTTGCCTGGGCGGCGCGATACGTGACCCGTTGTCCGGGCGGGCTTATGTCTACCAGGCCATGCGCGTGACCGGCGGCGCCGACCCGCGTACACCGGTGGAATGCACTATAGAGGGTAAATTGCCCCAGCGTACGATAGCTTTAGGGGCGGCCGCAGGCTATAGCTCGTATGGCAACCAGATCGGTCTGGCTACCGGCAGAGTGCAGGAATTTTACCACGAGCGCTTTGTCGCCAAGCGTATGGAACTGGGCGCACTCATTGGCGCCGCGCCGCGCTCCGCTGTGGTGAGGAAGGCGCCGGAAACAGGCGACCGCATCATACTTTTAGGCGGGCGTACAGGGCGTGACGGCTGCGGCGGAGCTACAGGCTCTTCTAAGGAACATACCTTAGACTCCCTGCAAAACTGCGGCGCGGAAGTGCAAAAAGGCAATGCGCCTACAGAAAGAAAGATACTGCGCCTGTTTCGCGACCCGCGCGTCACAAAACTCATCAAGCGCTGCAATGATTTTGGCGCCGGCGGTGTTTCTGTGGCTATCGGCGAGCTGGCTGACGGCGTGAAGATAAACCTTGACGTTGTGCCGAAAAAGTACGAAGGGCTTGATGGCACCGAGCTGGCCATTTCCGAATCGCAGGAGCGCATGGCCCTTGTTGTAGCGGAAAAAGATTGCGCCGAGCTTATAAAAATGGCTGAGGCGGAAAACCTCGAAGCGACCGTCGTTGCCGAAGTGACCGAAGAACAACGCGTAGTCATGTATTGGCGCGGTGACAAGATAGTAGATATCGCGCGGGATTTTTTAAATACCGGCGGCGTGCGCCAGCATGCGGAAGTAGCAGTAAAAGCGCCCGAAGAAAGCCCGTATTTTGAACTTTTGCCAGAAGAACTGGTAAAAAGCCTGGGCAACACAAAAGAAGTATGGCTGAGAAACCTTGAGCGGCTGGATGTGTGCAGCCAAAAAGGCGTTGTCGAGCGTTTTGACTCTACTATTGGCCGGGCGACCGTACTCATGCCGTTGGGCGGCAAAAACCAGCTGACGCCGACAGAAGGCATGGTAGCCAATATACCAGCCATGTCAGACAAAGTAAAAACAGCGACAGTTATGACCTATGGCTATAATCCGTCGCTGGCCTGCTGGAGTCCCTTTTACGGCGCTTTGTACGCCGTGCTGGAGTCAGTTTGCCGGGCAGCGGCTCTAGGCGCCGACCCCAGTAAATTAAGGCTTTCTTTGCAGGAATATTTTGAAAAAATGTCCGCCCCTGATAGCTGGGGCAAGCCGTTTTCCGCTTTGCTGGGCGCTTACCTGGCCCAGATAGGACTCGATATACCGGCGATCGGCGGCAAAGACAGCATGTCCGGGACTTTCATGGATATAAATGTACCGCCGACCTTGGTTTCTTTTGCCGTAGGAACGGCCGCAAACGATAAAGTAATATCGAGTGAATTTAAAAAAGCCGGCAGCCAGGTCATATTCATCTCCTGTGAGCGCGACGAATTGGAACTGCCTGACTTTGCTTCTTTGAAGTTGCAACTTGAAGGCATACATAACGCGATCAAAGACGGGAAGATAGCTGCCGCCGCGACGATAAAAGAAGGCGGTATCGCCGCCGCTGTCTCCGTCATGTGTTTAGGCAACGGCCTCGGATTTGAGTTTACCCGCTATGTCACGGATATTGCCGACTTGTTTCGGTTGCAGCCGGCCGGGTTTATTTTGGAATTGAACGAAGGCGCGAAGCCGGAAGACATTTTCCCGGAATTGGACTGGCTGGTACTGGGGACGGTCACCATTAAAGACCATATAGCAATAAACGAAGAGCGTATCAGCTTAACAGATATACGTAACGCCTGGGAACAACCTTTGCAAGGAATTTTCCCAGCCGCTAGGCAGCCGGGCGGCGATAAACAGCCCCTTAGTCTGTATACTGCGGGTCAAGAACGCAAACATGCGGTGAAAATAGCCAAACCCAAGGTTTTTATACCGGTTTTCCCTGGCACTAACTGCGAATACGATACTGCGCGGGCCTTTGTGGCTGCCGGCGCGCAGGCGGATATTTTCGTCATAAAAAACCTCGATAGCGCTTCGATAAAAGAGTCGGTAAGACAAATGGCTAAACGTATAGAAGAGGCGCACATAGTTGCCCTGGCCGGAGGATTCAGCGCTGGCGACGAGCCGGACGGCTCAGGCAAATTTATCGCCACTATGTTCAGGAACGCCTATCTGAAAGAAGCGATAACCAAGCTGCTTCAAGAGCGCGACGGCTTGATGATCGGCATTTGCAACGGTTTTCAGGCGCTGGTCAAACTAGGACTTCTGCCTTACGGTAAAATAACCGATATGACGGAAGAGTCGCCGACTCTTACTTTCAACTGGATCGGCCGTCATATGTCTACTATCTGCCATACCAAAGTGGTATCAAACCTGTCGCCCTGGCTCAGCCTGTGCAAACCGGGCGACGAGCATATGGTAGCGCTGTCGAGCGGCGAAGGGCGTTTCCATGCCGACAAGGAAGAACTGGCTAGGCTGTTTGCCGCCGGCCAGGTATCTACACAGTATGTAGACCAGGAAGGTATTCCGACCATGCTGGCCCCGTACAACCCCAACGGTTCGCTCATGGCTGTGGAAGGACTGACCAGCCCGGATGGACGGATATTTGGTAAAATGTGCCATAGCGAACGCTGGATAGACGGCTTATTCAAAAATATACCTGGCGATAAACAGCAGGATATTTTTGCCGCCGGTGTAAAATATTTCAATTATTAATGTAGTGGGGGGATTGTCGATATGTTTAAATACAACCCGGTAGACGAAAAAATTGTCGCTGAACTAAAAAAAATAGTAGGGGACGGTAATGTCAGCACCGACCCGGAAAAACTGGAAAATTACAAGACCGACGAAGAAACCAATCCCCGTTATCACCATGTGCCTGAAGCGGTGGTATTTCCCGGCAGTACGGAAGAAGTGGCTTCAATAGTAAAATTGGCCAATCAGTACCTCTTCCCTGTGACCCCGCGCTGCGGCGGCACCAGCTTGTGCGGCGGCACCATACCCTCCTACGGCGGCGTGGTCATGGTACTAGAACGCATGAACAAGATAAAAGAAGTGAACGCCGACGCGCTGTACATGGTAGTAGAATGCGGCGCCCGTACGGAAGACGTGCAAAAAGCCGCCAAAGCCAAAGGCCTTCTGTATGCCGGAGACCCTTGCAGCGCTGACAGCTGCCTGATCGGCGGCAACCTGGCGACAAATGCCGGCGGCAATAAAGCCGTCAGGTACGGTACTACCAGAAATCAAGTCTACTCTATCGAAGTCGTCACGCCCAAAGGGGAGATAGTGACCCTGGGAGCGCGTCTGAATAAAATGACTACAGGCTATTGCCTGGAGCAGCTTATCATGGGTGCGGAAGGGACGTTGGGCATAATAACCGGCGGCGTTTTGAAGCTTGTTCCGCTGCCGCCATACCGTGTAGATTTACTGGCAGTATTTACCGATATCGACAAAGCTATCGACATTGTGCCCAAAATCATCAAGGCCGGTATCAATCCCACCAGCATCGAATTTATGGCCAACAATGCCGTGCGTTCCACCAGCAACTATTGCGACTTGCGCCTGCCGCATTATGAAGATGGCAGTTATGTCATAATCACTGTGGAGACCTTTACTGAGGACGAGCTGGAAAACAAGGCTGTTTTGCTTGATGAGCTGTGCGCCGGCAATGGGGCGGTGGAAGTCCTCGAAGCGGACGAGCGCGTCTGGCGTCTTCGTAAGGCCTACAGCGAGGCGGCGCGCACGGAAAGCCAGGTAAATTCCCATGAAGATATCGTTGTGCCGGTGGACAACATCGCTACCATGCTGAAAAAAATGAACGAGATAGAGAAAAAGTACAACCTGCAAGTACGTACTGTAGCGCATGCCGGCGACGGTAACATACACTTCATCCCGCTCAAACTCGACATGACCGACGAAGAATGGGAAAGCACCATGGATAAATTCCACAATGAAGTATATACTTTTGTCTACAGTCTGGGCGGGCGCTTGTCCGGCGAACACGGCATAGGCTGCAAGAAGATAGATACCATGGAGATGTTCACGCACCCGGTGGAGATGGGCATCATGAAAGATATTAAAAAAGCCCTTGACCCTAACGGCATTCTCAATCCGGGCAAAATTTTCCTCTTAGACTAAAAAGACGCTACACGCGTCTTTTTTACTGCCTGACCTAATAATAAGATAAGGAGAAAACTATTATGCTTGCTAAATATTTTAAATTCCAGGAACGCGGAACCTCCTTTTCTACCGAACTCATCGCCGGCATAACCACTTTTGTCACTATGGTCTACATAGTCATAGTCAGCCCGGCGCTTATGGGCAAAGCCGGCATGGATTTTGACGGCGTATTTATCGCTACTATTGCCGTAAGTGTACTGGGAACGCTATTTATGGGCATATTCGCCAATTATCCTATTGCCATAGCGCCCGGCATGGCGCTTATTTCCTATTTTGTTTTTGGCGTAGTGCTGACCGAGAACATACCATGGCAACAGGCTCTAGGCTGTGTATTTCTTGCTTCGGCAGCTTTTATGCTGTTTTCCTTTACCAAATTCCGCAATGATTTGATAAACGCTATCCCGCAAAGCCTCAAACACGCGATAACCGCCGGTATCGGCATGTTTATCGCTTTTATCGGCCTGCAGAACGCCAAATTGATCGTGGATTCGCCGGCCACCCTGGTAACGCTCGGTTCTCTACGCGAACCGGTGGCGGCGCTAACCGTACTAGGCATCATCGTAACGCTGGCGCTTATGGTCTACCAGGTACGGGGAGCCATTTTTCTCGGCATGATCATAGTTTTTACCGCGTCTTACGCTCTGGGCCTGGTAACCATCCCCGCCCAATTTTTCTCTTTCCCGCACGGCCTCGGAAAGACAGCTCTGCAACTGGATATAAAAGGAGTGTTTGAGCACGGCCTTTACGCCACGACCTTTACTTTTTTTCTCATAACATTGTTTGATACTACTGGCACTATGATTGGTGTCGCCGATAAAGCGGGACTAATAAAAGACGGTAAATTCATCAACGCCAAAATGGCCCTGTTTGCCGACGCCATAGGCAGCACGGCCAGCGGCCTTTTAGGGTGCAGCCCGACTTCCGCCTATATTGAATCGGGAGCCGGTGTCGCGGCCGGCGGCCGCACCGGTTTTACGGCGGTGGTAGTAGCGGTGCTGTTTGGGATAACCCTCTTTTTTGCTCCGGTAGCCAAAATGATTGCGGCGGTACCGGCCGTGACAGCGCCGGCTTTGATAATAACCGGTTTTTTGATGATGGAAGGGCTGAGGGATATCGACTGGTTGTCTATAGATGAAGGTTTTACCGCCTTTATGATAGTGTTCATGATGCCGCTCACTTACAGTATTGCTGTCGCCATCGGCATAGGTTTTATCCTTTATCCGCTTTTAAAGGCAGTGAACGGCAAAGGTAAAGAGGTCCATCCGATAATGTATGTCCTGCAGGTGGTTTTTATACTGCAATTTATATTTGTCGGCTTGTAAGGGCTATAATACATAAAAAGACCCTTCGCTATGTTTTGAAATGACAGGGCATTTTGCTCCGTGTCATGCAGAGACATAGCGAAGGGTCTTTTGTATTTAGCGCTTTGGCAAATTGTACTATTAGTTATCGACAGCTTACCTGTTTGAATGTTACAATTAATTAATTGGAGGAAAAGCAATTATGAAGCATATGAAAATAAGTACCAAGCTTATTATTTCTTTTGCCGCCGCCAGCTTGGTTGCTTTATTGATCGCGTTTTCCGGTTATTTTAACATTGCAAAAATAAATAGTATTGTGGAATATAATCAATACATCATAGTACAGCCGCTAGTGCATCTTAACCATATAACTTTTGATGTCGGACAAATTAGAGCCGCGGTGCGGGATGTAGTTTTAGCGGCCAACGACGCCGAGAGAAACGGGCAATTTGAAAATATACGGAGATATTTTAGTGATATAGTCAGTCAAGTTGACGCTTATCTGGACACATTAGAAGAGCGTAATTATCAAAATACTCACGAGTATGAATTAGTCTCTCAGCTAAAAAAAGAGATATCCGTATGGTATAAAGAAGTTGACGCAGTGGCGCAACTATCTGCCAAAGATAATAAAGAGGCCGCTATAAAGCATCTTTATGATGTAGTTATTCCGAAGGGCTTAGCAATAAACTCACTTTTAGCCGCTACTGTGGCGGAGAACGAAATGCAGGTAGCGAAAAGCCGTTTTGATGCCCAAAGTAGCTATTGGACTTCTCTTACGCTTATGAGCGCACTGTTTGTCGGCGGTGTTGCTTTTCTTATGCTTTTTGGCGTTGCGATCACAAAATCCATCACAAATCCGGTAAAACTTATTGTAAAAACAGCCCAAGAATTTGCTAAAGGCAATACACATATAAAATTAGAAGGACTTTCCCATGATGAGATGGGGCAGGTGGGGCAGGCGCTTAATCATATGGCTGATGGTATTGCCGCTTTGGTCCATGACAACTATTTAGTATTTAGGGATGTCCAAGCCGGTCATCTTGGCAGGCGCGCCGATACTACAGGCTATATAGGCGATTTTGCCAAAATAGTGCAAAGTATAAATATAACACTGGAAACCTTTTGCCGGCATTTGGACATAGTACCGGAAGCAATAGCTTTTTTTGACCATTTCGGGCGTTTTGTTTATGGCAATAAAGCAATGGATAAATATATGCAATTGCATGAGTTGTCGCAACAAGATGAGAGTTTGCTGGCAAAAATCATTACCTCCGGAGAGGCGGGAATTCTCCCGGAAAAAGCTGCCGCGATCTTTTCTCAGAGTGAAGAGACTTCTTCTTTTTCTACTTTGGCGGCTGCTAAAGCGGAGAAAGAAAATTTATCATATGTATATGGGTTATCATTGCACCGCGTATATGCCGCAGATACGAATAACCTTTCCTGCGTAATGCTGTCTATGGTCGATGTGACTGATGTTATGCTGGCAAAAAGCGCGGCGGAAAGAGCAAATCGAGCTAAAACCGAATTCCTCTCGCATATGAGCCACGAGATACGGACTCCGATGAACGCTATAATCGGCATGACGCAAATAGCGCGGCGTTCGGGCAATTCCGATAAGATAAGGGACTGTATAAATAAAATAGAAAGTTCGTCCCACCATCTTTTGGGTGTGCTCAATGATGTGTTGGATATGTCGAAGATCGAAGCTGGTAAGATGTCTTTTTCGGAAGAAGAGACCGATCTTACCGAAAATTTGCCTTTTGTTATATCTATGATGAGATCGCGGGCTAATGAACACAATATATCAATAATAGAGAATACGGAGATACAGCACAATATTGTTTTGGTGGATACTCTAAGATTAAATCAGGTGTTGATAAATCTCTTATCCAATGCGATAAAATTTTCACCGGAAAATAGTGAGATAAATCTTTCTGTTGTTGAGGAGTCACAGGAGGAGGATTGGTCTGTATATCGATTTTCCGTGGAAGACCATGGCCTGGGTATGAGCGAAGAACAAATCGGGCGGTTATTCAAATCTTTTGAACAGGCGGATGTCAGTATTGCCAGGCGTTTTGGCGGTACCGGTCTGGGTCTGTCAATATCGAAAAGTATTGTGGAGATGATGAATGGCCGTATCTGGGTAGAGAGTGAAGAAGGACAAGGAAGTATTTTCAGCTTTACCGTTAGGCTAAAAACTATCGAACGACAAGCTGCCGCTAAAGATAAATTTGTAAATGGCGCCAGTAAGCCTGAAAATACGGATACGCACTATGACTTTTCAAAATTACGTGCACTGGTAGCTGATGATGTGGATATAAACCGTCTCATTATAGCAGAGTTGTTGTCTGATACCGGTATTCAAATAGAAGAAGCGGCCAATGGCCGCGAAGCGGTAAATTTGTTTGGCAATTCTCCCGTCGGTTATTTTGACTTGATACTCATGGACATGCAAATGCCTGAGCTTGACGGCTGTGAGGCTACCAGGGAAATCCGGGCGATGAATAGAGCTGATGCCGGAACTATTGCCGTAATAGCAATGACTGCTAATGTAATGAAGGAAGATATTGAATTGGCGCTCAGTTCAGGAATGGATGGACATATCGCAAAGCCAATCGATTTGAACAATTTACTAGAAACTATTGAGCGGATATGCCTGGAAACATGATTATCAAACTTGTTAGAGTATGTTTGTTTAAAGAAAAACCCTGGCTATGCCAGGGTTTTTTGTATGTTATAGACTGTCTTTAAGCACTGCGCCGGTATTGGCCGAAGTGACGAGGGCCGCGTAACGCGCCAGGTAACCGCTAGTTACTTTAGGCGCCGGTTTTTGCCAGGCGGCTTTGCGCTTGGCGATGTCCTCATCAGCCAGTTTGACGGCTAGTTTGCGGTTGGGAATATCTATCTCTATGATGTCGCCTTCTTGTATGAGGCCGATAAGCCCGCCTTCCATGGCTTCCGGTGAGACATGACCGATGCAAGCGCCGCGCGTCGCGCCGGAAAAGCGGCCGTCGGTCAGTAGGGCCACTTCTTTGTCGAGCCCCATGCCGGCCAGGACGGAGGTGGGATTGAGCATTTCTTTCATGCCGGGGCCGCCTTTAGGCCCTTCGTAGCGGATGACTATAACGTCGCCGCTCTTTATTTTTTTGCCGATGATGGCATCGATTGCCTGCTCTTCCGAATCATAAACCCGCGCCGGGCCGGAATGCACCAGCATTTCTTCGGCTACTGCGCTTTCTTTTACGACCGCGCCGTCAGGAGCCAGATTGCCGCGAAGGATGGCTATGCCGCCGGTGGGCCGGTAAGGCTTGTCTATCGGACGGATGACTTCGGTGTTGCGGTTTTGTACTTTTGTCAGATTGTCGGTCAAGGTTTGGCCTGTTACGGTCATGCAGCCGGTGTGCATGAGTTTTTTCTTGTCCAGTTCTTTCATGACCGCCGGGATGCCGCCCGCCTCGTTCAGTTCCTGGATGAAGTGTGAGCCGCCCGGGCTTAGTGAGGCGATATAAGGGGTAGTTTTAGCAATATCGTTGAATAAGTCGAGCGAGAGCTCTATCCCGGCCTCGTGGGCGATGGCGGGCAGGTGCAGGGTGGTATTGCTGGAGCCGCCGATAGCCATGTCTACCGTGATAGCGTTTTTGAAAGCGTCAAGGGTCATGATGTCGCGCGGGCAGATATTCTTCTCCAGCATTTGCATGACCTGTTTGCCGGCGGTGCGGGAAAGCGCCGTACGCGCGCCCTGGTGGGCGGCGGGTATGGTGCCGTTGCCGGGCAAAGCCAGGCCTAAAACTTCGGCCAGACAGTTCATGGTGTTGGCCGTATACATGCCGGAACAGGAGCCGCAACCGGGGCAGGCGGAAGACTCTATTTCTTCCAGCTCGTCTACGGTTATTTTGCCTGCTTCAAAGCGTCCGGCCGCCTCAAAAACATTGCTCACGCCGACATCTTTACCGGCAAAACGACCGGCCAGCATAGGGCCGCCGCTGGCGACCACGCAGGGGATGTTGAGCCTAGCCGCTGCCATCAGCATGCCGGGGACGATTTTGTCGCAATTGGGTATAAGCACCAGGGCGTCAAAACAATGGCCGTTGGCCATGGCTTCGATGCTGTCGGCGATAAGTTCGCGGCTCGGGAGGGGGTATTTCATACCCTGGTGCCCCATGGCGATACCGTCGCAGATGCCGATGGCCGGAACTTCTACCGGTACGCCGCCGTGCGCCCATACGCCTTCTTTTACTGCTTTGGCGATTATATCAAGGTGCAGGTGGCCGGGGATTATTTCATTTTGCGCATTTACTATGCCGATAAGCGGCTTGTCCATATCTTCTTTGGTAAAACCCAGCGCGCTGAACAAAGAACGGTGCGCCGCCCTGGTGGAGCCTTTTTTTACATCATCTGAACGTCTCAATTGAAAAACCTCTCTTTCGATACATAACACACTTGTTTTTGGCTTGTTTTTTGTGAATATGTATATTATTATAACTCAATAGTCAGATTAAAGAAAGATTTTGCCAATTATAAATAACAATCCCCCGCCTGTGTTCGCAATGACATTTATCCGTCATTTTGAGCCGCAGGCGAGGAATCTTAAATTAGATTGTTACAAAAATATTAAACTCAGAATTTAAACTGTACAGTCAGGTGTGCGTAGCGGCCCATAACATTGGCGTCTTCGTCCATTTTGTCGAATATGTCGTATACGCCTAAAATAAACTTGGTGTTTTTATTGAGCGAATAGGTAGCGGCTAGGTTCCATGTGACATAGGAGCGTTCACGCGTGCTGATGGTCGGCGTAGTAGGCAGATAGTCGTGGTATAGCTCGCCCCAGAAACTAGCGGAAAAATATTTGTTGTCCGAATAGGCGATGCGGGAAGTAAGCACATTGCGCGAGCGGCCTTTCAGGCGTTGCCCGGTGGTGTCGTCGGTTGCGTCAAGATAGGCCCAGGCATTTATCCACGACCAGTTGTTGTTGAAACGGGTCAGGTATTCAGCTTCTATACCCTGGATGGTTGCTTTGGCGATATTTTGGTATCTGTTGTTTTGCACTTCGATAAGGTTTGATATATCGTTATAAAAATAGGTGAGTTTATAACCCGAACGGCTGTAGTCCTGTTCGTAAGAAATATCATAAGAATTGGCTTTTTCCGATTTCAGGTTGGGGTTGCCCAAAGAGGTAGGTTGGTTATTATAAAGCTGATTAGGGGTAGGGCTGCGGAAGGCGTGCCCGGCATTGGCTTTCAAACGGGATTTGTCGTTGAACTGATAAATAAGGCCGAGTTTCGGGCTCCAGTCGCTTTCGAATTTGTTGCTGTCG
Source organism: Acidaminococcales bacterium (assembly GCA_031552765.1). GTDB lineage: Bacteria > Bacillota > Negativicutes > Acidaminococcales > JAISLQ01 > JAVBME01. Next base: position 127,626 of record JAVBME010000008.1, on the reverse strand, counting down.
TCATACCTGAGGGCGGTAATAATACGCCACCTGTCGGTCGCCTGCCATTCATCCATAAGGTAAATGCCGAAATAGTCCAGCCAGGCGGTAGAACCGGTTTTTGTTACACCATTATATGTAGTGTTAAAAATACCTTCGCCGGTATTGACCGACGTGCCCTTAAACTTCTCCGGCCGGTATTCGGCGCCGAAAGTTACTGTGTGCTGATCGTTGACTTTGCGGGTCAGACGGCCTTCCAAGGCGCGCATGGTACGCTCGGCCCGTACCCAACTGCCGGGCTGCAATAGCTGACCGGTGTTTTTATTTAATTGGTCGACGTCTTTATCAAGTACGCCGTTATAATAGCGGAAAAACAGTTCTGTATTGTCGGTTTTCCTTGTATAACTCAAAGATTGCTCATTGCGGCGGTTATTGTCGAGGGTTTGCTGGTTAAGGTTAGCCATATTGGATATTTCGTTGGTGCGTTCTTCTTCGTAAGCAATATCAAGGGCCAGCACTTCGGTTTTCGACAGGTCATATTCCACCCGGCCGCCGATATTGCTGTGCCAGCCGTATGGCTCGTAGGTCAGGCCGTTGCTTTTGTACATAGGGTCGTTGTTGTCGCGGTAAGATCCGTATAATGAATAGCGAAAGCGTCCGGTTTGGCCGGACTGGAAGTCAATATTGTAATTTTGCGGATTATTATCGCCGCCGTATGTGCCAAGGTCGGCGCTCAAGAGCAGCGAACGGGTGTCGGAGTTCCTGACTATGATATTTATGACGCCGCCCATCGCTTCCGTGCCGTAAAGGACGCTCATAGGCCCGCGGACTATTTCGATGCGTTCCACATTGGCCAAAGTGATGCGGTTTAGTTCATATAACTGGTCAGGTTCGGCCGCCAGGCGGCGGCCGTTGATCAAAATAGTGGAAAAACGCGAGTCAAAACCGCGTATCATCGGGCTTTTCTTACCTGTACCGGAATTTGTGCCGATTTGTACGCCGGTAGCCAGGTGCAAAGCCTGTTCGAGGTTGGCGGCGCCGATAGACTCTATCTCACTTTTAGTAATGACTTGCACGGCGGCGGAAACTTCTTTGGCGTGCCTGGGCGTTTTGCTGGCGGTAACGACTACCGGGTCAAGTTCGAAGGTCTCGAGTTTTTCCTCGGCAAAAGCGCTGGGGTTGGCCGCAGCCATAAAACAGGCAAGGGCTCCGGTGACAAGTTTTTTCTTTTTCATACTACTCCTCCGTCTCAAATAAAACTAATACAAGGTTATTTATTTTACCGTTCAAAGATAGCGGGGCAGGTCTTTTGCTCCTACCCTGCCTCCTGAACGTAATTTTTGCCGCATATTTTGCATGGATGTTTCTATGGTTTCCAATTCGTTTAGCAACCCTTTTTCTTCCGTGCTGGTACCGATTACCTTATCTATGCCGCCGTTTTTTATGACCAGCCGTTTGTCGGCCATGAGCGCCAAAACCGGGTCATGAGTAGAAATAAAGACTATCTTGTCTTCGTTCAAAAGCAGTTGTAAAGCTTTTTTGCGGTCAACGCCGGCATTTTCTATCTCGTCGATCAAAACGACAGGGGAGGTGCTCAAAATGGCGGTGTCGGCTATCATGAGGGCGCGCGACTGGCCACCGCTCAAACTGGTCAGGTGGGTATCCGGGCCGAATGATTCGCCGGACAGCTGGTTGGCCTCGTTGATGATACGTTCAATGCGTTTTTCCGCGTCGGTCACCATACGGCTTTCCGCGTGCAAAGAGAGGAATTCCTCAACCGTAAGGTCCATGACGAAATTCATGTTCTGCGAAAGCTGGGCCACCAGTTTATTATTGGCGGAAGAAAAGCTTCTTTCTTTATTTTTTTGCCCGTCCAGCAGTATGGTGCGCCGGGTAGGGGTATCTTCTTGCGCTATCACTTCTATATCGGCCAAGAGCCGGCTTTTACCCGAGCCGGTAGGCCCGACGATGGACACTATTTCCGAAGAATTTATCGTTATTTCGCCAAAATTTTCCGACGCGCCGTTTTTATCCTGGCCGGCAACTATGGTCAAAGAGGACAGCCGGTCATTTTTTATACCGAGGAATGAAGACATTTGCTCGACGAAAACATGCATATCTGCTATAAGTTTTTCTTTGTCTATGGCCTCTTCTTCTAATTTTAGCGGGCTGTAAGAATCCAGCAATTGCCGGAAGCTTTTTTCTTTGGCCGCAGAAACGTCTATTTTATTGCTGGAAAAATAATTATGTATAAAGGGGTATTTGGTTTCAAGGTTTTTTATTTTAATATTTTCCATAGTCAGCCGCCTGCCAAATCTATTTTTTTGATATTGCCCAGTTGGTAACTTTCGCCGATACGCGTTTCGCCCAGGCAGTAAGAGCAGAGCGCGGCCGGCATGGAAAACCTCAGCTGCATATTTTCTACAGAAGAGATGTCTTTTTTGCTTTCAAAAATATGCTTGCTCAACTCAAAAGCGCCCTGTCCGGTCAAACCATTCACATGCATGACCCTGGCTTTGGGGTTTACCGACATGACCCTGGTGGCAAAAACTTCACGCTCCGCCTGGGATACGATATCACCCTTGGTTATTACCGCAATATCGGCGGCTTTGAGCATCGGGCCAATTTTTTTCGGCGTATTTATGCCGGACAGGTTATCGATGACGCAGACGGCTGTTGTTTCTTTCAAATAAGGAGAACAGCGGTTGCACAACCCGGCCGATTCGGTAACAAGAAGGTCTAAAGATAAATTTTTTCCCCAAGCGACAACTTCTTCGATATTGGCGGCAAAAAAATGGTCGGGGCATAATGCGCCGGACAGTCCTTTTTTCACAGGTATGCCGGCTTTTTTATACGAAAGGTCGTCATCGGTGTACAGGCAGTCAAATTTTACGACGCCGGCGCAAACATTTCTCTTTTGCAAAGCATCTATCACTTTTAAAATGACGGAGGTCTTGCCGGAAGATGGAGGGCCGGAAAAAATCGCCAGATCCATGCTATTTTTTTTCCTCCATTTCTTTGTAGAAGATATGTTTTGTTTGGGCAATAAGCCTGCCGATATCGTTTTCTTTTATGTAGTCCCAGCCCAGCCACATGAAGTTCTGCCCTTCACCAAAACCGTTGTCCACTTGCGGATGGGTGGAGGGGAAAAAGCCCTGCACGGAGAAAACATCGCCGATCTCCTTGGAAAAAAGAAAATCAACAAAGGGTTTGGTCAGGTGTTGGCTGGATTTTTTCGTTATCAAATATATGGGGCTGATTATCGCTCCGTCTTTAGGCCAGACTGTGACAAACGGACTGCCTGGCGGCATTGTTTTGGCGAAAAAATAAGGCAGCACGGAAACTACCGGTACGCTTTTCGCGTCGCCAGCCAGGTAAGATTTGAGCATGGCTGCCGGGTGCATGCTTTTGAGCATAGCTTTACCCAGCTTAGCTACGCCGTCTGCACCGTATTTTTTATAGATATTTAATAATATGGCGTCAAACATGTCGAGGTCTTCCAGCGGCAAAGATACACAGTCGGCAAACTCCGGCCGCAGCAGGTCTTCCCATGTCGCAGGAAGGGGGCGGTTGCTAAGGAGGGTCTTATTAACTATAAAAATTGCCGGCACTACGCCGATGACCGCGTAATGATTGTCCGGGTCTTTTAAATCGATATGCTGATTGTCAAAATCGGTATTCAATTTAGCAACACCTGTAATATTTTCAAAAATGCCCCTGTCTTTATATTTTTTAATCAGATTGTTCTCAAAAAACAATTCAAAGCCGGCCGACATAAATATATCGGTCAGCTTTTCTTCAGCGTTTTCTTTATTGGCAATTATGCGCTCCTTTATCCAGGAAACGCCCATGCTGGCCGGACGCAAATCAAAGTCGGCCGTAAATCCCAGTTTATTTTCATTTTCCTCCAGCCAGCGGCTGAACTTTTCCAAAAACGGTATGCGGATAGGGCAGGGCAACACGCCCTCAATACGGATAGCGCCGCCGTTTTCCCGTTTGGCCTCGGTCAGGCCCAGCTCAATAGCAATGCTGTTTTGCGTGATGATATCATCAAGTTTTTGTAAAAAAACCTCATGATTGATTCTTTTGCTTAATAATGCTTCCCGCAAAGTTACTGCTTTACCTAATAAACTTCTCATTTGATTGTCGGAAAACTGGGGGAAACCGTTGGCGACGAAAAAATCGACGGTTTCAGGATGTTTTTCTGTAATGTCAAAAATAGTGTTATTGATATCCAGTTGGGAGCGCAAAATATATCACCTCAAAAGTTATATAACGGAAACAGTGTTAGTTGACGATAACTATTATAACATAATGTATTAAAAAGAAAAGTAGCGGAAAAAAATTCTTATATTTGACAGTTACAAGAGTTTTCTGCGATACTATGTATACGGTATCACTGAAAACAACAGTGTATTTTTACAATTATGCTCAAAAGGAGAGGAATGAAATGCAAAACCGTTTGACGCAGTTATTAGGCATAAAATATCCGATAATACAGGGGGGCATGGCTTGGGCATCAGACGCCGTATTGGCGGCGGCAGTCTCCAACGCCGGCGGCGCCGGCATAATTGGCACAGGCGGGCGCACGGTGGAATGGTCGCGTGAAGAAATACAAAAAGCAAAAAAACTTACCGACAAACCCTTTGGCATAAATATCACCCTCATGACGCCGCAGGTGGAAAAAATAGTCGATGTAGCCTGTGAAGAAAAAGTCGCCTTTATGACTATCGGCGCGGGCAATCCGGTGCCATTTTTTGAGCAGCTTAAAAAGAGCGGCGTCAAAATAATTCCTGTAGTGCCCAGTGTAAAACTGGCAAAAAGAGTGGAAGAAAAAGGCGCGGACGCGATAGTCATCGAAGGTATGGAAGGCGGCGGCCATATTGGCACCCTTACCTCAATGGCCTTGATGAGCAATGTCATACCATTGGTCAATTTGCCGGTACTAGTAGCAGGCGGCATATCCGACGGTCGGGCCATGGCGGCGGCTCTTTTGATGGGAGCATCAGGCGTACAGATGGGTTCAAGGTTCCTGCTCACCGACGAGTGCCCGGCTCATCCGGATTTCAAACAGAAAATAGTGGAAGCCGTAGATACCGACTCGGTAGTGACCGGCTATTCGCGCAACTATGGCGTGCGCAGCCTACGCAACGCTTTTACTGAGCGTTTCATGGCTAAAGAAGTCAGCGGAGCGCCGCAGGATGAACTCAACCAAATGGCGGCCGGTACCAACCGCAAAGGTTCGGTAGACGGCGATGTGGAAAACGGCGCCGTACAGGTAGGACAGAGCCTCTATGTTTTAAAAGATATAAAACCCTGCAAAGAAGTTATTGAGAGGATAATCAGCCAGGCTAAGCAGACCCTGACAGGTGCTGCAGATATAACTTTGTAAGATTTTCATGAAAATTTCAATCATGTCCTGTATCATCTCTCCTAAATATAAAATTTTTAGGAGAGATGATTATTATGAAAGAGAAGAGATCATTTCTAAAAAAACTTTCCTTTCCAATGTTTGCTATGGTGATAATTTTGTTTTTCGAAAGTTTTACCCCTTTTGACCTTTGGTTACAGGATTTGTTCTTCAACCGCCAGACCGGGCAATGGTTTATCAGTAAGGTTTTTCACGAACAATGGGGTTTTTTGCTGTACACACTGCCAAAAACATTTTTGATCATATTTGCTGCACTGAATATTGGCGCATACATATATTCACGGAAAACAGGAGCCTTCCTGCAATGGCGGAAAAATTTCCTTAAGATTTTTCTGGCCTTAGCGCTCATTCCTTCTTGTGTCGGTATATTGAAAGATATCACCAATGTATATTGCCCTTACCAGATACAGCGTTATAATGGCGCCAATCCTTACGCGCCAGCGCTAAGAAAATACCCGGCAAATTTTGTGCAGATTTCGCGCGGCGCCGGTTTTCCCGCCGGCCATGCCAGCGGGGGGCTGGCCTTGATGGTATTGTATTTTTGTTTTGCCGAAGAAAAAAAGCGCCGTATAGCGCGGGCGTTAGCCTTGGGGTTAGGCTGGTATATGGGCATCTACCAAATGTTAAGAGGCGAGCATTTTTTAAGTCACACGCTTTTTGTCACCGCGCTGGCCTGGTCAATATTGCTATTGATAAACAGGCTGGTGGAGCAGCCAGATGTGCTTGCTAAGCTGCGAATAAATATGAATAAAAAACATTTACTGGGACATTAAAAAACAGCGGGCAGCTTTCCATCTTTCAAGCTGCCTGCTGTTTTTCATCATTGGAGTATGTGTTTGATTTTTTCTTCATCAGTAGTTACTTGGATGGTTTTCTGCTGTTCGTAAATGACGAAGCCTGGCCGGGCGCCGGCCGGTTTTTTGACATGTTTTTTAAATGTGTAATCGACCGGTATGTTGGAAGATCTGCGTGCCTTACTAAACCAAGCCGCCAAAAGCGCGGCGGTAAAGAGGCCTTCCTGGTTGTCCGGGCTGCTGTTTTGCAATATTACATGAGAGCCCGGGATGTTTTTGGCATGCAGCCACAGATCGCCTGCTTTTGCTGTTTTAAAGGTCAGTTGGTCATTTTGCCGGTTGTTTTTTCCTACATATATGATAGCCCCTGACGCCAGAGTTATTTTCCAGGGTTGGCTTATTTGCGTACGAAGCGGGCGGTAAGTTTTTTCCTGTAGTATACCGGCGGCAAGAAGTTCATTTTTTATTTCCAAAACCTCGCCGGACGTTTTTGCTTCTTCTAAAGAAAACTCTACCCCCATAAGGTAATCCAGCAATTCAGAGCTTTCGCGCGTTTGCTGCTGCAATTGGCTGACAGCGCGTTTGGCCTTATTATATAGTTTGTAGTAACGCTGGGCATTTTCTACCGGAGTAAGCAAGGGATCCAGTTTGATTTCTATCTGTTCGCCGGTAAAAATATCTGTGACAAGGCAAAGCTCTTCCCCTTTTTTTATGGCATAGAGCTGGGACATTATATTATCGGCCGTTTCTTTTAACCTGTCCGCATTCTGGGCCGCAACTGTTTCTTCGCTAAGGATATCCATTTTCTTTTCGAGGCGCGTTATTTCGCTCCGAACCTGTTTAGACAGGGTGACATTTAGAGGGCTTTTCGCCGGTTGCAACTTAATGGCAAAGGAGATTGCCGCATTCATTGTGGCAAATTCTTTTACTTGTCCTGACGGCAAATGCTGAGGCGCGAAAGGAGCTACCGCAAGGAGGCCGCCTTCATTATCTACAGCAACGAAAGAGCGGGCGGCATTATTTTTTATCGGCAGTACTATGCTTTCTATCGCCTCACATAAAGCTACGCTGTCTTTTGCATCAAGATTAGCGGCCGGCAGGTCGGGTGGGAGGCCGGCGCGCCAGGCGATCTCGTTTGCGGTGAGCGGACCGATGCCCAATGTCTGTTCTATCAAACTTTTACTGAGTGATTTAGCGCTTGCAGGCAAAGCGTGGACTATCTCTAGCGCCTGAGCCGACAATATATTAAAACCTTCTTTTTGCGGCGGCGGCATGTATTCGCGGCCGGGCAGCAATTGCCTGAAACGGCTGACCGACGGTCCGATATGTTTTAAACAATCAATGATAATATTGTCCTGCAAAAAAATTATGTTACTGCTTTTTCCTGTCAACTCAAAAACCAGTTGTTTTGTTACTATATTTTTACCCTTGCCCAATGTATCTATATCCATAATAATTATCCGGTCCAGTTTATGCTGGGCTATTTGCATTATCCGGCCATTTTCCAAATGTTTCCTGAGCAACATGCAAAAAGAGGGGGGATTTTCCGGATTTTCCGGTGTTTTATCTGTTATGCGAATGTGTGGCGAGTTTCCGCAAGTTGCATAAAAAAACATATTGGAGTTATTATTCCTTAACTGGAAAAACAGCGAAAGGCGTTCCGGCTGATATATTTTATCTATACGCGCGCCTGGCAGTTTTTCGCAGAGAAAATCTTTTTGCAGCGATATGGCAATGCCCTCAAGATTCATAGCTGTAGTGCTCCCCCAATGAAGATTTTGTTTAAGTATATGCCATATATAGCTGCCGGTCAATGATAGAACTTGTTAAATAGCTTGTTCCATGATAAAATATATCCTGCCAATCTTTGAATTTTATTTCTATATTTATTCATAATGTTGCGAGGTGTTGTTATGAGGTTTAGTAAATGGCAAGGTCTGGGTAATGATTTTATCATACCCGATGATATGGATTTTCAGTGCGAAGATATAGCCGGTTTTGCCCGGAAAATCTGTGACCGCAATTTTGGTGTGGGAGCCGACGGGCTTTGCCTTCTGGAAACGACGGACAAGGCGGATTTTCGTATGCGCCTGATAAACTCCGACGGCAGCGAGGCGGAGATGTGCGGCAATCTTATCCGTTGCGCGGCCAAACACATGTATGAAAGCGGCCGGGTAAATAAAACCGAAATGAAGGTAGAAACACTGGCCGGTATAATGCAACCCCGGCTTATAATCGAAAACGGGGAAATAACAAACATATGCGTAGATATGGGAGAGCCCAAGCTAAAAAGAGAGCTTATCCCGATGGCGGGAGCGGCTACGGAAAACAGTCAGGCCAAAATAGTGGTAGCAGAGCAGGAATTTTTTGGTCAGGGCGTGTCTATGGGTAACCCGCACTTTGTCATTTTCGTGGACAAACTGGCGGCAATAGATATTGCCAAGGTGGGTCCATTACTGGAAAAACATGACATCTTTCCGGCAAAAGCTAATATCGAGTTTGTGGAAATCATCGACAAGAAAACAGTACGCATGCGCGTCTGGGAACGTGGCGCCGGCATAACCTTAGCTTGCGGTACAGGATCGTGCGCAACCGTCGTGGCCGGTGCGCTCTTGGGTAAAACCGGGCGCAAGGCAGAAGTAGTGCTTGACGGCGGCAGCCTGTTTATAGAATGGTCTGAAGAAAACGGGCATGTATATATGACCGGGCCGGCAATAAAAGTTTTTACCGGTGAATTACTGCTTTAAAAGAGGATTTTTGCTTTAATAAATAAACTAATCATATTTAAATGTGTTTTTTAGCAGGATTTATTGCATATAATGGCGTATCTCTCTTTATTGCACAGGAGGTAGTTTTTTATGAAGAAATTTATTCTTGCAGTAATATTCATTTTATTTTACACAAGTCAAGTTTCAGCGTTTGCTGTTATGAATGATGCCAGAATAAAAGATGCACAAGAATATGGAGTCATGCATTACCAAGAGGAACTGCCTGTCTTTGGCAAGCCATGGATGGTATATGAAGAAAAAAGCAAAGCCTTAGATAATTTTAGCGAGCGCGCGTATACATATACGCCGTACTATCTAGTGGCGGTCAATGCGCGCGAACGCCTTTTGGCCAGCCAGACTATCAACTTGTCTGACGGACAGATAATGCTGGATGGCTATCAGAATTCACTGCCTTTTTGTTTAGTGTTATTTGTGCGTGACGGCGAAAACCTCAAAAAAAATGTAGCGGATAATATAAGCGCCGCTTTAAGCCAAAACGGTAAAATTATCCATCCTTATGCCGTTAACATGCAAGAATTGGTGGTAGTAAAAACAAAAGTCATAAAAGAAGTCGTTCAGCCGCCGCCGATCACAGAGACGCAAAAACAAACTCCCGCCGTAACCGGCGACAGTAATAAGAACAGCGAAGATAAGAACAAGGATACGGACAGTAAAAAAGACAAAAAAGATGATAAGAAAACAAAGAAGAATGCCGATGATAAAAAACAGCCGCAGCAACCTGTGCAGCCGGTAGAAGTAAAGCCGGAGCCTGTTATAATAGAAAAAACAGTTCCAGACCTTTACCGGTTGCAAGTGTTTTTCTATTTTGACATGCGTGAGCTGGATAGAAACGCCGCGTCTGTTTTATCAATAGACGTACAAAATGAGCATGAGCGTAAATTTTATATAAAATTTGGATCTTTACTATAAAATGATTTCGAGGTGCTAAATTGCTAAAAAGCATGACAGGATTTGGGCGTGGCGAATACGCCGATGAAAAGCTGTCTTTTACCATAGAGATGAAAGCGGTAAACCACAGGTATAATGAAATAGCTATACGCTTGCCACGGGTATTGAATCCGCTCGAAGACCGGGTGAGGCGGCAAATAGCGAATGCTGTCAACCGTGGCCGGGTAGATGTGTTTATAAACATGTCGGACAATTCCACCGGTAAATGCTCGCTCAAAATCGACCGCGACCTTGCGGTCGCCTATCATAATGCGCTGAAAGAAGTAGCTTCTGCGGTAGAGCTTAAGGCGGAAGTGCCTGATTGGCAGGAACTGCTTTTTATCATGCGTTCATCCGGTGTTGTTAGCACTGAAGAGACTACCAGCGATGCCGAAGATTACTGGGAGGCACTGTCAACATCTGTAGCTTTGGCTATTGACAATCTCTTGAGAATGCGTGAAGTTGAAGGAGCAAATATTTACCATGATCTTTGCGTACGTATAAACACTATTGAGCGGCAACTGCAACTGGTAGAAGATAGAGCGCCGGAAGTAGTGAAAGAGTTTCATGTTAAAATAACTGAACGGGTTAATGAACTGCTAAAAGATGTGCAGCAAACGATTGATCAGGATAAAATACTGCATGAAGTGGCAATTTTTGCCGATAAGACAAGTATCACCGAAGAAATAGTAAGACTGAAAAGCCATATAAAACAGTTTCGCGCCGCCGTAGATTTTCCCGGCGCAGTTGGCCGCAAACTGGACTTCATCATTCAAGAGTTCAACCGTGAGGTAAATACCATAGCTTCTAAAGCAAATGACTCTACTATAACTCAGATAACAGTGGAAATGAAGAGTGAGATAGAAAAAATACGCGAACAGATCCAAAACATTGAGTAGGCAAAAATGTAAAAGGAGTTTGCATATGGACATAAAATTGGTTAACATCGGTTTTGGCAATATTGTTTCTGCGAACAGGATAATTTCCGTAGTCAGTCCGGAATCTGCCCCGATAAAACGCATAATACAAGAAGCGCGCGAAGGAGGCATGCTCATCGACGCCACCTACGGCCGCCGTACACGGGCTGTAGTTATTACCGACAGCGGACATATAATCCTCTCTTCCGTGCAACCGGAAACTGTCGCCAACAGGTTGACGGCCAAAGAAAACGCTAAAGATTTACCAGACGATAAGGAAAATTAGCGAAGGGAGCTTTTTTAGTGGAGAAAAGAGGAGTTTTGCTGGTTATTTCCGGCCCGTCCGGTGCAGGAAAGGGCACTATTTGCAGCGCTCTTTTAGAAAAATATCCCGATTTGCATTATTCTATTTCTATGACTACGCGTGCGCCGAGAAATGGTGAAATAGACGGGAAAAACTATTTTTTTCTTGACCGGGGAAAATTTGAAGATTTGATAAAAAGGGACCAGTTGCTGGAATATGCCGAAGTTTATGGCAATTATTACGGGACGCCGCGCAATTATGTATTGGATTTGTTAAACAAGGGCAAAGATGTTCTTTTAGAAATTGATACTGCGGGAGCAATGCAGATAAAAGAAAAATTCCGCAACGGAGTTTTTATTTTTATCGCGCCGCCATCCCTGGACGAGTTATATAAACGGATAAAAAAGCGCGACCAAGATACGGAGCAAGTGATTCAAAAACGTATGGCCGCGGCTTCCGGTGAAATCGCCCATGCCGTACAATATAACTATATCGTAGTGAATAACAAGGTAGATGATGCGGTAAAGATTATCGGCTCGATAATTATGGCGGAGAAAGCCAGCGTCGCCCGCAATCTTAAAATGATAGACGAATTGCGCTATGGATGCGCACAAAGGTGAAAGGGGTACATTATCAATGATAGAACCGTCGATAGATAAGATGATAGACTTGGTGGATAGCAAATATACCCTTGTGGTGCTGGCGGCCAAAAGAGCGAGAGAGATGGTCGCGGAAGGCAATGCCATGGCGGAAAGCAAATCCGGCAAACCTGTGACTTCCGCCTTATGTGAAGTAGCGGCCAAAAAGATTTCTTACGAGAGAACCAAAGCAGGTATAAAATAAGGAGGACGGCGCATGCTGGCCCATAAAAAGATCCTCTTAGGGGTATGTGGCGGTATAGCCGCTTATAAAGCGGTCGAAGTTGTCAGCAGGCTGCGCAAATGCGGCGCCGAAGTGAAAGTGATTATGACGGAGGCGGCTACCAAATTTGTAACGCCGCTTACTTTCAGGGAAATGAGCGCCCATCCCGTTACCAGCAGTATGTGGAGTGAAGTGACCCACCACAACGTGGAGCACATTGCGTTGGCTTCTTGGGCGGACGCTGTTTTGGTAGCTCCCGCTACCGCCAATATTATTGCCAAACTCGTCCATGGCTTAGCCGACGACATGCTGTCAACAACTTTATTGGCGACTGCTGCGCCGATAATTTTATGCCCGGCTATGAATACCAATATGTATGAAAACAATGTTACTACTGAAAACATTATCAAAGCGCGCCGTCTGGGCATGCATGTCATGGAACCCGGCTGCGGCGGGATGGCTTGCGGTACTACAGGCAAGGGGCGCCTGCCGGAGCCGGTGGAGATAGTAAAAGAGTTAGAAAGTTTTTTTGCTGCAAAACAAAGCATGCAAGGCGTGAAAGTGGTAGTGACTGCCGCCGGTACGCGTGAAGCGATAGACCCGGTGCGCTACATAGGAAACCGCTCCAGCGGAAAAATGGGTTATGCTATTGCCGGCGAGGCCGCTGACCGCGGCGCCAAAGTCGTACTCATATCGGGGCCGGCGCTTTTGCCGCCGCCGCCTGGTGTGGATGTTATAAACGTCGAAACTGCGCAGGAAATGCAGGATGCTATGCTTTTGCAATATGACGGCGCGGATATCGTTATAAAAGCGGCAGCGGTGGCCGACTATCGCGTAAAGGCTGTAGCCAGCCAGAAAATCAAAAAAAGCGGCGATTCGCTGATTTTAGAGTTGGTAAAAAACCCCGACATACTAAAAGAACTGGGCAAACGAAAAAAACATCAGTACCTAGTCGGTTTTGCCGCCGAGACAAACGATCTTATTGACAATGCCAAGAGTAAGATAACCGCGAAAAACCTCGATATGATAGTGGCTAACGATGTATCTTTGCCGGGCGCCGGTTTTAACTATGATACCAACATCGTCAAATTCATATACCCGGATGGACAGATAACAAGCCTGGATAAGTTGAGTAAACAGGAAGTAGCGAAAAAACTGCTCGATGAAATTTTAGCGAGGAAGAATAAATAGTTTGCAATATTATGGCAAACCATTTATAATCAATATTGGTTTTAAATTAAATATGATGCTCATCAAGAGTTGGTTGAGGGAAAGGCCCGATGAAACCGCGGCAACCATGGCTTTTGCCAAACGGTGCCAATTCCGGCGGCGCGACCGCAAGATGGGGAAATGTGACTATAAAACATACCCCAAATAAGGGGTTTTATTTTTTATAAACTTGTTATTCAAAGAAAGGATTGAGGATATAATGACAATAACACGTAAACTTTTTACTTCTGAATCGGTAACAGAAGGGCATCCTGACAAGATAGCCGACCAAATCTCCGATGCGATACTTGATGCCATGCTGGCCAGCGACCCAAATTCGCGCGTAGCCTGCGAAACGCTTGTCACAACAGGGCAAGTCCATATCGCCGGCGAGATAACGACAAACTGCTATGTTGATATTTCCCGTCTTATCCGCCAGACCATCTTGGATATCGGCTATGACCGCGCAAAGTACGGCTTTGATGGGGAGACCTGCGGTATTTTGATATCGCTCGACGAACAGTCGCCAGATATCGCTATGGGCGTTGATAAGTCACTTGAAGCCAAGCAGGGCGAGATGCCTGATGCCGAAGCGACTGGCGCCGGCGACCAGGGAATGATGTTTGGCTATGCTAGCAATGAAACGCCGGAATTGATGCCGATGCCCATATCTTTGGCCCACAAATTGGCCCGCCAACTGACCAAAGTCCGTAAAGACGGCACTCTTAAATATCTGAGGCCGGACGGCAAGACCCAGGTTACGGTCGAATATGATGACGGCAAACCCGTTTTCGTCGATACCATAGTCATATCTTCCCAGCACGGCCCGGAAATATCTTTGGAGCAACTGACCGCCGATATCAAAAAACATGTCATATTGCCGGTCATCGACAGCAAGCTTTTGACCGATCAGACTAAATATTATATCAATCCCACCGGACGTTTTGTAGTAGGCGGCCCGCAAGGCGATTCCGGCCTGACCGGGCGCAAGATCATCGTCGATACTTATGGCGGTATGGCCCGTCACGGCGGCGGCGCTTTTTCCGGCAAAGACCCCACGAAGGTAGACCGTTCCGCAGCTTATGCCGCGCGGTATGCCGCCAAGAATATAGTAGCAGCCGGCCTGGCCGAAAAATGTGAGATACAGCTTGCTTATGCGATAGGTAAAGCTAACCCGGTTTCTATTTTGGTGGAAACTTTCGGTACCGGTAAAATTGCCGATGAAAAAATCGCCGAGCTTATAGACAAAAACTTTGACCTCAGGCCGGCCGGCATCATCAAGATGCTTGACTTGCGCCGCCCGATATACAAACAGACGGCCGCTTACGGGCACTTTGGCCGAACAGATATCGACCTGCCCTGGGAGAAAACCGATAAAGCGGCTGCTTTGCGCCAACAGGCCGGCCTGTAAAAGAAAAAGGTTTTTCCTGCCAGTATGGCGAAAACTATATAACAGAATTTAAAACAGAGGACTTTATGTCCTCTGTTTTCCTGTGGTGATGTAATGCTATTAGTCGATGTTTGTATAAACCTGCCGGTAAAATCATTAAATAACATATACACATATTGCCTGCCAGAATGCTTGTCCGCTGCCGGCACGGGCTGGCGCGTGCTCGTGCCTTTTGCCAGCGCCAAAGCCGAGGGTTTTATCCTGCAAAAATATGAAGGCCAAGATGGAGACTCCGCGTTAAAATGCGTGGAAGAAGTGCTGGATAAAGAGGCTTGGTTTGATGAAAAGATGATCGCTTTGGCCACTTGGCTTTCCGATTATTATCTTTGCACATTGGCCGAAGCTATGCGTTTGTTTTTACCAGGTAAAAAAAGCCTGTCGGCAGTGTTGTCCTATAAAATTACCGACAATGCCGCTATTGATGATATTGCCGATGATAAAGAAGGTTTTCTTCTCCGTATTTTATCCGCTAATGTGAAAGCAACTTTGGAAAAATTGAAAAAACTTTGCGGTAATGATATAAAACCTGTCTTAGACAGCTTGGAACGCCGTGGCTTGATAAAATCAGAAAAAGAATATATCAGCAAATTTAAAAAACGCATGGTCAGTTATGTAGAAATAACCGAAGCTGGAGAAGAATACCTAAGCAATGCGACTAAATGCCCGGCAGCTAGAAAAAAGGCCCTTGAAATTCTGACGGTACACAAAGCGGCGCCGCTTGCCTTACTGCAAAAAAATGGCATCAGCCGCGATACGGTTTTGCGCATGCAAAAAATAGGTTTGGTAAAGCTATATGAAAAAGAAAGTATAAGAAACAGCTACAGCGAAGAGGTTGCCACAAAAGAAAAAGTGCGGCTCAACGACCAGCAACAGGCGGCTGTGGATATAATAGTCGCAAGTATGGCCGGACACACAACATTCCTTTTGCAGGGCGTGACCGGCAGCGGCAAAACGGAAGTATACCTGGCCGCCGCCGAAGAAGCCGTAAACCGCGGCAGGCAGGTACTGGTAATGGTGCCGGAGATCGCGCTGACCGGACAGATCATAAGCCGTTTTAAAGAACGCTTTGGTGAACGCGTAGTAGTCGTACACAGCCGTCTTTCCTTAAATGAACGCATGGATGTATTTGAATATATAAAGACAGGCGAGCCTTGCATCCTTATCGGCGCCCGTTCGGCTCTTTTTGCGCCGTTTAGAGCGTTGGGGCTGGTCGTCATGGATGAAGAACATGAGTTTAGCTATAAACAGGAAGAACGTCCCAGCTATCACGCTCGTACAGTTGCAGAAGAGCTGGCTGTCATATCTTCTGTGCCTCTGGTTTTAGGCAGCGCTACTCCCGACCTGGAAAGTTACCACAAAGCGCTGAGCAGCCAATATACTTTGCTAAAACTTACAAAACGGCCGGCTTCTTCTGCTTTACCGGCAGTTACGGTTGTAGATATGAAAGCGGAACTGGAAGCAGGCAACAGGGGAGTGCTGTCCCACCAGTTGCTGTCCGGCCTGGAAGAGATAAAGAACAGCGGGGAGCAGGCGATCATACTTCTCAACCGTAGAGGGTTTTCCACTTTTGTACTGTGCCGGGATTGCGGTTATGCCGTCAGGTGCCAGCATTGCGCAGTTTCTCTGGTTTATCACGCGCAAGATACAGTCATGCGCTGCCATTATTGCGGTCATACCGAACAGGTCCCGTCGGAGTGTCCCGCCTGTAAAAGCCGCCGTATAAGATTTTTCGGCAGCGGGACGCAAAAAGCCGAGGCGCAGATACAAGAACTGCTCCCAGGACTTTCCGTAATACGTATGGACCAGGATACCACAGGAAAAAAATTCGCCCACGATGAGATTCTGGCACAGTTTCGACAGAGTAAATACCGGCTCCTTTTAGGTACGCAAATGGTCGCCAAAGGGCATGATGTGCCAAACGTCACCCTTGTCGGCATCCTGTCCGCCGACTCTATCATAAATTTACCCGATTTCCGGGCGGCGGAGCGCACCTTTTCCCTGCTCACACAGGCGGCCGGGCGGGCGGGACGGGGAGAAAAGCCGGGCAAAGTTATTTTGCAAGTTTACGAAAGCGAGCATCCGGCCATCCAGTATGCTGTGCAGCAGGATTATGATTCTTTTGCCGCTTACGAATTGGAAGAGCGAAGGGAACTTTTTTATCCGCCGTTTTCCAGCATCATCAAGGTGACAGTTACCGGAAAAGAGGAAACTGCCGCACTGAAAAAATCGATGGAGTTTGTCGATAAATTAATTGAAAGCGGTATACACAAAAACAGCCGGCTGGAAATCAACGGCCCTTTCCAGGGGATG
Source organism: Acidaminococcales bacterium (assembly GCA_031552765.1). GTDB lineage: Bacteria > Bacillota > Negativicutes > Acidaminococcales > JAISLQ01 > JAVBME01. Next base: position 110,655 of record JAVBME010000008.1, on the reverse strand, counting down.
GTGGCCAAAATCAAGGATATCTTTAAAATAAACATCTTGCTTAAAACCGACAAGGCAAATATGGTGAAACAGTGGCTAAAGACCTCTAATTACCTGGAAAACAAGGATATCTTGATTGACATAGATCCTCTAAATGTGATTTAATTTATTATTGGCAAAGTATTTTCTTTAGCCGGAGGTGCTGCAAGTGGCTAAATTATTGATACGGACGGCTGGCGATAATGTTTTGCGCAACAAATCCCTGCCGGTAAAAAAATTTGATAAAGCGTTGAAAAAACTTTTGGATAGTATGGCTGAAACCATGCGCGACGCTAATGGCGTAGGGCTAGCCGCGCCCCAGGTAGGCGTAAGCCAGCGTATAGCGGTCGTTGATGTAGGCGATGGACTTATTGAATTGATAAACCCGGAAATAACCCGCACCGAAGGCGTGCAAAACTGCCAAAATGAGGGTTGTCTTAGCGTGCCCGGCCTTTTTGGCACTGTAGAGCGGGCTGCCATTATCGAAGTGTCTGCCCAGGATCGCACAGGAAAACCGTTTGCCTTAACGGCGGAAGGCTTTAAAGCGCAAGCGATACAGCATGAAATAGATCATTTGGATGGTATCTTGTTCATCGACCGGGCTATCAGTCTGATAAAAGCGGAAGCTTTGGAAAAAGACGGGGAGGAATAAGGCTGTGCGCATAGTTTTTATGGGTACGCCGTATTTTTCCGTGCCATCTCTACAGGCTTTAGTGAAAGCAGGACATGATGTGTGCGCTGTGGTAACCCAGCCGGACCGGCCTAAAGGGCGCGGGCACAAACTGGCTCTCCCGCCGGTAAAAGAAGCGGCGCTTTCCTTGGGTATACCGGTTGTCCAGCCGGAAAAAGTCAAGGAAGAAAACTTCATCGCCACTTTGGAGCAACTGGCGCCTGAGGTGATAGTGGTAGTGGCTTTTGGCCAGATATTGCCGGATAAGATACTGGCCATGCCGCGCTATGGCTGCATAAACCTGCATGCGTCTTTGCTGCCAAAGTACCGCGGCGCGGCGCCTATACACTGGTCTGTCATCAACGGTGAAACAAAGACCGGCAATACTACCATGCTGATGGATAAAGGCATGGATACCGGGGCAATGTTGCTGACAAACGAAATACTCATAGACATAAATGATACTACAGGAAAAATACACGACCTATTAAGCATTTCAGGCGCGCAGCTTTTGCTGGATACGCTTGCAGGGATAGTAGACGGATCTGTACAGCCTGTCCCGCAAAATCATGACCTTGCCAGTTACGCTCCCAAATTGACCAAAGAAATAGAACTTATAGACTGGTCTTGGCCGAGCTTGAAAATACATAATAAAATACGGGGACTCAATCCCTGGCCGGCGGCTTACGCACTATCAACTGACGGACGCTTAAAAATATTCGCCAGCCGCCTTAGCGAAAAAAATGCCCATATGCTTCCGGGCTGCATCGCCGGCTTTAGCAAAGACGGCTTTTATGTAAGTACCGGCGACGGGTTACTGGAAATAACCGAAGTACAGCCGGAAAGCCGCAAACGCATGCCGGCCGGTATTTTTGCCCGCGGTTTGCAAGAAGGGAAAGAATTTTTCAAGGAGACGATGGATGGTAGATTGCATTCCAGCGCCGAGGCCTAAAAAACGCCTCTTTCTTTCACTCATACTTATCAGTTGGCTGCTTTTGGCCACAGCTATATATTTTGTCTGGCATATCGCATTGCCGGGTCTTAGCAGTATAAACCTGTACCTGCCATTTATTCTGGGGGTCACTGTTGCGACCGCTCTTTTAGGCATCGCTTTTTTCATTTCCTGTATGGTGTTGGCAGTCATAGGCATCCCTACTTTTAAAATATTTCAGGGTCTTGCCTGGAGTTGCATTAACTTTCTTTTGCCTATAGCTGTTTTTTTAGGCAAATTATTTAACATAGAAAAAGAACGGATAGACCGTTCTTTTATTGAATTGAGCAACCACCTGGTGGTACAAAAGCAAATAAAAGCTCCTGCCGACAAGATACTCCTTTTGCTGCCGCATTGTTTGCAGCTTGATACCTGCCCGCACAAAATAACTCTAAACGCCAACAATTGCCGCCAATGCGGCGGCTGTAGCATCGGAGGCCTGCTATCTATCTGCCAAAAATACGGCATACACATGGCGGTCGTGCCGGGCGGTACCCTGGCGCGCATGGTTGTAAAATCACTTCGGCCCAAGGTCATTTTGGCCGTAGCCTGCGAGCGCGACCTTACCAGCGGCATTCAGGATGTCTTCCCGCTGCCGGTATTCGGAGTGCTCAACGCAAGGCCCTGTGGCCCGTGTTTCAATACGACAGTAGATCTGGCGGCAGTGGAAAATGCTGTGCGCAATTTAGTGGCGGAAGGAGCGGACAGTGGGCAAAAATAATAAAAATCCGCCAAACGCCCGTCTTATTGCGCTGAATGTCTTGCTGAACGTCGTTAATAATGGCGCATATGCTAATATTGCCTTAAATGCGGAACTAAATAAATACAAGCTGGACGATCTAGAACGGCGGTTTGCTACCGAACTGGCCTACGGTACAGTGAAGGCAGGACTGTCTTTGGATATGGCGTTGGCAAAGTTTGCTTCCCGGCCTTTGAAAAAGCTGCCGGTTGCTATTTTGTGCATCTTACGCTTGGCTGCATATCAGATTTTACACTTGGCTAAAGTACCCGACTCCGCGTCTTGTAACGAAGCGGCAAAACAGGCGCGCAAGTTCGGCCATGAAGGTACGGTAAAGTTGGTCAACGGCCTTTTGCGCAGTATAGTGCGCTGGAAAGAGGCGGGTGGCTTGCAAAATGAACCGGACCTCGCGCGCTGTTTGGCTTTGCAGCACCCGCAGTGGTTGCTGGAAAAATGGGAAAAACAACTAGGCAAAGAAGAAACAGAGCAGTTGTGTTTCTTGAATAATCAGCCGGCTCCATTATCTTTACGCACTAATACATTAAAAATCAGCCGCGACGGACTCATAGAAATGCTGGAAAAGGAATGCGTGAGCGTTCACAGTTCTTCCTGGGCTAAAGAAGGTCTTATTGCCGACAACTTTCCGCCTCTGCCCAGTTTGCCCTCTTTTAATCAGGGGTTTTACCAGGTGCAGGACGAAAGCTCCATGTTGGTCGCACGTTTTCTCGCGCCGCAGCCCGGGGACAGGGTCATAGACATGTGCGCCGCTCCCGGCGGTAAAACCACTCATCTTGCGGAACTGATGAACAACAAGGGACAAATTATCGCTTGCGATATCTATGAACATAAGATAAAAATAATCAACGATAATGCTAAAAGACTGGGCATAGATATTATCGAAACAGTATTGCATGATGCAACGCTTACAAAACCCATCTGGCAAGATAGCGCCGATAAAGTATTGGTCGACGCGCCCTGCTCAGGTCTGGGTGTTTTAAGGCGCCGCCCGGATTTGCGTTGGCGCCGCACAGAAAAAGACCTGCCTGCTTTTCCGCCGCTACAGGCCGCTATACTGCAAAATGCGGCAAGCTATGTCCGCCGAGGCGGCACACTGGTATACAGTACCTGTACCACTGAAGAAGCGGAAAATGATTGCATAATAAAGGACTTCCTGTCTACACAGCAGGAATTTCGCCTGCAAAAAATAAAACATCCTTTGACAGGGAAACTTTTAAATACTTTACAACTGTGGCCACATATAGACGGTGTAGACGGCTTTTTCATTGCAGTATTGGAAAGAACCGTTTGAAGAGGGGGCTATTTTGGCAAAACAAGAAATTTTCGGGCTAACTGTCAAAGAGCTTGAAGCAAGAGCCGAAAAATTGCAACTGCCGAAATTTCGTGGCAAACAACTGGCCGACTGGCTTTATCAAAAGCATGTGTGGGATTTTGCCGGTATGCCGAATATTTCACGCAAAGATGCCGCTTTGCTGGAAGAAGAATTTACCGTCCTGCCGCAAAATGTAGATCTTTTGACTGGCAAAACGTCTGAGAACGGCACTACCAGTAAACTGCTTATCCGTTTTCCTGACGGCAACAGTATAGAAACTGTGGGCATGCAGCATGATTATGGTTATAGCGTTTGTGTTTCCAGCCAGGTCGGCTGTGCCATGAACTGCGCTTTTTGCGCCAGTACGTCTGGCGGTTGCATACGCAACCTTACTGCGCAAGAGATGTTGGCGCAAGTGGCGTTATTTCAAAAGGCGCCGAATAAAAAAAGCGCCCGCATCGGTAATATAATAGTAATGGGTTCGGGCGAACCACTGCTAAACTATAGTGAATTGATAAAATTCATCCATCTTTTGCATGATAGAGAAATATATGATATCGGTTACCGCAATATTACTGTATCTACCTGCGGTATAGTTGACGGGATAGAAAAACTGCTCAAGGAAAATATACCCGTAAACCTGGCTATTTCTTTGCACGCCCCTGACGACGAACTGCGTGGGCGGCTCATGCCGGTCAACGATAAGTATAATATCTCCTCGGTAGTGGCTGCCGCTGATAAGTACGCCGCCGCCAGTGGGCGGCGCATAACGTATGAATATATATTGATAAAAAATGTAAATGACGGCATAAATATGGCTAAGAAACTGGCGGTTCTTTTAACTGGCCGCCTGGCTGCGGTAAATATCATACCTTTTAACAGTATCGAGGGAAAATACTGGGAAAAACCAGGCAAAAAAGATATAGAGACCTTCCGCGCCATGCTTAATGGTATGGGCGTAGCGGCAACGGTGAGAAAAGAAATGGGCGCCGATATACTAGCCGCCTGTGGGCAGCTGAAAGCCGCCCAGAACCCAAAAAGTTTTTTATGATAATGGTGGTGTGAAATGTCATTACGAAAAATTTTTACTAAATTTTTAGCCGGTAAAAACGAAAAAGCGCCGGAAACAAATGACACTGCGAATGTTTCGTTTGACGACCAGACTAAAATATTTACTCCGGCCAGGGACAATATTGAGATAAAACAGCCTCTGCCGGCCACGATGAAAGTAATATCCGGCGTCGATGCGGGGCATGAGGTAAAACTTTCCGGCGGGCGCCTGAACATAGGCCGCGCCGCCAACAACGAACTTAGCATAACTGATCCGGGCGCATCACGCCTACACGCTTTTGTTGTCGGTGAAGACGGGCGCCACGTCATATATGATGGACGCAGCATGAACGGCACGTATGTCAATGGCATGCGTATCACGAAAAAAATACTGCAACATGGCGATGCGGTAAAAATAGCTAATAGCGTAATAATATACGAACTGGAGTAATGATAAAGCGGGGGTAAGGGCATGCAGGCTGCCGGATTGACTGATCGCGGATGCGTACGCGAAACAAATGAAGATTCCATATTGCTTGACAGGTCGCTATATGCTGTAGCGGACGGTCTGGGCGGTCACTTGGCCGGTGAGGTTGCCAGCAGGAAAGCGCTGCAATGCATAAAAGAATTTTTGGCCGAGGTGAGTATAACTGAAAAAAATGCGATCGAGTTTTTAAGCCAGGCCATAGATGCGGCAAACCGGGAAGTTTTTTCCCTTTCCGCGGAAAAAACTGAATACAACGGTATGGGTACTACCATCGTTCTGGTCAAGGCAGTGCGCGGCGTGCTGTTTTACGCTTATGTCGGCGACAGCCGTTTGTATCTTTTTAGAGGGGATGCTCTCAGCCAGATTACGAGAGACCATTCTTTGGTGGCGCAAATGCTGGTGGACGGCTGTATAACGCCTGACCAGGCGGCCGTACATCCCAGTAAAAACATCATCACGCGCGCCGTGGGCACTGCCGCTACCGTCCAAGCGGATACCGGCAGGATCGAATTGCTCAAAGGCGATATACTGCTGCTTTGTTCCGACGGATTGACGAATATGCTATCCGATGAAGAAATGCAAGACAAAATAGCAAAACACAAACAAAGCATCGGGAAACTGGCCGAAGAATTGCTGGTAGCTGCCAAGCAAGCGGGCGGTGATGACAATATCAGTATTATTTGTCTTAAGTACTGATAGTGGAGGCTGCTATGCTAAACACGATACTGCAAAACAGATACAGGATAATCGAATATATAGGCTGCGGAGGCATGGCCGAAGTATACAAAGCCATAGACCTGCTTTTAGAAAGAGACGTTGCCGTTAAGATTTTGCGCCCGCAATTTGCCCGGGATGAAAATTTCATCAAACGGTTTCGCCGTGAGGCGCAGTCTGCGGCCAGGCTTTCTCATAACTCTATCGTAAGTGTTTTTGACGTAGGCATAGAAAGCGACACTTATTTTATAGTTATGGAATACGTACCGGGCGAAACGCTGCAAAAAATAATTGCTAAAGAAGCGCCGCTAGCCGCCGACCGGGCCATATATATAGCCAAAGGTATAGCAAAAGCTCTGTCTCTCGCCCATAAAAGAGGCATCATCCACTGCGATATAAAACCTCATAACATAATAGTCGACGATAACGGCCAGCCTAAAGTCAGCGATTTTGGCATAGCGCGGGCTGTCAGTTCCGCAACAGCTACGTTTGACGGCAATATACTCGGTTCGGTGCATTACCTGTCGCCCGAGCAGGCGCAGGCAGGGCAGGTGACTTATAGCTCTGATTTATATTCCTTGGGCGTGGTCCTGTTTGAAATGCTGACAGGGAAAGTTCCTTTTTTCGGAGAGACACCTGTTGCCATCGCCCTGCAGCACGTGCAGGCCACTCCACCGGTACTGCGTGAATTTGTCGACAACATCCATCCCGTACTAGAGTCAATAGTAATAAAGGCGATGGCTAAATTGCCAGAGGACCGCTACGCCAGCGCCGATGATTTTATCAATGACCTTGATAACGCCCAAGCCATAATGGAAGATAATGACAATACTTTTTTTGGCGCGGACACCTTAGTAATAGAAAAGGTAGTAGTCAAAAAAACGCCTATACAAAAACTTATCGATAAGATGAATCTTTTTTGGCGATATAAATGGTCTAAAGCAGCCAGTATTTTTCTGCTGCTCATCACCAGTTTTTTTGTCGGCATGTTTATAGTATTTGGCCGTTCCTGGAATATGAGCGAGGTAAAAGTGCCTAATGTTGTGGGTAAACAATTAGCGGAAGCACAGGCGTTGTTGTCGGAAAATAAACTGGGCAATACCGTAAAAGAAGAATTTGACAGCAAAGTGCCCTCAGGTTTTATCATATATCAATCGCCGGATGCCGGAACTATAGTAAAAGAACAACGGCAAATCAGTATAGCTGTAAGCAAAGGGCCGCAACTGGTAAATGTGCCGACGCTGGTCGGGTCTAACGTGGAACAGGCTAAAGCTACCCTACAGCAACTTCAACTGCAAGTTGGCCGCATAGAAGAAAAAGAAGATAAAAGCAAAAACCCCGGAACCATTATTGCGCAAAATCCGGCTCCGCCAGCGCAAATAGGCATAAATTCCCAAATCGACCTGGTGGTGGTAGCAGGCGAAGGCAAAAAAATAACTATGCCTGACTTGCGCGGCATGACTGTCGGAGAAGTCAGGGTATATCTTACGGCGCTTAAACTGGATTTAAAAGATATCGTAGACCAATACACCTCGGACAGCGCCAGCGGCACCGTGGTAGGGCAAACCCCGGCTCCGGGGCAGGAAACCAAAGAAGGCGAAAAAATCGTCATAAACGTAGCCAGGCCTTTGTCGGAGCAGGAAAAACAGGGCATCGTCGAGTTTGTTGTTCCGCCTGGCGGGAAAAACCAGCAAATAAAAATCATCGTGACCGACAGCCGCAGCCGTCGGACTGTCTATGAAGAAAAAAACGACCCGGGAGCGCGCATCCGCCAAACCATAGAAGGCGTAGGTACGATAAGGATACAATTTTACAGCAACAATAGATTGCTGGAAGAGAGGCTTCTTTGAGTCAACAAGGCACAGTAGTGAAAAATTACAACGGTTATTACTATGTAAATTCGCCTGACGGCCAGGTGACCGCCTGTAAAATCCGCGGGCGGCTGAAAAAAACGCGCTTTTCCCTTCTTACCGGCGACTACGTGATATTTGAACCGGCGGTCAACGGCGAAGGCAGCATAGAAGAAATACTGCCGCGTAAAAACAGCCTTTTGCGTCCGGCAGTCGCGAACGTAGACCAGTTGATCCTGGTTTTTGCCGCTAAGCAGCCGGATTTTAATCGTAATACTTTCGACCGGTTTTTGGTTTTGGCTGAGCAGTCCGGCATACCTATAATCATTTGCCTGAGCAAGGCCGATTTGCTGGAAAAGTCTGACGATATTGAAAATATCAAAAACATTTATCAAAACATTGGTTACCGCGCGCTCGTGCTCTCATCGCTAAGCGGTGAAGGAACCGAAGAACTAAAAAAACTGCTGCACGACAAAATAAGCGTATTTGCCGGCCTGTCCGGGGTAGGCAAGTCATCACTTTTAAATTTTCTTTACCCAACCCTTGAACTTTCCACTGGCGAAGTAAGTGAAAAAATAGGCCGGGGCAAACATACGACGCGATATTCGGAGCTTTTGGCTGTTGATGGCGCCTATATAGTGGACACGCCTGGTTTTAGCCTAAGTGAAGTGGGCAATTTTAGCGGGCGAGAAATAGAAAACAGCTTCCCGGAATTTAAAGAATACAAAACTTATTGCAAATTTTCTACCTGTCTGCATGCTTCCGAACCGCTCTGCGCCGTAAAAGAAGCTGTGCGGCAAGGGAAAATAGATAATATTCGTTATCAGCATTATTTGGAAATTTTAGCCGAAACGGACAAAGGAAGGCGGATTTGATATGGTAAAGATTGCTCCCTCTATTTTATCGGCGGATTTTGCCCGTCTGGGCGAAGAAGTGGCCCGGGTGGAAAAAGCAGGCGCCGAATGGCTGCATATAGACGTCATGGACGGGCACTTTGTGCCCAACCTTACTTTCGGCGCACCCGTAGTTGAAAAGATACGCCCACATAGCGACCTGTTTTTTGACTGTCACCTGATGGTGGACAATCCGTCTTCCATGATCGACGACTTTGCCGCGGCAGGCGCCGACTGTATAGTGGTGCACATCGAAACAGATAAACATATGCACAGGCTGATAAACAACATAAAAGAACGCACCAGCCTGCGCGGTGAGAATATAAAGGCAGGCATATCGCTCAACCCTTCGACGCCGCTGGTAACACTGGAAGAATTGCTGCCAGAACTTGACTTGGTACTCTTGATGTCAGTAAATCCCGGCTTTGCCAATCAAAAATTCATTCCGGCAACGCTGTCCAAGATAACACGCCTGCGCGCCATGATAGAAGAGTGCGGCAGCAAGGCGGAGATTCAGGTAGACGGTGGAATAAACAAAGAAACCGCGCCGGCGGTGATAAAAGCAGGCGCAGATATCCTTGTCGCCGGCAGCGCCGTTTACGGCGCGCCGGATATCGTTGCTGCCATAGCTGCGTTGCGCGGCTGATACTTGCATATTTTTTTCGCAAGTGCTATTATAATATATGTTAAATTTAATAAGTAGCCTTTGGGGCAGGGTGAGGCCACGGCCAACTCCCTACCGGCGGTAAAAGTCCGCGAGCTGTTTGCGCAGCATGACCCGGTGTGATTCCGGGACCGACAGTATAGTCTGGATGAGAAAGGGCGTAGAAGAGATGTAAAAGTCATACGACCATTTTCTGATGTCCGTATGGCTTTTTTTCGTGTCAAGAGGTGTATTGATTGGATAAACAGCATTATATGGATCGCGCCTTGCAGCTTGCGGCAAGGGGCAAGGGGACTGCTTCGCCCAACCCTATGGTAGGCGCAGTCATTGTTAAAGACGGTAAAATAGTCGGCGAAGGCTGGCATGAACAAGCAGGCCTGCCTCATGCTGAGCGGGTAGCTCTTGCAAACGCCGGGGAAAACAGCCGGGGCGCCGAATTATATGTTACCCTGGAGCCATGCGCCCATAATGGGCGTACCGGTCCTTGCGCAGACGCAATAATTGCCGCCGGCATTAAAAAAGTTTTTGTTGCTATGCGCGACCCGAACCCGTTGGTCGACGGCAAAGGCATCGCCAAACTCTGTGCGGCCGGGGTAGCAGTGGAAGAAGGCCTGTTAGCGGATGATGCGGCTTTATTGAACGAAGTGTTTTTAAAATGGATAACATCCTGCCGGCCTTTTGTCGTAGCCAAATATGCCATGTCGCTGGACGGCAAAATAGCTACCGCCAGCGGCCAGTCCAAATGGATAAGCTGCGAACAGTCGCGTTCCTTTACCCATAAATTGCGCAACCAATATGATGCCATAATGGTGGGGTGCGGCACGGTAAAAATAGACGATCCCGCGCTTACCTGCCGCTTGCCCGGCGGTAAGAACCCGATACGGATAATCGTCGACAGCAAGGCCGGTATAGATTTATCCGCCCAAGTACTGGCCGACGGTCTCGCCAAAACAATCGTTGTGGCGACAGACGCCGCGCCGCTGGAAAATATCCGCCGCATAAACGAGTTGGAACATGCCGAAGCGGTAATCCTGCCGGCAAAGGATGGCCGGGTAGACCTGCTTTCCCTTATGGACTACCTTGGAAAACAAAATGTCACCAGTATATTGCTGGAAGGCGGCGCCACGCTGCACGCTGCAATGCTGGAAGAAAACCTTGTCGATAAAGTGCATGCTTTTATAGCGCCTATCATTATTGCTGGAAAAACGGCGCCCGGGCCGGTAGGCGGCACTGGCGCAGACAGATTGGCCGAAGCCTGGCGCCTCGACGGTATGAGCGTGCAAACGATCGGCGTTGATGTGCTGATTAGCGGTTACATAAAAAAGGAGAAAGAATAATGTTTACCGGATTGATAGCGGAATTAGGCAAAATAACCGCGTTAAAAAAAGACGGCCGTTCCTATACATTGTCTATCACTGCCAAAAAAGTAATGGAAGGCTTGCGTATAGGCGACAGCGTGGCAGTAAACGGCGCCTGTTTGACGGTGGTCGCGATGGACAGCGCAGGTTTTTCCGTGGAAGCTACGCCGGAGACCAGTGAGCACACTATCATACCGATCCTAAAAACCGGCGACTTGGTAAACCTTGAGCGTACGCTCCGGGTGGGTGACCGGCTGGATGGTCATATGGTAAGCGGGCATGTCGAATGCACCGGCAAGATTATTGCGGCCAAACGCGACGAAATAGCCGTAATAATTACTGTAGCCGTCCCCAAAGAGGCTATGCGCTATATCATACTAAAGGGTTCTGTGACTGTTGACGGCATCAGCCTCACAGTATGCGCTCTGGGCGAAAATAATTTTAGCGTGTCGCTCATACCGCATACGGCGCAAAACACCACTTTAGGTTATAAAAAAGTGGGCGATATGGTCAATATAGAGACAGATATCATAGGAAAATACGTGGAAAAACTATTGCAAACCAAAGATAGTCAAGAAAAAAGCGGCGGCCTTACTATGGCGGCGTTGCTGGAAAATGGATTTGGGAGGAATTAGAAATGGCTTTTAATACGATAGAACAGGCGTTGGAAGATATAAAACAGGGCAAAATGATACTGGTGGTGGATGACGAAGATAGGGAAAACGAAGGCGACTTGGTAATGGCGGCGGAATTTGCTACGCCACAGGCGATAAACTTTATGGCTACCCATGCCCGTGGGCTGATCTGTACGCCGGCGTCCGGGGATATCCTGGATGCGCTTGGCATGTCGCAAATGGTTATGAAAAATACCGACAACCATGAAACAGCATTTACCGTATCGGTAGATCATATCGAAACTACTACCGGTATCTCCGCCTTTGAACGCGCGCTGACCATCCAGAAGATGCTTGATGAAACAGCCCGGCCGGAAGATTTCCGCCGTCCCGGGCATGTATTTCCCTTGCGCGCCCGCCAGGGCGGAGTGCTAAGGCGCAGCGGGCATACTGAAGCTACTGTCGACCTGGCGGTTTTGGCCGGCCTCAAGCCCGTAGGTATTTGCTGTGAGATAATGAGCGAAAACGGCGATATGGCCAGGACGCCCGAATTGATAGAATTTGCCAGAAAACATGATTTAAAGATGATAACGGTGGCCGACCTCATCGCTTTCAGAAAAAAACACGACAAATTGGTGAGAAGGGTGGCGGAAACCGAGTTGCCCAGCAAATACGGCATGTTCCACCTCATCGCTTATGAAAACGATGTGGACGACCAGTGCCACCTGGCTCTTATAAAAGGGGACGTGACAAACAAGAAAGACGTTTTGGTCCGCGTGCATTCGGAATGCCTAACTGGCGACGTACTGGGCTCTTTGCGTTGTGACTGCGGCGACCAGTTGCATGAGGCATTAAAAATGATTGAAAAAGCCAAAGAAGGGGTTATAATATATATGCGGCAAGAAGGCCGCGGTATCGGATTGGCGAATAAGATAAAAACCTATGCCCTTCAGGATAAGGGCATGGATACGGTAGAAGCGAACCTGGCTCTCGGTTTTGCGCCCGACATGCGCGACTACGGTTTAGGCGCCCAGATAATGACGGATATAGGCTTGAGCAGTATACGCCTTATTACGAACAATCCGGAAAAACGCGCCGGCCTTACCGGCCATGGTATAACAGTCACCGGTACGGTGCCGATCGAAATAAACTCCAATAAATATAACGCCAGGTATCTTTCCTGCAAACGTTTGAAAATGGGGCATACGCTGACAAAATCATGATGAAAAGGGGTCTGTGTACATGGGTAAAGTTATAGAAGGACATATTTCCGCCAAAGGATTCCGCTTTGCGATAGTAGTATCGCGTTTTAACGAGTTTATCACTAACAAACTACTCGGCGGGGCTTTGGACGCTTTAAAGCGCCACGAAGCCAATGAAGAAGATATCACCACGGTTTGGGCGCCGGGCGCTTTTGAAATACCTTTGCTGGCAAAAAAACTGGCGTCAAGCGGTAGCTATGACGCCGTCATCTGCCTGGGCGCAGTCATCCGGGGCAGTACTTCTCACTATGACCTGGTGTGCGCGGAAGTGACCAAGGGTATTGCCCAAGTCGGCCTCTCTAGCGGCCTGCCGGTTATTTTTGGCATCGTTACCACAGACAATATCGAACAGGCTGTGGAACGCGCCGGTACCAAAGCTGGCAACAAAGGATTTGACGCCGCGATGTCGGCCATGGAAATGGCCAGTCTCCTGAAAAAGTTGTCTTAGAGGTAATTATGCCATCTGATAAAATAAAAAAAATCGCAACTTTATGGAAAAATGCAAAAAACGTCGTAATATTAAGCGGCGCCGGTATGAGCACAGCTTCCGGCCTGCCTGATTTTCGTTCGAAAACTGGGCTGTGGCGCCAGCGGCCGGAAGCGCTTGCGACCTTGAACGCCTTGCAAAAAACACCTGATGAATTTTATTTTTTCTACCAGTGGCGTATTGCCAAACTGTGGCAGACATTGCCGAATTTTGGCCATACCATGCTGGCTGAAATGGAAAAAGACGGCAAGGTGAGCCTTATCGTCACACAAAATGTCGACAGTTTGCACCAGCGGGCCGGCTCAGAGAAAGTCGACGAACTGCACGGCAGCCTGCGCACGGTAAGTTGTCTCAAGTGCGCCAGCGTCTATGACAGCAAGTCTATCATCCCGCCTGATGTCAACTGGGATGATGAACAGAAGGCGGACGGTTATAAACACGGACAAGAGTGCTACTGCCCAAACTGCGGCGGCCAATTGCGTCCGGATGTGGTACTTTTTGGCGAACAATTGCCTTTGCGCAACTGGCAGCAGGCGGTAGCCGCCGCCCAAAACGCCAGCCTGATAGTGGTGCTCGGCTCCTCGCTCCTGGTGGGGCCGGCCAATCAATTGCCCAGCTATACTTTAGGACATGGCGGAAAACTGGTAATAATAAACAATGACCCCACACAGCTTGATTCTGCGGCTGCTGTGGTAATAAATGACGATATACCGAAAACTTTGCAGAAAGTCCAGGAAGAATTTTTAAAACTGACCTGATGGAGGGCATAAATGCCGGATGTTTTGACGCGCGCTACTGTAGACGGAGTAAGGATATATGCAGTAGACAGCACTATATTAGTAGAAGAAGCTTGTCAAAGGCATGGCTGCTGGCCATTAGCGGCCGCGGCCCTGGGGCGCACCATGACCGGCGCGCTTCTTTTGGCCTCTACGCTTAAAGAAAACGAAGAACGCATTACTCTAAAAATTGCCGGCGACGGACCACTGGGCAATGTGTTGGCCGATGCGGGCAATTTCAATGTGCGCGGTTATATAGATAACCCGCAAGCGGATTTGCCGGCCAAAAACGGAAAAATAGACGTAGCGGGCGGAGTAGGCCAAGGGCAAATCATAGTGACGCGTTTTACCGGGCTGAAGACGCCATTTAGCGGCTCGGCCGAACTTGTAAGCGGTGAAATAGCCGCAGACCTTACCAACTACCTGTATATTTCCGAGCAGACTCCAGCCAGCATCGCCCTTGGCGTACTTGTAGGAACAGACGGCAAAGTCAAGGCCGCCGGCGGTTTTTTTGTTCAGGCAATGCCTGAGGCGAATGAACTGGCGCTGCAAACACTGGAGGCTAATATAAACAACCTTGAGCCTGTCACGGTAATGCTGGAAAAAGGGATGACGCCGGCCGATATCATCAAAAAAATTTGCGGCGAGATGCAACCGACCATCCATGATGAGACGCCGGTGCGTTTTTACTGCGGCTGTTCGCGCGAGCAAGTGGCGGACATGTTGGCCGGGTTGTCCAAATCCGACCTTGAGTCTATTGCCGATGATGAAAAAACCGAAGTGCGTTGCCATTTTTGTAATAACAGCTATACTTTCAGTCAGGAAGAAATAAAAACATTAAAAAATAGTTGAACTATTGACAATGCAAACATTTGTTTGTATTATATTGGTAGTAACAATACGGAGGTGCTACATGGCGGAAAAACCTGACAAAAGTGTCGACAAAAACAAAGCATTGGAACTGGCGATACGCCAAATAGAAAAAGATTTCGGCAAAGGTTCAATAATGATGCTGGGCGAAGCCAGCGCTAAGATGAACCTGGAAGTTATTCCGACCGGAGCGCTTTCTCTAGATGTTGCGCTTGGCGTAGGCGGTATTCCGCGTGGACGCGTCATAGAGATATACGGGCCTGAATCCTCCGGTAAAACTACCGTAGCGCTGCACATGATAGCGGAGACACAAAAAATGGGCGGCTATGCCGCTTTTATAGACGCGGAACATGCGCTCGATCCCGAATACGCCAAAAGACTGGGCGTAGATGTGGACAACCTTCTGATTTCCCAGCCGGACAACGGCGAACAGGCGTTGGAGATAGCGGATGCTTTAGTGCGCAGCGGCGCTATCGATATAATAGTTATCGACTCGGTCGCAGCCCTGGTGCCGCGCGCTGAAATCGAAGGCGATATGGGCGACTCGCACGTAGGCCTTCACGCCAGGTTGATGAGCCAGGCTTTGCGTAAATTGACTGGTATCATTAGCAAATCGCGCACAGTTACCGTTTTTATCAACCAGATTAGGGAAAAGGTCGGCGTAATGTTCGGCAACCCGGAAACTACTACCGGCGGCCGCGCGCTCAAATTTTATTCCAGCGTACGTCTTGAAGTGCGCCGGGTAGACAGTATCAAAAACGGCAACGACATAATAGGCAACAGGACAAAAGTAAAAGTCGTGAAAAATAAAGTGGCGCCGCCTTTCAAACAGGCGGAATTCGATATCATGTACGGTCAGGGCATTTCCCATGAAGGTTGTATAGTAGACCTTGCCGTCGATATGGATATAATCAATAAAAGCGGCTCCTGGTATTCGTATGCCGACAACCGTTTGGGACAGGGCAAGGAAAATGTTAAAGATTTCCTGCGCGACAATCCGAAAATCGCCAAGGAAGTCGAAGATAAAATAAGGCAACAGGGATTTACTTCTTTAAAAACATCTTCTGATGAGGCGGATGCTGCTGATGTTGCGGAAAAAGAAAATTGACACTTTTTCTGAAGCGATGGATTTTGCCTACAAAAAATTAGCTATAGCCGACCGCTCCAGCCAGGAAATACTAGCGAACCTTGCGAAAAGAAACTGCCCGGGCGATATCGCCCAGGCAGTTTTAGACTATTTGCTTAAGAATAATTATATAAATGACGAAAGATTATGTGAGAGTATTTGCGAACGCTGGAAGAAAAGCGAAACCAGCGGTAAAAACTCCCTCAAAGCTAAACTATTTAAACGCGGCCTGGCTAAAAACACCATAAACGAAGCTTTGGCACTTGATGATTTTGACGAAACGGAAAAAGCGGACAAAACTCTTACCAATTATCTCAAGCTACACCAAGTGACCGATCCCAAAAGTTTGGCAAAACTTCTGCGCCATATGTCGGCCAAAGGTTTTTCTTATACTACGATAAAAAGAGTAGTCTCCGGAAAGTTAAAAATATCTCTTGAGCAGTGACTACCTGCCTTGACACATATTTTAAAACCCGATACAATTAGCATAGCCAATCGTGTAAATTTTTTAGTAATCCAACCGGGAATAAAAGCCCAATATTTTTATAAAACACTTGTAAGGAGGTGAAAGTAATAAGTTTAGAAGAAATTTTGACAATAGTCTTTGCAATTATTACTGGTCTCGCTGGCGGCTACTTTCTTCGTAAAAACTCCGCGGAAAATAAAATAGGATCGGCGGAAGCTGAAGCGAAAAGGATTTTAACCGAAGCTGAAAAGGCAAGTGAGGCCAAGAAAAAAGAACTACTGTTAGAGACAAAAGAAGAAGTTTTGAAAATCAAAAATGAATCCGAACGGGAGAACAAGGAACGGCGCAGCGAGTTGCAACGCATGGAACGCCGCCTTACTCAAAAAGAGGAAAATCTCGATCGTAAGCTAGATTCTTTTGAGAAAAAAGAAGAGATAATCGCACAAAAAGAAGGCGAACTGGATAAAAAGCAATCGGAAATAGAAGAATTGCATGTAAAACAGCTTGCCGAACTGGAACGAATATCCAGCCTTACTTTTGAAGACGCCAAAAAAGAACTCTTGAAAACCGTGGAAGAAGAAATACGCTATGAAACGGCTATACTTATTAAAGATCTCGAACAGCAAGCTAAAGAGGAAGCCGACAAGAAAGCGCGTGAAATAATATCTTTGGCAATTCAGCGTTGTGCGGCGGATCATGTTGCCGAGACCACTGTTTCGGTGGTAAACCTGCCCAACGATGAAATGAAAGGGCGTATTATCGGCCGGGAAGGCCGCAACATACGAACCCTTGAGACGATGACCGGTATAGATCTTATCATCGACGATACGCCTGAGGCGGTTATTTTGTCTGGATTTGACCCGGTGCGCCGCGAAGTGGCGAAAATAACGCTGGAAAAACTCATTACAGACGGCCGTATACACCCGGCGCGCATCGAAGAGATGGTAGAGAAAGCACAAAAAGAAGTTGAGCAAAAGATCAAGGATGCTGGCGAACAAGCCACTTTTGCAACAGGCGTACACGGGCTTCATCCTGAAATCATCCGGCTTATTGGCCGACTCAAATACCGTACCAGTTACGGGCAAAACGTCCTCAACCATTCTATAGAAGTTGCTCATCTGGCAGGCCTTATGGCCGCCGAGCTGGGAGTGGACGTTATGCTGGCCAAACGGGCCGGCCTCTTGCACGATATCGGCAAAGCCATCGACCATGAGGTCGAAGGCACGCACGTTGAAATAGGTGGAGAGATTGCAAAAAAATACCGCGAATCCAAAGAAGTTGTTAACGCCATCATGGCGCATCACGGCGATGTCGAGCCAATAACCGTACAGGCTGTCCTGGTGGCCGCAGCCGATGCTGTATCCGCCGCCCGTCCCGGTGCAAGGCGTGAGACGCTCGAAAGTTATCTCAAACGTTTGACACGATTGGAAGAAATTGCAGAATCATTTGATGGTATAGAAAAATCTTTTGCCATTCAAGCAGGCAGGGAAGTCCGGATCATGGTCAAACCTGAAAAGGTCGACGATGTGACATCGGTTACCCTGGCGCGTGAGATTGTCAAAAAGATTGAAGAAGAGCTGGAGTATCCCGGACAGATAAAAGTCACAGTAATTAGGGAGACCCGCGCTGTCGATTATGCAAAATAATTAAAAAAGAAAACGACCTTCACGGGTCGTTTTCTTAATATCAAAGAAAAAAACTATATCCATATCATGAATATAGTTCTGTTGACAGATATTAAAGTTTAGATAGCGCGGTTTAATTTGCCGGAACGCAGACAACGAGTGCAAACGTTTACGCGTTTGATTTCATCGCCGACTTTTGCTCTTACTTTTTGTATATTGGGTTTCCATGTACGTTTAGTATGCCTGTTGGAATGGCTTACCAAGCAACCAGACGTTTCATTCTTGCCGCAAACCTCACAAAGTTTAGCCATGTATTACACCTCCTTTTGGAATGAAGGAAAATATCTCAGATACAACAAAGCTATTTTAACACACCACTTATAGAAAAAGCAAGCCGGAGTTTATTATGTTATTACAAAAACCTGTCACTGGCCTTAAAGGTATTGGTGAAAAACGGGCGGAACAATTAAAACAAATAGGTATAGAATGCATAAACGACCTACTTTTGTATTTTCCGCGCCAGGGTCATTACCTCGATTATGGTAAGGTAAAGAAAATATCGCAACTGGAGTTTGGCCAGCGGCAAATATTCCAAGCCGAGGTCGCCGCCGTGCAGGAAAAGCGTTCCGGCCGCGGCCGGCGTTACGCCCTTTTGCGGGTAAGGGATGATACAGGTTATGCCGAGATATATCTTTTCGGCAGCCAAATTTTTCGGGCCCGTACATTAAAAAACGGAATGCCGGTGGTCATTTCCGGCAAAATACAGCCCGGACGTACGGCCAAAATGGTAACAGAGGCAACTATCGACAACAAGGAAGAAACTATTGAAAGCAGCATAATCCCTGTATATAGTTTAAGCGGACAACTTACACAAAATTTTTTGCGGACTATAATAAAAAACGCTGTAGAAGCAATAAACAACGAAGGAATGCCGGAAACTCTCCCGGCAAATGTTTTATATGAACAAGCCTTTATCGGACGCACTGACGCTATAGCCAATATGCATTTTCCATCCAACTGGCCGGCATATAAAGCGGCGAAAAAGCGTCTGGTATTTGAAGAGCTTTATCTTATGCAGTGCGCATTGATGCATTACCGCAACAGAGTAAAATTGAACTCTCAAGGTTTTAAACACGCGGCTAGCTCTCAAAAGATAAAAGAAATTCTTTCGGCTTTTCCGTTTGAACTTACGCCTGGGCAAAAAGCCGCCTGGCAGGACATTGAAAATGATATGGAAGATGCTACGCCCATGCATCGTTTGCTGCAAGGCGACGTCGGTTCCGGCAAGACTGCGGTTGCTGCCCTGGCGCTGGTGAAGGCCGCCGAAAACGGTTTTCAGAGCGCGCTGATGGCGCCTACCGAAATATTGGCGGCGCAGCATTTTGACACCTTGTCACTTCTTTTGGCGCCGCTAGGCATCAAGACAGATATTCTTACAGGCAGCACCGGCGCAGCCAGACGTAAAGAAATACTTGATGATTTGGCTAGCGGCCGTCTTGACGTTATTATCGGCACACATGCCCTTTTGCAAAAAGATGTGGAATTCAAGCATCTTTCGCTGGTAGTCACTGACGAACAGCACCGTTTCGGCGTAAAACAACGGGCGGGTCTGGTCAATAAGACCCCCGGCATTCCCGATACCCTGGTCATGACCGCGACCCCGATACCGCGAACTATGGCTTTGACAGTATACGGCGACCTGGATGTATCTTTAATAAAAGAGTTGCCGCCGGGACGTAAACCGATAATGACTTTGTGCTATAATGAGACCAAAAGAAAAAATGTATACAATGGCCTGGTCAGGCAGATAAAATTAGGGCGTCAGGCATATGTAGTGTGCCCGCTTATTGAAGAGTCTGAAAAAATCGATACTATTTCTGTAACAGAATTATACAAAATGCTGACAGAAAACTTTTTGCAAAATATCCCCACCGCACTTTTGCACGGTAAGCTAAAGCAGACAGAAAAAGATTCTATAATGACGGATTTTATAACAGGTAAAATAAAAGTACTCATCAGCACTACTGTCATTGAAGTAGGTATAAATGTGCCAAATGCTTCACTAATGGTGGTGGAAGGGGCGGAACGCTTCGGACTGGCACAACTGCACCAGCTCAGGGGCCGTATCGGCCGCGGGCCCCACCAGTCCTATTGTGCGCTTATCAGCAATATGAATACGCCGCAGACCCTGCAACGCTTGCAGCTGATGACCACTTGCAGCGATGGTTTTTCCCTGGCGGAAGAAGATCTGAAACTACGTGGGGCAGGTGAGTTGTTCGGTACTAGGCAGCACGGTTTGCCCGATTTGAAACTGGCAGATATTTTTTCCGATGTAGACATATTGCTAGAGGCCAGGGAAGCCGCCCGACGAACGGTAAACGATCCTGTTGCCATGGAAACAGTGAAAGACGCGATAAAACTAAATTATGACGAAAAATTTTCTACGCTTTTTTTCGCCTGACAATTATATTTAAGGAATGGTAGCAGCAATGCTGATAAATTCTAAACATGCCGAAACCTACTTGAAACTTGCTGCCGTCATTTTTTTGCTGCTCATTTTGGCAGCCATAAAAATATGGGCGCCAGCCTTTTACACTAATATCTGGACACTTTCCACCAAAGGC
Source organism: Acidaminococcales bacterium (assembly GCA_031552765.1). Classification (GTDB taxonomy): domain Bacteria; phylum Bacillota; class Negativicutes; order Acidaminococcales; family JAISLQ01; genus JAVBME01. The sequence continues at coordinate 90,041 of JAVBME010000008.1, read as the reverse complement.
GATATCGAAGGAACAGTAGCGTACCTGCGCTCTTTTGGCGTGTGGGCTATTGTGGTCAGCTTTCTTATTGATGTGCTGATAAATTGCCTGGGCTTTTTGCCCTCGATATTCCTTTCTACAGCCAACGGGCTTTTGTTCGGCATTCCTCTCGGCGTGCTTATATCATGGGTAGCCGAATCTATCGGCGTTATCATCAGCTTTTTCATCATGCGTTTTTTTCTCAGAGACTCAGCCCTTGCGGTTATTGAAAAAAGCAAACGCCTGAAAGACCTTGACGAACTAAGCGGGGAAAAAGGGTTGACCTTTATGGCTTTAGCCAGAACACTGCCTTACTTCCCGTCAGGCATACTTACCGCCCTTGGCGCGGTCAGCAAGATAAGCGTCCGGGATTATGTTATTGCGACCTTTATTGGCAAATTTCCCTCGACCGCTATTGAAGTCATCCTGGGACATGATATTGTAAATTATGAGCAAAACATGAACAGGCTTGCTATCAGCGTAGTTCTGATAATTATAGTATATGGAGCCCTTTTGTGGCGTAAAAACAAAAAAAGCCGGCAGTAAATATAACCCAACGCGAAATTTTAGGAGGTCAGCAATATGTTAAAGTGCGCAAGTGTATATACCTATGAAATCGATGACCACGAAACAGCTTATCAGGAAATTAAAAAGCAGCTTGATGAAAAACTTTCCTTAATGGAAAACACGGCAGGAATTATCATGTGTCATCCGGAATTTATACTGTCAGGTACTTTAAAATACATATGCGACCGGTTATCTTTCCCACTGGTTGGGGTGACCACCGCCTCGCAGGCGGTAAATGGCCAAGCGGGCGAGCTTATACTTACCATTTTTGTCATGACGGCTGATGATATTACTTTTAAAAGCGGCGTGACCGAAGACCTTACTGACGACGTCGAAGGACCGACCCGGACAGCTTATGAAAAAGCAGCGGCCGGTATGACAGAAGAACCAAAACTGGTACTGGCTTTCCCGCCGCTCATTTTAAAATACGCCGGCGATATATATCCTAATATTTGGGGAAAGATACTGCCCCATACGCCAAATTTCGGCACAATAGCGATAGACGACACTGTATCTTTTGATAGCAGCGAAACCATCTATAACGGAGTAAACTCCAGAACTTGTATGTCGTTCGTTCTGTGTTACGGCAATATAAAACCGCGCTTTTTAGTGGGTTCTCTGCCGGAAAACAATGTCATGTCCTACACCGGCGAAGTGACAAAGGCGGAAGGACCTTTGGTCGCAGAGATAAATAATATAAACGCCTACAAATATTTTGAAGAACGAGGCTTTGCCAGCAACGGCGCTCCCACCGACAGTTTCCTGTTTGTCCCGTTCATGATCGACTTGAAAAAACGCGCAGACTATGACGGCATACCTGTTATGCGCGTACTTACGTCTTTTACAGATGACGGCACTGCTATCTTTCGCGGCAATGTAGACCAGGACTCCATATTTACCTTGTCAAAATGTACCCGGGAAGACGTTGTTTCCAGCACTATTGCCAAGATGGAGGAGATAAATAACATGCCGGACGTGCATGGCGTACTTTCTTTCTCCTGCATTATAAGGCGCATGGTGCTTGGCAGAGATCCGCTTGCCGAATTGGAAAATGCCAAAAATACGCTTAATTTAAATGTTCCGTTCATGATGGGTTACGCCGGCGGTGAAATATGTCCTACATCCGTAAAAGACTGCTCGCCAGCCAACCGCTTCCACAATTATTCATTGGTTACCTTGATTATTTGATACTGGAGAAATTCTTCTTATGGAAAAACAAGACGTAAGCCGCCCCCCAAGCGAAACCGGCAATGATTTGGAAGCCCTGCGAACAGAACTTGCAGCAACTAAACTGCAATGCAATAAACTAGCCCGCGCACTTAGGGTAAGCGAAAAACAAAATGATATCCTCAAGTTGAATGTAGATACACAGGCTAGTATAAATAAAACCATAGCCAATGAAAAAATAAAGCAGGAGATGTATGTCCGCCTGCTTTTACAATCATTTCCCGATATAATTTTGGTTTTTGATGAAAAAATGAAATTTCTGTTTGGCACAAATTCCATAACGAATATCATAGATATTCAAGACATTTCCATCTTGCAGGGCAGGGAACTTGATGCCATAGTAGAAAGGTACGATCCGCCGGTTTTCAATCAAGAATTGATAACATTGATCAAAAAAATTATTGCAAATCCCGACGGCGACTATCACAACGGCAAGCTGGAAATTTCCGTCAAAAAATCTAAATATGACATTAATGTCCTTCCGTTTTATAAAGAAGAAGGTATCTTTGCCGGTGTCCTTGTATTGATAAATGACATAACAGAACTTTTCCAGGCCAAAGAAGAAGCGGAAAGCGCCAACAAAGCAAAGTCGGATTTTCTGGCCAACATGTCGCATGAAATAAGGACGCCTATGAATGCCATACTCGGCCTTTTAAACTCCATCGGTCAGGATCCGTTGACAGAACGGCAAAAAAAATTGCTGTTCAACATCAAAAAAGCCGGAAACTCTCTATTGAGCATAATAAACGACATCCTTGATTTTTCTAAAATAGAAGCGGGAAAGCTGGTGCTGGCGCCGGATAACTTTGACCTGCACGCACTTTTGGAAAATATTAGCTCCTTGATTAGTGTCACTGCCAAAGAAAAAAATCTCAAGTTTTCTTTTGCTATGTCACAGGCTTTGCCGCAAGCGATATTCGCCGACGAAAACAGGCTGAGACAGATGATAAACAACCTTTTGGTAAATGCCGTAAAATATACCAATGAAGGCAGTGTTTCTTTCCATGCTCATGTAAAAAACGGCAATTTGCGTTTTGATATTGCCGATACAGGATTGGGTATAAAAAATGAAGACATCAATAAACTTTTTTCGCCATTTGAACAACTTGATTTGCGTAAAAACAAAAACATCATAGGCACAGGCCTTGGCCTTGCCATCACCAAACATATCTGTGATGCCATGAACGGTAGGATAACCGTAGACAGCGTATACGGCAAAGGCAGTACATTTTCCTTGGAGATTCCTTTTGTCGCCGGTTATTTGCCTCAGGAAGCGCCGGAAGAAAATTACAGGGAAATAAAGCTGCCGGAAAGCGCCCAAATATTGGTTGTCGACGACATAGACGTTAATTTGATAGTAGCGGAAGCTATATTAAATGATTACGGCATAAAACCCGACCTGGCAATGTCCGGCATCTCAGCGCTGGAAAAAATAGCGAAAAAACGCTATGAAATCATATTCATGGATCAGATGATGCCGGATATGGATGGTATAGAAACAACAGCAAGAATACGGCAATATGACGACTATTACAAGAGCATCCCCATTGTAGCCCTTACGGCAAACGCGCTCAGCGGGGTGGAGGAGAGCTTACTGCAAGCAGGTTTCAGCGATTATCTTTCCAAGCCCATCGACACGGAACTAATGCATAAATGCCTTGTCCACTGGCTTAAAAATGAAAAAAGGATACCATAACGCGGTATCCTTTTTTATATAGTCACTCTCCTGCGCAATGCCTGAGACCATTATTTATAAATCTGTCTATGCGCTCCAGGGCGGTTTTGAGGTTTTCCGTAGAAGTAGCATAAGAACAGCGGATAAAACCCTCACCGCATTTACCAAAAGCGTGTCCGGGGATGGCGGCCACTTCTTCCTGCGCGAGCAACTGCTCGGAAAACAAGAGGCTGCTCAAGCCGGTAGAGCTTATATTGGGGAAAATATAAAAAGCTCCTTCCGGCTCAAAGACCGGCAAACCGATTTTTTGGAAACCGTCCGTCATCAACCGGCGCCGGCTGTTATAGGTGTCCATCATAAAGTCGCAGTCGCGCTGCGCGCTTTTTAATGCCTCAAGAGCCGCATACTGTGCCGGGGTAGGGGCGCACAGCATAGTATATTGGTGTACGGCTATCATTGCCTCTACAACCTCCTGGGGCGCCAGGGCAAAACCAATGCGAAAACCAGTCATGGCATATGCTTTGGAAAAGCCGCCCAGCAGCACAGTGCGCTCTTTCATGCCGGGCAGGGAAGCAAAAGAAATATGTTTGCCGGTATACGTCAGGTCGGCATAAAGTTCATCCGATACGACGACCAGGTTATGTTTTTCCGCAAACCCGGCTATTGCTAAAAGGTGTTCTTTTTTCAGCGTAGCGCCGGTCGGGTTGGTCGGATAGCCAATGATGAGAGCTTTAGTTTTATTTGTTACCGCTTTTTCCAGCTCCGCCACCTGTGGAGCAAAACCTTCCTCGGCTTTTGTGGCCACCGGTACGGGGGCGCCTCCAGCCATGATGACGCAGGCCTTGTTAGCCACATAGCAGGGTTCAGGGATCAATACCTCATCGCCAGGCGCCAGCAATACGCGCATGGCCAGATCCAGCGCCTCGCTCACCCCGACAGTCACTATGGCTTCTTTTTCCGGCGAATAAGAAACTCCATATTTCCTTTCCATTTCGCTTATTATCGCTTTGCGCAGGTCTAAAAGGCCGTAGCTTGACGTATAAGAAGTAAGTCCTTCTTCTATGCTTTGGATGCAGCGCTTCCGGACGGATAGGGGAGCTGTGAAGTCAGGTTCTCCTATGCTCATGGAAATAATATTTTTGTTTGTTGCTATGATATCGAGGAAACGGCCGAGGCCGGAATCCGGCAAAATACCTACGGATGGCGAAATGGTTTTGTTCCAGTCAATTTTTTTCATTTTTAACACCTCAAATATTTTTTTACAAATAAAAAACCGCCCTGAAAATCAGGACGGAAATTCCGCGGTACCACCTGTGTTCTGCTGTACGCTGCCAGCAACACTCAATGCCTTTATCGCCGGCTTGCGGTATATTCTTCATATACTGCTCGGGAGAGGCTTTCGCTGTTAGTTTTTACCGGCTTGCACCTGACCCGGCTCTCTAGGAAAAACATCGCAGATACTTATTTCCTTCATCGCAATCATTTTTAATTGTTAACACCTTAGCATAAAACACAATATTTTGCAAGCTTTATTTAAAAAATGTTAAAATTTTTCAAAAAACGATAAAAGGTGATAAAATGTTACTTGCTGTTTTAGGCGACTCTCTTACTTATGGTTATCCTTTCGGCCCTAAAGTTTCCTGGTTGCAAACTGTGGAAGAAAAACTTGCCGTAAAAATTTTAAATCACGGTATATGCGGTGAAACTACCGGCGATATGCTGTTGCGGATAAATAGCATCGTGAGAGAAGAAGGGTTGACCCATTTGCTAATTTTCGGCGGAGCCAATGATATTCTTCTGGCAGGGCGCCCCCTTGCTGATATCGTAGCCGATATTATCCATATGCAAAATATTGCATTGTCGCATTCCCTAAAAAGCGGCAGTATCTTGCCGCTTGTGCCTGAACAATATGCGTATAAGAAATATTTTACCGATCTAAGGGAACTTATTATCGAAAAGTCCGGCAAACAGATATTTCTTGCCGACTTGCAGCCTGCTTTACTTACAGGTGCAGATAAAGTAAACTATTTTTATGATGGCATACACCTTACGGTCGAAGGGAATAGTATACTGGGGGAATATGCAGCGTCCCTTTTAAAAGATTGGCTACAACAGGAGGAATAAAATTGCCGTTATTTGTTGTTATGTACACAATCGTGTTTGGCGGTATGAATGCTTATGTGGCATATCGCCTGGCTGCTGTCTTTAAACTAAATTTAGCCATGTCCTTGCTGCTCTTTTGCTCTTTTGCTTTTTTAAGTGCAGGCGGCATATTGTTTCGTACGGACGGCTCCGTATTGCCCAATGGTTTGACCGACTACATATACTTCGTTTCCGCTTGTTGGATGTCCATAATCTATTATGCTTTTATTTTGACACTGCTTTGCGATGTTTTGAATTTTGCCCAAATAAAGCTGGGCTTGGACATATTCAGGTTTACTGCCAAAAGTACTGCTTATATAGTAATGGCTTGCGTCGGCATTAGTATCGCCTACGGCGCTTATCACGCCAGCCATCCGCAAATCATAAAGTATGATATAACCATAAACAAACCAGCCAAAACTGATAAAATGCGCATTGTACTCATATCTGACATACATTTCGGCAAAATAATCGCTGACGATATGGCGCAAAAACTGGTAGAAAAAATTAACCAGCAAAACCCTGATGTAGTAATATTTGCCGGTGATATTATTGATAGTGATCTGGAATCGGTAGAACGCAAAAACTCTATGCGGTTTTTCAAAAATATAAAATCCAATTACGGTACTTACGGCATTATGGGCAACCATGAGTACTTCAGCCGTAGTGCTAAAAGCGTTGTAACATATCTGCAAAACAACGGTGTAAACATGCTTATTGATACGGCTCTGGAACTTCCCAACGGAGCTATCTTATACGGTCGGGACGATTATAGCCGTACAGCCGGTCAGCACAGCCTTAAAGAAAAACTTTCCGGATACCAGGGAAAGCCCATATTGGTTGCCGACCACCAGCCGCGGCGCATAGAGGAAACAAAAGCGGCCGGAACAGATCTTTTAATGTCCGGGCATACGCACAAAGGGCAATTTATACCTAACAACCTTATTACAAGTTACATATACGAACTTGATTATGGTTATAAGAAATTTGGCACACTCAATATGATAGTGACCAGCGGAGCGGGGAGTTGGGGGCCGCCTGTACGGATAGGAAGCGATTCGGAAGTAGTGGTGATAGACATAAGTTTTAAAGAATAAAAACATAAAAAACGCACCTTTTGGTGCGTTTTTTATTCAAAAGTTTTATTTTATAAATTTATCTACCAAACTTACCAGTTCTTTTATTTCCGGCTTGGAGACTTGGGCATTAGCGCCAAGGGATATTCCTTTTTTGCGGTTTTCTTCATTGATTAGTGACGAGAAGATGAGCACCGGCATTTCATTGAGTTTCTCATCCTGGCGGATGCGTTTCAACAGATGGTGCCCGTCCATCTGCGGCATCTCTATATCTGTAATGACCAATTGTACGGTCTCGAATACGTCATCTACCTGCTGTTTGATGTTGACCAGCTTATCCCAGGCTTCTTGGCCGTTATTGTTGACGATGAGGTTTTTATAGCCGGATTTATGCAAATTATCTACTACAAGCTCGCGCAGCAAATGTGAGTCTTCCGCAAGTAATATAGTTTTGCCGCCGCGGCGTTTCAAAATACCTTCTTCAGTAGTAGCGGCAAAATCAGTAAAGTTTTTGTTTATATCAGGGTTTATATCGGCCAGTATGCGCTCAAAATCCAAAAGGACTACCATTTTATTTTCCATTTTTACAATGCCGACAACGAGGTGAGAGTTGGCAATTTCGGGAGCCGATTCCATGCGCGTCCAGGAAATACGGTGGATACGCGATACTTCGTCAACTAAAAAACCAGCCTGGTAATTGTTGAGCTCGGCTACAATGATACGTTTTGGTTCAGAATCAGGAACATTAAGGCAAGTAGCAAGATTGACAAGGGGAATGACTTTGCCGCGCAAGGTAAATACGCCGTCGATAAATTTGTGTGTGCTGGGCATTTTTGTAATAGGCTGGAGGTTTATTACCTCGCGTACTTTAGCCACGTTGATGCCGTAAGTAATTTTTCCAACCATAAATTCAACAATTTCAAATTCATTAGTACCACTTTCAAGGAGTATTTCGTTTTTGTGTTCGTTAGACATAATTGCCAGTCCTTTCTGAATTTATAAGACGTTTTTACTCGTTTATGACAATATATAAATAGAATTATATACTAAAATGCAAATTTTAGCCACATGCTAATATTTTAAAAGCATAATTATCAACAAAAAACTTCATATTGTATTTTGATGATTTTTGCAATAAAAATAACATAAACGCGCTGGACTTGCAATATCCGTTGTGTTATTATTATAAAAATAATCAGTTGGATTGAAAGGAGCTTTAAAATGCGCAGTGATAAATTTGGCAAAGAGGGGCTGACTTTCGACGATGTACTCTTGATTCCGGGACATTCGGAAATGCTGCCGCATGAAGTAGACGTCACGACGAAACTCACCAGAAATATTTCTATAAACATCCCTGTAATAAGCGCGGGGATGGATACGGTCACAGAATCACGCATGGCGATAGCAATGGCGCGCGAGGGAGGGCTGGGCGTAATACATAAGAATATGCCTATTGCCGCGCAGGCCAATGAAATAGATAAGGTAAAACGTTCCGAACACGGTATAATCGTAGACCCGATTTTTCTTTCCCCCGACCACAAACTGTCAGATGCCAATAATCTGATGGAAAGATACCACATTTCCGGCGTGCCTATTACGGAAGCCGGCAAACTGGTGGGCATTATCACCAACAGAGATATGAGGTTTGAAACAAACCTTGACCAATACATAAAAACCAGCATGACCAAAGAAGAGCACCTTATCACCGCGCCGGTCGGTACTTCGCTCGAAGAAGCAAAAGAGATATTGCGCAAACATCGAATAGAAAAACTGCCCCTTATAGATAAAAAGGGTATGCTCAAAGGTTTGATCACTATAAAGGATATCGAAAAAGCGCAAAAATACCCTCACTCTTCCAAAGATTCCAATGGCCGTCTCCTTGTCGCAGCAGCTGTAGGCGTAGGCGGCGACCTTATCGACCGTATGGACGCCATAGTGGCGGCAAAAGTGGATGCGGTGGTCATAGATACTGCGCACGGCCACTCCCAGGGCGTGCTTGATACGATAAAGAAAATACGCAAAGCCTTCCCTCATGCAGAATTGGTTGCAGGCAACATTGCCACCAGCGATGCGGCGGAAGCGCTCATCGCGGCCGGAGTCGACGCCATAAAAATAGGCATTGGCCCTGGCTCTATTTGCACGACCAGAGTAATAGCCGGCATTGGCGTTCCCCAGATAACTGCCGTTTATGATTGCGCGCAAGTGGCGCGAAAAAAAGGCATACCGGTAATAGCCGACGGCGGCATAAAATATTCCGGCGATATCGCCAAAGCTATCGCCGCCGGCGCCAATACGGTAATGATAGGCAGCATACTGGCCGGAACGGAAGAAAGCCCGGGCGAGACCGTTATATACCAGGGCCGTTCTTATAAGGTATACCGCGGCATGGGTTCTATGGGCGCAATGGAAAAAGGCAGCAAAGATCGCTACTTTCAGGAAGACGCCACTAAGCTCGTACCGGAAGGCATCGAAGGGCGCGTTCCTTATAAAGGCTATGTGATGGATACCATTTATCAACTGGTAGGCGGCTTACGCGCCGGCATGGGCTATTGCGGCGTAAAAAACATCGAAGAGATGATCACCAATACCAAATTCATCCGCATGACGGGAGCAGGACTGAAAGAAAGCCATCCGCATGATATCATCATCACTAAAGAAGCGCCTAATTATAGTATTTAAAATACTTGAAAAGGTTGTGAAAATGTGAAAGAAAAATCCGTACTTTATCAACTTAATGGTAAAACGGCCATTATTACCCTCAATCGCCCGGCCAGTTTGAACACTATGAACCGCGCCCTGATAGATGAACTGCTGGCCGCCTTGTCACAGGCCGAAGCGGACAGCGGCGCCTCCTGCGTTATACTCACCGGCGCGGGCAAAGCCTTTTGCGCCGGCGGCGACCTTGGTTTTATGGAAACACTGCAAACAGCGAAAGAACGCCAGGAGTTTATTTCTACTGTCGGCAAAGTGCCAAAAACCATTATGGATATGTCCAAACCGGTGATCGCGATGGTCAACGGCGCAGCGGCCGGCGCAGGTTTTAACCTGGCATTGGCCTGCGACCTTGTGTACGTTGCCGAATCGGCGAAATTCGCGCAGAGTTTCGCTAAAGTAGGTTTGATACCAGACTGTGGCGGCTTTTATTTCCTGCCCAGACTGGTGGGTCGCCACAAAGCAAAAGAGCTCATGTTTACCGCGCAAATGCTTACCGCCAAAGAGTGTCTGGAACTTGGCCTGGTAAACCGGGTAATAGCAGACAGCGAACTTTTTGACCAGGTAGTAGGATTTGCCAACGCGCTTGCCGAATCAGCCCCGCTGGCCCTTACCATGACCAAGCGCGCTCTCAATAACGAGCAGGCAACGCTTGACGATGTCCTCTCTTATGAAGCGGCTGGGCAGACTCTTCTTTTAGGGAGCGCAGATTACCTCGAAGGGGTGGCCGCTTTTAAAGAAAAACGCCCGCCAAAATTCGCCGGAAAATAATTTTTTCTTGTTTTAGACGGCTATATTTTATATAATGTATGTAGCAAAGGGTTGTGGGAGCTCTCACAATCCTTTTGCATAATCTGACTAAAATATAGCAAAGAGGTGACTGAAACTTAATGAAATTGCTTTCCAGCATGAAAATCAACGGCAAAGGCATACTTGAAATAGGCGGCTGCTCCGCCATTGACCTCATAGAGCAGTTTGGTTCCCCTTTATATGTGATGGACGAAGGCCAGATACGGGCAAATTGCCGCGAATATACAGAAGCTTTTCGCGCCAGCTATCCTGATTTCACCGTTCTTTATGCCAGCAAGGTCTTTTTGGCCGCCGCCATGTGTAAATTGGTGGAGGAAGAAGGGCTGGGCATAGATGTAGTTTCCGGCGGCGAGATTTATACTGCGCTAAAAGCAGGATTTCCTATGGAAAAAGCCTATTTTCACGGCAATAACAAGCTGCCGGAAGAAATCAACCTCGCTCTCGACAGTGGCGTAGGCCATTTTGTCATAGACAATATGCCGGAAATAGACCTTCTGGAAGGTCTGACGGCGGCCAAGGGCAAAACTGCCAAAGTACTGCTCCGGGTATCGCCCGGTATAGACGCCCATACGCACAGCTTTATAAAAACCGGCCTCATCGACTCTAAATTTGGCGTAGCTATAAGCAACGGCCAGGCCATGGAAGCGATAAAAAGAATCGCACAGAAAAGACACTTGAAATTTGTCGGTATTCATTGCCATATCGGTTCACAAATTTTCGACCTGGCTTCTTATAATGAAACAGTCGAGGTCATGGTCGGCTTTGTGACGCAAATAAAGAAAGAAACCGGTATGACAGTAGAAGAATTGAACCTGGGCGGCGGCTTGGGCATCTATTATTCGGAGGGCGACGAACCAAAAACGCTCAGCGCTTTTGTGGAAAACCTGGTCAAAGAAGTCAAGGCAAACTGCGCCAAACACGGCCTAGACCTACCGAGGCTGCTCATTGAGCCGGGCCGTTCGATGGTAGGCGAGACCGGTTGCACGCTTTATACTATAGGCACGGTGAAAGAAATACCCGGTATCAGAAAGTACGTGTCTATTGACGGCGGCATGACCGATAACCCGCGCCCGGCGTTGTATGACGCCAAATACGAAGCAGCTTTAGCTAACAGGATGCTCGACAAGGCTACAGAGAAGGTATCTATTGCCGGCAAATGCTGTGAATCCGGCGATATGCTGATAAAAGACATTGAACTGCCGCCTGTCGCTAAGGGTGACATACTGGTAGTATCGTCTACCGGCGCTTATAACTACTCTATGTCCAGTAATTATAACCGCAACCTTAAACCTGCCGTCGTTTTTGTACAGGACGGAAGGGCCAGGGTAGTAGTAAAAAGAGAGACCTATGAAGATTTGATACGCAATGACATATTGCCGTAAGCAGCGGTAAAAACTATAAATACAGACTGTTCTGGCGGGCAGTCTGTATTTATGTAGTCAAGCAACCTAAAAACCAGTGTAGAATTGCGGGAATATTTTTCGGAACACAAGGCGAAGAAAGAAGGAATGCTTCCTGCATTCCGACTGACGACAACATAGTGTTAGGGAAAATAGGCCGCAAAGATGTATGCTTTCCAAGTATGCATGGCCGTAAGCTATTTTTGCCTACAACAAAAACTGCAACGGCCTTTGCTCTATTTTTTGGGGTTGTTTGACTACAAAGTTTAAATCCCTTTTACTATAGGGAAAAATCTAGTATAATTAAATAATTGAAATTGTCTGACCGGAGGAAAAAATGTTTGACTTTAGTTATGAAGCACTATATCGTATTCCGGCTCTGCTAATAGCTTTAACAGTGCACGAATACGCTCATGCGGTCGTCGCCGACTCTATGGGCGATCCGACGCCGCGTTATATGGGACGCCTTACGATGAATCCATTGGTACACCTTGATCCCTTCGGCACCCTGGCGCTATTTTTGGTCGGTTTTGGCTGGGCCAAGCCGGTACCGGTAAATCCTTCCTATTTTCGCGACGGGCGTAAGGGCATGATGGCGGTTTCTTTTGCCGGGCCAGGCTCCAACCTTTTGATTGCTTTTATCGGCGTGGTGCTGTTTGCCGTTATGGTAAAATTCCAGTTGCTTGGTGTAGGAGTATTAAAATTCCTCATCTGGCTGCAACTGTACAACATCTGGTTTGCTCTTTTCAATCTTATGCCAATACCGCCGCTTGACGGCTCCAAGATACTCATGAGCATGCTGCCAGGCAGGCAGGCCTATGCGCTGATGCAAATAGAACCGTACAGCCAGTTTATACTCATCGGCCTGATCGTATTTGGCGTGACAGGCATGGTCCTTTCGCCCATAGCAAGCTTTTTGCTTGGCGGCATGAAAATGTTCGTAGGGATCTTTATTTGAATTCAAAGGAGAAATATCGATGTCCAAAGGGCGTATTTTTAGCGGCATGCAACCTTCCGGCCGTTTTCATCTGGGCAATTATATGGGAGCCTTGCAGAACTGGGTAAACCTGCAAAACGACTATGAGTGTTTTTTTTCTATCGTCGACCTGCATGCTCTCACTTCTACTTACAATGATACCAGCATGTTAAAAGAACATACTTTTCAGATGGCGCTCGACTGGCTGAGCGCAGGCCTCGACCCGGAGAAAAATGTCATCTTCGTCCAGTCCCAGGTCAAAGAACACGCCGAACTGCATCTGTTGCTGTCTATGAATGTACCGCTCTCCTGGCTGGAAAGGGTGCCTACCTACAAAGATAAATTGCAGCAACTGGGCGAAATGGGCAAGGAAATAAACACCTACGGATTTTTAGGATATCCTGTGTTGATGACAGCAGATATAGTATTGTACAAGGCCGATACCGTCCCGGTCGGCGAAGACCAGGTGCCGCACCTGGAGCTGGCGAGAGAAATGGTGCGCCGCTTTAATATGATTTATAAAACACAGGTATTTCCTGAACCCAAGGCCGCCCTGACCGAAGCCAAAGTATTGCCCGGGCTTGACGGGCGCAAAATGTCTAAATCCTACGGCAATGAGATCCCGTTTGGCGCCAGCCCGGATGAACTGCGGGCAAAAGTGCGCCAAATGATCACAGACCCCAACCGGATCAAGAAAACCGACAAAGGCAACCCTGACATATGCACAGTATATACTTTCCATAAACATTTCAGCGCGCCGCAGTATGAAGAAATAGGGCAAAAATGCCGTAATGCCGAAATCGGCTGCGTTGACTGCAAAAAACTGCTGGCGGAAAATATGATAACGGCACTGGCGCAAATATATGAACGCCGCACTGCATTATTGACCAAGCCGGGTTATATAAAAGAAGTCCTGGCCCACGGCGCCGAACGCGCGCGCGCAGTAGCCGCAGCCACCATGCAGGAAGTACGCAGCGCTATGCAGCTCGACTGACAGGCTATGGACAAGTATAAAATAGTCGCCGGTACTTTCGAGGGGCCGCTCGACCTTTTGATGCACCTTATCGAGAAAGATAAGCTGGATATTTACGATATACCCATTGCCAGCGTAACGCAGCAATACCTATCCTATATCAGCAGCATGCAGGAATTTAATATAGAACTGGCCAGCGAATTTTTGCTGATGGCCGCAACCCTTTTACAAATAAAGTCGCGCATGCTGTTGCCTAAACAACCGGCGACAGCGCCTGACGGCGAAGAAGAGGACGCTTTGGAAGACCCGCGGCAAAAGCTGGTCGAACGCCTTATAGCATACCGGCAGTTCAAAGAAATGGGAGAGGTATTTGCCGGCTTGTGGGAAAAGAGCTCCTTATATGCTGTGCGCGAGCCGATGCTTTTTGCAACAACTCCCAGCCGGCCTAAAAATTTGTCTGTTGAACAGCTGCTTGTCGCCATAGCCGGGCTAATGGAATCGGCAGAAGAGACGCCTACCTATATCAATAACGAGGAAATAAATGTCCATGATAAAATGGACGACATACTGCAACTGCTAAAAATAAAAGGCGACAACCTTACTTTGCGAGAGACGCTTATTCGCTCTGGCAGCAACATAGAATTGGTATCGGCTTTTTTAGCCATACTGGAGCTATTGCGTCTTAAATCCATTAAAATACGACAGCCGGAAAAATTTGGCGATATTTATATCTACCTACAGGAGGGCGCACATGTTTTATGACAAATTTTACAGCCATGTGGAAGCCATCCTGTTTGCCAGCGGCGACCCTATAGCAGCCGACAAGATAGCGAAAATCCTCGATATCCCGGCCGACCACGTGGAAGATATCATCTTTGACCTGAAAGAAGAACTGGCAAAACCGGTGCATGGGCTAACTATACGCCATATCGCCGGCGGTTACCAGTTATGTACTAAAAAAGAACTGGCAGATACTATAGGAAAATTAGGACAGGCCCAGGAAACAAAATTGTCGCAGGCGATGATGGAAACCCTGGCTATAATAGCTTTTCGCCAGCCTGTGACCAAACAGGAGATAGAGGCTATACGCGGCATAAAAAGCGACAAGATACTAAATGCGCTTATCGAACTGAAATTCGTCAAAGAAGCCGGCCGTAAAGATGCTGCCGGCAGGCCGATCCTTTATGCCACTACCAATGATTTTTTGGCTTCTTTCGGTTTAAATTCGCTTTTAGATTTACCCAAATTGCCTAAAGAAGTATTTCCAGAAATAGAAGAGTTGCCTGCCAACATGGAGAATGAGTGATGCTGAAACGCGCGATAATAATTTCCTTTGCTTTCGTACAATTTTTATTTGCTTTCCCGGCTACTACGGAACCGGCTATGGGCCCGGCGCCGTCAGTAGACGCTACTTACGCTATTGTCATCGAAGCGTCTACTGGCAAAGAGCTATTCAATAAAAATGCCGATACGCTGTGCTTTCCGGCCAGCACTACCAAAATACTCACACTGATCACCGCTCTTGAAAACAACAGCCGCAACACGACTGTCACTATAAGCCCCCGGGCCGCCTCTATAGAAGGCTCATCCATGCGGCTGAAGGCAGGCGAGAGATACTTTTTGCAAGAACTGTTTTACGGTATGATGATGGTATCTGGCAACGACGCCGCTACTGCCATAGCCGAACACTTGGGCAATGGCTCGGTAGAACGCTTTGTTAACTTGATGAATGCGACAGCGCGCCTCATCGGCGCAAAAAACAGCAAATTTGTCAATCCTTCCGGCTTGCCTGACCCTGAGCATTATACGACCCCGCGCGATATGGCCTTAATAACCGCTTATGCGCTTAAAAACCCGGCTTTCGCCAATATCGTGGGTACATATGAACATCCCTGGAATAAAAGAAACGCCGCGCAAGAGAGCATATTTGTCAACACCAACAAATTTTTGGCATCTTATGACGGCGCGACAGGCGTAAAAACCGGTTATACCAACGCGGCCAGATATTGCCTAGTGACCAGCGCGGAAAAAAACGGCGTCAAACTTATTGCCGTTACATACCACTCAGATGATTATTGTTGGAATGACGCCTGGAAGCTTATGGATTATGGTTTTTCCCTTATTACGCCGGAAAAAATATACAAAAGAGGGGATACCGTTTACTCGACTCCCGTGTATAAAGGCACGGACAATGCAAGCCTGACCGTGGAAGAGGACCTGACACTGCCTGTAATAAACGATCTCAACAAGTATAAGGTCGAAGTAATACCGGCCAGGCGCCTGTTCGCGCCGGTAAAACAAGGGCAGGAGGCGGGCTTTGTACGGGTCACGTATGATGGCAAGGAAGTGCGCAAACTGCGCCTTGTCAGCAAAACAGAAATAAAAATAGCAAGTTGAATCTTGTAAATTGGAGCAACTTAAACAATGGAAGAAAGATTGCAAAAATTCCTCTCCCAGGCCGGTATCGCCTCGCGGCGCGATGCGGAGAAAATAATCCTGGCCGGGCGCGTAAGAGTGAACGGCAAGACCGTACAGGAGCTTGGCAGTAAAGTAGACCCGGCCAGGGACAAGGTCATTCTCGACGGCCGGCCGGTAGAAGCGCAAAAGAAAGTTTATTACATATTCAACAAGCCGCGCGGAGTCATCACCAGCATGTCCGACCCTGAAGGGCGCAAAACTGTAGCGGATTATTTCAAAAACCTGCCGGAAAAAGTTTTTCCTGTGGGACGTCTTGACTACAATACCGAGGGTATCTTACTTTTTACCAATGACGGCGAGCTGGCGCAACTGCTCAGCCATCCCAGCCACACCGTAAAAAAAACCTACCGGGTAAGCGCCCTTGGCATGATAAATGACGACGCCCTCGACAAATTGCGTATGGGGCTGCTTCTCGACGACGGGAAAACCGCCCCGGCTATAGTAGATCTCATGGAATACCAGCATGAAAAAAATGTGACGATTTTTGACATAACGATACACGAAGGACGCAACCGCCAAGTAAGGCGTATGTGCGACGCTATCGGCCACCCGGTGCGTTATTTGAAACGCACAAAGTTTGCCGGGATAACTTTATCCGGCCTCAAGCGGGGCGGTATAAGGGAATTAAACCCGGAAGAAGTGAAAAATCTTTATAAACAGGTGATAAGAGAAGACGATGTATGATGTGGTAATAATAGGGGCAGGCCCCGCCGGCTTGCTAGCCGGCATTGCCGCCGCGCAGCAAGGCGCCAAAACACTCATACTTGACCATATGAAAGAAGCGGGACGCAAGCTGCTCATTACCGGCAAAGGCCGCTGTAACATCACCAATATTTGCGACGTTGCGGAGATAATAAAAAATATCCCGGGGAACGGCGTTTTTCTCAACAGTGCCTTACGCGCTTTTGACAACCGTCAGTTGATAGCTTTTTTTGAAGAAAATGACCTCTTCACAAAAGTCGAACGCGGCGGACGTGTTTTTCCGGTAAGCGATAAAGCGGCCGATGTACGCGATACCTTGCTGGCTGTCTTTAAACGCCTGGGAGGAAAAATCATCCTCAACACAAAGGCCAAAGAGATATTAGTAAATAACGGTACAGTTTCAGGTGTAAAAACTAACAAAGATACTTTTCTGGCTAAAAGCGTCGTCCTGGCAGCCGGTGGCGCTTCCTACCCCGGTACAGGCTCTGACGGCAGTGGTTTTTTGCTGGCGGAAAAATGCGGCCACAGCATAATTCCTTTAAAACCCTCCCTGGTGCCACTGCAATCTAACTCTCCATATTTACCTAAGTTGCAGGGACTTTCTCTGCGCAACATAAATGCCGGTATAATTGCCGGCGGCAAAACAGTCAAAAATGAATTCGGCGAAATGCTGTTTACGCACTTTGGTTTGTCCGGCCCGGTCATCTTGTCTTTGAGCAATGAAGTATCAAAGCAGCTTGCCGCAGGCCTTAAAGTGGAAATAGCTATAGACCTCAAACCCGCCCTAAAGCCGGAAATCCTCGACGCCCGCATACAAAGGGATTTTACCCGGTATAGCCGCAAGCAGATAAAAAATTCACTGCATGAGCTTTTACCGGCGAGCTTGATCCCGGTAGTGCTGGCCGAAGCGCAAATAGACGAAGAAAAATTTACCAATCAGATAAGCAAAGAAGAACGAAAAAGATTTCTGGCAGTATTAAAAGATTTCCGGTTATCGGTTACTTCTACCAGGCCGTTGGCCGAAGCGATAGTGACCGCTGGCGGAGTAAACCTGAAAGAAATAGACCCCAAGACACTGGCGTCCAAAATATTGACCGGCCTGTACTTTGCCGGTGAAGTGATGGATATAGACGGCTATACCGGAGGTTTCAATCTACAAGCGGCTTTTTCTACAGGCTATGTTGCCGGTACAAACGCCGGCAGTATTTACAACTGAGAGGCAGGTATTTTATTTTGAGTGGTAGCAAGATCATTGCCATAGATGGGCCGGCCGGGGCCGGAAAAAGCACTGTAGCAAAGCAGGTAGCAACAAAACTGGGTTTCGCCTATATTGATACCGGAGCCATGTACCGCGCCATAGCTTTAAAATGCCTTCAGCTTGGCGTAATAAACGACCAGGGAAAAATAGAGGAGACCGCCGCCAAGGTAAATATCGTATTTCGCCCGGACGGCGATATAAACCGGGTGTTTGTGGACGGCAGCGAAGTAACGGAAGAAATCAGGACGACCGAGGTATCCAACCAAGCTTCTTTCGTATCCAGCCTGGGCGGGGTTAGAAGCGCCATGCTTGTGCAGCAAAGGGCCCTCGGCTCCGCCGGCAATGCCGTCATGGACGGCCGCGATGTGGGCACATGCATATTCCCCGACGCCGCGGTCAAAATATACCTTGTAGCCAGCAGTGCCGAACGCGCTCGGCGCCGTTACATAGAGCTGGTAGCCAAAGGGCAGAAGGTGGATATAGAAGAACTGCAAAGAGAAATAGACGAACGCGACAAAGCCGATATGGGGCGCGCGATCGCACCTTTAAAAAAAGCTGATGACGCTATCGAAATAGACTCTACAAAACTCAGTATACGCCAGACTGTTGATGAAATAGTAAACCTGGCAAGGAGCAGATTGTAAATGTCTTATAAACTGGCCAGAATCATCTTTGGCTTTATTTACGCCATATTTTTCCGGTTAAGGATTATTGGCGGAGAAAACGTGCCGCAGCAGGGCGCAGCTATTATTGCCAGCAACCATGTCAGCAACCTTGACCCACCGACGCTCGGTACCGCCTGCAAAGCCCGGAAGATAGACTTCATGGCCAAAATAGAACTTTTCCGCAACCCGGTCTTTGCCGCCATAATAAGTAAACTGGGGGCTTTTCCTGTGCGGCGCGGCACTTCTGACCGCGCTGCGATAAAAACGGCGTTGGAGCGCTTACGGTCTGGCAGGGTGCTTGGTATATTCCCCGAAGGCACGCGCAGCAAAAACGGCGCACTGGGTAAAGCCGAACCGGGCGCCATCATGCTGGCGTGCAAAACAGGAGCAACGATCATTCCCGCCGCTATAAGCGGTACGGAAAAAATCTCTTTATCCCGTCCTTTTCCCCAAATCACTGTTATTTTTGGCAAACCGCTGCCAATGCCGGAAAATTTAGATGAAAAAGACACGCCACAGCAGATAGCCGACAGTCTTATGCAGGAAATAGGATCATTATTAGCACAGATAAGGAATGATAAGCATTGAAAATCACCAAAGCTAAATACATGGGTTTTTGTCAGGGAGTAAAACGCGCCGTAAACCTGGCCACAGAAAGCGGCGCCGGTTCCTATACTCTTGGCCCGCTCATCCACAACCCGCAAATGATCAACCGTTTAAAAAAACAAGGTATAACACCGGTAGATTCACTTTACGGCCTAAAAGCAGGCAGCAAGGTAATATTCCGTTCACATGGCGAAGGGCCGTCAAGTTATAACATCGCCCAAGCCCGCGAGCTGACGGTAATAGACGCCACCTGTCCGCATGTAAAGAAAGCCCAGGAGGCCGCGGAAAAATTTTGCCAGGACGGCTACCGGGTAGTGATAATAGGCGAGGCCAAGCATCCTGAAGTGATAAGCATCAAAGCCTGGGGCGGAGCAAACACTATCGTGATCGGCAGTTCTGATGAGGTGGACAACCTTCCAGCAGGCGGCCGCTATGGTATAGTCGTACAAACCACCTGCACAGAAGATGCATTTCAAAAACTAAGCAGCCTTATAACCGACAAAGCTTCCGAAAGCAAGGTCGCCCGCACCATCTGCAAGGCTACCAGCGAACGCCAGCAAGCAGCCGTGGAATTGGCCAAAAATGTCGACACCATGATAGTAGTCGGCGGAAAAAACAGCGCCAATACAAACCACCTGCGTGATATTGTTGCCGAACACTGCTCCAATACCATATTTATCGAGACCGCCGACGAACTATTGTCGGAGATGCTGGAAAACAGCAAACATATAGGTGTGACCGCCGGGGCGTCTACACCAGATTGGTTGATTGAGGAGGTTATTAATAAAATGGAAGAAATGCAAACAATCGGTGAAGGCGCGATAGCTAACATCAAGGCGGGAGAAATAATTACAGGGGTTGTAAGCAGTATCGCCAAAGATGAGGTGTATCTCGATATACAACACAAAAGCGACGGTATCATTCTCCGTTCGGAAATGTCTTTGTTGCCTCCGGACGATTTAAACTCTCTGGTCAAAGTTGGCGACAGTATAAGCGCCATGATAATAAATCCCGATAAAGACGGTTGCGTCATCCTTTCCAAAGTACGGGCCGACAGCGTGCTGGCCTGGGAACGCCTGGCCGCCGCCCAAGAAAACGGCGAGACGCTGGAAACGCTTGTTACCGCGGTGGTAAAAGGCGGTATAACGGTAGACGTATTGGGCGTGAGGGGTTTTATACCCGCCTCCCATGTAGATGTCCACAGGATAGAAGATTTTTCACCGATGGTCGGTCAAAAAATATCTGCCAAAGTTATTGAACTGGAAAATGAAGGAACGAGAAAACGGGTTGTGCTTTCTCGCCGTGAAGTACTTAAAGAAGAGAAGGCAGTTAAGGAAAAAGAATTTTACAACAAAATAAAATCCGGCGAAAAATATGAAGGCACTGTATCACGTTTAGCCAACTTTGGCGCTTTTATCGATATCGGCGGCGTTGACGGACTTGTGCACATTTCCGATATGGCCTGGCACCGGGTAAAACATCCTTCCGATATACTTAATGTCGGCGACAAAGTACAAGTACTGGTACAAAAAGTGGATGTAGAAAACAAAAAAATATCCTTAAGCCTGCGCGATTTGCAGCCAGACCCGTGGTTTAGCGTCATTGCCGGTATCAAAGAAGGACAAATACTGGAAGGAAAAGTAAGCAAGTTCTTGCCGTTCGGCGTTTTTGTACTGCTGGAGAACAATGCGGAAGGGCTCGTACATATCTCTGAAATCGCCGAAGAGCGTATCGATAAACCCGAATCAGTCCTAAAAGAAGGACAGCCGGTAAAGGTAAAAGTCTTAGGCGTAGACAAAAAAAGCAAGAAAATATCTTTAAGCATCGCCCAGGCGAAGCATGATGCCGAAAAAAATGAATTCAAAGAATATCTTGCTGAAAATAATGAGTTTACTACTTCTATCGGCAGTAAATTTGACCTGAGCAAATTGCTCGACAAATAATATATGAAAACCCTATTACACCGATCGCGAAAAGCCGATCATCTAAGATATTCCTTAGAACTGCCGGACGGCCCTCAACAAACCGGGTTTTCTGATATCCAGCTGGTACATAATTGTTTGTCCGGCCTGGATTTCTCTGCGGTAGACCTTTCCACGGCCATAGCCGGGATCAAATTGCCCCATCCGCTTGTCATCAACGCCATGACCGGCGGCGACCAAAGCGTAATGGAAACCAACCGCCGTTTAGCCATAGCGGCTAAGCGGACGAACGCCGCCATGGCAGTTGGTTCACAGAATATAGCGCTTAAAGACCCTTCGGTCATAAACACTTTTACCGTTGTCCGTGAAGAAAATCCTGACGGCGTTATTTTTGCCAACATCGGCGCTTATGCAACGGCGCGGCAAGCGCAGTCTGTTGTCGATATGCTTGGAGCCGATGCTCTGCAAATACACCTCAATATAGCGCAGGAAATGGTAATGCCGGAAGGCGACAGGGATTTTCGCGGTTACCTTGACAATATAAAAAAAATCATTGCCGTGCTCGACGTACCGGTCATAGTAAAAGAAACCGGCTGCGGCATAGCAATGGAACAAGCCGGTGAACTCATTGCCGCAGGAGTGAGCGCTATAGATATTTCCGGCTGCGGCGGCAGCAATTTTCTGGCTATCGAAGCTGCGCGCGGCGAAGCTTTTGCCCATCCCGAACTTTTGTCCTGGGGCATAACGACGGCCGCCAGCACACTGGAAGCAGCCACTGTAGCCAAAGGCCGCGCAGATATAGTGGTAAGCGGCGGCATCCGCAGCGCCCTCGATTTAGCGAAAGCTTTAGCGTGCGGCGGACGGGCCGCAGGTATTGCGGCCATGTTTTTGCGCACACTGGCAAAGAGCGGCAATGACGAAGAATCTGTTAGCCAAAGCATCACCGATTTGCTGGACGGCCTGAAAAAAACCATGTTGCTGGCCGGCGCCGCCAACATTGATGATTTACATAAAAAACCCATTGTTATAACGGGTAATACCCGCGAATGGCTGACCGCCAGGGGGATAGCCATAGAAAACTTCGGCTACGCCCGAGGCGAAGCACATAAATAAAAGCAAGGACAAATTTATGTATGAAAATAACTGCATAACAAAGGTAAAACTGCACAGCCCGGCTGATTTAGCCGGCGTTCAATCCGGCGAGCGCCTCCTTGCCGTAAACGGGAACGCCTTTTTTGATATCATTGACCTGAGTTTCCTGTTCGCAGAAGAACTGCTCGAACTCTCCCTGGCAGACGGGGAAGGCAAAGAGCGCACTGTAATCATACATAAAGAAATTGACCAGGAATTAGGGCTCGAGTTTGATACAGCAGTATTTGACGGAGTAAAAGAATGTTCCAATGCCTGCGTATTTTGTTTCGTCGACCAGATGGCGCCCCAGATGCGCTCAAGCCTTTATGTGAAAGACGACGATTATAGGTTGTCCTTTTTATATGGCAATTTTATTACCTTTACCAATTTCACTCCTGCCGATGAACAGCGCATACTAAAACTGCACCTGTCACCTTTATATGTGTCGGTACACGCTACAGATGAGATTATCCGCCAAAGACTTATCCGCAACAAGCGGGCGGGAGAGATATTATCCTGTATCAAAAGGCTCGCGGCAGGCGGCATAGAGTTTCACACCCAGGTGGTGCTTTGTCCCGGTATAAACGACGGGGCGGTTTTGCAAAAAACTTTCCATGACCTTTTTGCCTTCAACTCGTCTATATTATCAATGGCCGTAGTGCCTGTAGGCCTTACCAAATACAGCCGGGCAGACGGTTTGCGCGCCTTTACTGAAGAAGAAGCCAAAATCCTTGTCGATACTGTAACCGCATGGCAGAAAGCATGCCGCGCCGAAATAGGCCGCGCATTTATCTATCCTTCCGACGAATTTTATGTGCAAGCGAAAAAACCAGTTCCTCGGGCCAAAGATTATGACGGTTTCCCTCAATATGAAAACGGCGTAGGCATAATAAGGAAATTCCTTGATGAATGGCAGGAAGAAAAAATACCTCTGCCGGTAAAACAGCCTGACACCTTTGTAGTATGCGGCCTGTCCGCCCAGCAGGTATTAGCTCCTCTGCTAGAAGAAATAAACAGGCAAACAGGCAGTAAGCACTGTCTGCTGCCGGTGGAGAACGTTTTTTTTGGTCATACCGTGACCGTAACGGGCCTTTTGACTGGACAGGACATAATGAGAAAAATAATGTCGTTACCGCAAATGCCTGTGCGCGTAATCATCCCTGGCCTTGCCCTGCGCGCTCAGGAGGAAGATTTTCTGGACGGCATGCACATAAAAGACTTGGAAAAAAACATCCCCTGCACTGTAAAAGTTGCCCAGGGAGCAGCCGGTCTAAAGCGGCTGTTATCAGCATAAAGGCGGTGAACGGCATGGACGGGCAAGGAATGGTACAAGTATATACCGGCGACGGCAAAGGAAAGACTACCGCCAGCCTGGGTTTGGCGATGAGGGCAGTAGGGCACGGGCTGAAAGTTCTCATGCTGCAATTTTTAAAAAATGATGAAAATTATGGCGAAATAAAATCTGTCAAATATTTGCCGGATTTTGAAATATGCCAGGTAGGCAGGGACTGTTTTGTAAATTTTGCCAACCCTGACCCGATAGATGTGAAAATGGTAAGAAGTGGCTGGGAAAAAGCAAAAGACGCTATAACAGCTCAGAAATATGATATAGTGATTCTTGATGAAATAAATGTGGCAATCGCTTACGGACTGTTGCCGGTCAAAGAAGTTATCGATTTTTTAGAGTGCAGGAACTCCGGGAAAACCGAAATAGTATTTACCGGTATAGCGGCGCCTTTGGAGTTGATTGAACTCGCTGACCTTGTGACCGAGATGAAAAACGTCAAACATTATTTCAACTTAGGGATTGAATCACGCACAGGCATCGACCATTGAGAGTGAGGAAATATAATGTCTAAACCTGTATTAGCTATAGTAGGCCGTCCTAACGTCGGTAAATCAACATTATTCAATCTTATAGCAAATAAGAGGATATCGATAGTGGAAGACCGCCCGGGCGTTACCCGGGACCGTCTTTATGCCCACACTGAATGGTTGGGCAGGGAATTTACCATGATCGACACCGGAGGCATAGAGATAGGCTCTAATGATGAGATCCTCGCGAGCATCCGCGCCCAGGCGGAAATTGCCATAAAAGAGGCCGACGTGATACTTTTTGTCGTAGACGCCAGAAGCGGACTGACCCAGCAGGATGAAGTAGTGTGCTCCATCTTGCGCGGCGCAAAAAAACCTGTCGTCCTGGCCGTGAACAAGGCCGATTCGCCCAAACAGGAAATGGAAATATACGAATTTTACAATCTGGGTCTAGGCGAACCTATACCCATATCTTCTTCCAATAAGTTGAATATCGGCGACCTCTTGGACGCCATAATAGAAAAATTCCCGCCGGAAAGCGATACTGCTGCCGAAGATGAGAGTGACACAATAAAGGTTGCCATTATTGGCCGGCCTAATGTAGGTAAATCCTCCATTTTCAATGCCCTGGTAGGAGAAGAGCGTTCTATCGTCACAGATATCGCCGGTACGACCAGAGACGCCATCGATACCACCGTAGAACGAAACGGCATGAAATTTCTTTTCATCGATACTGCCGGCATGCGGCGGCGGGCCCGGGTGGACGAACCGATAGAGCGCTACAGCGTTATCCGTTCTTTACGTGCGGTTGACCGTTCGGACGTCGTTTTGATGGTCATCAACGCGGCGGAAGGCGTGACCGAACAAGACAAAAAAATAGCCGGCTATGCCCACGAAGCCGGCCGCGGTATACTTTTGGTCGTAAATAAATGGGACCTGATGGAAAAAGATACCTCAACCCATTTGCGTTATACGGAAGACCTGCGCAACGAGCTTGTCTTCATGCAATACGCTCCCATTGTCTATGTTTCGGCGTTGACCAAACAACGTATCCACCGTTTGCCGGAAATAATAAACTACGTCGCGGAACAACACGCCATGCGTATTTCTACGAGCGTACTCAACCAGGTGATAGAAGACGCCGTCAGCGTCAACCCCCCGCCGTCGGAAAAAGGTGTGCGCTTGAAACTTCTCTATTGTACGCAGGTAAAGACCAAGCCGCCTACATTTGTCTTTTTTGTCAACGATCCGGAAATAATGCATTTTTCCTATCAACGTTTTTTAGAAAACAAATTACGTGAAGCTTTCGGTTTTGAGGGCACGCCTATCAACATGATCGTCCGGGGAAGAGCGGAAGAAGAGGGATAACCGTGCAATATTTTATCATCGCTATTATTGGCTACCTATTGGGTTGCATTCCCAGCGGCCTGTTTATCGGCCGTTGGTTTTGTAATATTGATATAAGAGACTATGGCAGCAAAAACATCGGCACAACTAATATGTTTCGTATCTTGGGCCCCAAACCGGCGGCCATAGTGTTGCTGCTCGATATGGGCAAAGGCATGCTGGCCGTTTTTGCGGCAAGTTATTTAGACGGCGGCGTATTGGCTCTTTTGCTGGGCGGTATTGCCGCTATCATTGGCCATAATTACCCATTGTTTCTTGGTTTCAAAGGGGGCAGGGGGGTTGCCACCGGCTTGGGCGTCATCCTTGTTTTGATGCCGAAGGTAACCGGGGTGGTATTTACTCTTTGGGCGGTAATAGTTTACCTCACACGCTATGTCTCGCTTGGCTCGATAATAGCTGCGGCGCTTGTTCCCATACTGTCCTGGTATTTTGCTTATCCCTGGCAATTCACCTTTTTTGGCGGCATAGCGGCTTTGTTTATCATTTTACGCCATAAAGAGAATATAACAAGGCTGCTCAACGGTACGGAAAGTAAAATAAAGCCGGGCAGTACTGATAATTTTAAAAACAAGGATTAAAACTATATGAAAAAAAGCATCAGTGTCATCGGCGCCGGCGGCTGGGGCACAGCACTGGCGAAAATGCTGGCGGAAAAAGCGGCAAACCCTGTAACCTTATGGGTGCGGCAGGAAAAACAGGCCAGAGATATTGCGGAAAAACGTGTAAACAATACCTACTTGCCTACAGTAGTTTTACCTGAAAACCTGGCTGTCACTTCAGATATCGTACTTGCGGCAAAAAGTGGCATTCTGGTCATTGCGACCCCTTCACAAGCTGTACGCGACATTTCCCGCAGACTTTCTTCGTTGCTTTTGCCCGGGCAAATACTTCTTTCCTGCGCCAAAGGCCTAGAAGAAGGAAGTTTTTTAAGGATGTCTGAAGTTATAAAAAACGAATGCCCCTTTTCATCCGTCGCCGTACTTTCCGGCCCTAACCACGCCGAAGAAGTAGGGCAAAGGCAACCGACGGCAACAGTAATAGCGTCTGAAGACGCTGCCGTAAAAACAGAATTGCAGGATATTTTCAGCACACCGTATTTTCGTCCCTATACCAGCAGCGACACGGTAGGAGTGGAACTGGGCGGAGCCTTTAAAAATATCATCGCTTTGGCGCTCGGTATGCTGAGCGGCTTGGGCTTTCAGGACAATATAAAAGCCGCTACCATGACGCGCGGCCTCGCTGAAATAACCCGCTTAGGTTTGGCCATGGGAGCGCAGCCGGCGACCTTTGCCGGGCTGGCCGGCACCGGCGACCTTATCGCTACCTGTATAAGCGCTCACAGCCGCAATCGCTGGGCGGGAGAACAACTGGCCAAGGGTTTTACCGTAGAAGAGATAACACAGCAGACAAATATGGTAGTAGAAGGTATCAGGGCGACAAAAGCGGCCTTCCTGCTGGCGGAAAAACTTTCTATCGAGATGCCGATAACCAACGAATTATATAAAGTGATCTATCAAAAGAAAGATGTCAAAACTGCGGTTTTCGATTTGATGAGCCGTGAATACAAAGCTGAAATTTAAATATTTTAAGCCTTAGAATATAGATATTCATTTATCTATATTTTATTTTTGGCAAAAAATATTGCTTTTTTTGCAACGTCAATGTTATAATGTCTTTCGTCAGTAGAAAAACATCTTCGTGAAAAGAACTCTGGGAGGGGAATGCTTGCCATGTCTGATAACTCTTCTTTTTATTTGGTAAGAGAAGAAATTTTACCGGAAGCAATTAAGAAAACTATAAAAATAAAAGAAATATTGCAGTCAGGTAAAGTAAAAACAGTAAATGAAGCTGTGGAAATGCTGGGGCTCAGCCGCAGCGCCTATTATAAATATAAGGATTATGTCTTTCCTTTCTTTGAAGCCAGTAAAGAAAAGATCGTCAGCCTGGCGATTTTACTGGAGCATAAATCCGGCGTGCTTTCCCGGGTACTAAATACCATAGCGGAATATTCCGGCAGCGTCATAACAATAAACCAAAGCATACCGTCACACGGGATTGCCAGCATAAACCTTGCGATAGAGACCAAAGAGCTGGACATAGAACTGGAAGCCCTTTTGGATAAATTGCGTATGCTTGAGGGCGTAAAACGCTTGGAAGTATTGGGACAGATATAAAAGATGGAGGATTTTGCCATGTGTAACGAAATCAACGGAACAGTAAACGTAGGACTTTTAGGAGCAGGCACCGTAGGCGGCGGCGTAGTAGAGTTGCTAGAAAGAAACGCCTCGGAAATAGCGCAAAAAGCAGGAGTAAATATAAAAATAAAAACCATCATGGAAAAAAATCCTGCCCTTGTGCAAGAGTTATCTTCCCAAGGCTATAAAATAACCGAAGAACTCGACGACATCATCAATGACCCGGAAATATCCATAGTTGTAGAATTGATGGGCCGTATAGAGCCGGCTACTACTTTTATAAAAAAAGCTATGCAGGCCGGCAAACATGTTGTTACTGCCAATAAGGACGCTATCGCGGCAAACGGCTCCGAGCTTTTTGAACTGGCGGAAAAAAACCACATAGATTTCATGTTCGAAGCCAGCGTCGGCGGCGGCATACCGATCATACGGCCATTGAAGCAATGCCTGGCCGCTAACAATATCCAGCAAATCATGGGTATCGTAAACGGCACCACCAATTATATGCTGTGCAAGATGTCTGATGAAGGCATGGACTACGACGATGTTTTAAAGGAGGCGCAGGAGAAAGGCTACGCAGAAAAAGACCCTACTGCAGATGTCGGCGGACTCGACGCCGCAAGGAAAATAGCTATACTGTCTTCCATAGCCTTTAACAGCCGGGTAAAACTCGAAGATGTGTTCATGGAAGGTATACAGTCGGTAAGCGCCAACGATATAGCATATGCCAAAGAATTTGGCTATGTTGTGAAACTTTTGGCTATAGGCAAGTATATGCCTGAACTGGGCATAGATGTACGTGTACACCCCGCCTTCCTCCCGAAGAACCATCCTCTGGCTAACGTAAACGGTGTTTTTAACGCTATCTTTGTCACCGGCGACGCCGTAGGCGATACTATGTTCTACGGGCAGGGCGCAGGGCGTAGCGCTACAGCCAGCGCAGTCTGCGGCGACATAATCGATGTGGCCAGGGATATTGTGAGTAAAAACCCCAGCCGCATATTGTGTACCTGTTTCTATGATAAGCCTATCTGCTCGCAAAACGATGTACGGACGCCTTTTTATATCCGCATGCTGGTAACTGACCGTCCCGGCGTTCTTGCCGCTATTGCCGCTGCGTTCGGCAGCAACCAGGTAGGCCTGCGCACAGTAGTGCAAAAACAAAAAGTAGGAGAATGCGCCGAGCTGGTCATGATAACCTACGATGTTTCCTATGAAAATATGTCTCTGGCCATTCAAACCTTGAAAGCTATGCCGATAATCAATAAAATTTGCAATGTTATCAGAGTAGAAGACAAAGAATTTTGCTAAAAGAGGTATGGCGCGTTGAAAACAGTAACCGTAAAAGTCCCGGCTACATCCGCTAACTGCGGCCCAGGTTTTGATTGCCTCGGTCTGGCTTGTACGCTTTATAATGTTTTTACATTAGAAATAACCGATGAAAACAAAATTAAGCTTTCCGCCACCGGCGAAGGGGAGGGTATGCTAAAACCCAGTGAACGCAATTTTGCCGTAAAAGCCGTGCGCAAGGTCATGGATGAAGCGGGCTGTAAAAAACCGGGCATCAGCATCACCATGCATAATGATATCCCGATGTCTCGCGGCTTAGGCAGCAGCAGCGCCGCCATCGTAGGCGGCATGGTCGCTGCAAACGAGCTTTTAGGCAATCCTTTCGGCAAAAGTAAAATACTCGATCTGGCGACCGAGATGGAAGGTCACCCTGACAACGTTGCTCCCGCCATTTTTGGCGGCGTCACGGTAAGCTATATGGAAGACGGCCGCGCCGGCTATATTCGCTTCTTGCCGCCGCCCGGCCTCCAGATGATAGCAGTAGTACCGGATTTTCCCTTGCCAACAAAGCTGGCGAGAGAAGCATTGCCGGAGCAGGTCAGCATGCAAGACGCCGTGTTCAACGTCAGCCGGGCGGCGCTTTTTACAGCCTGCATGTGCCAGGGCAACCTCGATGCTTTACCATTTGCTTTACAGGACAGGCTGCATCAGCCATACCGCAGCAAACTCATTCCAGGGCTTGACGCCGCTTTCGACGCTGCAAAAAAAGCCGGCGCTCTTGGTTCAGTGATAAGCGGCTCTGGTTCCACCCTTATGTCCTTTGCCGGCGCAAATGCCGATGCTGGTGCGATAGGGCGCTCCATGTGCGAAGAGTTCATCAAAATAGGCAAAGACGCCCGCTTTCATTTACTGGATTTTGATCTTTCCGGAGCAAAAATCATCTGATTTCCTTGACATCACGCCGGAAAAAAGCTACAATTATCTTTGTCAGTCGGGGCGTAGCTCAGTTTGGTAGAGCGCTACCTTGGGGTGGTAGAGGCCGTGGGTTCAAGTCCCGCCGCTCCGACCAGTTATCAAAACATCATATTTATGCAAATGAAAAAAGTCGGAAGTGACAACTTCGGCTTTTTTATTTTAGAAAACATATCAAATTAAAGTTATTATGTTATTATGTTATTATATTATTAGATTACATGAAGCCTTTACATACTGTGAGGGCTTATTTTATGCAAATGTCCCGGGAGGTTTTTTCTTATGATCAGGGAACTGGCGCTCACATGCTCAGAATGCCGGAAAACATTTATTGCTGAAAGTAAACTGCTCTATAAAGACAACTTCAAAATACAAGACTTTAGCAATATAGAGCTTGTCTGCCAGGACTGTTTTGATGCCTGGCAAAATTATTGGCAAATTGAAAGCGCTGTTTTTTTCGAAGAATTTTCTTCTTTATATGTCAATATAACTTTACAAAACGGAGATTCTATTCCCAAACTTGATTGTACGCCTATGGACGATATTGTCGCCGTCGGCAACGACATCCCGCTAAATGCGCAAAAAAAGCTTTATCAGATTTACAGCAAATGGTATGATGAAAAGATGAAGGACGTTCTGAAAACCTGTACTTTTACCGAATCCTTCATGCGCACGTCATTTACCTGCGAAACTTACGGCGGCAAAAAATACGAAGATATTGCTTTCCGTTTCACCCGCCAGGGCGCATTTGAAGCAGAAAGCCCTGTGCCGGAAGATATACGCAAACAGGTGGTTTCAGCTTGGCACAGGTATGAATTGTCTAATCTGCCGACACCTGAGATTGATGATGAATAATTTTTGAAGAGAGGCTCTTTTTAATGTCTTTTGAAGAAGAAATATCCAGGCGGCGTACGTTTGCCATTATTTCCCACCCGGACGCCGGCAAAACTACTTTGACAGAAAAACTGCTGCTGTACGGCGGCGCAATACATCTGGCGGGAACGGTAAAAGCGCGTAAAAACCAAAAGCATGCCGTATCCGACTGGATGGAAATAGAAAAACAAAGAGGTATATCTGTCGCGTCGAGCGTCTTGCAATTCGATTACGACGGTTTTCGCGTAAATGTTTTGGATACGCCCGGGCATCAGGACTTCAGTGAAGACACTTATCGTACATTGATGGCGGCCGACAGCGCCGTTATGCTGATAGACGCGGCTAAAGGCATCGAAGAACAGACTAAAAAACTTTTCTGGGTCTGTAAGCGCCGGCGCATACCGGTGTTTACATTCGTCAATAAACTCGACCGTTATGGACGCAATCCCTTCGACCTGATGGACGAACTTGAGAACATACTCGGCATCAGGGCTTACCCAATGAATTGGCCTGTAGGTATAAACGGCAATTACCAGGGAGTCTATGACCGCCAGAAAAAGCGGGTGGAACTGTTTGAGTACGACGGCAGCCATGGCGCCAAACAACTGGCTTCGACCGTCAGCGAACTGTCGGACAGCCGTTTGAAAACCACTCTTGGCGACGAAGTATATCAAACGCTCGTCAACGATATTGAATTGCTCGACCTGGCCGGCGATGAATTTTCCGCCGACAGGGTAGCCCGCGGTGAACTGACGCCTATGTTTTTCGGCAGCGCCATGACTAATTTTGGCGTGGAAGCTTTCTTGAAAAGCTTTCTTCAATTGTCGCCGCCACCGGCTACACGCCTGTTGCAAGACGGCGTAAGAGAGCCGCAAAATGAGAGCTTTTCCGCTTTTATCTTTAAAATACAGGCAAATATGAACCCCGCCCACCGCGACCGGATAGCTTTTTTCCGCATATGTTCGGGTACTTTTAAAAAAGGCATGTCTGTCTATCATTTGCAGAGCGGCAAAAACATAAAACTTTCCCAGCCACAGCAATTTTTGGCCCAGGAAAGGGAAATCGTCGACGAAGCGTATCCCGGTGATATACTCGGCATATTCGACCCCGGCATTTTTGGCATAGGCGATACGCTGTGCAGCGAAGGTGAAAAGATCCGTTTCGAAGACTTCCCGGTATTCCCGCCCGAGCAGTTTTCCCGTATCCAGCCTAAAGACACATTGAAAAGAAAGCAATTTGTCAAAGGTATCGAACAGCTGGCCCAGGAAGGCGCGATACAGATATTCCGCCAGCCCGGATCCGGCCTTGAAGCGTATATAGTAGGCGTGGTAGGCAGCCTGCAACTGGATGTATTGTCATACCGCCTGAAAAATGAATATGGCGTTGACCTTTTACAAACTATGCTCTCTTATTCTCTTGCCAGATGGTTGATAATAGAAGATAAAAAAGACCTCTCCAGTATAAAAGGCCTTGATACCGGTATGATAGTACTCGACAGCAAGGAGCGGCCCGTTGTACTGGTAAATAATGAATGGACGCTCAACTGGATGCTGGAGCGCAATCCCCACATAAAGTTTTTGGAAGTTCCCCCCGACGAATCACGCGTGTAGTATCTTACCGCTATTTGGAGGTATGCAGTGAAAAAACAGCCAAAAGGATTGACCTTATACACAAAAGTAGTTTTGCTTATTACTTTTGTTGTATTTGTTTCGCTTTTGGCTACAAGCGTTCTTATATCAAGGAAACTTTCCGATATCGTAGAACAGCGCATGGGCAACAACTCTTTAAGCATCGCCTCTACCGTTTCCCGCCTGCCGCTTTTAGTAGATTCCTTAGACGACCAGAACAAAAAAGAGCAGATCCAGTCTCTGATCACGGCAGTGAGCACTACTACCAACTCTAATATTGTTATTTTTGATATGAAGGGCAAAATCATTGCTTACAACGCGATGGACTCTCATACCAAAGATAGTTTTTTACAAGAAGCGCAGCAAACCGCTTTTACTACGCCCAATATGTTTACAATGGGGGAAAACCCGGGGTTATATGCCTTTTACGCTTCCCAAGTATCAAACAAAATTTTAGACAATAAAAACCAACAGATAGGCGTAACTGTGGTAGGTTTGCCTAGCGATATCGTCACCAAGCTTGCTGATGAAAGCATGGTACTGATTTTTCTGGCCAACGCGGTCGGCCTGATAGTGGGCATTTGCGGTTCGCTTATTTTGGTTAAAAACATAAAAGATACTTTGTTCGGCCTCGAACCTGAAACTATAGCCAAAATACTTCAAGAGCGAAGCGCTATGCTCGATTCCGTACAAGAAGGTATTTTAAGTGTGGATATCCATGGTATAATTACTTTGGTAAATGTCCGTGCGCGAAATATTTTTGAGTACGCAGGTTTGAAAATAGAAAATCCCATAGGCATGAACATAGAAGAAATATACCGTGACAATAATATGCAGGAGATCCTCTTGCAGGGAAAATCAAAGCTAAACCATGAGGAATCCATAAATAATATCACGGTAATAACCAACCAAGTACCTGTAATAATGGAAGACAAAATAGTTGGCGCGATAACTACTTTCCGCCGCAAGACCGAGGTGGAAGAACTGGCCCAGCAGCTTACAGGCGTACGTAATTATGCCGATGCTTTAAGGGCCCAGACGCATGAATTTATGAATAAACTTCATGTGGTGCTAGGCTTGACGGAAATGCAGGCATATGATGAATTGCGGCAATATGTAAAAGATGTGGCGGGAAACCGTCTCGATGAAGCGCAATATGTCAACAACCGTCTCAAAGACCCTGTACTCAGCGGTTTTATTTTAGGAAAACTCAGCAGGGCCAGGGAACTGGATATAGATTTCAGCCTTACGGAAGAAAGCAACCTGCCGGCGCCTGTGGCGCAAGCGCATGTACACAAATTGATAATAATAATAGGTAACCTTATCGACAATGCTTTTGACGCTTTAAAAAATAAAGACGGCGAGCGCATCGTATTGTTGACCATGCTGGTCATGGATGACGACTTGGTCATCACCGTGGAAGATTCCGGCGTAGGCATAAGTGACGAATCGCTTGACATGATATTTTCCAAGGGTTATTCCAGTAAAGGGTTGCAACGCGGTTTTGGCCTTTACCTGGTAAAACAGACGCTTGACGAATCACAAGGCAGCATCGAAGTGGAAACAAGTGAAGGGCAGGGTACTGTATTTATAGCCAAAATACCGTATGTCAGAAAGGTGGAAGTGTAAAAATGGTGATCAAAGTTTTATTAGTAGAAGATGATCCGATGGTAGCAAAATTTCATGAGCACTATCTCAGCCAAGTCAAAGGATTTGAACTTACAGACAAGGCCCGTAACGGAGAGGAAGCCCTTAGCTTGCTGAGCAAAAAGCAGTACAATCTTGTGCTTTTAGATATATTTATGCCAGGCATGGACGGCCTGCAAATGTTAAAACAAATACGCGAAAACGAACACAATGTCGACGTCATCGTGGTATCAGCCGCACGCGACAAAGAACGCATCCAAAAAGCCATGCGCAATGGCGCTATCGACTATATTATCAAACCTTTCGAATTTGAAAGATTCAACCTTGCGCTGACCAATTACCGCAACCGTATTTCTCTTATCGAAAATCAAAACGAGTTGGATCAGGAAGACCTCGACAGCAGCATCTTATACAAAGAACAGCTGACAGACCTTTCCATACCCAAAGGGCTGGACCGCAATACGCTCAAAACCGTATGGCAGGAAATATGTCAACTGGACGATGTTTTTACTACAGAGGAAATATCTGCGCTGGTAGGCATATCAAGAGTGTCTATCCGAAAATACCTGGAATTTTTAAAAACTTTAAAAGTCCTTTCTTTAGAGCTACACCGAGGTTCGGTAGGGCGTCCCGTATATAAATATAAATGCATTGACAAAAACATAAACCTTGTCGGTCATTATTTCCAATAGAAGGCGGCTTGTATGTCGGAAGTTTTTTCGGTATTAGGAGTTACCCTGCATGCCTTAGGTATGCAGGAGGTCTTGAAAAAAGTAGAAGAGGCAATTGATGCCAGGGGGAAAATGCTGATCGTAACAGCAAATACCGAAATAGTCATGTTTTGCCAAAAAGATGCTTTTTTTCGCAACATCGTAAACACAGCCGAGCTAGTCGTACCTGACGGCATAGGCGTAGTGTGGGCAGGTAAACATCTGGGCTCCCCGGTAAAAGAGCGGGTAGCGGGTTTTGACCTGGCGCAAAATCTCCTATCGCTGGCCGCCGATAAAAATTGGAAAATATATTTTCTCGGCGCCGCTCCCGGCATAGCGGAAAAAGCTGCACAAAACATATTGAAAAAATACCCTGATTTAAAAATAGCCGGCTGGCGGGACGGCTATTTTCTGCCGAAAGAAAATGCACTGCTGGTCAAAGAAATAAACAAAACAGCCCCTGATATATTATTTGCCGCACTGGGCGCCCCCAAACAGGAAAAATGGCTGTATGAACATAAAAATGCGCTCGACTGCAAAATACTCCTAGGTGTTGGCGGGACGTTTGACGTTATGGCCGGAGTATCAAAACGCGCACCGCAAATTTGGCAAGAATTGGGACTTGAGTGGCTGTACCGCCTGTGCAGGCAGCCTTCACGCTTTTGGCGCATGCTTACAATCCCGCATTTTATGCTGAAAATATTATTTAGCAAAAAGCATTAGACAATAGCGGCCTGCTATATTATAATGTTTTGAGATTGCCTGAGTTTTATTTAAGGAGTAACCCCATTTACATGAAATCAATTATTGTTAAAGATGGATATGGGATAATCGCGGCCTGTTTCATTGTAGCTATTATCTTGTCCCTGGCCTTTCATCCGGCATGGGCTATTTTGCCTTGCGGCTTGGCTCTTTTCATGATGTTCTTTTTTCGCAATCCTTCACGCGATATACCTTTCGACGACAGCCTTATCATATCGCCAGCCGATGGTACGGTTATGGGAGTAACTAAGTTTTACGACGAAGAATATCTGGACGCTCCGGCTGTCAAAGTAACGATCTTCCTGTCTGTATTTGACGTGCACGTAAACCGCAGCCCGATGCGCGGAGAAATAAAATACCAAAGATACACTTGCGGCGGTTTCCGGCCCGCTTACAAACAGGCGGCTTCTTTTGAAAACGAACGCCATGCGATCGGTATCGAAAATGAAAATCTGAAAATCCTCGTAATACAAATAGCCGGGCTGCTTGCCAGAAGGATAGTTTCCTGGGTTACGCTCGGCCATAAACTAGAGCAAGGGCAAAGATACGGTATGATAAAATTTGGCTCCAGTACCGAATTGGTAATGCCGGAAAATGTCAAAGTGCTTGTGCAAAAAGGCGATAAGGTCAAAGGCGGCGTAAGCGTGATAGGGAAGGTGGAGAAGTGATGCGTTCATTTATCCCTAATGCATGTACCAGCTTAAACCTTGCCTTCGGTGTCCTTTCCATAATAAAAACCATTGAAAAAGATTTTTTTCTGGCTGGGATTTTTATTTTGCTCGCAATGGTGGCGGATGCGCTTGACGGCAGAGCCGCCCGTTTTTTTGGCGTAAGCGGGGACTTTGGCAAAGAACTTGATTCACTTTGCGACGCCGTGTCATTTGGAGTGTCGCCAGCTATACTTTTACATCAAATGTACATGCAGGGCGCCGGTTATCTTGGCCTTGCCGCTACAATAGCTTTTCCTGTGTGCGCAGTATTGCGCTTGGCTCGTTTCAACATCAGCACATCTACCGTACAAGGCTACTTCATGGGCATGCCGGCTCCTGGCGGCGGCTGTATACTGGCTACTTTTGCCATTTCCGGCATCCAGCTTGACTCTACAATCGTCAGCATAGGGGTTATCGCGTATGCTCTTTTGATGTACAGTACAGTACGCTACCCCGATTTTAAAGGCAAAGGCAATCCTATCCGTCCACCTTCCGCGGTTTTAGCCGTAGTTACCGCTTTGTGCCTTTTTTATCTTTTACCATTGGCGGCGCTTCCTTTTAGTGCATTTTTCGCTTATTCACTCATGGGCTTTGTGAATTTCCTACATATAAAAATCACCGGTGGTTATAGCTAGCTGTTATTAGACTATAGTATGCATTTGTGTTATACTATAATTTGTAAAATTGATAACAAAACTTTGTGTATCAGGCGAAGGAGAAAATAGATGTTTACTGCATATGATTATATAATGATACCAATTCAAATATTGATTTTGCTTTTTACACTATACTATTTTATTATTTCGTTTTTTGGTTTTTATCAACGTAAAGAGAAAAAAATTACTCGCCCGGAAAAAACTTTTGCAGTTATCGTAGCCGCCCACAATGAAGAGCAAGTTATCGGGTCCTTGATCGAAAACCTGCAAATGCTAAATTACCCACGCGAACTTTATGATGTACATGTAATTGCCGACAACTGCAAAGATAAAACCGCAGAAATCGCGGCAAGCTACGGCGCCTTGGTGCACAATCGCTTTAATGATGTGGAAAAAGGCAAAGGCTACGCGATGGAGTGGATGTTCGAACGCCTCTTCAAAATGGAAAAACAATATGACGCAGTAGTCGTTTTTGATGCTGACAACCTTGTGCATCCGCAATTTTTGGTTGAAATGAACAACCGCCTGTGTAAAGGCGAAAAAATCATCCAAGGTTATCTTGATTGTAAAAACCCTGATGATACTTGGATTTCCGCAACGTTTGCCATATGTTTTTGGGTAGTCGACCATATCTGGCATCTGGCCAAGTATAATATCGGCCTGTCAAGCGTTTTAGGCGGGACCGGCATGTGTATAAAAACGGAAATACTGAAGAAGCATGGCTGGGGAGCTACCTGTCTGACCGAAGACATGGAATTTACCATGAAGGCCTTGCTGCAGGGAGAACCTACAACCTGGGCTCATGATGCTATAGTTTACGATGAAAAACCGCTTACTTTCAAACAAGCCTGGAACCAGAGAAAACGCTGGGCGCAGGGTCATTTTGACGTAGCCGCCCGTTATATACCTAAACTTTTATGCCAGGGCATAAAACAGCGCAATATCAGTATGCTGGACGGGATAATACATCTGGTGCAACCGCATTTTCTTCTTTTATCTGTATTTTTCCTCTTCTGCAATCTAATAAACAGCCAGTATTATTTTTACACAAATTTATTTAACTACTATGTACCTATGGAGCTTTGGGCGCTCATATGCATCTGGCAGTATATAATACCCATGCTTATCCTGGCTAAAGTAAACGCTTCCGCCAAAACTTGGCTTTATTTCATCCTTTATCCCGTATTCGTTTATTCCTGGGTGCCGATCACTGTGCTCGGTTTCAAAGACCGCAACAAACGCGAATGGAGCCACACTATACATACGAGAAACATCACTTTCCAGGAAATGCTGGTGCAGGATCTGCCTGACGACGGCTTATCAACTGCCAAACAAATCCTGCTGGGGAAAAATGCTATAAAATGAAAAATAATTAAAGCACCCTTTAAAGCTTGGAAATAAGGGGTGCTTTTTTATAAAGGGTGGTTATTATAAGCAACAAGGCAAAAGTATCCCGTATTCATAAGGCTGTGCAGCCTTATGGACCGGAAGCCGGGAAACGCAGCATTTTTTTATCTTTTACAAATACAAACAGAGACATTGTCGATGATACTTGCCTGTTGCCTGTCGCTGTGGATATTTTGACAGCTGCGGATATTATAAAAAATCTGTGGCAGAACCACCCACATACCTGCCTGCACTTTTGCGGAGCAGAACCGTTGCGGCGTTTTGATTGGATAAAAAGGCTGCATACCAAATTACCGGAGATAGATTTTGTGCTTTCTACCAGATCTACTGACTCGCGGCTGTTGGCAGAATTGCTGCATATAGTCAAACAGATAGAACTGAAAATAACACTAAATGGATGCTATGAAAACAGTCGTGAATTGCAGATATTTATCCAACTGGCCAGTGTTAGAAAAATTTGGCTTAATATCGATATAGCGGAAATATCAATACCAGATTTTACCGTTTTTATAGAAAACCTGATGCAGACAGATATAAACCTGCCTGTTTATCTCAAGAGTAAAAGCCTGGCGCCCGAAGAATTTTTAATGTATCATAATATAGCGTCTAACTATCTTGAAAATGCTTTTGCCATAAACAATGAGGTGGATAATGAAAATACTTATTAGCAATGATGACGGGATAAATGCCCCCGGACTGTCTGCTCTTTTGCAACCATTGAAAAATGCCGGCCATGAAATTTTGGTAGCGGCTCCTACCTGGGAAAACAGCGCCTCCAGCCATGCTATAACAGTACACGATCCTATTTTTGTCGATGAATATGAATTCTCCGATAATAGTATCCGCGCCTGGTCGATCGGCGGCCGGCCGGCAGACTGCGTAAAAATGGCGCTGGAGTTATTGCTCTTGGATGAACTCCCTGATTTGGTCATATCCGGCATAAACAGGGGCCCGAACATGGGCCTAGATACGGTTTATTCCGGTACTGTAAGCGCGGCGCTCGAGGCCAGTATGCACGGCATACCGGCCATGGCCGTATCACTCGATAGCAGGTCGAGAAAAGCGGACTACCGAGTAGCTGCCGAAATAGCAGTGAAAATAGTAGAGTCTTACAAAGAATTCCACTTACCGCTCACCAGCATGCTTAATGTCAATGTACCGGCTATAGAAAAAGAAAAAATAAAAGGCCTAAAAATAACGGGCCTAGGCGATGTCGCTTATGACAATATATTTGCTGCCAGAAAAGACTTGCAGGGCCGGACTTATTACTGGCTGGGCGGTGAAATAGTCACCGAGATAGGCAATAACTTATCGCTTGACGTCGATGCCGTAGCCAATAACTGGGTGGCAATCACACCTTTACAGTACGACCTTACAGATTATAAATCATTGGATAAAATTAAAAACATTAAAATTTAGGGCGGATTTATACCGTCCTTTTTGATTATGTGTTAAAATTAATAGATAAAGCGATAGGAGAGGATTTTCAATGTTTGAAATGGCTGTTATCGGCGGCAGTGGCCTTTATTCGCCGGATATGCTGGAGAAAACCGGCGAAGCGGAAATAGCTACCCCTTATGGTGAAGTCAGCTATTTTCACGGTGAGCTGAATACGAAAAAAATCATATTCATGCCGCGCCATGGGAAAAAACACAGTGTGCCGCCGCATAAAATAAATTACCACGCCAACATTTGGGCGTTAAAAAAACTGGGTGTTAAACATATCATCGCAAGTACTGCGGTCGGCTCTTTAAATAAAGAGATGCGGGTAGGCGACCTTGTAATACCCGATCAATTGCTCGATTTTACCAAAGGACGTTCCCAAACGTTTTTTGACGGAAAAGACGGTAAAGTAGTACATGTAGATGTGAGCTCGCCTTATTGCCTGCATTTGAGCGGCATTCTTTTTGACTGCGCAAAGAGTACCCAGCTTGCGGCCCATCTGGGCGGGGTGTATGTATGTACGGAAGGCCCGCGCTTTGAAACCGCCGCCGAAATAAAAATGTACCGGCAACTGGGTGGGGACATAGTAGGCATGACCAGCGTACCGGAAAGCATTTTGGCCAGGGAAGCGGAAATTTGCTATGCCTCTTTTTCTTTAGTCACTAACCTGGCGGCCGGCGTTTCACCGCACAAACTTACCCATAAAGAAGTTTATGACTGTATGCGGGAAACTAATGACAAACTCATCCCGTTCTTACAAAAAGCGCTGGCGAAGATAGTGCAAGAGCCTCTTGACTGTGAGTGCCAACATGCTTTAGCGGAGTTTGGCGGTTTTAAAATTTGACGGGATTGGTACGATACATATGCAAACAATGAACTGGCAAGGCGACCGCCTCCTCATACTCGACCAGACAAAACTTCCTTTAAATCAGGAATTTATCGAATGCCTGACTTATCAAAGGGTCATAGAAGCTATTTGCCGGCTGGAAGTGAGGGGAGCCCCCGCCATAGGCGCGGCTGCGGCTTTTGCCCTGGTTTTAGCCGCTAAATGTTTACAAGATAAAGAAAACTTTTGGCTCAACCTGGAAAAAGCTAAATCTGAATTGGCCGCTTCCCGGCCCACAGCGGTAAACCTTTGCTGGGCGCTGGAAAAGCTCTGGCAAAGCATCTTAAACAATAAAGAACTGAAACCAGAAGAAATAACGGCTATATTAGAAAAAGAAGCTGTAAAGATATACCAGGAAGATATCGCCGCCAATATGCGCATAGGCAAATACGGCGCAGCGCTCCTGCCTGACAAAGGAGCGGTGCTTACGCACTGCAACGCCGG
Organism: Acidaminococcales bacterium; assembly: GCA_031552765.1. Lineage (GTDB taxonomy): Bacteria > Bacillota > Negativicutes > Acidaminococcales > JAISLQ01 > JAVBME01. Next base: position 48,858 of record JAVBME010000008.1, on the reverse strand, counting down.
AGCTCTGGCGACCTGCGGCTGGGGCACAGCGCTGGGCGTTATCAGGGAAGCCTTCCGACAAGACAAAGTAACCATGGTATATGCCGACGAAACAAGGCCGCTCTTGCAGGGCGCCCGTATCACAGCATGGGAACTCATGCAGGACAATATACCAGTTACGCTCCTGACCGATAGCATGGCCGGCTGGGCCATGAAAAACGGCCTGGTACAGGCGATAGTCACAGGGGCTGACCGCATAGCGCTAAATGGCGATACCGCCAATAAGATAGGCACTTATTCCCTGGCCGTACTGGCAGAGAAACATTCCATACCGCTGTACATCGCGGCCCCGGTGTCTACAATAGATTTTGCCATACCGGACGGTAGTCATATACCTATAGAACAAAGAGCCGCCTGTGAAGTATCATGCTTCTCTTCCAAGCAAACGGCGCCGGAGGGGGTAGTAGTGTACAACCCGGCTTTTGATGTTACGCCGCACGAATTGATTGCGGCCATCATAACCGAACATGGGGTTTTGCGGAAACCTTACATTCAATCAATAGCAAATTTAAAAAATCAATTGAAAACACAGGAGGAAAACTGATGAAAAACAGTATGATAAAAGATATAGCACTGGCGCCGGCCGGCTGGCAGAAGATCAACTGGGTCAAGGAATACATGCCGGTAATGAAAAAGATAGAGGAAGATTTTATCGCCAGCAAACCGCTGGCCGGTAAAAATATGGTCGTTACCATCCACCTCGAGGCCAAGACCGCCTATATGGCTCTAGTACTGCAAAACGCCGGCGCTAATGTCGCCATAACCGGCAGCAATCCGCTGTCTACCCAGGATGACGTTGCTGCCGCCTTGGCCGATGCCGGTATAAAAGTATATGCAACTTATGGCTGCAATGAAAAAGAATATGATGAATGTATCAGCCGGGCTTTGGATATTAGGCCTGACCTCATTATCGACGATGGCGGCGACCTGGTCGCGCAACTGCACGGCGAGCGCAACGCCCTGGCTGCCAAGGTCATCGGCGGTTCGGAAGAAACTACGACCGGCGTACACCGGCTGCGGGCACTGGAAAAAACCGGTCACCTGATGTTTCCCATGATTGCGGTCAACGACGCCTACTGCAAGTATCTTTTTGACAACCGTTACGGTACCGGTCAGTCTTCCTGGGATGGTATCATGCGCACTACCAATCTTTCCATCGCCGGTAAATATGTGGTCGTTGCCGGTTACGGCTGGTGCGGCAAGGGCGCGGCTATGCGGGCCAAAGGACTTGGCGCCAATGTGATAGTAACTGAAATCGATCCTATAAAAGCGATTGAGGCGGTTTTTGACGGCTTTGCCGTCATGCCCATGCTGGAAGCCGCTAAACTCGGCGATATATTCATCACGGTCACCGGCTGCCGCGACGTCATCACCAAAGAACATTTCGCCGTAATGAAAAATGGCGCAATCCTGAGCAACTCCGGTCACTTTGATGTAGAAATAAATAAAGTCGACCTGGCGGCTATGAGTGTAAAAGAACCCTTTGAATCCAGAAAAAACATCATGACCTATACCATGAAAGACGGACGCCGCCTCAACCTCCTGGGCGAAGGGCGCCTGGTCAATCTGACCTGCGGCGACGGACACCCCACGGAAATAATGGACCTGTCTTTTGCCATGCAGATGCTGTCCATGATTTATCTTATAGAAAACCAGGGGAAACTTGAGAACAAAGTCTATAACCTTCCTGATGAATTGAGCAAAAAGATAGCATTTATCAAACTTTCCGCCATGGGCATGGATCTAGACAAGCTGACCAAAGCGCAGGAAGAATATATGGCAAAAGCCTAGGAGGTTTTTGTGCAAAAAACAGCGCAGGAAATAGTTGATACGGGCAAAAAAGTAGCCGCCAGCCACCTTGTAGAAGGCAGTTGGGGCAATATAAGCGCCCGCTATAGTGGTGCAGGCATAGCCATAACCCCGTCCGGCCGCGCATATGATACTTTATGTGCCGATGACATTTCTTTTGTCGACAATAGCGGGAACATGCTCCAGAGTAAACACAAGCCGTCTTCCGAACTTCCCCTGCATTTGGCTATTTATAAAGCCCGGCCGGATATCGGAGCGATCGTGCATACACATAGCGTATACGCCTCGGCCTGCGCAGCAGCGCAAATGCCGATACCTCCCATAATGGAAGATATCGTGCAAATAGCGGGAGGCGAAGTAAGCGTTAGCGACTACAGCCTGCCCGGCACGCCGGAACTGGCGGCGGCGGCGCTCAAAGCTTTAGGCGGGAAAAACGCCGTTCTTTTGGCTCGGCACGGGGCGGTAGCTTGTGGCAGAAACCTGCCTGAAGCCCTAACTGTAGCCTATATAGTGGAGAAAACAGCTAAGATTTTTATTTTAGCCAAACAATTAGGCGCGGTTTTCCCTTTGGACGATGAAGATATAGCTATCTTACGCGGGTTTTATCTCAACGACTATTGTAAAAGGCAACTGGTGGAGGACTAACATGGCAAATATTTTAGTGAAGAATGTGCATATGCTTGATAACTCTGTTGTAAACATCGGTATCAGCGAAAATAGAATTTTATTTATTCAAAAAGAAATCCCGTCAAACTTTCCTGTAAGCAATATTATTGACGGTACAAATAAACTGGCGGCTCCCGGCTTTGTCAATACGCATACACACGCCGCCATGACGCTTTTTCGCAGTTATGCCGACGATATGAATCTTATGGACTGGCTGCAAAACAAAATATGGCCGGCCGAAGCAAAACTTGTCGCCGAAGACGTTTACTGGGGCACGATGCTTTCCATCGCGGAAATGCTGCGCAGTGGCACTACCGCGTTTGCCGACATGTACTTTTTTATGGATGAAGTAGCAAAAGCAGTAGAAGAAACCAGCATAAGGGGAGTCCTGGCCCGCGGCCTTACCGGCGACGACAATAACGACGGCAAGTCATTGCTTGAGGCTAAAAACTTCTACAAGCAATGGCACAAGCAGGCGGACGGACGGATAACTGTTATGTTTGGCCCGCATGCTCCTTATACCTGCTCAAGAAAATTCCTGGAAAAGGTCATTGACGCGGCCGGTGAAGTCGGGGCAAACATGCACATACACCTGTCCGAAACTAAAGGCGAAGTTGCCGAGTGTTTAGAAAAACACGGAAAAACGCCGATAGCATATATGGACAGCATCGGCCTTTTTACCAGACCTACGCTTGCAGCCCACTGTACGTTCGCCACTGATGAGGAAATAGCTATAATGCAAGAAAAGAAAGTCAATGTAGCGCACAATCCTCAAAGCAACCTGAAACTGGCCAGCGGCGTCGCACCGGTACCGCAAATGCTTAAGGCCGGGGTTGTGGTGGGTCTTGGCACTGACGGCGCATCCAGCAACAACAATCTTGATCTATTTGAGGAAATGCGCCTGGCCGCCATGCTGCATAAAGGCGTAACAAACGATCCTTTGGTGGTAAACGCCCGAGAGGCTTTGGAAATGGCTACAGTAAACGGCGCCAAAGCAGTATGGCTTGAAAATACCGGCAACCTGTCAGTCGGGGCCAAGGCGGACATCGTTCTTTATAATATGGATAAACCGCACTGGTACCCACGTTTTGATTTGTGTCAGATGTTGGTATATTCAGCGCAATCCGCCGATGTCGACACTGTCATAGTAGATGGCAAAGTATTACTGAATGCCGGAAACCTGCTGACGATCGACGAAGAAAAAGTAAAGTACGAAACTGAGATACGCGCTAAAAAACTAACTAATTACAAGGCATGAAATTTCTGTTATAATATTTTTATTGTTTAGATTTTTTTGCAAGGGGGAATGCAAAAGTGGCAAAAATTTTGGCGGCAAGTGAATTTTCGCCTGGGGTAAAAGAATATATATTAGACGCCCCACTGATTGCTAAAAAGTGTAAAGCCGGGCAGTTTATTATACTGCGCACTGACGAATATAGTGAACGTATACCACTTACTATAGCCGATTTTGACCGGGAAAAAGGTACTATCACCATTGTTTTCCAGGAAGTCGGCAACACTACAAAGCATTTGGGGAACAATTTTAAAGTAGGCGATGATATACTCGACCTGGTGGGGCCGTTAGGACAACCTTCTCATATAGAAAACTTCGGCACAGTAATATGCGTAGGCGGAGGAATAGGCGTCGCGCCTGTTTACCCAATTGCACGCGAATTCAAAAAAGCCGGCAATAAGGTAATTTCCATAATCGGCGCCCGAAATAAAGACCTGATAATTTTTGAAGACAGGATGCGCGCGGTAAGCGATGAGCTGCATATAACGACAGATGACGGAAGCTATGGCAACAAAGGGTTTGTCACCCAGCCGCTCAAAGAACTTCTGGACGCCGGTGTAAAGCCCGGGTTGGTACTTGCTATAGGCCCTGTCATAATGATGAGGAATGTAGCCGAAACAACAAGGCCTTATGGCGCCCATACGGTGGCCAGCCTCAATAGCATAATGGTGGATGGCACAGGCATGTGCGGAGGCTGCCGGGTGACGATAGGCGAGGAGAGCAAGTTTGTGTGTGTGGACGGCCCTGAGTTTGACGCGCACCAGGTGGATTTTGCCAACCTTATGCAGCGCCAGCAAATGTACAAAGGCCATGAAATCCTCGAATACAGCTGTGGAGGTCAATGCAAATGCCTGTAGGTAGACACCATATGCCAGAACAACCGGCAAATGAACGCAATAAAAATTTTGAAGAAGTAGCATTAGGTTATGATATGGCCACAGCCATAGCGGAAGCGGAGCGTTGTCTGCAATGTAAAAACCCGCTTTGCCAGAAAGGCTGTCCGGTCAATGTAGATATCCCTGAATTTATCAAACATCTCAAAGAAAAAGACATGCAAGCTGCCATAACGACCCTTAAATCGAAAAACAGCCTACCCGCAGTGTGCGGGCGTGTTTGTCCACAGGAGAGCCAGTGCGAAAAGAAATGTATTTTAGGCATCAAAGCCGAGCCAGTGGCTATCGGCCGCCTGGAACGCTTTGTCGCCGATTATGCCCGCGAACACAATCTTGATACAGCCGCGACAAGTAAAAATGATAAAAACCTCGGCAAGGTCGCTATCGTCGGCAGTGGCCCGGCAGGCCTTACTACTGCCGGAGACTTGGCGCGTATGGGCTATGATGTAACAGTTTTTGAAGCTCTTCATGAACCCGGCGGCGTACTGATGTATGGCATACCGCAGTTTCGCCTGCCCAAAGAAATAGTGCAGCATGAAATAAACCAGCTAAAAAACCTGGGCGTTAAAATAATACCCAATATGGTTATAGGCAGGACTTTTACCGTTCCGGAACTGTTAGAAGAAGAAGGTTTTGATGCGGTATTTATCGGGACAGGCGCTGGTTTGCCACACTTCATGAAGATACCGGGCGAAAACCTCAATGGCGTATATTCAGCCAATGAGTTTTTGACCCGTGCCAACCTTATGCGCGCTTATAAATTCCCGCAAGTGGCGACTCCCGTATATGTCGGCAAAAAAGTGGCTGTGGTGGGAGCTGGCAATGTAGCCATGGACGCCGCCCGCACTTCAAAAAGGCTGGGAGCGGAAGAAGTCAGCATAGTTTACCGTCGCTCCGCAGACGAAATGCCTGCCCGGGCTGAAGAAATAGAACACGCTAAAGAAGAAGGCATAGTCCTCAGGCTTTTGACTAACCCGGTGGCTATTTTGGGCGATGAAAAAGGCTGGGTCAAAGGCATGGAGTGCGTTTCCATGGAACTGGGCGAACCGGATGCTTCCGGCAGAAGAAGCCCGGTAGAAATAAAAGGCTCCAACTTTATATTGGATGTCGATATGGTTGTAATGGCTATTGGACAAGGACCAAACCCCTTGGTACAGTCGACCACCGAAGGTATGGACACAGACAGGCGTGGCAATATAGTCGCCGATGAACAAGGAAAAACCACCAAAGACCGGGTATTTGCCGGTGGCGACATCGTAACAGGCGCTGCAACTGTAATTTCCGCCATGGGAGCCGGCAAAACCGCTGCCACTGCAATACATGAAGAAATCCAAAAAAGGAAAACCAACTGATAAATTTAAAAATTGGGAGGGAAGCAAAATGTCACTTAAAGTAAAGCTTGGGGTTTCCAACCGTCACATCCACCTGAGCCAACAAGACATGGAGACTCTTTTCGGCGCTGGTTATCAACTGCATAAGGTAAAAGAGCTGGGGCAACCCGGGGAATTTGCCTCCGATGAAAAAATTGACCTTGTAACAGAAAAAGCAACAATGAAAGGCATACGTGTCATAGGTCCGGTACGTAAGCAGACTCAAGTGGAACTAGCTGTAACAGACGCACGCGTCCTAGGCTTGAATCCGCCGGTTCGAGAGTCCGGTGATCTAAACGATTCTAGCGGCGCTAAAATCGTGGGGCCAAAAGGCGAAATAGTGTTGAAAGAGGGTATTATAATAGCCGCTCGCCACTTGCACCTTGACCTTGAAACAGCTGGCAAGTATGGTTTAAAAGACCAGGATATAGTAAAAATCAGCATACCAGGCGAACGGGCCATGACCTTTGATAATGTTTTAGTAAGAGCAAAAGCAACATATGCACCGGAATTTCACATCGACACAGATGAAGCAAATGCCTGTATGGCGCAAAATGATCAAGAAGTCGAGATTATCATATTGAAATGAAAAGAAGGTGTATACCTTCTTTTCATTTTTACAGCCTTACAAGTATATAAATTTGACGAATGTTTTTATACGTAGTAAAATTTTATATAAAGAAAGAAAATCAATATCAAGAGAAAGGAGCTTGATATATTTATGAAAAAGTATAAATTTCACTGGGATTTACTTGGTGACATAAATGAAGGACGCCCATATCTGGGTAACAATGTCGATTTAGACATATACCGGCTTATGCAATTTACTTTGCGTGATGTATTGGAAGACAAGCTCGGCACAGAAGAAACAGACAAAGTCTTTTACCAGGCCGGCAAATTAGCCGGTAAGGAATTTTATGAGCAGTATATCCAACCGGTAGAAACAGTCGATGACTTTGTCAGCAAAACCCAAGCGATGCTAAAAAATAAAGGTATTGGTATTTTGCGTATTGAAGAAGCTTTAATCGAACAAGAAGGAAAGGTCGTCTTGACCATTGATGAAGACTTAGATTGTTCCGGATTGCCAGAGCTTGACTATGAGACATGTATATACGACGAAGGATTTGTTGCCGCTTTATTTGAATCTTTTACCAAAAATTCCTGGTCGGCAAAGGAGATCGACTGTTGGTGTACCGGCGCTAGGACATGCCGTTTCCTGGTTACAGAGAATAAATAATACACCTTAGCGAAAACTTGTAAATATGGCAAATATAGATTTTTCTTCTACCAAGACAAACAAGATAATTAGCAATCAACAGGATGAGCGAAAAGAGCTCATCCAATTAATCATTTCCTTGCTATGTAATAAGAATACACCTGAAGAGCATAATATTGACAAAGAATTGTTCAATGATCCTGATTTTCAGAAACTATACAGAATAATTATCGATCTGCGTACACTTAGTTCTGCTTTAACCAAAGGCGATTTACAAAAACTGGTATATGAAAAAGGAATAGTGCTGGCAAATTTAAAATCTCTGCAAGCAAATTTACGCCATTTAACTTGGCAAACACAAAAAATCTCCGATGGAGATTTTTCACAAAAAGTAGATTTTCTCGGAGATTTCTCTGAATCATTTAACAAAATGACTGTAAAATTGCAAAATGCCAGTCTTCATCTGATAAAACTGGCCAGCCTAGATCCATTGACACAAATACCCAACAGGCTTTCATTAACACAATTTCTTGACAAAACTTTTAAAATAAATAATGAAATAAGTATTTTAATGATTGATATAGATTATTTTAAAAATATAAATGATAATTACGGGCATGATGCTGGCGACAATGTGCTGGTGACACTCAGTGATACACTAAACTCACAAATGCGGTCCAATGATTTTGTAGCGCGTTATGGCGGCGAAGAATTTGTCGCAGTACTGCCAAATACCACAATAGAAACTGCCAAAAAAATTGCCGAACGAATTTTACATGTGATACAAGCAACGACGATAAAAATAGACAGTACGCTAGAGATCAATACTACTATAAGCATAGGAATTAGCAGCCGGCTACCGGAAGATGAAACATACGACAGCATTATCAAGCGCAGCGATAACGCACTGTATGAGGCAAAAAGAACGGGCCGGAACAAAATTTGTATATCATAATAATCTGTTTAAAAATCAGGCAAGTAATTTTAACTGCCTGATTTTTCTTTATTTTACATAATATATATTATCGGACATAAAAAGCAAGGCAAAATAAATATTTACAAACACATGTTTTTTTATTTTTGATAACATGTTATAATTATTTCATATAAAATCTAGGAGGTTGATTATTGTGCCCAAATCTGATTCTGGCAATCACGAACTCAGTGCACGCCAGGTAGCTATATTGGATTTCATAAGGAGTTTTGTTCGTGATAAAGGTTATCCTCCTTCTGTAAGAGAAATCGGCAAAGCTGTAGGTTTGCTGTCTACCGCCAGCATCCATAACCATTTGCAAAAGTTATCCGCATCCGGCCATTTACAGCGCGACCCGTTGAAACCGCGCGCGCTTGGCATAGTAAGCGATTCTGCTTTGCGCCAGCAAACCATGGTTCCCATCCCGCTTGTCGGCAGAGTAACTGCCGGACAGCCTATTTTAGCCGAGCAAAATATAGAAGCGACTTATCCCTTACCGGCAGAGCTTATCGGCATGCATTCTAATGATGAGTTGTTCATGTTGACCGTTTCCGGTGATAGCATGATAAACGCAGGTATCTTGGATGGTGATATTGTTCTTGTGCGCCGACAGCAAGCGGCAAACAATGGCGATATAGTTGTCGCCTTGCTCACCGAAGATGAAGAAACTACCGTGAAACGTTTTTACCGCGAAACAAACCAAGTGCGCTTGCAGCCAGAGAACGACAAATATAAACCGATTTACACTTCTGATGTATCTATTTTGGGGAAAGTCGTAGGGGTTTTCCGTTTTTTATGATAAAATAATAAAACCCTCAAAGATAGCTGATGCATCTTTGAGGGTTTTTCCATTCTAGGGATTGGGTTTGTCTTCCTTATTCTCTTCTTTATTATCTTCTTTCCTGGGATCCTTGCTCACAGGTTTGGTACCGACTTTTATCACAGTATCTATCACCGGGTAATCATCGTAATATAAGCGTTCACTCTCGATAAGCTTATCATTAAGATATTTCAGCCGGTAGGTCGTCACCCGTATACCCTGTTCCCCTTCTTTTTCCACCTTTTTTTCGCCTTCAGGCATGGTCTTATCTTGTTTTATAATGGTTTTAGAGCTTATCACCTGAATATTGTCTGCAACGATCTTTATCTGCGGCATATCCGGAGTTTTCTTGCCCAGTATTTCAACAGTAATTTCGTTGTTTTTTATCCAGCTGTGTATATAGATGTTATGAGAAGTATTGTTCTTGAACTTCAAGTCCAATATATCCTCAGATATTGTAGCATCCTGCCCTAAGGGTACATAAGGAACCGGACGGATATGATTGGAGCGTTCGACTATTTCCAGATTAGCAAACAGAGCCGCATTATAAAGTGTGCTGCTCACCTGGCAAATCCCGCCACCAATACCAGGTACTACTTCTTCGCCTATATAAACAGGGGCGTCGCGGTAACCCATTTCCACACTGCGCGGACCGATCCCCTTGTTAAAGGAAAATACTTCTCCGGGTTTCAGCAGAGCGCTATTGAGATATTGCGCTGCCAAACCGACATTATGGCTTCTGTTTACCATATATTGGTTAAAATATGTGCTATAAGAGGCCAGTACATCAGTGATATCCGCCAAGTCTTTACTTGTGACCTTTGCTGGCGACAGTAGCACTGGCAAATGCATACTGCCAGATATTTTAGTCTGTATAGTCTTTTGCATAAGTTCCAGGGCGGCTTTTTGGTCAACCTTTACGCCATTTATTTCCGGCTTTAATTCCTGTTTGCCGGCCACAATAGCCACACTGGCATTTTCTGGCAAACGGTAAAGTTTGGAGGCTATTTCAGCAATTATCTTCTTTAATTTTCCTTCATTATAATTGCCAGTGATTTCGATATTTTTACCGTTGTTGTACACAAAGAAGCGTTCCTGAAGTTGCTCAAAAATATTTCCTGTCCGTCCTATTTCATACGCTTTTTGTGATAAAATGGTAGGATTAACTTGCCAGTCTATGTCTTTATCCATGATTGGCCAGCTTTGGTTTTCAAATTTTATTTTCAATATAGGATGCGCTTTTATCTCTTTTATTTTATTAATGATCGCCGCTTCCGCCTCTTTTTGGGTAAGACCATCGAGCGGTACCCCATCGACAGTCACACCTCCATAAACAGCGTCTTTTAAGAGGTAACTGCTGTTTGCCGCTACCACGCCAACAACTGTCAGCAAAAGTAATGAAGCAAAAATAATCAAAAGGTAACGAAAATCAATCTTTTTCCAAATGACTGACAATATAGACACATCCTGTACCAGAGTAAATAATATTTAGATTATTGCAGGCTCATAGACAGTTCGACAAATTTTCCGGCCATTTTAGCTTTTTGAATCACTTCTTCCGTGACTTCTGCACCCTGGTCAATTATTTCTACACCATTGTCTGTAACTATCCTTCTTGTTGCTTTTTTGCCGACGAGGAATTTTTTCTGGCGTTCTTCAAATTTTTGCATGGCATTGTTAGCTTCCGCAGAGTCCCCATCATCTGCCGCCGCCTCTTCTTCGGAAACTACCGGAGCCTGCGTCGCCGGTTTTTGTTCTGCCGCCGGAGCCGCTACAACTGGAGCTACAGGCGCTGCCGCAGGTTTATTTACGCTCTCGTTATCAGTCACTATTATTGTAATGCCGGTTCCGTAAGTATACACTTTATCGGCAGGGATAGTAAAGTCTACTCCATTGTCGCCGCGGGCGTGGCATTCCATTATTTTACCGGTATCCGGGTCGAAATATACTTCAACTACAGTGCCCTTGATCTGGCCTTTTTTCGTCAGGACTTTCGTATTTATTATGTTAACATTGGCTTCCAGCAGTTTTTCCAGTTCAGGAGCCTGGTTTACAGATTTGATTATGCTCTTTTGTTCGATTGTCAGGGCAGATTCCCCAACGCCGAGAATATCATTAAAAAAGACCAGGTTGGCCCCTTTATACCATTTTCCATCATCTACCACAATCGCTGCAATAGTACCTGCGCTACCATCAATAACAAGAGATTTTACTGTGCCGATTTCCCCGCCATCCATCAGGCTGACCACTGGCAAACCTACGATTTCTCCACTTTTTTTCATCAAAGATTCCTCCTGAATATAAAATATTTATTAGTTAACTTTTAATAGCAAAAATTTATATTGTTAAGAAAATTGTTTCCATTCATTGAACTCACTTTCGATATCTTCCTTTACTTTAGCAGGTATTTCGCCATATGGCAATAAAGTTAGCTGCTTTTCAACAAGAATATTTCTTATTATACGCATATAAGCAATATTGGCGATAAATTCTTGTCTTACAGTCTCATCCTTTACTTTTTCCATGCCATATTGTAAAGAGCTTATGGCAAGATCATATTTGCCTTGCAGTTTATAAATATTCGCTATCTCTATAGACAAGAGGTATCTAAGTTTATTAGTGGGATAAATCTCATATGCCATAGTAAAAGCAAATAGAGCGTCTTCATAGTTGTAGTTTTCTTTTTGGATAAAGGCAAAATCCAGCAAATCATCAAATGAATCCGACTTTGGCATCTGCCTCATAAGTGCTACCTGGCGCATGTCCGCCTCTTCCTCCGCTTCTTGTGTGTTTGCTTCTGCCGCCGCCTCTATTTGCTTTACAGTATCATCACTCTTTTCAGTAACCAAATCGCCTACCCAAGAAACTTCTGTTTTCTCAGAAACGGCTGTTTCATTAAAAGCGCTAATTTCCGGTTCGCATTCTATACAAGCTTTTTCTTCCAATTGAAAATCCTGCGTTTGCTCCACCGCAAGAGCCTCTTCATTTCTATCTTTGGCAATAAATTTATCTACAGTAAAGATATCTTGTTCCGGTTCAAAAATTTGCTCTTCGGGGCTCATATCAATGGATTGCTCTTTCCCAACGGCATAACCCGTTATTTCTTCCGTATACTGCGATGTATCCGCTAGTAAAGGCTCGTCTATATTCTCCAGCAAATCATGCAGTGGGTCTTCAGGAACCACTTCCTGCACTTTCACTGGCTCTGAACTGAATACATCTATATTTTGCGGCAATGGTATTTCTTCTTTTAAATCATATACGGTTTGCTCAAACGTTGAAGCAGGGAGTTCGGCGGCGATGTCTGACGTCTGCTCATTTTGCGTCCACTCTTCATCGTCATAAACAGGATATTTTTTACTTTCCAAGCTTTTTTCCGGCACATTATCTTCTTCTTGGGTTATTTCAGGCAATGACGCCATTTCAAGCATGTCGTGCTCAGGCGCAGGCATAAAGAAAGTGTTTTTCGCGTCTATTTCTTCATCGGTGCATTCCGGTGCGACGCTTGTACTTTCCATATAAACATCATCAGGAGTGTCCAGGCTGTTTTTATACGCTATATCGGCATCTACATATAACAGCGGCGACTCGTTTTCTGTCAAAATATCTTCCAGGGCCTGCGCTTTCATGAGCATAAAGGTTTCTTCATGCTCATTTTGCGCTGGTCCTTCATTCATAACAACATATATCTCTTTAGCGTCATTCGAAAAAGCAGCTTCAAAAACCAACGGATTTTCATGCGGCATGTTATTAGTATAAATGTCAATATCGCCGCCGTCTTCTTTTTGCATGCCAAAAAACCAGGTGAGTGCCACAGATAAAGCCAGCATGAATAATAACAAGGAAATCATGGCGCCAAAAAAACTCAGATGCGGTACAAGCAATTTAGGCAGGAACAACCCTAAAAACAAGCCGATAAAACCACATAGCAATAAAACAGCAAACTTAATATGTATGCCAAAACGCTTAACAGACCAATATATGATTAGGGTTACAGCCATGATAGCCGTTATTGGGACACCTATGTGCATTGTAAGTTCCTGCCTGCATCATATATTCCAACGTTACAGATTAATAGTACTTCGACATTTAAGTCAGAAATCCTGCAATTTATGTTAATTTAGTCGTTTATAATATTACGCGCGGCTTCCGTAAGCGCGATTAGACTATGCTCAAAAACCAGCCCTCCTTGTAAATATACATTATAGGGTTCGCGCATCGGGCCATCGGCGCTCAGTTCTATAGAAGCGCCTTGTACGAATGTCCCGGCAGCCATTATCACTTTGTCCTGATACCCCGGCATCGGCCCGGGGCAAGGCGTAACATGACCGTCTACCGGAGAGTATTTTTGTACGGCTTCGCAAAAATGTTGCAGTGCCGCCGGAGTTTTTAGAGAAATACTCTGTATTATATCGCTGCGAAAATCGTCGACAGCAGGCGACACTTTATAACCAAGCCGGGAAAATAGCGCAGCGGCATAAATGGCGCTTTTGAGCGCTTGCAAGGTGATGTGGGGCGCCAGGAACAGCCCTTGGTACAAGAGCCTTTGCGTTTCCCCTCCGGTCGCCCCCATTTTATCTCCCAGGCCAGGGGCGGTAAAATGATAGGCTGCCATTTCCAACAAATCAGACCGACCGGCGATATAACCGCCGGATGGCGCCAGGCCGCCGCCCGGATTTTTTATCAAAGAACCAGCTATCAAATCGGCGCCAACTTCCGGCGGTTCGGTTCTTTCCACAAATTCACCGTAGCAATTATCGACAAAACATATACAGTCTTTATTTTTACTTTTTACTATTTCGCATATCCTGCCTATTTCGTCTACCGTCAGCGTTTTTCTATCTGCATAACCGCGCGAGCGCTGGATATGTACCAGCCTGGTTTTACTGGCGACAGCACTCTTTATCGTTTCCCAGTCAGGTTCCCCTGTTTGCTGCAAAGGCAATTCTTTATAAATAATACCATGCTCTGTCAGGGAACCCCTCTGGACTATATGCGAACCGATAACCGTTTGCAAGGTATCATAAGGCGCCCCGGTCACTGCCAGCATTTCGTCCCCCGGACGTAAAACGCCGAACAGCGCGGTAGATAAAGCGTGCGTGCCGGAAACGAACTGCGCGCGCACCAAAGCCTTTTGCGCGCCGAAAATCTCCGCATATATGTCGCACAGGCTGTCTCTGCCTCTATCGGCATAACCATAACCGCTGCTGCCGCTAAAGTAGTAATCAGCTACTTTATATTTACGGAATGAATCGAGGATTTTTTTTGTGTTATGTAAACTTATTTCTTCATGTAAAGAAAATCTGCCGCCTATTTCACGCAATATTTCTTTGCTCAGTTCTTCGATCTTCATTTTTCCCCGGTATCCTTTCTAAATTCGCTAAATTTATCAAGTACTTCCGGCGTTCCCAGCACCTTGAGCAGCACTCCTTCTTCGGCATAGTCGGTGCTCAGCACCTGTCCGGCCGCGTGTAGTTTGGCGCTTACGGCACTATGGCTGTATGGGATGAGAAAGGTTTCTTCTACAGTAAAATTTGCCAGGTTTTCATCCACGAGTAGCAGCAGCCCTTCCAAACCCTGCCTGTGTTTAGCGGAAATAGCTATGCTGTTTTCCAAGCGCAGCATACGCTCGCGCGCTTTATCGTCTTTTACTTTATCGATTTTGTTGAAAACAGTGATTATTTTTTTATCCTGGATGTCCAGTTCCTGCAAAACATAATATACAGCCTTGCTTTGTTCTTCATAAAAAGGGTGGCCGGCGTCTATGACATGGATAAGTATATCAGACTGCACCACTTCTTCAAGGGTGGCACGGAAGGCCGCCACCAGTTGGTGCGGCAGTTTCCTGATGAAGCCTACGGTATCGGTGAGGAGCGCTTCCTTGCCCGACGGCAAGGCGAGTTTTCTTGTCGTCGGGTCAAGCGTTGCAAACACCTGGTCTTCAACATATACATCAGCTTTGGTCAATGCGTTAAGCAAGGTGGATTTTCCGGCATTAGTATAGCCGATAAGCGAAATCGTAGGGCTATCGCTAGCCGCACGCCCTTCCCGGTGCAGTTGGCGGATGTTTTTCACCTTTTCCAGGTTGCGCTTTATTTCGGCGATACGGTTGCGGATATGCCGCCGGTCTGTTTCCAGCTTTGTCTCGCCGGGACCGCGCGTGCCTATACCACCGCCGAGGCGTGACAAGACCATGCCCTGGCCCATAAGACGGGGCAAAGCATATTGCAGTTGAGCCAGTTCTACTTGTAGCTTACCTTCGTGCGTCCTGGCCCGCTGGGCGAAAATATCCAGAATAAGAGCGGTGCGGTCTACTATTTTAATCCCCAGCTCCCGCTCTAGGTTGCGTTGTTGCGCTGGGGTTAGCTCATCGTCAAAAACGGCAATATTGGCCTGTACTTGCTGGCACAAAAGGAAAAGTTCACCGACTTTTCCCCGTCCCAGATAGAGCCCGCTATCAGCCTTTTCTTTTTTTTGAAACAGTTGGCCTTTTGGTATGGCGCCCGCTGTTTCCACCAGTTGCGCCAGTTCCGCCAGCGACTCTTCTATCGGCAAAGTGTCTCCGCTACGCTCTATACCGGCCAAACAGGCTATTTCACTTTTTTCTTCCTGGTATTTGACGTCTTTGCTGGCGCTGAGCAGGTTTTCTATATAGGCAATGATCTTTCGGCAATCCAGCGCAAAAAATTCTTCCTTGTTAAAAGGCCCCATTTCTTCGACCATATAACCTGTCTCCGCTTGAAAGCCGGATATTAGCCCTATGCTTATCTCACGGGCCTCGCCGCCATTGACTCCTATAGCGACCATCATATCGTAGCGCATTTTTTGCAAAGAGGAAAAATCCACGCCACTCAAACTGCTGCCGCCGGACGGGTGTGTGTGCACACAAGTTATACCGCTCAGGCGGTTAAGCGCTTTCCTGCCGGAAAATTCCGGCAAAGAAACTGTAGTACTATCGCCTACCGATATGCTTTCTATCTGCCCGCGGCGGCTGACATGCACCGCTATCTCACGCCCTATTTTTTCTGTCAAAAGCGCTACGGCGCTGACAAGATCCTCCGCAATAAAATGCCCTTCAGCGCTTTTTATTTCATATAAAGCTTTAAGTTCCTTGATCGTGCTCTTTTTCAAGCCTTTTATATCTCCGGTAATTTCCGGCATATCGGCCACCATCCTATAAGAAGGCCGGCTCTTTACAGAGCCGGCTGGTTTCTTTATTTATTCCCGGCCACGCGCAGGTTCGACATTTACCTTATAGCCTTTAATCGTCCCTCTATGCATTACGCCAATCACTTTTTCTGCAACGCTTTCGGGTATTTCCACAAACGTAAATTTATCGTAAATGTTAATGAGCCCGATGGTATTTCCCGGTATATCGGCCTCTCCGGCAATCGTACGCACTATATCTTCCGGTGTTATCTTCTGGCTGCGCCCGACATTCATAAAGAGGCGCACCATACCGGACCGCCCGCCGGTATTGCTGAAAGATGGATTTTTGGCGTCAGGTTCCAGTGCCTTTTGGCCTTCCTGCATGAATTTCAGCGCGGCAGCGGCGATATCTTCGGCGCTGTATTCTTCCAAAAGCTCTTCTACAATAGGCATGTAGCCGTCAAGCTTGCCCTGTTCCAATATGGCAAACATGCGTGAGATAATGTTCTCCCGCTGCCTTTCCAGCACATTTACCGCGGTAGGCAGCGTCCGCCTTACAATGCGCGTTTTTGCCACTTTTTCTATCAGTTTTAATTGGCGGAATTCGCGCGGAGTTATAAAGGTCATGGCAGTGCCTTTATTGCCGGCTCGGCCGGTACGGCCAATCCTGTGGACATAGCTTTCCGGATCCTGCGGTATGTCAAAGTTGATCGAGTGGCTGATATTTTCTATATCAAGGCCGCGCGCCGCGACATCTGTCGCTATCAAAATATCGGCCTTGCCTTCGCGAAACTTTTTCATAACACGGTCGCGCTGGTTTTGGCTCAGATCGCCGTGCAGCCCTTCCGCCAAATATCCCCTGTTGCCGAGCGCTATCACCAATTCATCAACGCCTTTTTTCGTGCGGCAGAAAATAATGGTTTTTTCCGTATCTTCAACGTCCAATACCCGGCACAGGCCATCCACTTTGTCATTAGCTTCGTAATAATATTGGTCGATCAGGGGAACTGTCAGCTCTTCTTTGCTTACAGTCACTACAGCCGGCTTTTTCATGTACCGTTCGGCCAGACGCAGTATCGGCCTTGGCATGGTCGCCGAGAAAAGCAGCGTTTGCCGCTCTTGCGGGATATTTTTGATGACTGTTTCGATATCGTCAATAAAACCCATATCGAGCATTTCATCTGCTTCATCCAATACCAGGTATTTGATGCTGTCAAGCTTTATCGTGCCCCGGCGTATATGGTCAAGCAAGCGGCCCGGCGTGCCGATGACCACCTGTACCCCCATGTGGAGAGCGCGTATCTGCCGGTCGATCGGCTGCCCGCCGTATACCGGCAAAGCCTTTATCCGGCGCAAGCGGCCTATTTTGCTAAGTTCTTCCGCTACCTGTATGGCCAGTTCGCGGGTCGGCGTCATGATAAGCGCCTGTATTTTTCGCGAGTCTACTATATTTTGCGCGATAGGTATGCCGAAAGCCGCAGTTTTACCTGTACCGGTCTGGGCCTGGCCTATAACATCCTGCCCGGAAAGAACCAGGGGGATCGTCTGTGTCTGTATCGGCGAAGGCTCTTCGAACCCCATGTCGGTGAGAGCACCTACTATTTTTTTGTCTAAAACTAAATTACCAAAAGTACTCGTTGGGTTTTGTGTCATATAATGTTTTTCCTCCTTTTAATTACCATTTTTTATTGTATTTATCACATATAACATGGCCGTTTTTGCGGTACGCATTTTTATGTCCGCGCGCTGGCCGGAAAATATATGTTTTTCAACCTTTGTTCTGCCGTTAAAATATAACGAAATATATACCGTGCCCACCGGCTTTTCTTCATTTCCGCCGCCCGGTCCGGCTATACCGGTTACGCCCACGCCGATATCGCTGGAAAAACGCTTGGCCGCGCCGATTGCCATTTCGCGCGCTATCTCTTGGCTGACCGCGCCGAGCTCACTTAATGAGCATTCATTGACAGACAAAAGATCAATCTTGGCCTGGTTGCCGTAACTTACCACAGACCCCAGAAAATAATCGGAACTGCCCGCGGTATCTGTTATCATGCTGCTCAGCAGGCCGCCTGTACAGGATTCCGCACAAGAGAGCGTAAGATTGCCAGCCTTGAGCAAACCGCCTAACACCGAACCCAAAGTATCTTCGCCTTCGCCGTAGATGCTGTCGAGACGCGCGCGCACCTTATCCGTCATGGCCGAGGTCAGCGCCTTAGCTTCATCTTCTGTGCCTGCTTTTGCTGTGATGCGTATGCGTATTTCACCTTGACCGGCATAAAGGGCGATAGTGGGGTTTGTCTGCTCGCTTATAAGATCGGCCAGTTTTTCGGCGACGGTTGATTCGCCGAGCCCCATAGATTTAATAGTATGGGAATATATTATCCCCTGTTGGCCATATTTTTTCACTAGCCTGGGCGCCAGCTGTTTTTCAAACATGTCTTTCAATTCCCGAGGCGGCCCGGGCAAATTTACTATGATGCCGCCTTCATGCTCGAAAAATACCCCGGGCGCGGTGCCGCAGTCATTGTAAAGAGCTTCGCCGCCTGCCGGAAGCATAGCTTGTTTGGCGTTGTTCTTCGGCATGCAAATACCACGAAAAGCAAAAAACTTTTCGATATCCGCCAGGATATTTTTGTCAAGCAACAGTTGCCGTTGCAGCACATCGGCAGTTACTTCTTTAGTTATATCGCCCTGTGTCGGCCCAAGCCCGCCGCTGGTAATAACTATATCAGCCCGCCGCATGGCGTGGGCGATAGTTTCTTTCATGCGGTTGTAATTGTCGCCGACAGTAGTCTCGTATAAAACGTCAAACCCCATACTGTTGAGACGGCCAGCCAGATATTGGAAATTGGTATTGACTATTTCTCCCAATAAAAGCTCTGTTCCCGTACTTATTATCTCTACCCGCATTTACAAGACCTCCGCTGCCAGATCATAGGTAAATCCCTGCAATACCTTTGCTTTTACGATATCACCTACACAAGCGCTGCCAATGTTTTCCAAATAAATGACCCCGTCTATATCCGGCGCTTCGCGGTAAGAACGACCCATGGCCAGGACATTGCCGTCGCCTTCTTCTATGCTTTCCACAATCACGGCTACTTCTCCGCCTTCCAGAGAAATATTTACTTCTTCCGCAATACCCGCCTGGATAGCCATAAGTTCATGGTAGCGTTGTTCTTTTATTTCTTCATCCACTTGAGGCATTTCGGCCGCCAGGGTCCCTTCTTCCTGCGAGTAGGAAAATATACCCATTCGGTCAAAGCGCTGCTGCATGATGAATTCTTTTAGTTCTTCGTATTCGTCCTCGCTTTCCCCGGGAAACCCTACAATAAATGTAGTCCTGAGGCAAATACCTGGTATCTTAGCGCGTATTTTTTGCAAAAGAGCGTTAATGCCTTCTTTGCTATCAGGCCTGTTCATCCGCTCGAGCACCGCCGTACTGGCATGCTGCAAAGGAATGTCAAGGTATTTGCAGATTTTTGCCTGACGAGCGATAGTATCTAGCAGTTCATCTGTCATATATTGCGGGTAGGCGTACATTAGCCTCACCCACTCTACGCCATCCACAGCGCATAGACCGTCAAGCAGCTCCGGCAACATCAATTTGCCGTAAATATCTTCGCCATAACGTGTGACGTCCTGTGCTACCAGCACCAGTTCTTTTACTCCGTTGGCAGTCAATGCCGCCGCTTCGCTCAAAACAGAACGCATATCCCGGCTTTTATACGGCCCTCTTATTTGTGGTATTACACAATAAGAACAGGCGTTGTCACAGCCTTCCGCTATTTTGAGGTAAGCAGTATGTTGCGGCGTAGTGAGTATGCGCGGCGCTTTATCATAGAGCACGGCCTCTTGCGGTCTTACTATAAAACGCTCACCCGTCAAAGAGCGGCGTATTACTTTATCGATATCGCCCCAAGCATGGGCGCCTGTTATGGCATCCACTTCCGGCAGTTCCGCAAAAAGATCATCCGCATAACGCTCTCCCAGACAGCCGGCCAGAATGAGGGACTTACAGCAGCCGCTTTTTTTATGCTGCGCCATTTCAAGTACGGTTTGGATGGACTCTTCTTTGGCGTCGCCAATAAATCCGCAGGTATTGACGATGATAACATCTGCCAGAGCAGGGTCTGGCGTTATTTCAAAATTATTTTCCCGGATGATTCCCAGCATATTTTCCGAGTCAACCAAATTCTTGGGACAGCCAAGGCTTATTAATCCCACTTTCATAACTTTCGCTAGCTCCCTAATCTGACGCTTTATTTATAAAATATTGTTCAAGCCGCTTCTCTACGACTTATTATTATATTATAAAACACTTACTTGTGTAAACGGCGTTTTGCCCCTTTGCCGGCAAACCCTTTCCTTGCCGCTGGCAGGGGGCGTATGAGGCATTTTTTATCAAAGCCTACTAAATCCAGGCGGCCGCTTTTTTCCAAAGCAGCCAAGACCAATTCGCGGTTTTTGGGATTTTTGTATTGCAGCAAAGCTCTTTGCATAGCCTTGTCGCGCGGGTGTTTAGCCACATAGAGTTTTTTGCCTGTAAACGGGTCTATTTCCGAATAATACATAGCAGTAGCGGCGCTGCCCGGCGTCGGTATGAAATCCTGCACTTGTTCCGGGCAATGGCCGGTATCTCTGATAAATTCCGCTAGTTCAACAGCGTCCTCTATGGTACAGCCAGGATGGCTGGATATATAATAAGGAACCAGGTATTGTTTTTTACCTAAAAGCTCGTTTATTTTTTCATATTCTCCGGCAAAAGACAGAAATTTACCCCTACCCGGTTTGCCCATTATATTTAAAACATTTTTACTTACATGTTCCGGCGCTATTTTCAGTTGCCCGCTTACATGGTGCTGGCACAAGGTATGGAGGAAATCTTTATTTTTATCCGCTAAAACATAATCATAACGTACACCTGACCGTACAAAGACTTTTTTAACGCCCTTCACCGCGCGCAGTTTACCCAGCAAAGAAAGATAGTCGCGGTGATCGGCCAGTAAATGCGGACAGGGTGAGGGATGGAGGCACTGGCGGTCTTTACAGGCGCCGGCTTTAAGCTGTTTTTCACAGGCAGGCTGGCGGAAGTTGGCAGTAGGACCGCCTACGTCATTTATATATCCTTTAAAATCTGGCAGCCCGGTAATTATTTCCGCCTCACGGATTATTGATGCATGGCTGCGCGGCTGTATGATACGCCCCTGATGGGAGTGTATGGCGCAAAAAGCGCAGCTGCCAAAACAACCTCTCTGGCTGATGATCCCGCACTCTACTTCCGCCAGCGCCGGGACGCCGCCATAAGCATCGTAAGACGGGTGCCAGGCGCGTGTATACGACAAGTCGTATATTGCGTCCATTTCTTCAGTGCTAAGTGGATAAGCGGGTTTTCTTTGCACAATAAAATATTCGCCGCTTTTTTGCACCACCACTTTGCCGCGCACAGGATCTTGCTCCTGGTACTGCAACCGGAAAGCCTTGGCAAAAGCCTTCTTGTCCAAAACTATCTCTTCATGGCTGGGCAAAGTTATATAATCGTCAGTCATTGATGTCAGGTCATCTTCTAGGAAAGCCGTGCCGTCTATATGGCGGATAGCACTTACAGGCATGCCGCCGGCAAGGCAGTCCGCTATTGCGACGATCTGCCGCTCGCCCATGCCGTAAACCAAAAGATCAGCCTTGCTGTCTACCAATATCGAACGGCGCAAACTGTCCGACCAGTAGTCATAATGGGTAAACCGCCTGAGGCTGGCCTCGATGCCGCCAATGATCAAAGGCACATCTTTCCATATCTCACGCAGCCTGTTGCAATAAACAATGGTCGCCCGGTTAGGGCGCCGGTTTGTCTGCCCGCCAGGCGAATACGCATCCTTGTTGCGCGGCTTTTTAGCCGCGGTATATTGGTTTAACATGGAGTCAAGATTGCCTGCCGAAACAAGTATGCCCAAACGGGGTTTGCCTAAGACCCTGAAATCATTTAACGAACGCCAATCCGGCTGGCAGATAAGGCCGACTTTATATCCTTTTGACTCTAATACACGACAAATGACCGCCGCCGCAAAAGACGGATGGTCTACGTACGCATCGCCGCTTACAAAAAGGAAATCCAGCTTCTCCCAGCATTTTTCCTGCATATCTTCTTTACTCATCACTAAAAAACTATTTAACATATCATGAATTGTCCTATTATTTAAGTATGGTTATCGTGCTTTCTATTACTTCCCCGACGCCGCCCAGTTTTTGTGTTTTTTCACCGTTTACTGTCATATTTACCGCACTGGCATCACCCAGTTTTACCCATAGAATATTTTTCGCCTGCCAATTAAACTTTTCCCCTTTGCGCAGCATGCCGCGGTAGACCTCGCGGTCGTCCGCCAAAACTTGCGCCCAGCACTGGCTGTCGACACTGCCTTCCACCTTTATCGCTTCCACAGTCGCGCCCTTTTCGGGTATGATATTTATCCTGGAATTTTCCTGGACTATTCTAAAAGCATTTTTATTTTTATTGTCATTTTTATTACCTGCTGCCTGGGAAGCCGGGTTTGCGTTCCGGGCAACTGTATTATCAGCCGGTTTATTGGACAAAAAGCCGACCATAAAATAGACAAACGAACCGGCCAAGCAGAGAACCACTACTCCTACCAGCAAAGCGGGCACAAGTTTTAACTTTTTAGTCACCGTCTTATTTTTTATGACAATAGGATTTTTCGGAGGGTTCTTCGGCACAGGCGTTTTAATCGGCTCGACGCCGTGTTCCGCATCTAAAGGCAAGGCGTCCGACATAGAGGTGTTTCCAGGTAAAGGAGACGGTTGCGACTGGTTTGTTTCCAGTTTGTACATATTGACAAATTCCGGGCCGTCAAATCCCAGAGTCATTGCATAATTTCGTATAAAACCTTTTGTGTAAACTTCACCAGGCAAAATCGAATAGTTGCCATCTTCTATAGCTTGCAGATAGCGAACCCTTATGCTTGTGGCCTGTTCAATATCATGTAAACTGAGACCTTGTTGTTCCCGTTCATACCGCAGTTTTTCACCTATAGTAGACACCTCGGACCTCCTTTTTAAAAACTACGCTCTTCCTCCAACCGCCGGATAGCTTCTTCAGTAGAAAGAAGGATATCACGCGGTTTGCTTGTACCCGTTGGCGGGCCAATAATGCCAAAACTTTCCAGCGAATCTATCAGACGGGCGGCGCGCGTATAACCTATGCGCATGCGCCTTTGCAACATAGAGGCGGAAGCCTGGCCAGTCTGCATAACTACATCCAGAGCCGGCAACAGGAGTTCATCCTGTTCACTGCTTAACAAGTCCTGCTCCCCGCTGTTTTTTCCCGGTTTATCTCCTGGCAGTTCATGATCAGTTACCTTATCATTATATTGTACAGGAATTTCTTGGTTTTTGATATAGTTTGTAATATTTTCTATATCGTCATCTGAAATAAAAGCGCCCTGCACTCTAAGCGGGTTGCTCATACCGGAGGGATAGTAAAGCATATCGCCTTTGCCCAAGAGTTTTTCCGCCCCGCCCCGATCTAAAATAGTACGCGAGTCAATCTGCGAAGAAACGGCAAACGCTATACGCGAAGGTATGTTGGCTTTTATGATGCCGGTAATGACGTCCACCGACGGCCTTTGCGTAGCTAAAATCAAATGTAGGCCGGCAGCCCGCGCTTTTTGCGCCAGGCGGCAAATGGCGTCTTCCACGTCGCCCGGAGCCACCATCATCAAATCAGCCAATTCATCAATAATAATAACTATGTAAGGAAGTTGCTGTTCTTTCACTGTCGTGTTATAACGGCCTATTTCCCTTACGCCGGTTTCCGCAAACAACTGGTAACGCCGCTCCATTTCTTCTACCGCCCAAAATAAGGCGGCGGCGGCTTTTTTCGGATTGGTGACAACAGGCGTCAAAAGATGTGGGATGCCGTTATATGTGCTAAGTTCAACAACTTTTGGGTCGACCATTATGAATTTGACCTGCTCAGGCGAAGCTTTGAATAAAATGCTGTTTACAATAGTATTTATGCAAACGCTTTTTCCCGAGCCGGTAGAACCCGCCACCAGCAAATGGGGCATTTTTCCGATATCGGCAACTATCGTCCTGCCGGTTATGTCTTTGCCCAAAGCCACCGCTACCGCGGCCTCTTGCTCTATGAATTCACGGGAAGTTATGACGTCATAAAAGAAAACCGGGGAGGCCGTCTTTTTCGGCACTTCTATACCCATAGCCGTTTTACCGGGAATGGATGTTTCGATGCGTATGCCGGGCGCTGCCAATTTGAGCGTCAGATCGTCCACCAGGCTGGCAATGCGATTTACTTTGACGCCCGGCGCCGGCTCTACTTCAAACCGGGTTACAGATGGACCATGCACCACATTAACTATCCTGGCGTTAACTTTAAAATCCGCCAGCGTCTGCTCCAGCACGCGGGCTTGCTCGGCAGCTTCCGCTTCGCCGGTGTTTTTAGTGTTTTGGGCCGGAATGGTCATCAACTCCGGGTAAGGATAACGGTAACCGCCAGGGTCGCTATCTCTTTTAATAAAAGTTGGCGCGGCTTTTCTTGCCTGTGCAGGACGCAACGATTCCGTCCTTATCACCGGCGGTTCGGATTCTATTCTTATTACGGGTGGTGCTTCTACCTCTTCAGGTAAAAAAAGCTCCGGTGTTTTTTCCTTGCTGGAAGAAGGAAAATATTTTTCGTAGTCAAAAATAGGAGCGTCTTTTAACTTCCGGCCCGCTTCTGTTACCACGGAAATCGCACCGTTAGCCCCTTCTTCCGCCGCTTTTGTAGCAGTGAGCACCGATTTTTTTAACGACCAGGTAAAAGTCACTATAACAAGACAGACAGCGGTTGCCAAAAAGAAGATGAGAGAGCCGTCTATGCCTAAAAACTTTCTGGCAAGAAATAATAAACCACCGCCCATAAGCCCTCCGCCTTGCGGCAGATATTCAGGCAAGAGCTCACTATTAGCCGGAGCGATGAAGTTGTGGAACAAAACAAGAAAATTACAGGCTAAAGCGGTCGCCGCAAAAAAATGCAGTGTGAAAACTTTATCTGTAGGACGCCATATATAACGCAACCCTATGCACAATATCCACAAGGCAAACAAAATGGCTCCCCGGCCAAAAGCATAGCGCAGTATTTTTTCCAGCGGCTCACCAAAAGGCCCGAGGCGCAATCCCCATATACTTGCCATAACCAAAAATGCGGCCGCAATAAAAGCAACGCCGATTATTTCGCCCAATAATGAATGTTGGGGCTTTACCGGTCTCTTAGACAACAGAACCACCTCTAAGTGTAGTATATTCTATTTTTTTCTTTTATTTCCTCTATTTCGGATACTAAGCGATGGTCTTTAAAAAGAAAAAGCGCGCTTAACAGCGCGCTTAAATCATATCTCCATTATTATTGGCAATATCATTGGACGGCGGCGCGTTTTTTCGTATAAAAACCTGCCTAAAGAATCGCGTACGGCGGATTTTATGGCCGACCATTCGGATACTCCGTTATTTTGGCATTTGTCAAGTGCTAGTTGGACTTTTTCCCTAGCCTCTTCCATAAGCTGTTCCGCTTCGCGTATGTAAACAAAACCGCGTGAAACTATATCCGGTCCGGCTACAACAGTGCAATTCTGTTTGTCTAATGTAACGACCACGATTAAGATGCCGTCCTGTGACAACTGGCGCCGGTCGCGCAAAACTATATTGCCTACATCGCCGACGCCCAAGCCGTCGACGAGAACTTTGCCGGCAGTGACTTTATTGGCCACTACCCCCTGTTCTTTGCCTATTTCTACGACAGAGCCGTTTTCCACCACGAATATATTTTCTTTGGGCATGCCAAGTTCATGTGCGATACGCGCATGTTTTATCAGATGGCGGTATTCTCCATGGACAGGTATGAAAAATTTTGGCTTTACCAGGGTATGCATCATTTTGAGCTCTTCCTGGCTGGCATGGCCGGAAACGTGGATGCCGAAAGAACGGTCATAGATAACATCCGCTCCCAGGCGAAACAACAAGTCTACCGTGCGAGCCACCAGTTTTTCATTGCCCGGTATCGGCGTCGCGGATATTATGACAGTGTCGCCGGGAACGATAGTCATTTTTTTATGGTCGGCCATAGCCATACGGGTCAGCGCCGACATAGGCTCGCCCTGGCTGCCGGTAGTGACCACTACGATCTGGGAAGCCGGGTACCTGTTGGTCTCATCAATGTCTATAAGCACGCCTTCAGGTATTTTCAAATAACCTAATTCGACGGCTATGCTTACCACATTTATCATGCTGCGGCCTATTATAGCCACTTTACGTTTATATTTACAGGCGCTGTCGACCACCTGCTGGATACGGTGGACATTGGAAGAAAAACTGGCTACTATTATCCTGCTTGGCGCCGTCCGGAACACTTCGTCAAAAGTGACGCCTACGGTTTTTTCACTCTGGGTATAACCGGGCCGTTCGGCATTGGTACTGTCGGCAAGCATCACCAACACGCCTTTTTCACCCAGTTCGGCAAAACGGGCAAAATCTGTTATCTGGCCGTCTACCGGGGTTTGATCAAGCTTAAAGTCGCCGGTATGTACAACTATGCCAAGCGGAGTATGTAAAGCGATAGCCACGGAATCGGCTATGCTATGGTTCACCCGCAAAAATTCCGCGGTAAAGTTTCCTATTTTTACCTTGTGACCCGCTCCGATAGACTTCAGGTTGGCGGAAGACACGCCATTTTCTTTCAAACGCCCTCCCAGTATCCCCAGCGTCAGAGGAGTGCCGTAGACAGGCACATCCACCTCTTTTAACACATACGGCAAGGCGCCGATATGGTCTTCGTGACCATGTGTCAAAAGTATAGCTTTAAGCTTGCTTTTATTTTCAAGTATAAAACTTATATCCGGAATGACCAGATCTACGCCCAGCATATCGTCTTCGGGAAACATCAGCCCGGCATCTATCATCACCATATTGTCGCCGTATTTTATGATTGTCATGTTTTTGCCGATTTCCCCTAGTCCGCCTAAAGGAATGATTTGTAATTTTTCAAGATTAGACAAAAATATTGCACCTCCATTTGCAAGTTGATTTTTAAAATATTGGCAATTCTTATTTTCTCCAAGGTATATATGAAAAAGCAATACAAAACACCTGGCCGGTCTATGCGCCGCCAGGATACCTAAGTATCGTTGCCTGTCCGTTCATCTTAAACCACAGTAAAATATTACGCCGCTCATCAACTTTAAATTTAATTATAACTGTTCCGGTCAGGTTTTGCAAGAAGAAATCTTGTATTTTTACTGTAAATGAAAAATACCGTTTGCCGAAGCAAACGGTATTTTTTGTGACAAAATTAACGACCGCTATTATTGTTAAAGCATGCGCGGCAATATACCGGGCGATCCATGGAAGGACGGAAAGGAACTTCAGTCTCAATTCCGCATTCTGCACAAACAGCCGGATACATTTGCCTGGGAGCGCGTTCGCCACCATTGCCGGTGCGCTGTTTGCGCGCCGAACGGCATTCAGGGCAACGCCCAGGTTCGTTGGCAAAACCTTTTGCCTCGTAAAACTCTTGCTCGGAAGCGGAAAATACAAATTCTGCTCCACAATCGCGACATGCTAATTTTTTGTCTTCTTTCATTACTACTCACTCCTTATTCTCACCATACCCAAAACGGTTCCCAGCCTTATGTTCCTGGACCTTGCTCACCGCCTTGTTCGGACTGAAAAGCTGAGGTAGTAACTTAGTCTGTAGTTCCACTGGATATTCGGACTCCTTCAATTATATGGTCATCTATTCGCAAAGTCAATATATTAACCGATAATTTTCAAAGATTTTTTTATTTAGAGTAAATGATTTATGTCGTTGACAAGTTCCACCGTCTTGGTATTGTCGTATAAACCTATTATGTTTACCGCAGTATTGTCTTGTTTTATATGCCATAAAGCGTCCCTGTCCATCATAAGCACAGAGCCTAAGATAGACCTTATCACGCCGCCGTGCGCAACGACCGCCACATTTTCTTCCCGGTGCCGTTCCGCTATTTCTTCAAATACCTGACAACAGCGACAGCCGACATCAAAGAAGCTTTCCCCGCCAGGCGGAGCGAAAGTAGCCGGCTGGGAAAAAAACTGCGTCAGCTGGCCCGGATACTTTTCTTCTATTTCTACACGGGTCAGTCCTTCCCAATGGCCGCAATTTATTTCACGCAATTGATTGTAAGAAGTCACCGCAAGGCCGTGCGGCTGCGCCAGTATCTGCGCAGTATGCATGGCCCGCTTCAGGTCGCTGGCATAAATGGAGGCAAATTTCACTGTTTTTAGCCGTTCAGACAAAAGCTGCGCCTGTTTTATTCCCTCTTCAGAAAGCTCTATATCGCTGAATCCCTGAAAACGCATCGCCATGTTCCACAAAGTTTGCCCATGGCGGATAAGATATATTTTACCCATGTTTTGCCACCTCTCGCAATAAAGCCAAAAGTTTTCTATTCTCTTCCTTGCAGCGTACCGCGATACGTATATACCGTTCGTCAAGCCCCGGATAATTTGCGCAGTTTCTTACTAGTACCCCGCGTGAGCTCAAATAGTCGTACAAATAGGCAGAATTAATGCCCCAGCCGCTTATATCAAGCAAAATAAAGTTCACTGTCGAAGGATATATTTTTAGACCGCCAATGTCCTCTAGGCCTTTGAGCAAAGCCAGGCGCAAATTTTCGGTCATTTCACTGCTGCCAGCAATATACGCCTTGTCCGACAATGCCGCCACTCCGGCTGCCTGGGCCAGGCTATTCACATTCCAGCAATCCATCGCATTTTTCAGTTTTTCCGCCAGTGCCGGCGGGAAAAGGCCAAAACCCAGCCGCAGTCCCGGTATGGCGAAAAATTTGGTCATGGAATGTATGATAAAAATATGGTCAAAATCTTTTACGAAGCCCCGGCAGGTATACCTGCCATCATCAGGCAGAAAATCAATGAAAGACTCGTCCACCACCACCCGGCAGTTTTTTTCTTTGGCTTTTTGCAAAAAGCCGCCAAACTCCTCCCGTAGCAACAAATTTCCCGTGGGATTGTTGGGGTTGCCGAGAAAGAGCAAAGACTCTTCCGGCAAAGCCGCAAAGAGTTTGTCAAAAGAAAGCCGGAAATCCTCTTCCGGTAAGAGCGGAAAATATTGTATGGCAGCCCCGGCGCTGCAAGCCGCACGTTCATATTCACTAAAAGAGGGCGCTGGCAATACAACGGCCTGGGGTCTGAGGACATGACAAAGTAAATATAAAAGTTCTGTCGCACCGTTGCCCAAAACAAGGTTGCTGTCAGAAACGCCATAAAAACGGCATATGGATTCCCGCAAATCTTTTGCCGCCGGGTCTGGATAATGAGCCACTAAATCGATATTGTCCTTTATAGCCTCTTTAACGCGCGGCGACAGCCCGCAGGGATTGATATTGGCGCTGAAATCTATTACCTTTTGGCCCTTTGTATGATGGATATTCCCGCCATGTTCAAATCTTTCCATTTAGCTCACGCCTCGTCAATAATGCCGCCAGGCACCATGTCGGCGGCGCCCAGGTAGTTTACGTTCTTGCAGGCGCTTAACACAGCCTGGACGCACTCGTCATATTCAAAAAGCATACTCTTGTCAAAAAGCACTCCTGCCACAGTGCCGCTATGCGCGACATTTACCCCTAAAGCGCCGTATTTATTACCTTCAATTATCATCTTTTCCAGTTGTGGCTTAGGTAATATTTTTTGGTTGGCGAGAGCGCTTATAGTTGCCCCTTTGCCTATGAGGACAGGATTGGCGCTAACCAGCCCTTCTTTTATCAGTTCGTACGCTTCGTTGAAGTCCAGTTGTTTTTCATTTTTGATGCGCGTCAAGTCTAAATTATTATTAAAAGTTATCGTATCCACTTCTCCGCCAAAATCAAATACCGCTATCCGGATAGGCGGCGGGTCGCCCAAAGATTGGCGCACGCCGCCTTTTATATGGTCGAACGCCACTATGCCGGAAAAAAACACCCCGTCGGTAGGTTCTATCGCCAAAGCAATATCTTTTATCTCGTCTTCGCCCAGGTCTTTGCCCAGCAGTTTGGCCACAGCTTGGCAAGACGCCGCGATATCGGCGCTGCTCGATGCCATCCCTTTGCCCCGCGGCAAGTCTGATTGTATTTGCAGCTCTACAGGCAGCATTTGACCATAACGTTTTAGCAAAAGCTCCACTGCGGCATACGATTTGCAGTTTTTGTTCTTGTCGCCGGCCGGCGCTTTCGCCTGTTTAGCAGTTACAGCGCTATACCAATTGATCGGGCAGGTTATGAGCATGTTTCGGCCGTTAAAAATCCCTTGTGCCAATTCACCGCATGAACCGGGAACTTTTATCATTATATCCAGTCCTTTTATTTAAAATCGCCTAAAGGCCCATGTACTGTATCGCTGCCGAAAGAATCCATCTCGTTTAACGCCTTTATACCTGCCTCCAGCAGGTCAAAGCCAAACATGCCCCCTTCACCGCCGCCTGCCGGCAGTTTCAAGTCGAGCATAGTAGACAGGCCCAAAGCTTGTAATAATTCTTCCTGCCCTGGCTGGATGGTAGTAGCGACCGGAACAAGAAAATCACCTATATCGGGATGTATATCCACAGCAAGCTTCGCTGCCAGCAAAGAAGCTATACCGTCAAGAAAAACCGGCATAGACATATGCGCCGCCTCAACAATAGCCCCCATTAAAGCCGGTATTTCAAAACCGCCCAAGCAGCAGACTTTCTCTAACGCTGTACTTTCCGTTAACTTGACGCTATGTTTATGCAATATTTTATCCAGTAAATTTTCATGTTCATCCGATAACGAAAACTCTTTATCTGATCCCAGTAATACCGTCAAGAGCGCGGTATCGCTCACTTCGGCCCCGGAGCCCAGGCTGCCCAGGCCTATTACCTCCACGCCATCAGAAGATACCTGTTTTACAGACCGCCGTCCGACAGAAAAAGCGCTGGAAAATTGCTCTTCGCACATAGCGGGCTCATGGAGTATATTCCTCGTACCGGCAGCGATATAGTCATGTTTTTCAATATCCGGCGCTTTTTTCAGGCCCAGGTTTACAGCCAGCACACCGGCGCCGACTTTTTGGCCTAAAATATTTATTGCGCCGTTGCCCATAGTTATTTGCTGGAAATAAAAAAAACTATCATCAATAGTATATAAAAAATTCCCTTCTTGCGCCACCCCATGGTCAGATGCAAAAACCAGCACTTTTTTTGCCGGTGAAGAAATTTTCTTTTTCCGGCGGGCAGCGGCATAAAGACAGGTGATGTCTTCCAGCCTGGCCAAAGAACCGACCGGTTTTATAAGATTATCAAAAGCTTTTTGCGTATTTTCCCAAATATGTTTATCTAGAATGCCTGGCTGCGCCACATCTAATAACATCTAAATCCTCCCTAAAAGCATTATGCATAGATAACTTGCGAATAAAAAAACAACATTGCCGGTTTCCGCTAAAAAACCATAGGTATCTCCGGTCAGCCCGCCCAATATCTTACATAGGTAGCAGGCGGCCAGCCAGGAATAAAGGATCGCAACCATGGTACAAAGGTATATCTGCCAAGATAAAAAAGGCATTAAGGCAATAATCATAAAAAATAACGCCAAATACAGATAATTTTTTTTGGCATATAAGGTAAAAAGTTTACCTATGCCTTCTTCCCGGGCATAAGGAAAGAGAATTATCCCGCCCACGATGATAAAACGCGTTACTACCGGCATGGCAAAAAGCAGCGGCGTCAGTAAAGGCGCAGGTATAGACAAATATATGGCAGTTTTTACCAAGACCAGCATAACGAACGCCATCATGCCGTTCGCCCCTACCGCGCTGTCTTTCATGATTTCCAGCATACGCGAGCGCTCCCGCCCGGAAAATACGCCGTCGGCCGTATCCATGAGCCCGTCGCACAACAAGCCGCCGGTTATCGCGATTTCCGCCGCTATCAGCAGTACCGCCCGTAACTGGTCGGTGAAGTGCAGCTGCATAGCTATGTTCAGCCCGGCCAGAAAAAGGCCGATGACCGCACCGACCAGCGGGAACCAAGGTACGCTGCGCGCGAACCCTTCTTCCGTCCATTCTTTTTGGTTTAAAAATTTTATCCGCGTCAAAAACTGCAAACCGGTGAGAAAGTCTTTCATTTTCCCCTCACTTTAATTTATTGAAAACTTCTATCCCTGAATCTAAAAGACTTATGACTAAAGAAGCCCCTGTTCCTTCCCCCAAACGCATATTGGCGGTCAGCACCGGCATCAGGCCCAATAGTTCGAGCATGGCGCGGTGTGCGATTTCTGCCGACAGGTGTGAGGCAAACATATAATGCCGCGTGTCCGGCAGCAACCCCCAGGCAATCAAAGCCGAAGCCGTGGCGTTAACGCCGTCGACAAATACAGGTACGCGCCGGGCGGCTCCTGCCAGCACCACGCCCGCCAAAGCTCCCAGCTCATAGCCGCCTACTTTGGAGAGGATATCCAAGGCATCGTGCTTGTCGGGTTTATTTATCGAAAGGGCTTGCGCTACTACCTGCTGTTTGTGTTTAAGTCGCTTGTCGCCGATACCAGTCCCACGGCCTACCGTTTTTTCGGCAGGCAAACCGGTAAAAGCGGAAGCTATCGCCGCACTGGCTGTCGTATTGCCTATGCCCATCTCGGACAATACCAAAAGGCCATAGCCGTTGTTTATACATTCATTGGCCAGGTCAAAGCCCGCCTTTAAAGAAGAGATAGCGTCGGCGCGCGACATAGCCGGCCCCTGGGTAAAGTCTCCCGTTCCATAGGCGATCTTTTTATTTATCAGGCGCGGGTGCTGCGGCAGATCAACCTGTACGCCTACATCCAGAACGAATAGGTCTTCATAGCCGATCCCAGCATGTCGGGCCATAACGTTTGCCCCAGCCCCGCCGCGCAAATAGCCTTGTATCATCTGGACAGTAACTTCCTGCGGGAAGTTGCTCACTCCCTGACGGGCTACGCCATGGTCGGCGGTAGTCAGTATCATGGCCTTTTTTGCTATTTCCGGCATTTTCCCGGTCATGGCCGCATACATTGCTACCATATCCTCTAAAACGCCCAGGCTGTTTTTGACTTTGGGCAACTGCTCCCACCTGCGATAGACCGCCTGACGCATTCTTTCATCCAAATCCGGTATTACAATATCTTGAAAAAATTTTTCCATGTTCCCCTCTTCAAATAAATAAAGACAATACAACAAATAGCACAGTCACTGTGTACATTATGTATATAGTCTCTTTGATATGTTTTGCCTTTAATAAATTCTTTTCATCGCCCATATAGGCGCGGAAAGACGGCTGCCCGAAATAGTAGTTGCATCCGCCCAGCCTGATCCCCAGCGCGCCAGCGACCGGCGCTTCGGCATAGCCGCTGTTCGGGCTTGGGTGTTTGCCGGCGTCCCGCCAGAGTATTGCGGCGGCGGCTTGCGGGTCGCAGCTGGGGCAAATAAAAGCCGCTATGATAATTAAAAGTGCTGTTATGCGAGCCGGTATAAAATTTGCCACATCATCCAGCCGCGCAGCCACCAGGCCAAAATCCTTATATTTTTCATTTTTGTAGCCGACCATGGAATCAAGCGTATTGACCGCACGATAGGCAAACGCCAGTGGCACGCCGCCCAGCAGGGCATAAAACAGCGGAGAAATTATCCCGTCGGTAATATTTTCTGCTATTGTTTCCACCGTAGCGCGCGTTACTTCCCCTTCATCGAGGTTTTGCGTGTCGCGACCAACGATCCAGCCCACTTTGCTGCGCGCGCCGGCTATATCGCCGCTTGCCAAAAGCAAGTATATCTCTTCCCCTGCTTCACGCAAGGCGCGAGGTGATATCGTAAAGGAAACCAGGGCCATACTGCCGATTATAAACGCCATATGGCCGGTATAAGCCAGTAAGTAGACTACCGCATAATTCAGCAGGTAGACTGCGCCTATTGTTATTATGACCAAAAAAGCGCCGGACGCCTTTTTTTGCTCCGAACCGCTTTTGGCGTTTAGCAGCAGGTTTTCGAGAAATGATATAAGGTTACCTATCATGACTACCGGATGCCAGCCGCCGCGCGGGTCGCCAATAAGCGTATCCAAAAATAAGGCGCCGGCGCACAAAAAATTCAATTCCATTATTTTAATCCTATGATCCGGTAAAGTTGCTTCATGTCAAGATTGCTGCGCACGATTTGCGCCAAACGGTCATAAGCATCTTCTTTGCGGTTTTTCGTATCAAGCCCCTGGGCTGAAGCGATCCCTTTTTTCGCCCGCAAGGCGCTCAACAGCGCGTGCCGGAAAGTGTCGTTATCAAAAATGCCGTGTATATAGGTCCCCATGACCAGGCCGTCCTTGCGTACCGCGCCGTCCCGGATATTTATCCCGTCGCCGCGGTCGAGGAAAAACGCCTCGTCGGCATCTTCCAAGTATTCTGTCCTGCCCATATGTATCTCATAACCTGTCAGGCCGTCCGCCGAAAAATCCAGGCCTAAAAACTTATTGCCGCAAGCCTTGGCCATTACCTGGCGCGTTAGCTTATCCGGCAAAAATGTTGTGGCTACAGGCAGCAGGGCGATCCCCGGCAGGCCGTCGAGTTCTGACTCCGTATGTTCCGGGTCGCGCACTTCCTGCCCCAGCATCTGGTAGCCGCCGCATATGCCGATAACAGGCGTACCACGTTTGTTTTTTTCTACCAGAGTTTTTTCCAGCCCGCTCTCTTTAAGAAAAAGCAGGTCTTCGACCGTATTTTTACTGCCGGGCAAGATTATAAGGTCGGGATTTCCCAGTTGCGCCGGTTCTTTTATATAACGTACCCGTGTACCATCTTCAGCGGCTAAAACAGTAAAATCGGTAAAATTAGAAATGCGTGGCAGACGTATTACGGCTATATCCAAATCATAATCTTTTTCTTCATTTTGTTTTTCCAAAGCCACCGAGTCTTCGTCGTCAATGTCCATTTTCTCCATATAAGGAAGTACGCCTAATACGGGAACGCCGGTCTTTTCCAGCAAAAAATCGAGGGCAGGCTGCAAAAGAGCCAGGTCGCCCCGGAATTTATTGATGATAAAACCTTTTACCAGAGCGCGTTCTTCTTCGTCCAAAAGCGCCAAAGTGCCAACCAGCGAAGCAAGGGCTCCGCCACGGTCGATATCTGTGATAAGGATGACGGGCGCATTAAGGTGTCTCGCTACCCGCATGTTTACGATATCACTGGCCTTAAGGTTGATTTCCGCCGGGCTTCCCGCTCCTTCCACCACCAGTACGCCGGCGCTGGCGGAAAGTTCTTTTATCGCGCCGGCCACTACGGAAAAAGCCTCTTCAGCAAACTTGCTGTGGTATTCGCCGGCTTTCATGGTGGCCACCGGTTTGCCCATCACTATGACCTGGCTGCTGGAATTGCCGGTAGGTTTGAGCAAAATAGGGTTCATGGCTACCCGCGGCTCAAGGCCTGCCGCCTCCGCCTGCACTACCTGCGCCCGGCCCATTTCGCCGCCGTCTCTTGTGACATAGGAATTGAGCGCCATATTTTGCGCTTTAAAAGGAACGGGAGCATAGCCGTCCTGTTTTAAAATACGGCAGATCGCCGCGGTAACAATGCTTTTACCCACATTGGAACCGGTGCCTTGCAGCATTATGCTTTTCATCATCAGGCTTTTCCTCCGTCATGCAGCTGTACAGCCAGTTTTTTCAGATCTACCGCAATGCCGCACACCACAAGATATACTTCATCGGCGGCTTGCGCGACTTTTTGATTGACCAGACCAGCCAGGTCGCGAAATTCACGCGACACGGCATTTCCAGGCACGATGCCGCTGCCCAGTTCATTAGTAACAAAAATCACGTGTTTTCCCGAAGCGCGGGCGGCGCCAAGAAGGTTATCTATGCCCAGCAGTACTTTTTCGTAATTGTTGGTGGTTGCCAGTTCCGTATCGGCGCCATACATAAGATTGCTTACATAAAGCGTTATACAGTCAAATAAGATCGTATCCACACCCTCTATGTCAACAACCATATTGTGCGCTGCAAACGGCGCTTCAAAATTCAGCCAGAAATCGCCTTCCCGGCGCCGGCGATGGCGCTCCACCCGCAAGCGCATCTCTTCATCTCGTATTTCCGCTGTTGCGATATAGGCGCATTTTTTACCCAATTTTTGCGCAAGCTGTTCGGCAAACTCGCTTTTTCCGCTGCGCGAACCGCCTGTTATCAAAATCATTTTATTGTTCATTTTATCCCTCATTTGTCGCTTGTTCAAACCGGCCGGTACGGAAAAAATAAAAAAACCTCTTTTTACATGCAAAAGAGGGGAAAATAGCATAGCGCCACGCCCCCACTTTCCTATCACTCGCAGGCAAAAGCGGAATGCGATACCACAGCGTCTGGCTTTGGCCGCGAGGCCATCACAGTAGCGGGACTGCGCCGGACTTGCACCGGCTGGACTGGTCTTTTTGCCTGGCAAAAAGATCGTATCGCTCTGCTATAAAGTTATAACCATATGATAACCCTATTCGTATTTTTTGTAAATGAGATTAGTAAATAAAAGCTA
This sequence comes from Acidaminococcales bacterium, assembly GCA_031552765.1. Lineage (GTDB taxonomy): Bacteria > Bacillota > Negativicutes > Acidaminococcales > JAISLQ01 > JAVBME01. The sequence continues at coordinate 12,059 of JAVBME010000008.1, read as the reverse complement.
TAACCAATACTTGTAACGTTTTTCTGCCGTTACCCGCAAAAAAGTTCCAGGCGGATATTCCCGGTAAAGTTTTATCACCCTGTCCTCGCGCCAAAGCTCCAGTTCCGCTTCCTTTCCTGTCACAAGCGGGATAAAGTCAAAATGCCTGTCGGTATATAGCTCAAACTTGCCGTCTTTTTCCACCAGCTTGCCTTCCGAAGGCAAAAATGGCATGCCTACGCCATAACTGTCATACCTGACCAAAAATAAGCGCAGTTTTTTTTCGCCCTGTACGCGGAAATATTCCTTAACTATAGTTTTGTGTACGGAGTGACGCCAGGAAAAATGCCACTCTTCTCCCGGCTTTATCACAAACATTATGGCTTTTCCCTCTGTTTGCGGCGTTATTACAAGAAGCAGTTGATTGGCCCAGTATAAAAAGCCGCAAACGGCAAGTACTGCTGAGAAGGCCGCTGTTCTAAGAAAAAATCGGGGTGTCAGTTTTACTGAACCCCGATTATTTAAATTTAACATATTCTTAAAAATTATTTTTCCTTATAGAATTTTTCCGCGCCGGCATTAAGTTTTATTGGCATGCCATTGTTGGCAGTATCTTTGGTTATTTGCTTGCCAATAGAATGGGCGGCTTTTATTCTCTCAGTATTAGTGAAAATAGCTTTGGTGATCTTGTAGCCCATGTCTTCACCCATTTTATCCGTCACTGCCAACATAGCCATAACGGCAACAGCCGGAACATCGGCATTTTGGTTGTTATACGTTTTGGCCGGGATGGTAAGTTTCGTATAGAACGGATATTTTTTGATCAAAGCGTCGGCCTTGTCGGCTGCAACAGGTACTACCACCACTTTTTCCTGGGTAGCAATATCCTGTATAGCGGCGGTCGGATGACCGGCAGTTACGAAAGCGATGTCGACATTGCCGTCTTTAAGTGCGCCCGCAGCTTCGCCAAAAGACAAATATTGCACTTTTATGTCATTGTAGGTGATACCATAGGTCTCCAGTATTTGACGGGCATTGGCTTCAGTGCCGCTACCGGCCGCGCCAACGGCAACGCGTTTGCCTTTGACGTCAGCCAGTGTTTTTATTCCGGTTTTTTCCAAAGTTATGATTTGTACTGTTTCCGGATAAAGTGACGCCAGACCCATTACATTGCTTACTTTTTTATCTTTGTACATTTCTGTGCCGTTTACAGCATAAAAGGCGATATCATTTTGCACAAAGGCGATATCTACTTTGCCGGTGGCAAGAAGGTTTATATTGGCAACGGAAGCGCCAGTAGTTTGGGCGCTGGCGTTGACGCCAGGGATATTTTTGTTAAGTATCTCGGCAATCGCGCCGCCAAGAGGATAGTAAGTTCCCGCAGTACCACCAGTAGCTATGTTGATGAATTGTTGTTTAGCCGGGGCTGCATCTTTTTTGGGGTCTTCCTTTTTAGCCCCGCCGCAGCCGGCAAACAAAGCGCTTGCCAAAAAACAGCAGGCTAATAATGCAGTGAATTTTCTCATATTTTTCCCTCCTATAGTTTGTGAATAGCCCCCATAATACCGAACGTTACTCCCTCCACCACCTCCACCTTATAAAAAACCCAGATAACATTAATGGGTTTTAAAATATATAAATCCTATTATTTATATTCGCCTGCATGAAAAAAAATCCTGCTAAATAATAAACTAAGTAAAGCAAAAATAGTATAAGATTCCTGTTTAGACAAGGTAAAAATTTAATGATATAATTTAAAATATTTGAGCGCAAAGGAGTACTTGAAAATATGAGTAAACTATCTGTTTCTGTATCAAAGACCCTGTACCACAATACCTACCGGTGTACGATCTATGATGAGGAAAAAAATACTATAGGCCTTTTGCGCATCTTGCCGGGACTGCCGCTTGACCGTTCAGAAATCCCTGACGACGCGCCGGAAGTACCGCCTTTTCTTATGGTGATCGTTGACGATGCGGATATAAACGCGGAAAACCTCATTGCCTTTGAAGAAAAGGTATCTGTCATACTGCTGGAAAGATTTTCCACCGAAACGACAAAGCCGCTATACTGCCAGTTTTATTATCCCAGCCCGGCTTTTATTTTCTCCGACAAAAACCTGGAACAGCCTTTTATCTGTTAAAACTTCACTTCTTCCATGGCCTTTTGCATGGCTTCCTGCCAGATACGCTTTAAAGGTATCTGGTTCATGGCCGCCAGGCGGCTGCAATCTTCAAACTCAGGGGCAATGTTCACCAGTTTCCCGTCGATTTCACCCAGTTTTACATGTACTTCACCATAAGGCAACGCTACCTTTAGTGTACGCCGGTCGGCTATTTCTCTTTTTACAGGATGATAGCGTATCCCCAGCGAAGAGGTTTCCAAAAATATTTCTTTGGCCGCATCCGCTGCCAGGCTTTCCGGCAAAAGCACAGAAAGCTTGCAGGCCGGACGGCCTTTTTTCATTATTATGGGAGTTATCCAAACATCGGTAGCGCCGACACTAAACATTTTGTTCATCACATGCCCGTAAAGTTGGGGATTCATGTCGTCGACATTGGTTTCCAAAATGCACAGCCCGTGTTCCTGCTCTGCCATTTTACCGAGGAAAAGGCGCAGGGTATTGGGTATGGGAAGATCATAGCTACCGGCGCCATAAGCAATTTTTTCTACGGCAAAACCCGCCGGCGTATCGGCTGTAACATCCGCCAAAGCAGCCAAAATAGCGGCGCCGGTCGGGGTGGCCAGCTCTTTTTCTATATCGCCTGCATAGGATGGGATGCCCGCCAAAAGCTCGGCCGTAGCTGGCGCCGGCACCGGCATGCGACCGTGGGCGCAGTTTACAAAGCCAAAACCGGTGCGTACCTTGCTGACGAATACTTTTTCTATACCTAAATAATCAAGGCCGATAACAGTGCCCACAACATCTATAATAGTATCCACCGCGCCAACTTCGTGAAAATTCACTTCTTCCAGTGGTTTGTTGTGGATCTTTCCTTCCGCTGCGGCTAGTTTTTGAAAAACGCTTACGGCTGTTTTTTTAATTTTTTCTTCCAGTTTAGAATTTGTCAAAATAGCCATGATGTCTTTATAAGTCCTGTGTTCATGCTGTCCATGCCCGCTATGGGCATGGTGTCCGTGGTGGCCGTGGTGATGTTCGCGCTGTCCGTGCCCGTGGCTGCAACAGTGTTCATGCTTGCCGTGGCCGTGGTGATCATGTCTGTGCTGTCCGCAGCAGCCATCTTGCTCTTCCTGTTCCCCGCCAAGCGCTACGTTAAAATAGGTTGCGCTAATGCCGCATTTCATGGTTGTTTCTATTACCAGCCTGTATTCGCCTATATCCAGCAAAGCCAGTTTTTCGCGCAAATACTCTTCCGGCAGGCCAAGACCAAACAGCCCGCCCACAAACATATTGCCGCTGATACCGCTAAAAGCGTCTACATAAAGTGCTTTCATCATAAATTACCTCGTTTTATTTATCATGCTGGCCAAACGGCCGGCGCCAAAACCATTATCGATGTTTACCACGCCCACGCCGGCTGCGCAGCTGTTGAGCATTGCCAAAAGCGGAGCCAAACCGTTGAAACTAGCGCCATAACCGACGCTTGTCGGCACAGCGATGACCGGCCGCTCCACCAGGCCGCCGACTACGCTGGCCAGAGCTCCTTCCATACCGGCCACTACAATAAGTACATTCGCTTTTTCTAATTCGGACAGTTGGGCAAACAACCTATGTATACCTGCTACACCAACGTCGTATATCCTTTTTACCCGGTTGCCCATTATCTCCGCGGTAAGCGCCGCCTCTTCCGCCACCGGTATATCGCTGGTGCCGGCAGTGACCACTGCTATAAAACGCTGCTGGTCACAGGTGACTTTCTCTCTTTCCAGCACTATAAGGCGGGCAGTTTCATTGTATACGGCGTCAGGCAAAACAACCTGCACAGCCTCGTACATCTCCGGCGTCGCCCGGCTAGCCATGACATTGGGGTTTTTGTCAGACAGCCTTTTCATTATTTCGGTTACCTGCGCTACGGTTTTTCCTTCACAATATACCACTTCGGGAAAACCTTGGCGCCAGGCCCGTTGATGGTCTATTTTAGCAAAACCCAGATCTTCGAAAAGCTGGCCGCTGATTTTTTCCGCCGCCGCTTCTTGCGTCAATTGGCCTGTTTTGTATTTTTCCAGTATTTCGGTAATAACGCTCTTATCCATGGCTATCCCCGCCAATCTTTTGCCTGTCGGTAAATTTTATTATTTCTGCTACGGCTGTATCGGCATCCATATTTCCGCTGTCCAACGCAAAATCTGCTTTATCATAACAAGCGGCCCGCTCTTCCAGCAGCTTTTTTATATGCGCCAAACGGTCGGCGACCCCAGAGAGGAGCGGCCGGTCGTTGCCGGAGACCCTGCTGTTTATCACTTCTGGTTCGGCTTTTAGGCAAACGACTACCCCGTTTTCCGCCAGTGCCTTCAAGTTCATTTCCCGCAGTACAGCGCCGCCGCCGGTAGCAATGACCTGTCCCGGTTTTTTCGCTACCAGCGCTATCATATTGCTCTCTTCACGGCGGAAAAACTCCTCGCCGTGAATGCGGAATATCTCTTCTATACTTTTGCCGTGCATTTCCTCGATCATCTGATCGATATCCACAAAAGGCCAGCCCAGTCTTTCTGCAAGCCTCTTGCCGATAGTACTTTTGCCTGTCGCCATGAATCCGATCAAAACTATGTTTTCTTTCAAAATCCGGCCTCCGTTTTATTCAACCTTTTTGGGCATCCAGCATAGACAGCAAGAACGCCTCTACTGCCGCCGGCACGTCTTTAGCGCCCATTATTCCGCTGGCAACGGCGACTCCCGCCGCCCCCGCCCCTACAACTTCACCTGCATTGGCATTATTTACACCGCCGATGCCGACTACCGGTATGTTGACAGCCCGGCATATTTCCCTTAAACCGGCAGGGCCGATAAGTATTGTGTCCAGTTTTGTCGCGGTAGGGAAAATACAGCCGGCGCCGAGGTAGTCCGCTCCCTCTTCTTCGGCTGTCACAGCTCCTTGTACATTGTGTGCGGTCACGCCGATTATTGACTGTTCGCCCAGCATTCTTCTCGCCACCGGCAGCGGCAGGTCGGCCTGTCCTATGTGCACGCCGGCCGCCCCGACTGCCAGCGCTATATCCACGCGGTCATTTATTAAAAGCGGCACACGGTATGCATCGCAAAGGCGTTTTGCCTCAAGCGCCATCCGGTAATATGAGCCGCTGTCAATATCTTTCTCCCGTAATTGCACAAGGGTCACGCCACTAGCTAAGGCTTCTTCCAAAACACAAAAAAAATCTTTGCCTGCCAAGCAGTTGCTGTCAGTCACCAAATAGAGGCGACAATCAAAATCCTTCATGAAAGCGCCTCCAATTTGCCTTTTTGCAAGATATCGTTAGCAGACATTTTATATACAGCATCAAACAGAGCCGGTTCAAAACTGCCCGGGCCGACCGCTTTTCTCGCTGCTATCTCGCCCGCTACTCCCATACACAGCAATGCCGCCACATTTGCCAGTAGGGGATCTTCCGGGCCGGCGGCGCAAAAAGCGGCGGCTAGAGTAGTCGTCATGCAGCCGGCGCCCGTAATAAACGTAAAAAGCTTATGCCCATTTTTTATAGAGTAAATGCGCGCGCCATCGCTTATATAATCTGTTTCACCGGTAGCTGCGACCACACAACCATAAAAAGACGCAATTCTTTTCATCTTGGGCAGGTCTATTGCCGCATCTGTGCAGTCAACACCCGCCTGAACGGAAGGGTTGCCGCCCAGAGCGGATATTTCGGCGTAATTTCCCCTTACAGAGGAAACACCTCCTTGCAATAACTCTTTCGCCATAACATGGCGCACAGAAATACCGCCCACGCCTACCGGATCAAATAATACCGGTATGCCTCTCTTATTAGCCATTTTTTGCGCTATTATCATGGCCGAGTATTTGGCTTTGGATATAGTTCCCAAATTGAGCAGCAAAGCGTCCGCCCTTTTGGCTACATCCAACATTTCGTCCGCATCTTCGGCCATGACCGGAGAAGCTCCACAGGCCAGCGCCATAGCGGCGCACGATTTTGCTGTGACATAGTTTGTTATGTGATGCACCAGCGGCCTTACCGTCCGTACTTTTTCCAGCAAGTCCGCCGCCTTTAGCAAGCTTATCTCATTCATCGAGCCAGCCCGCGCTTTTATATAGTTCGACAAAATGATGGGTCGGCCCATAACCGTGACCTAAAGGAAAAGAGTGCTTTATCGCTAGCGTTATGTATTCTTTGCTTTTGCCTACAGCTTCAGATACCTTCATCCCTTTGGCCAGATTGGCAGCCAGTGAAGAAGATAAGGTACAGCCTGTGCCATGGGTATTTTGCGTATTTATGCGTTCGCTTTCATACCAGCGCGCCTCTTTGCCGTCATACAAAAGATCGGCTGCCGTTTCCGGCAGATGGCCGCCTTTTACCAGCACGCATTTTGCTCCCTGGGCCAATATGTTTTTTGCCGCTTGGAGCATGCCAGCTTTATCGCCCACCGGAAAACCGGCCAGTTTTTCCGCCTCAAGAAGATTGGGCGTAACTATAGTAGCCAAAGGCAGCAGTTCTTTTTTCAACACTTCACAAGCTTCCGGCTGCAAAAGATTGTAACCGCTTTTAGAGACCATCACGGGGTCAAGCACTAGTATGGCCGGAGCATATTGGCGCAGCCTTGCAGCAATTATCTTTATGATGTCCGGCGACGAGACCATCCCTATTTTTACGGCGTCGACTTTTATATCGTCAAATACCGCGTCTATTTGCGCGGCAACCATATCAGGGCTGATATTTTCAACGGCGGTGACGCCTTTAGTATTTTGCGCGGTAATGGCGGCAATGACGCTCATGCCAAAAACGCCGTGTGCGCTAAATGTCTTTAGATCAGCCTGGATACCTGCGCCCCCGCTGGAATCCGAGCCGGCTATCGTCAATGCATTTTTCATTTTTGCCCCCTGTACCTGAGCCGGTCATTTTTTCGCCAGTATTTTTTTGGCCTTTGCTACAACATTTTTCACATTAAAGCCCAGTTTGTCATAAACTTCGCCGCCGGGAGCCGAAGCGCCAAAACGGTCAAGACCTATGACATTGCTTTCACTGCCTGTATATCGGCTCCAGCCGATGACGCTGCCGGCTTCTATCGCCAGCGACGGGATATCTTTAGGAATGACAGTACTTTTATATTTTTCTGTCTGAGCGTCAAACAGCCGCCAGGAAGGCATGGACACTACTCTTGCCTGTACGCCTTTTTTCTGTAAAGCTTTTTGCGCGTCCAAGGCCAGGCTTACTTCCGAACCCGTAGCCAGCAGCACGATTTGCGGCTTTTTCACGTCGCTTATGATGTAGCCGCCTTTTTCCACGCCTTTTTTGATAACAGCGGAAAATTCATGCATCACCGGCAATTTTTGCCGTGTCAGAAGAAGCGCCGCCGGTTGTTTATTGTTGATAGCCACCCGCCAGGCCGCCGCAGTCTCTAGGGCATCCGCCGGGCGCAGAACGTCAAGGCCGGGTATTATCCTCAGGCTCATCGCCTGTTCTACCGGCTGGTGTGTAGGACCATCCTCACCAACAGCTATACTGTCATGGGTAAGCACAAATATCGAATGAACGCCCATAAGCGCGGCCAGACGGATAGCAGGCCGCATAAAGTCGGCAAAAACCAAAAAGGTAGCGCAATAAGGAATAAAGCCGCCGTGCAAAGCCATGCCGTTTACTATACCGGTCATCGCGGCCTCGCGCACGCCAAAGTGCAGGTTGCGCCCCGCCGGAGTTTTAGCGGAAAAATCTCCTGCGCCATTTATATAGCTTTTATTGGAAGGCGCGAGATCGGCCGAACCGCCGCACAAAGCGGGGATAAGCCCGGCCAGTTTTTGCAGTATGACGCCGGAAGCCTCTCTTGTGGCAGTTGCCGTAGTCGAAGCAAAAGTGTCGGCAAAATAGTCGCGCCCGATAGCATAGTCGCCCGACCAGCGACCAGCCACTTCTTGGGCCAATTCTGGATATTCCTTGCTATATTTTGCCCACAGGTTATTCCAGTCGGCTTCATTTTTCTCAAGTCCGGCGGCTTTTTTGTCAAAATGCTTTTTTACTTCATCCGGAACAGTAAAAGGCTCGCAAGAAGTAAAACCATAATGCTTTCTGGTCTTTTCCAGCGCCTCTTTGCCCAAAGGCTCGCCATGCGCGGACGCGGAGTCCTGTTTGGGGCTGCCGCAGCCAATATGTGTACGCACTATTATCAAAGACGGACGAGCGCTTTCTTTTTTCGCCTCGTTTATAGCCTTTTCAATGCCCGCTATATCTTCGGCATCAGTGAGGCGCAGCGTATGCCAGCCATAGGCCTCAAAACGCTGCTGGACATTTTCCGTAAAGGCAATATCTGTATCGCCTTCTATTGTGATATGGTTGTCGTCGTAAAGATATATGAGTTTACCCAGGCCCAGCGTGCCGGCAAGGGAGGCCGCTTCGGACGCTACGCCTTCCATAAGGTCGCCGTCGGAGACAATACCATATACATGATGGTCAATGATATCGTACCCCGGTTTGTTATATTGAGCGGCCAGCATTTTTTCCGCTATAGCCATGCCTACGCCGGCGGTAAAACCATGTCCGAGAGGACCTGTGGTCGCTTCTACACCGGCAGTATGGCCATATTCCGGATGCCCGGGCGTTTTAGAGCCCCATTGGCGGAAGTTTTTCAGTTCGTCAAGCGACAAGCCATAACCGGCAAGATGCAACATAGCATAAAGTAGCGCCGAGCCGTGCCCGGCGGAAAGAATGAATCTGTCGCGGTTTTCCCATTTAGGATTGGCAGGATTATGCTGCAAGAATTTATCCCATATAGTATGCATGAGCGGCGCCGCTCCCAAAGGAAAGCCCGGGTGGCCGGAATTTGCCTTTTCCACGGCTTCTACAGACAACATGCGCAAAGTACTGATACATTTTTGATCGATAGCGTACATTTAGCTAAATTACCTCCATAATAGAAAATATTCTAATATCAATTATAGTCTTTTTATCATATGAACGTCAAACCCGTGGCATAAATAAACCCACAGTTGGCGACAACTGCGGGTTTATGTTTATTTTTTAGTCGTCGGTATGTTTTACACCGGATTTGGCGATTATATCTTCGGCAATCTTCTGCGGCACTTCATCATAGTGGGCAAACTCCATGGTAAAACTGCCGCGCCCTTGCGTCATGGAGCGCAAATCCACCGGATATTTCAAAAGTTCCGAATAAGGCACGTGCGCCTTCACGATCCCCAAGCCGCCGCCGATGGGCTCCATGCCCAAAATGCGGCCGCGCTTGCTGTTAAAGTCGCCGATGATATCGCCCATGCTGTGTTCCGGCACAGTGACTTCAATGTTGTAAATAGGTTCTAACAGAACCGGCTTGGCTTGCAATGCGCCTTTCTTGAAAGCCATGTTACTGGCTATTTTAAAGGCCATTTCCGAAGAATCTACTGTGTGATATGAACCGTCGACCAGGTTGATCTTAATGTCGACCACCGGATAACCGGCCAGAACGCCGCTTTGTATGGCTTCACGCATGCCTTTTTCTACTGCCGGTATGTATTGGCGCGGTACCGCCCCGCCAAAAATGGAGTCGACAAATTCAAAACCGCCCCCCATAGCCAGTGGTTCCATCTCGATCCAGATGTGGCCGAACTGCCCATGGCCGCCGCTTTGTTTTTTGTGTTTTCCTTCTACCCGGGCCTTGCCGCGTATGGTTTCACGATAGGCTACTGTCGGCGGTTTGAGCACGGCTTCTACGCCAAATTTGCGTTTTAATTTTTCCATTATTATTTCCAGGTGCTGGTCGCCGATACCGCTGACCAATTTTTCCTTGGTTTCGGTATTTTTGTCCAATAAGAAAGTCCGGTCTTCGTCCATCAAACGGACAAGAGCCTGGCCGATTTTGTCTTCGTCGGCCTTGTTTTTTGCTTCTATGCAAAGGGTATACATGGGTTTGGGGAATTCGATAGGCGGGAAGAGGACCGGCTTATCTTTATCACAAATGGTATCGCCGGTCTCAGTTTCCTGCAATTTAGCAATAACGCCGATATCGCCGGCAACTATCGCCTTCATAGGTATCTGGGTTTTACCGCACATGGTAAATATGGCGCCTACGCGTTCGCTTTTATCTTTGTTGGCATTATAGATGGCGCCTTCGTTTTTCAGGTTGCCGGAAAACACGCGGAAATAGCTCAAGCGTCCGACAAACGGGTCTGTTGTTGTTTTAAACACCAACGCCGCCAGGCTGTTATCCGCAGTTTTTTCTACGCTCTCGCCGCTGGCCTTGTCAACAACGGTAAACTTTCTCTCTGTAGCGCTCGGCGTATAATCGAGTATGGCGTCCATAACACGGCCCATACCCACGCTCTTGACCGCAGAGCCAACCACTGCAGGATATATTTTAGCCGTCCTTATGCCGTTGACGATGCCGCGCATGATTTCTTCTTCAGTAAGCTGTTCGCCCTCGAGGTATTTCATGGTCATTTCGTCGTCGGTCTCCGCCGCCGCTTCGACCATAGCCTCACGGGCCGCCACAGCGGCGTCCATAAATTCCGCAGGTATGTCCTGCTCGACCGAGCTATTGCCCTGCTGGAAATAGGCTTTCATTTTTATCAAATCTATTATGCCTTTAAAATCAGCTTCCGCGCCAATAGGCATCTGTACGGGCAAGATGCTGGGGCTCAAAGTGGAACGAAGATCGGCCACGACATTGTCAAAATTGGCGTTTTCGCGATCCATCTTATTTACCATAATGACCCGCGGTAAATTAAGGTCGTTAGCGTAACGCCATACTTTTTCCGTTTCCACTTCCACGCCGCTGGCCGCGCATACGACAACAAGAGCGCTGTCGGCCGCCCGCAAGGCGCCCTTTACTTCAGCCACAAAATCGGCATAGCCGGGAGTATCGATAAAATTTATCTTCTGTTCGCGCCACTCTATCGGAGCCAGTGCCGCGCTTATCGTAACTTTACGTTTTATTTCTTCCGGTTCGAAGTCGGTGGTCGTATTGGAATCTTCTACTTTGCCCATCCTGGTAATAGCGCCGCTACGGTATAAAAGCGCTTCCGTCACCGAAGTTTTTCCTGCTCCGCCGTGGGCGACAATTGCTACATTACGGATTTTATCACCTGTGTAATCTTTCAAAACCGATCCCTCCTACCAGTAATTAAGTATAGTGCTGAGTCATATTATTCTAAATTCTCTGCAAATGGTACTTTTTCCTGCAAAGCAATAAAAAAGTCCGGCTATTTTTATAGCCGGACGCAGACTGTAGACATAAACGTCACTTTACGCAACGCGTAGAGTGACGTTTATCGTGAAAACAAGGTATTTATCCCAAAAATCTTCAACTTTTGCTCTGAAACAGCCAAAACAACAAAAAAGTAGACCCTTCTTCCACTTCATCTTCGCCAGCCTCTTTAAATTCATGCATAGGAAAGTCAGCCCTACCTGCATCGCGACTTTCTTTAGCCCGCGCAGTTGGGTGTATCTCATCGCATGCCGCTCTTTGGCCTCGGCAAATACTCGCTCTATCGTTTCTTTCCTCATTCGGTAGATTTCTTTATATTTTTCCACGTGCCGGTTTTCTTCCGCCTGCTCCATATATTCTTCCCAGATGTGGCGGGTATATATCTTCTGGCTGTTTTTGCTGTTGGTGCATTGCTTTAGATGCCGGCAGTTTTTACAGATATCGGGATTGCTTTTGTATTCTCTATACCCCTCACGGTTGGTTGTAGAGTATCTTAAGATTTGATTGGCCGGGCACAGTACGCAGTCATAGTGTTCATCATAGATAAAGTCGTGTTTTCTAAAGTATCCTTCAGGGGTCATGGGCCTTGTGTAGGCTGTTGCAGGTATCTTGCCGCTGTCGATTATTTGTTTCATTATCCACGGGGTTTTGTAACCGGCGTCAAGGGCTACTGTTTCTATTTCAGGCTGGCTGGTCAGCAATCTTTCATAAAGAGTGTCGAAGCTCTGGCTGTCGTGTAGATTACCGGGGGAGACTTGAA
>JAVBME010000035.1:0-14068 GCA_031552765.1 Acidaminococcales bacterium | reverse complement strand
TTTAGGTACGAGGTCTTCAAGGCAGAGAAATTGGATTTGTTTTTGTTTGTCACGGTCTTTCTTTTGGTACATGAATATTTCACCCCCAGGACTATTTTAACATAGTTCTGGGGGTGATGGCCTTTATGTCTACAGTCTGAGGCGCCACAGAAATGTGGCGCCTCTTATTTTCTTGCTCCGGCTGCTATGCCGTATTTTTTCAATTTTTCATAAAACTGGCTGCGGGTTATCTTGAGCGCCGCTGCCGCTTTTGACTTATTTCCTTTTGCCGTTTCCAGCGCTTCTACGATAGCTATTTTCTCCAGCCGGCCTTTGCGTTCGGCCAGCGTCCCTCCTTCTTCATAGCTGCCGCCGCGATAAATACGCGGCAGGAAAAAGTCGAAGTGTTCCACATCAAGTACCGAAGACGCCGACATGACACAAGCCCGCTCCAGCACATGCTCTAACTCCCTGACATTGCCCGGCCAGCCGTAATTTAGAAAATGGCGCAGTACTTCTTCTGATATCCCATTTATGCAGCACCCGTGGTAACGGTTTATTTTTTTGGTGAAATATGAACACAAAGGAGCTATGTCTTCCGTCCTGTCTCTGAGCGGCGGAATATTCAGCTCCATGGTATTGATACGGTAATACAAGTCCTGGCGGAAAGACCCCTCTTTTACCATCTGCTCCAAGTCGCGGTTGGTACAGCAAATCATCCGTACATCCAGCTTTATCGTAGACGTGCCGCCGACCCGCTCCAGTTCGCGTTCCTGAATGACCCGGAGCAGTTTGGACTGTAAAGCAAGCGGCAGTTCGCCGATCTCGTCCAACAGGATAGTACCGTTGTTTGCCTGTTCAAATTTTCCTATTTTGCCGCCTTTGGCCGCGCCGGAAAAAGCCCCTTCACTATAGCCGAATAGCTCAGATTCCAGCAGATCTTTAGGTATAGCCGCACAGTTTACTTTTATAAAGCTGCCAAAACAGCGGCTGCTGATCTGGTGTATGGCGTTGGCAAAAACCTCTTTGCCTGTCCCCGTCTCGCCGCTGATCAATATAGTCAGATTAGTTTTTGCCGCTTTTTCAATAGCGTTTTTTATTTTTTGCACTGAAAGGGAGTTGCCGATTATGTCGTCGAGAGAAAAAGGCATTTTTTTAAAAGCCGCCAGTTGCTGCTGGTAAAGGTGATTTTCTTTGCGCAATTTATCTACTTCGGCTTTCAGAGCCGCTACATGGTCTAGATTGTGAAAAGTAGCCGTAGACAATGCGCCGCGAATTTTACCTTTTTTATCAAATATTGGAAAACGGTTGCATATGGTAGGAGCGCCGTTTTTCATGATAAATATTTGCCCGAGTTCCTGACGCCCGGTTTTTATCACATTCAAAAGGCGCGTATTGGGGATGACTTTATTGACCGGCTGCCCAATAACATCCTGGCTATCGACGCCGAGTATTTCCGCGTAAGGCCGTCCGACATGGCGTATGCATCCCGTTTCATCGACCACTATAGATAAATAAAGAGAATCCACTGCCATTTTCAGCAATTCATCCAACTCCAGCGGTTCGCCCATCTTGCTTCTCCTTATTGGCAACATTTTATATTAAAAGAATAGCACAATTAAATACAGGCAACAAGGCAAGTGTACTTAAAACCGGACATGTGTCGTTTTTATTTGTCTGAAAATTCGGACGCGTAGCCGCTATGATCTGTGAAAAAGCCGCTATACGGGCTGTTTTCTTTTGGCACGGCATTTGCGTTAACAAAGTCAAAAGGCCGGCAGCAATCTTGTTTTTTACAAATGAACGGCTGCTGCCAATATAAAAGGAGGATAAAGTTATTATGAAAGTAGCATTAATGGGCGTAGGCTCACTTGGTACGATAATGGGCGCTTTGTTTGCCAAAAACGGCGGCGACGTCACCCTTATCGACGCCAACAAAGCTCATGTGGAAGCATTAAACCGCAAAGGCGCGACCGTCACCGGCAAAATGAACCTCACGGGCATTCCGGTAAAAGCGATCACGCCGGAGCAAATGGAAGGCATCTACGATATTGTCATACTTTTGGCTAAGCAGACTTTCAATGCTGTCGCTTTGCAGCAGCTCTTGCCGCATCTGGGTCCGGATAGCGTCGTTTGCACTTTGCAAAATGGCATACCGGAAGAGTCGGTCGCCAAAGTTATCGGCAAAGAACGCACGGTCGGCGGCGTAGTCGGTTGGGGTGCTACTTATAAAGAACCCGGCGTATCCGAGCTCACGTCCGATATTGCCGCCATGCGTTTTGAAATCGGCGAGATAAACGGGCAAAAAACGCCGCGCATTGAAAAGATAGCCGATATCCTCAACCTGGCCGGCACTTGCGTCGTAGTAGACAACCTCATGGGCCTGCGCTGGGCCAAAGTCATCCAGAACGCTACTTTGAGCGGCATGTCGGCGGCGCTGGGCGCGACTTACGCCGAAATACTGGACAACGAAAAAGCCACCTCCTGCGCCGCTTATGTTGGCGACGAAATAGTAAGAATAGTAAAAAAACGCCAAATAGCGCTGGAAGACCTGGTACCCGGCTGGAGCTATTACAGCCTGGAGTTTGACGACGCTGACGGCCTCGCCAACGCCAACGTTTGGCTGCGCGAATATTTCAAGCCACACCGCCCCTTAAAGGCCAGTATGCTGCAAGACATGGAAAAAGGTATCAAGTGCGAAATCGACCATATCGTTGGCATTTGCAGCGAATGGGGGAAAAAAGTCGGCGTACCGACTCCTACCTGCGACACCATCATCGCTATAGTAAAAGACTTCGAAAACGGAAGCATACCCATGCCGACCATGGACTGCCTGGAACGCTTCCATTTGCAAGCGAAATAAGGAGGATATAGCCATGAACAATAAAGTCATAATCACAGCGGCCATTACCGGTGCGGTACACATCCCGAGCATGTCCGATTACCTGCCCATCACGCCTGAACAAATAATAGCCGAAGTGGCCGCCGCAAATAGCGCGGGCGCGGCCGTAGTCCACATCCATGCTCGCGACCCCCAAACCGGCAAACCAATGAGCGACCCCGCGCTGATGAAAAAAATCACCGACGGCATACGCGAGAGGTGCAATGTGGTCGTTGGCATCACCACAGGCGGCGCCATAGGAATGACCATAGGGGAACGCCTGGCCGCCGTCCCGGTCTGCAAAGCCGAGCTAGCTTCCTGTAACGCCGGTTCGGTCAACTTTTGCTTTGCGCCCATCGCTGATAAAATAAAACAGCCAAAGTTCGACTGGGAAATCCCCTTCGTGCAAAATACCTACCGCGTGCCTTTTGCCAACACCTTTCAGGATATAGAAGACTATGTACGCGTCATGGGTGAAAACGGTACCAAACCGGAGTTTGAAGTATACGAAGTAGGCATGCTGAGCAATATCGCCTACTTTATGAAAAAAGGCCTCTTGAAATCCCCCGTCTACATCCAGTTTGTGCTCGGCATCATGGGCGGCCTGCCTGCCACCTTCGACAATCTCTTGTTCCTCTACAACACAGCGAAAAAACTTCTGGGCGATAACTTCGTCTGGTCTTGCGCCGCGGCCGGCAAAGACCAGTTTGACCTAACCACAGCAGCCATGCTTCTAGGCGGCAATATCAGGGTAGGCCTTGAGGATAACCTCTATATCTCCAAAGGCGTACTGGCCAAATCCAATGCCGAGCAAGTAACAAAAGTCGCCGGCATCGCCAAACTGCTCGACCGGGAAATAGCTTCTCCCGACGAAGCACGCGGCATCCTCGGGTTAAAATAAAAAGCTGAGACGAAAGGAAGAAAATAATGGATCTTAGCGTTATAGGCATTATCGTATCCCTGGCGGTCATTGTCGTACTTGCCCTGCGCGGCCTCGGCATAGCAGTCATCGGCCCGCTGGCCGCGGCGCTGGTCGCCATCTTTTCCGGCATGGGCGTACTCGATACCCTTATGGGGCCATACATGAAAGGATTTATAAATTATGCGGCCAAATTTTTTCTCATCTTCCTGTTTGCCTCTATCTTCGGCAAATATATGGACGACAGCGGCGCCGCTAAAGCCATCGCCCGCAAACTTTTACAGTTAGTCGGGCACAAAGGGCCGTTTTACGTGCTCTTTTCCGTCGCCATAATAACTCTCCTGCTCACTCTGGGCGGCGTCAGCATGTTCGTCGTCATTTTTGCCGTCATGCCTATAGCCCGCCCGCTGTTCAAACAGATGGACATTCCCTGGCACCTGTTTATCGCCGCCTTTATCTTCGGCATCGGCTCGCTCAGCATGACCATGGTACCGGGCAGCCCTTCCATCCAAAACATCATGCCCACCAAATACCTCGGTACATCGCCTACGGCGGCGCCGCTCCTGGGTATCATCTGCTCGATACTC
The DNA here is from genome assembly GCA_031552765.1 of Acidaminococcales bacterium. Taxonomy (GTDB): domain Bacteria; phylum Bacillota; class Negativicutes; order Acidaminococcales; family JAISLQ01; genus JAVBME01. Next base: position 9,702 of record JAVBME010000035.1, on the reverse strand, counting down.
ATCATGCTGCTAAACGCCTGGTACATGAACTGGCAGCTTAAAAAATGCCGTGCCAAAGGCGAAGGCTATGCCGACTCCGCCCCGGCCAATGTCAAAGAAGAAGCTGAGAGCAACAAGCCCTTGCCCGCATTTATGGTCAGCCTTGTCCCGCCCATAACGGTAGTGGTCGCTCTCAACGTCTTGAAGCTTGACCCTGTAATCGCTCTGACTGCCGGCTGCCTGGTCGCGGCACTGTGTTTCTGGAAAAATATCGACAGCCATTTTACCACCATCAACGCCGGCGCCTCCAATACCGCCATCCCCATCATCAATACTTGCGCCGACGTCGGCTACGGCATGGCGGTCGCCGCTACCAGCGGCTTTAAGATCATCGTCGACTTTCTCATGGCGATACCCGGGCCGCCCATAGTGGCGCTAAGCGCGGCCACCTTCATGATGACCGGTATCACCGGCTCAGCTTCCGGCGGCCTGGCGATCGTCCTTGAAACACTGATCGGCAAATACGCCGCGATGGGCCTCAACCCGGAAATGCTGCACCGTATCGTGGTAATGGCCTGCGGCGTTTTCGACGCCATGCCGCACAGCGGCGCCACCGTTACCGCGCTGGCCGTGTCCGGCCTTACCCACCGCCAGGCCTACCGCCACGTGTGGTATGGCCATGTCGTAGCAACTTTCCTCGTTATGATCGTCGCTATCCCGCTAGCGATCATACTGTACTGACGTTTATTTTGTGTGTTATATCGAGCCGTATTTTGTAAAAGAGGCGCCCTCCATGGAGGCGCCTCTTTGTCATTTCGTCAGGCTATCTGTTTTATTTTCCACAAAATCGCCCCGCAAGGTAAGCGGCGTTTCAAAATATACGCTTTGACTGGGAAAAGCTATAGTCGTTCCTACCTTTTCCACTATATCCATGATGGCAAAATTCACTTTTTCCCTCACTCTGGTATGACTGGCAAAATCTGTAACATCGGTGTAATAGAGTATCAGTACCTCAAGGCTGCTGGCGCCATAGCCACTAAAAGCAACAAAACTGTCGCCCTCTTGTTGGGAAACCTCTTCCACTCCAGCCAAAAAAGCGTTTATTTGTTCTATACAGTCAGCTAGTTGCTCTTTAGTAGTAGAGTAACTCAACCCCAACGTAAACTTGGCCCGGCGCTTTTTCATCCGCGACATATTGGTTATCGGCACAGCAGCCAGGTTGGTATTAGGCATATGGATGATGCCCTGGTCAAAGGTCTTTATCCTGGTACTGCGGAAAGTCACCGCTTCCACGGTCCCCTCGAGACCGCTAGTCTGTATCCAGTCACCAATGGAAAAGGGTTTGTCGGTGATAATGACAAAACCGCTAAAAATATTGGCTAAAGAATCTTTGGACGCCATGGCCAGAGCCAGGCCGCCCAAACCTAGGCCGGCAACAAAACCGCTGATATCGTAACCCCATTCCCTGGCCAGGGTCAAAAAGCACAAGATGACAGTCAGTACTTTTATCGTGCTGCCCAGTAAATTCATCAAAATAGGGTCGACGCTCCAGCCCACGCGCTTTAGCAGCCGCCCCAGGTGGCCGTGGCTTGTATCGCCCAGGTTGTACAACATCCCGAAAAAAGCCAGGGCCAGCCCTGACCTGTACAAATGCAGAAAAGCCGACGGCGAAAAGCCGTGAAAGGGAGAACTGCGCAATCCCAAATATAGAGCGGTAAGCAGCACTGTAAAATGTATCGGCCATTCGATGATGCCGACAAGTATGCCGCGGTATCTCTCGGATATTTTTTCAGTTATCTGCCTGCGGCCCCAGGGGAAAATTATACGCTGTAGAATTTGCTGCAACAAAACGCCAGCCATAATCAAATAAATACAGGCCGACCAATTTTGCCAAAATTCTTCCAGTGAAAACATTTTTCCACCTCAATTCATTTTTTTTAAAATTTTTCGGATATTCATGTCGATATACGATTGTCTTTATGGTATAAATAAACTATAATAATGTTTTAGATAAGGATATTTTATCCTCGGATTATTTTGCAACAGCAAATACAAAAAACAGTATGCTAAAAGATATAATAACACAATTTGTTGGATTTTTCCTGGCAAATTGCGCTATTGTACTTTTTGCCTGTTTCCCTGGGTAGCATTTGCTATTTACTAAGGAGGTCATGCAGCAGTAATTTTTACTATGCTTCAAACATCCAAGCAGTTAAACAACGATATCCGGAGGTGCCACAATGTCACTTGATAACATCAAAATGCGTAATAAGCTCCTTTTATTAGTAGGTTTTGCCATAGCAATTTCCCTGACGATCGGCGGACTGGGACAATACTACCTCAACCAGTCCGCTGCCGCCATAGACGGCATCTATAAAGACAACCTCCTGCCGATAGATTATTTCGGCGATATAAAAGGAAATGTCCAGAGCATCAATGCGGCCGTTTTCAGAATGCTCGCCGACCGTTCGCCGCAAAACCAAAAAGAACAGAACGATTATATAGCCAAAACCGGTAAAGAAATTGACGAACTGTTTAAAAAATATGAACAAAGCAAATCTGACGACAACGAAAAGACCCTATATCAAAAATTCCGCAAAAGCCTTGATGAATACCGTACAGTACGGTTACAGGGCATTGCTATCGCAAACAACGCCGCGCCTGGCGCCACAGAAGCGTTTTCCTCCTTCAACAGAAGCCAGCTTATACCTAAATTTAATGAGATGATGGCAGATTTGAACAAACTGTCCGACTATATATCCGAATCCGCAAGAAAAGAAAAAGACTTACAACTGGCTAACGCCAAAAGCGCTTTTATGGTCACTACCGGTATCATAGCAATAGGTATAATCCTGCTCATACTGTTTGGCCTTTATCTCGCCCGCGGCATTACCAGCGTACTCAGCCACGTATCAGAAATAGCTTCGGAAATCTCTCATAAAAATCTCGCGGTCAAAATGCGAGAAGACATCTCCTACCGTCAGGATGAATTCGGCGACATGGGTCGCACACTTGACGAAATGAAGCAAAACATGTGGAAGATGATCTCCCAGTTGGGCGGCATTGCAGAAAACATGGCTGCTTCCAGCCAACAACTCCACGCCAGCGCCGACCAGACGGCCAGCGCTTCCGGCGAAGTAGCCAATTCCACAGGAAATATAATGAGACAGACCGACCTTGCCATAGCCGCGGTAGCCGACACTGCCAGCATCACGGAAGAAGTAGCCGCTTCCCTTCAGGAAGTAGCGGCCACTGCCAATGCTGTCTCCGGAACGGCCGCGGAAGCCGCCAATACCTCCCGCGAAGGGCGTAAAGGCGTAGAAATCGCCGTAAAAAGCATTGACGACGTAGGCAAAGGCGCTACGCAAGTCGCGGCCGCCATTACCGACCTTAGAGATTCCTCCAGCCGCATAGGTGAAATAGTAGAAATGATCACAGGCATTGCCGGACAGACCAACCTTCTGGCCCTCAATGCCGCTATTGAGGCAGCACGCGCCGGTGAACACGGACGAGGCTTTGCGGTAGTCGCCGAAGAAGTGAGAAAACTGGCCGAAGAATCCGGCCGTGCGGCGCAGGAAATCGCCGACCTTATCGGCAAAAATACCCAAAGCATACAAAAAACCGTAGAAATGATGGATCAACAGAAAGAATATGTCGAACGCGGCGTCAGCACGGTAAACCAAGCCGGCCAAGCATTCTCTCAGATTGCCGGCATGGTAGACTCCCTAACCGACCAGGTACAGGGCATCAGCAAATCGGTGCATGAAATGGCTGTCGGCAGCCAAAGGATAGTTACATCTGTACATGAAATAGACCAGGGCGCCCGTGCGGTGTCGAGCGAAGTATCCAATGTTTCCGCCGCAGCCCAGGAACAAACCGCCTCTACTGAAGAAATCGCCTCCAGCAGTCGGGTACTGGCCAAAATGGCCGAAGACCTCCGGGAAATGACCGGCAGTTTCAAACTTTAGTATGCCCTCAACTGCATATCAAAAGAGCTTCCACACAGAGCATAGTAAAAAGAGCAGCTGCAAATGCGGCTGCTCTTTTTACTATGCTAAATCTTCACATACACTATTATTTTTAGGACAGTTCAGGCACTTCCATCCCCATCATTATACTGGAAAAAGATTTGCCATGGATATCCAGCGACAGAGTCCTCGTCACTCCACCGCCCAAAGCGTCCTGCATAACAAAATTGAGCGCCTGTACTTTCGGCAGTTCGTAGCGGACTACTTCACCTTTGACCAAATCGCCGTAAAGCTTTTTTACCGCCCCGGCAGTCACATGCTGTTTGATGAAATCATAATACTCAGGCTTTCTTGCGATGACCGACACATTGGAGATATTTCCCTTGTCGCCCGCCCTGGAGTGCGCTATCTCCCGCAGTTTCATATCAAGTCACCTCATAATCTATTGTTGATTTTACCAGCTTGCGCTCAATGAACGTAGAAATGACCACTACCGCCTGGCGCGCGGCTTTTAACACGCCGCCGCCGCCGTATGGGCCGTTGGTATATAAAGTCTCCACTTCATTGCCCACCAGTATGGCTGTTTTTTCATCTTGGGCGCGGCAGGTCACCCGCGCCCGCACTTCATACGGCTGGCTGCCGGCAGACAAAGCGTCGCCATGCAATGAATTTACGCCGATCAGATCATATTTTTCCTCAGTAAATTTTATACCGCATAATTTAAAGCGTTCTTTCACTATCTCAAGCGCCAGTCGTCCTCTTTCCACTGCTCCGGGACCGGCGTAACTTATCTGCCCCTCGCCGATCCAACTGTCGACATAACCTACAGAAACCTTGTAAGTTTCCGGTTTTTGCCGTCCTCCCGGCCCTAGCACCGCCACTTTGTCAACAGCTTCCTGCCTAAAGCTTATCTGGCTAAAATCCGCCGTTACATCAGGCGTCAAATAGGCAACCGGGTCATGCAGCTCATATATCAGTTGCTCTTTGCAGGTCGCCTCGGTCACCATGCCGCCGGAGTCGGCAACTTTGCTTATGAAAAAACTGCCGTCGGCGCTCACCTCAGCAATAGGAAAGCCTAAATCCGCCAAACCGGGCACGTCTTTTATGCCAGGGTCGGCAAAATAACCGCCGGTTACCTGGCCGGCGCACTCCAAGAGGTGGCCCATAGCTGTCGCCTTGCCGATAAGGCTGTAATCGTCCAGCCGCCAGCCCAGTTCATAGGCGGCCGGCGCCACAAAGAGCGATGGGTCGGCCACCCGCCCGGTAACGACCACTTCGGCGCCATTCTCCAACGCCTCTATTATGCCGTCCGCACCCAGGTAGGCGTTAGCGGAAACCACTTTTTCTTTATAAACACTAAGCGGCTCCCTGGTTTCTAGTGTTTGGTAATTGCCGGATTTTATCACATCCAGCACATCATCACCACTCACCGCAGCTATCTTTAGCCCTGTCACGCCCAGTTCACGGGCGATTTCTTTTATTTTGCGCGCGGCCGCCTGCGGGTTGGCGGCGCCCATATTAGTGATTATTTTGATGCCCTTCTCTCGACAAACAGGCAATACCGCCCGCATACGCGCCTCCAGCAAAGGATCGTAGCCAAGGGCGGGGTTTTTCATCTTGGCCTGCTGGGCAATAGCTATAGTACGCTCAGCCAGGCATTCATACACCAGATAATTTATATTGCCTTTTTGCGCCAATTCCAGTGAAGGTTCTATACGGTCGCCGGAATAACCGGCTCCGCTCCCGATCCGGATACTTTTCATACATACCCCCTAAAAACTGATAGTGCCAAACAGGAGCGGGTTTTACCCGCTCCTGTTTGGCCTATATTGCCGCTAAAGAGTAAACACGCCCATAACGACCATCGCCGTCATGATAACAATGGAAATCGCCCACAAGTATTTAAAGGTAAATTTCTGATGGTCGCCCAGTTCCACACCGGCCAAACCAACCAAGAGGAAAGTCGAAGGCGTAAGAGGGGAAATGGGAAAACCTACGGTTATCTGTCCAGCGATTGAAGCCCTAGCTATATCTACGGCCGGTATGCCAAAAGCCTTGACCGACTCGGCGATTATCGGCATAACGCCGAAATAATAGGAATCCGGGTCAAATACCAGGCTGAGCGGCACCGACAGGTAACCTGTCGCCAGAGTTATTATGTTGCCGCTGCCTTCCGGTATGACGGATACCATGGCTTTGGCCATGGCCGCGGCCATGCCAGCGCCTTTCAAAATACCCATCAGTACGCCGGCGGCAAAAAGTACGCTGGCCATCAACATAGCTTCAGTAGCATGCGCGTCCACACGTTCTCTTTGTATTTTAGCGTCAGGATAGTTCATGATCATAGCAATCGCCGTACCGATCATAAATGCGGTGGCCGGCGGCACTATATTAGCAATCATAATGCCAATGACGGCAACAATAAGAAGGATGTTGGGCACTATAAGTTTTGGCCTCTTTAAAGCCATTTCTTCCGCACTCACCTCTACATCATAGCCAAATTCTTCCGTAGTGGAAAGCGTCCCCGCCAGCCGTTTGTTTTCTTTCAGCCCGAGGTATATGGCAAAACCCAGGCCAGCCAAAAGTCCTATAAGTTGCGGGATTATTACCGGTTTATAGAGCGCCATTACGTCCATCTGCAAGGCGGTCGCGGCACGCAAAGTAGGGCCGCCCCAGGGGGTAAGGTTCATCGTGCCGGCGGCCATGGCCGTTATACAAGCCAGCACCAGCCTGTTCATTTTCAGCCGGTCGTATATAGGCAGCATGGCCGGTATGACCAAGAGGAAGGTCGTCGCGCCCGCTCCGTCAAGATGGCCTATTATGCCTATAAAATATGTGCCGACCGCCACATATAAAGGACGGCCTTTGGCTACCTTGATGATTTTATCGACTATCGGGTCGAAAGCGCCAACATCGCGCATAACGCCAAAGAATAAAATGGAAAATATAAACATTACTCCGGTCGGCGCCATGCTGACAAGACCGGACTGGATATATTTTCCGATAAGCGCCCCTTTACCCGCCGCCAGCGCGCCCAATATAGGAATAGAAATAAGCGCGACTACCGCTGACAATTTTTTTGACATCATAAAATATAAAATCAGTAAAATAACTATAAAACCTACTGCTGCCAAAAATGACATGTTAACACCTCACTTCGATTACTCTTTCCAGCCCATACAACGAAATTCATCCATAAACCAGGAAGTCTAAAGCCAGATAGTTTAGCTAAAGTTGGTCGCTTATTGCCAAAACCTGCCTGACCGTGAAAACACGTATCACCCCTTTGTATCATTTTTACCAATACTTTAAATCAATATTACTAATAACACTAAAGCAAAGTACATGCCAAATATTTATTAAGTTTAATAAACGCCAATATAGCCTCTTTAAACCTAATTATTTTTATTTTTATAGAAGTTTATGCACCATTATTTTTTAATTAATTTATTTAAAATTTTTTAAATTATAAAAATTAGAAAATTTATATAATCAAAGCTTACACAAAAAACTTGCTATAGCCCACCTGCCAACAAAGAAAGAACCGCTGCAAAACAGCGGTTCTTTCTTTGTTGCGTAAGTCTTGTTGCATATCAACAAAAAACTGTATATTTTATTGTAAAATAAATATAGCTTGCTTTGTTTTTATCAAATAATACCCATTTGAACAAAGATAATGCTGAATACCGAGACAAATACCGGGATCACAACCGTACACCACCAAAAATGCTTGTAAGAATTCTTGTGCGTTAAACCGGCCGTGTTTATCATGTTGATGACTGAACCGTTATGCGGCAGGGAATCTAATCCGTAGCAGGCCATGGCCGATACGCGGTGAATGACTTCCGGCGCTATGCCCATCGCCAGGTAACGTTTGGCGAAGGTTTCAAGCGCTATCGCCAGGCCGCCCGAGGCCGAGCCTGTTATACCGGCTATTAGGTTGGTTGCGATTACTAGTTGCACTACCGGTGGGCCGGGGATGGTATCGAGCATTCTCACTACGAAGTTGTAGCCGGGTACGATGTTGACTACGCTGCCGAAACCAACGACCGCGCATACGCCCAAAAGCGTACGGGCGCCCGAGAAGGCCCCTTCGCCTAAAGAGACGCCGAGGTCTTTGATCTGTCCCCAGAACAGAAGGACGTTTATGACTATACCAATAAACAGTGCTACTTCCGGAGCGATGTTAAAGGCATTGAGCGCGACCAGCAAGGTGATCGAGGGCAAAAGAGCCATGATGAATTGGCCCCAGGTTATGCTCTCGCCTTCTTTTATGTCGATGTCGCTCTTGAGGGTGCTGCTTATTACTTCGCCTGTCGGCATGAAGCGTTCGTTGTTTTTTTCCGTACATATATGACATAAATGACACAAAATACTATGGACACTGCGGCCGAGGCCAGGGCCAGCATAGGGGCCGCCTTGGCGGTGGTACCGAGGTATTTGATGGGGATAAGGTTTTGGATGGCCGGGGAGCCGGGGATCATGGTGGCGGTAAATACCTGTGAGCCTATGGTGATGCCGCACAGTGACGTATGCCAGGGGATGTCCTGGGCTTCAAAGAGCGGTTTCATTATGCCGACCATGGTGAAGATGACAACGAAGGAGCTGACGCCGCCCAGGCAGAGGATGGTGGTGATAAGGGAGATGAGAAGGATGGTTATCGAGATGCGGGCTGCCCTTGTTTTGACGTTTATCCGGCCAAGGACTGTGGCCAGTTTGAGCGCTATGGTCTTGCCGGTGCCGGTGTCACTGGTGAGGCGCCCGAAGATGGCGCCGAGCGCGAACATGATGAAGAAGTTCTTGGCGTAGTTACCAAAGCCGGTGGAATATGAGGTGAGCATGCCTTTTACTATATCGACGCTACCAAAGGCAAACAGTAGGCATACCAGAGAGCATAGGGGGCCGACGAGCAAGAGGTTCATGCCTTTATAGGCCAGCCACATGATAAGGCATAAAGAAAACAGTATACCAATAAGACTGACTATTTCTGCTGTCATTTTCGTGTTCTCCTATCTGTTCTATATATTCTCGTTGTAGTCAAAGAAAAACTCCTGCCCTCGGTAATAATAGCACTCCTTTCCGAAGTAATTTTGCTAGCAATATACTATAAGCAAATTACAGACCAACAAAAAAACAAAAACATAGCCACAACAAAACACTCCTTACCACTGGCTTTTTTGCCATTTATCATTATTAATGATTTCTGTAATAATATTTTCTGATTTTTATAATTACAGAAATACTTTTAAAAAACCGTAAAAATACTCGTAAATTTTCCTTTTTTAGACACTTGTTTTTAGTCAGAGAGCGTGCTATATTGGAAATGTAGTCTAAAGAAAAATCTCATGCCGTCAACCCGCCGTATGCGCATTTAAAAAGCGTATGCGGATGGGTGATGGTTTTTTGTTTTTTGTCATAATTATAAAAAAGGAGTGACTAAACATGAAAATAGGCTTTTCCGGACTGGGGCAAATGGGTAAGCCCATGGCCATCAACCTCAATAAATGCGGTGAAAAACTCATCGTAAACGATATTTCCGACAAACATTTTGCCGAGTTTAATGCTAAAGGTATCGGCACTACTACCGATATCTGCGATTTTGCCGACTGTGATATCATCTTTCTTTGCCTGCCCGAAGGCGACGTGGTAAAAGAAGTGCTGTTCGGCAAACCAAACCTGGCTTCTCTTTTAAAACCCGGGCAGATAGTCTGCGACTTGAGTACGATAAACTATACCGCCTGTACCGAGATAGCCG
>JAVBME010000042.1:0-6258 GCA_031552765.1 Acidaminococcales bacterium | reverse complement strand
CAGACAAGCGAGTTTGACTTTTCCAATGCATTCGACGTGCTAGCTCTTAACGCGTAGCATAGCAACCGGGCAGAGCTATACAAAAGAGAGCCGGGCAGTCATTATGAGATGCTGAGTAGTTTTAACTATAAATGGCAAATGAGATGAGTATAGCTCTAAAAAACCGAAAAATGAATACTTTATGCATAAATAACACGCAAATTATCTTTATGTCTACAGTCTGAGCCCATTTACATGGGCTCCTCTCTTGTTTATAGCAATTTTTCAAAAGCAATTTTCTCACTGTTGTCAAAAACCACCATACCGCAGTATACAAAACCGTTTTCTTTAAGCAGCGACTGCATGAACTGCATCCCGTCCTCCCTCTTCAGGTTTTGCACATTATCCACATAGCCGGCATATTTCGCCGCCTGCCGTTTTCATTGCTTTTCCCGCCAGCCCTTGGCCAGTTTCACCGCCGCCACGCCATCTTTAGCATACATGTCAGCCTTTAGCTCTTGGGCATAGTTTTCGGTCAGCACCGCGCCGCCTACCATTATGCCGCCGCCATATCCTCCGTTCCTCAGTGCTTTTATACTCTCTTCCATCGCGCCCAGCGTAGTAGTCATCAGGGCGCACAGGCCTACTATATCAGGATGCTCCCGTTTGGCCGCTTCCGCTATTTCCGCTGCCGGCACGTCTTTTCCAAGGTCGATGACGGTAAATCCACTGTTTTCCATAAGGGTGGCTACGATATTTTTCCCCAGATCGTGGATGTCGCCTTCCACTGTCGCCAGCATTATCTTGCCTGCGCTTTCCAGTTTTTCGTTTTCGTTCATCGCGCTTTTCAAAGCGTCAAAAGCCGCGCGCATAGCTTCCGCCGACATAAGCACCTGGGGCAAAAAAGCTTTACCGGCCGCGAATCTCTCCCCTACCTCATTCATCGCTCTGGTCAAAGTGTCTGTAGCAATATCCGCTACCCTGTGCCCCGCTGCACGGGCGGCAAGAGCCAATTCTCCCGCCTGCTCCTTTTCTCCGCGCAGCACCGCTTTGGTTAGCGCCGCCAGTACATCGCCCTGTACCTGGTTATCGGACTGGGCGCTTTCTTGCGCCTGGGCGGCGTAATATTCGCTATAGCGTACACCCTGGTTGTCTTTACCATTTATCACACTGGCGGCGGCCAACAGCTCTTTTATATGTTTAGCCGACGGATTGATAATAGGGGCGTCCAGGCCGCTATCCAGCGCCATGAGGAAGAAAGCCGCGTTGACCAGTTCGCGCCGCGGCAAGCCGAAAGAAACATTGCTCAGGCCCATGGTAGTAGGATAGCCGAACTGCTCCCGGTACAACCTGAGCGTTTTCAGCGTCTCGCCCGGGGCCTTGCCGTCAGACGCCGCGGTCAGTACCAAAGCGTCCAGTACTATGTCGTTATCTGAAAGACCGGCCGCTTTTGCTTTTTCTATGATACCGGCGGCCAGCGCCACTTTCTCTTGCACCGTCGCCGGCAGGCCCTTCTCACCGAGCGGCAACACTATGACTGCGGCTCCATATTTTTTCGCCAGGGCCAAAACCGGCTCCGGGTCTTTGCCGCTCACGGAATTTATCAGCGCCCGGCCGGGATAATAGCGCAAACCTGCCTCTATCACCGCCGGCTGTGTGCTGTCGATAGAAAAAGGTACGGCAACGATACTGGACAGGTCGCTCACGGCTTTTTCCATCAGCTCTTTTTGGTCTATCCCCGGCACTCCCATATTTATGTCCAGCACGGCGGCTCCCGCTTCTACCTGCTCCAGCGCATCGCGCTTGACCGATACCATGCTGCCTTTTTTTATCTCTTCCGCCATAGCTTTACGACCGGTAGGGTTGATCCGCTCGCCAATAAGCACTGTCGGGTGGTCCTGCCCCAGCCATACAGACTGTGAGCGCGAAGCAAGACGTACGCCACGCGGTAACCCGGCGCGAACCGCAGGCGTACAACGTTTTAATGCCGCGCCCATTGCCGCGATGTGACCAGGCGTGGTGCCGCAGCAGCCGCCGACAAACACGGCGCCCGCTTCCACCAGTTTAGGTACCCAAAGCGCTAGTTCTTCCGGCCCCTGCGGGAATACTGTCCGGCCGTTTTCCAGTACGGGCAGCCCGGCGTTGGGTTGTACTGATATAGGAAGAGTAGTGGCTTGCGCCATTTCTTTTATTATCGGCAAAAGCTGCTCCGGCCCCAAAGAACAATTGGCGCCGATAACGCTCACGCCCAGCGGCTCTAGTATCGCCGCGGCAGTGGCGGCATCCGTACCGGTGACCGTGCGCCCGCCCGCGTCAAAGGCCAGTTGCGCGATAATTGGTATATCGCACACGGCTTTGGCGGCCAGTACTGCCGCCCGCATCTCCTGTATATCTATGATGGTCTCAAAGAGTATATAATCTACGCCGCCTTTAGCCAGGGCTTTTACCTGTTCTTCATAAGCGCTGCACACTTCGTCAAAAGAGATATCGCCCAGTGGCTGTATCAACCGCCCAGTCGGCCCGGCCGCCCCGGCTACAAGGGTGTCCTTGCCGCAGGCGGCGCGCGCGGCCTGCACAGAAGCCAAAACTATTTTTTCCACTTCTTTTTCTAGGCCGAAATGCGCCAACTTGATTCTATTAGCGCCAAAAGTATTCGTTTCTATAATATCCGCGCCGGCGGCCACATAGGTTTCGTGTATCCCGGTCACATCATCGGGCGCGATTACCGATGCGTACTCCGGGCAGGGTTTTTCGGCAATGCCTAAAGCCTGAAGTTGTGTGCCCATAGCTCCGTCAAACAGTTTCAACATATTTCAGTTCCTCCTAAAATGGCAGTCATCTTTATTGCAAACAGCACAGTTGCCTTCTTCCTGCCTGTTTTCTTTGAGACAAAGAGGCATTATCGCGGTAATGCTTTTACGCGGCAGCAGCATAAACGCGCTGGACAGTTTCATACCGATTTTTTCACCACCGGCCAGGCGCAGCACTTCCGGCTGTTCGGACAGCTCCCAATCGCCGTAGCCGGGACTAAAACGCCGGCCGGCTTTTAGCCCTTCACGGCCAATATTGTAGCCGATCAGGCCGCACACCGCATCCGCCGCCTGTTCAACGGCAGTGGTAGCGGCCGCGTCCAGCAACAAGGCCAGCGTATACTTTCCTTCTGCAAATAGGCTCTTTACCCGTTCCTCTATATCTTCGCCCACTGTCACAGACAATACAGCCACACGCAAAGCACCTGTCAAGTGTTTTGCCAAAGCGTTGCTGGCCGGAGTAAAAGGCTTTTCCGCCAAAATCACGCCCCCGCTGTAGCCGTATATCTCCCAGCAACCTACCGGCCGGGCGTATAGGAGGGCTTCCCGGCAAGCTTCGTCCAGCAACGCGTCCGCTAAAATTTCCTGTTCTTTCATACCGGCATAGCGCAGCAATTCCCCGTGATCTATTTTATTCAATATCGGCCTTACCAGAGGCAATTTCCCCACCCCGCCACATATAATAACTTATTATAACACAACAATGATACAACAAAAAAACGGCGGATAAATACCCGCCGTAAAAACTCACGCTAATAAGGACAGCAGTACTTACCAGCGCAATATTTTATCAGTCATTCATAGCCACATGCATTTTCCCAGACTCGGAGCGCACGGGCACCACCAGCGTCTGCCCTGGTTGTATCGCGGCGCGCGCGCCAAGGTTGTTTACTTTATATATGCGCTCTACCACTTCGCGGACATCTTCACCCTTGTCGGCAAAGCCGGCCGCCAATGCCCATACGGTATCGCCATGACACACTGTTACTCTATGTTCCCGCCATATCTGCCTCTGTCCCTCGGCAAACAGCGCCGGCGCAAAAACAGCACAGGCCAATATCATTATTGCAAACAGTTTTACTGTCAATTTATTCATGACAACCTCCTGAACGTTTGTTTATATTTATATTAGCAAACAAACGTTCTGAGGGCAAATGGCAAAAAAGGCAAAATATAGAACTTATGTTCTTTTTTTCGCCTTTTTTATCGATTTTCTTTATTTAACTAGTTCTTAATGCAAAATCCACATATAAATGGGAACGGAAATTATAAAAAGCAAAGTGGACATACTTGTCAAAATGGCCGCATACTTGACATCCAGACCATATACCTCGGCAAGCAAAGGTATGGCGACCGCGACAGGAGTCGCCGACTGTATCACCAGCACCTTAAATTCCAGCTCGCCAGCCGGAATAAAGGTATGCAACAGGAAAACAACCGCCGGCCCAATGATAAAACGGCCGGAAAGAGCCGCGATATTTTCCAGATTTAGCTTCATATCGGCTAAAACCGTTCTGCTTAAAGCCAGACCGACAAAAATCATAGACAAGGGCGTCGTCATACTGCCCAGATAACGGCAGGTATCTTTTAACAAAGGCGGCAGTTTTATCCCCAAAAGCACAAGTATAACAGCTATTATCAAACCCAGCAGCGGCGAAAAAAGTATCTTCTTCAACGAATCGGCTATTTTCGGTTTTGCCTCGTCCCCTCTGCCCTCCATCGCCATCTGGTATACGCCTACGCCCCACAGCGCGACTGTATTGGCGGCGAAATACTCAAAAACATAAACAACGCTGCCTTCGCCGAACAAGGCAATATTGATCGGCAAACCTATATACATGCAGTTGGCTAAGTAAAACATTGCTTTAAATATCGACCGGCGTCCTTGCGGCACTTTTAGTGCCCACACGAAAAAAGCGCCGACATAATAACTGATTATCACAGAAGTGACCGGTATGGCCAGGCCATGCACCAGGTCAAAAAAGTTCCCCCGGTTAAAATTATCTGTGATATTTAAAAGAACTACACAGGGCAGCGATACTTTGCTCACAAGATTGGCGATAAGCTTGCCGCTTTCTTCATTGAACCAGCCGCGCCGGGCCAGAGCAATCCCTATGACGATCATTATAACGATGCTGGCGACACTTTGTATGGCGTGAAGTACTACAGGCATTTACTGTTTTTCTTGCCTTTCCGCCAATTTGCCATTCATCCAGACGATCATGGCCAGTTTGCCAAATTCATGCCACTTCTGGCATTTAGTATGTTTAGCAATGTATTCGTCCCAGCGCTCAGGCGATACATTCTCTATCTCCAAAGGATTGACAATACCAAAACCGCTGCGGTACAACATATCGTCCAAAGAGGAAAAATCGCTGTTTTCCGCCATAAATTTATAAGAAAAAAGATCTTCGAAACTTACCTTGCTTATCATCTCGCCCAGTTCTTTGTCTTGCTTGAACAGATCCAGTAAGCCGGCAAATTCCTGCTCTTCTTTTTCGCCAAACATTAAATGTCCTCCCCTTTGTCCGCTGTCGCCGCGGCGGGAGCCTGCGTAGGAGCGGCGGAGTTTGCACACACAAACGCTTCAGCGGCGGCGTCCCAGTAGATTTTTATATCTTTCCCGTTCACGCCCAGCGACAGTCGCATGACACGGTCGCCGTCAAGTTGCAGGGGCGAATTTAAAACCGCAGCCGGCTGGAAACCCTGCACCGGAAAAGACACCAGCTCCCCAGCTGTATTTTCTCCGATTATGCGTATCTCCTGTAAAGGCACTCTTTTTTCCCCCGGCTTTCCCAAGCCCAAGATGACTATCTCTTCTCGTTTATCGTCACGCAGGCGCACTTTATAAATAGAATAATTATAGCTGTCAAACATCTGCACCGCAAAGACACTGTCTGAACCTGTCGCATAAGCTACCAGCAACAGCCTTTTGTCAGGCGACAGTTCTTTTCTTTCCACATAGGCGGTCTTTTTTACACTGCCAAAGTCGGCAGTCAAAGGAGTCAGCAAAGCGCCGGTAGCATCAAAAGAATATTTTTGCGCTATATACCTGTTGGCGGCATGTGCCGAGCGGTTATCCGACGTAACATGAAAAAAAGTAAAAATAAACAACACCGTTAAAAATAAACCTACATAATTTTTTC
The DNA here is from genome assembly GCA_031552765.1 of Acidaminococcales bacterium. Classification (GTDB taxonomy): domain Bacteria; phylum Bacillota; class Negativicutes; order Acidaminococcales; family JAISLQ01; genus JAVBME01. The sequence continues at coordinate 323 of JAVBME010000042.1, read as the reverse complement.
TTCCCACAGCCCTATACCTCACTTTTATCGATGATTTATCTTTCTTTCTCTACTATAGCACAGTTTTCCTGCAAACTTGCAAAACAAAGGCTGTAAAAAATTTTACAAAAGCAAAATCCTTGTACGACCTTGTATACTTGAAGAGTGATAAAAATACCCTGCCTATTTACAGGCAGGGTATTTCAGACTGTAGACAAAAGCACCTTTATATATTAATTATACATTTGGTATTCAGTGCAAAAAGTCTTTGGCTTGATTGTTATCTATCGTTATAGTAAGTCCTACTGCGAGCCATCCCTAGCTACGCGACAGTTCTTTTTTTA
>JAVBME010000016.1:0-103005 GCA_031552765.1 Acidaminococcales bacterium | reverse complement strand
ATAAAAAAAGAACTGTCGCGTAGCTAGGGATGGCTCGCAGTAGGACTTACTATAACGATAGATAACAATCAAGCCAAAGACTTTTTGCACTGAATACCAAATGTATAATTAATATATAAAGGTGCTTTTGTCTACAGTCTGCACAGCCTTGCTGGTAAGCAAGGCTGTGCCTATATCGCAATATCTTCTATTCACTTGCTTTTATAAAAGGATCAATGTTATACTATATTTATAAATTGACTGTCCGGTCAGTCAACAAACTTCATCTAGACATAATAAAAGGAGCCCGTTTATGAATAAAAAAGCCGCTCCCACATTGCAAAAAGACAGCCTAAAAGGCCTGTCCCGCCAGCAGCAGTCGTCCCGGCGGCGCGAAGCCATATTGACATCCGCCTTTCAGGAATTTACACACAAAGGCTTTGGCCAAACACGCATGGAAGATATTGCCCGCCGGGCCGGAGTTGCCAAAGGTAGCATATATCTGCATTTTTCCGATAAGGAAGCGCTTTTGGAAGAACTTATCAGAGAATATATCCTGCCGCTGGTACCGCGTTTCACGCCTTCACCCGACAATAAAACGCCGGCTAAAGAATTGCTGCACGCAATGTTTGGCAATCTGCTAAAACGTATCGCGCAAGGCGAAGCCGGGCAGATACTCCATCTTGTCATCAGCGAAGGGCCGCGCTTTCCCAGACTGGCGGAAGTTTATTTCCAAACCATTATCACGCCGGGACTGTCAAATTTAGAAAAGGTAATTAGACGCGGCATCGAGACCGGGGAGATAAAAGACCGCCGTCTGGCTGATTGTCCACAGCTTTTGGTCGCCCCGCTGTTGCTCAGCCATATCTGGCAGAAACTTTTTTCTTCATACAGACCGCTTGACATGGAAGAAATGCTGGCAGTGTCGCTTGATAGCCTGCTTGCCGGCAAGGAGGATACCGCTCATGGATAAACGGCGTAAATTGATAATCGCAGCCGCTATTTTTCTAACAGTAGTCGGCGCCGGCGCTTACTTTTTCTTCCAGCGCCCGGACCGCGCCATTACCGCTACCGGTATGATAGAAGTGACCCAGTCCGACCTGACGCCCAAGGTAGGCGGTTATCTGGTTGAACGCAATTTCAAGGAAGGCGACCAAGTCACGAAAGAGGCTATCCTGGCGCGCATCGACAAGACTGACTACCGCCTGGCCTACCTACAGGCGGAAGGAGCGTACAAAAGCGCCCTGGCCAAGCTCAAAGACCTTGAAGCCGGTTCGCGCGGCGCCGAAATCGCCAGCTATGCGGCAGCTATGAATGCCACCCGCCTGTCTATGGAAAAAGCGTCTTCCGATTACCAGCGCTTTTCCCGCCTTTATCAAAGCGGCGCCATTTCCCAGCAGGAACTGGATAATTACCGCCTGGCCATGACGACATCGCAAGGCAATTACCAACAGGCGGCTTCCGCTTATCAGCTGGCGGTCGAGGGCAGCAGGACGGACGCCATAGAAGCCCAGCGCCATACTGTAGAACAACAAAAAGCGGCCCTTGATGCGGCAAAGGCCCAGCTTGGTTATACCGACGTAAAAAGCCCGCTGTCCGGCAGGATACTCAGCAAAAACTACGAAGCTGGGGAATTTGTGCAAGCTGGCGCCCCACTAGCCACCATCGGCGACTTGTCCGATTGCTGGGTAAAAATATATGTCCCCTCCACTTTGCTTGGCCGCGTACGCTTCGACCAGCAGGCCGAAGTAAGGATAGACTCTTATCCGGGCAAGGTATTTCAAGGTACAGTCAAAGAAATAGCCACTCAGGCTGAATTTACCCCTCGTCAGACAATAACCAAAGATGAGCGGGCCAATTTGGTATTTGCCGTAAAAGTGTATATAGATAATAAAGACGGCGTTTTCAAGCCCGGCATGCCGGCCGAAGTACGCCTACCATGATAATAAAAGCCGTTGACTTAAAAAAATCTTTCGGCTCTGTCCACGCTTTAAACAATATATCCCTTCATATAAACAAAGGTGAGATATTCGGCCTGGTCGGACCGGACGGCGCGGGCAAGACTACCTTTATCCGTACCTTGCTTGGGTTATACGCGGCCGATAGCGGTGAAATCGAGCTGCTGGGCGAAAAAACACTGGAAAAGGTCAAAGAGCGCATCGGCTATGTGCCGCAGCTTTTCAGCCTATACCAGGACATGACGGTCTGGGAAAACCTCTCCCTCTTTGGTTCTTTATACCAGATAAGAGGTGATTTGTTTACCGAACGCGCCAACCAGCTGCTTGCCATGACCTGGATGGATGGTTTCAAAGACCGCCTGGCCGGCAACCTGTCCGGCGGCATGAAGCAAAAGCTTGCCCTGGCGGCCGGTCTGTTACACCGCCCGGAACTGCTGATTCTCGATGAGCCGACGACCGGCGTAGACCCGGTATCACGGCGCGAATTCTGGCAACTCTTATACCGCCTGAATAAAGAAGGGCTGACACTTATTATATCCACTCCCTACATGGATGAGGTAGAGCTATGCCACCGCCTGGCTTTTTTCCATCAAGGCAGTATCCGTGCCACAGGCTCGCCTGCTGAACTTTTATCTTCCTACCCTTACAGCCTGTTCTCACTAACGGCCGGAGGGCTGCGCGGCCTATTGCCGAGGTTCAGGGCATTTCCCGCCGCCGATGCATATCTTTATGGCGAAGAACTACATATCGCGCTGCGCGACCGGCAGCAGGAACTGCCTCTCTTAACAGAATACCTCGACCAACTGGGACTGGCGGACTATTCTCTCACGCCTATCAACCCGACCCTGGAGGACTTATTCAGCGTATTGAGCGCGGGAAAAGAGGGCGCGCCATGACTGTAGCCATACAAACGCACAACCTTACCCGGCGCTTCGGTGATTTTACCGCAGTGGACAATATTAATCTTTCCCTGGATGAAGGCGGCGTATACGGCTTCCTGGGGCCAAACGGTTCAGGAAAATCCACCACCATCCGCATGCTGACAGGCCTTCTTTTGCCAACCAGCGGCGGCGGGCAGGTACTCGGCTTTGACATCCTGACGGAAAGTGAAGCGATAAAATCCGAAATAGGCTATATGTCACAAAAATTCAGTCTGTATACTGACCTGACAGTCTTAGAAAACCTTGATTTCTATGGCGGCCTGTACAGCATGAAAAAAACTGATAGGCTGCGGCGCATAGAAGAAATTATCGATTTTGTGGCACTTGGCCCGAAAAAAGACTTGCTGGTGGAAAACCTCTCCGGCGGCTGGCGACAGCGCCTGGCCCTGGCCTGCGCCGTGCTCCACAAACCGCGACTTCTTTTTCTCGATGAAGCGACCAGCGGCGCCGACCCTAGCACCAGGCGACTGTTTTGGCAGTTAATTTACCAGTTTGCCGCCCAAGGCGCCACAGTGCTTGTGACCACACATTTTCTTGACGAGGCGGAACATTGTGACGCTATCGCTTTTATCCATAACGGCAAGCTTGTAGCCTACGATACGCCAAAAAAGCTCAAAGCAGCGCTGCCAGGCGCACTATACCGCATCCCTTCGCCCGACCCGCTTGCCCTTTTAGACGACATCCGCGCCCAGGAGCTGCCGCTCCTTGATTCTTATATCCATGGGCAAAGCGTGCGCCTCCGGCTATCCAGAGATTGCCTGCCGCATCTCGCCGTCTATCAGCCGCAGCAGATAACACCCTCACTTGAAGACGTATTTATACACCTGGTACAGGAAGGGCGCGCCAATAAAGCGCCGGGGGGTAGCTTATGACACGCCTCATCGCCATAATAAAAAAAGAATTCATCCAGATGCGCCGCGACAGGATGACGCTGGTCATAATGGCGCTGATCCCGCTTATGCAGACGCTGATTTTTGGCTTTGCCATAAATACTGATGTCAAACACCTGCCGGCAGCCGTCTTTGACCAGTCGCTCAGCAAAGAAAGCCGTGAATTCCTTGATGCGCTGACCGCCACTGAATATTATGATATCCGCTATATCGCCGGCAGCTATCAGGAAGTGACCGACCTTATACAAAAAGGCGCGGTCAAAGCCGGGGTAGTCATACCGCCCGATTATGCCGCCAACCTCAAAAACCGGCGCGGCAGTTCGATACAAGTACTGGTGGATGCCAGTGATTCTATGGCCGCATCTTCCGCTATCAGCACTGCGCAAATGGTCGGCCAGCAAAAATCACAGGAGATAATGTTCCAGCGCCTTAATGCCGCCGGCCTCAATATGGATAAACAAAAACCGGCCATAGATGTACGCATCCGCCCCTGGTACAATCCGGATTTCATCACCGCCTGGTACATGGTGCCGGCTATCGGCGGCATGATACTCACTATTACCATGATGATACTTACTACGCTGGCTATCATCAGGGAACGCGAACGCGGTACCCTAGAGCAGCTCATCGTAACCCCGCTCAAAAGCTATGAACTGATGGTCGGCAAGATCCTCCCCTATGTGATCGTCGGGTATGTCCAGTTGACCATCCTCTTGTTGACCGCCGCCTTTATATTCAAAATACCTTTTAGCGGCAGCATACCGCTTTTATATTTTCTCACCGGTTTTTTCATAATCGCCTCGCTCGGTTTAGGGCTGGCTATCTCTAATGTAGCAAAAACACAGATGCAAGGCATGCTGATGAGTTTTTCCCTCATCATGCCCAGCATGCTGCTTTCCGGCTTCATGTTCCCGCGTGAGGCCATGCCTAAGTTTTTCTATTATATAGGCTATATCGTTCCTATCACCTATTACCTGCAAATAATCCGCGGCATAATACTCAAAGGCAATACGATAGGGTACCTGTGGCCGCAAATACTTTTCCTCTGCTCTTTCATCGCTGTAGTGCTCACTATCAGCGTTGCCAAATTTAAAAAGCGCCTGGAATGACGGCCTTGACAAAAAGCCAGCGATAAAATATCCTGTGAGCAGATAAACAGATAAAGGGGATCTTATTATGAAAAAAATACTCCTTTGCTTTTGCCTAGCATTGGCCGCATTTTTGTTGCCGCTAAACGCCGAAGCGGTAAACGGCGGCAAAGAAGCTCAGGAATTGTGGCAAAAAATATCGGACAATGGCAAAAACTTGAAAAATGGCGACTGTGATCTGCGCATCCTACTTAACACAACTTACAACAAAACCAAATACTCCATACCCGTTCTTTATAAGATCACCTTTTGGCAAAATCCCCTGCAAGGAAAAGTTTTTATGGGCGCCTTGCTGCCAGGCGGCATGCCAATAAATCTTGATTATTACCTTATAGAAAACAAGGACAATTTCACTGTTTATTTTAAGACGGATTTTCTAAAAAAGAACAGCCCCTGGCAAAAACTGATTGTTCCCAAGAAAGAAATGGATGAAAATGAAGTCAAAAAATTTGAAGAAAAAATCGAAGCTATACTGGATAAATCCATTACCGTTAAACTTAAAGGCGAAGAAAATATAAACGGACGCCTGCTCAACAACATGCAAATCACGCTGGCAAACAAGGCCTTCTACGATATACTGATCTTGATCACAAGAGAAAAGCCTGATAGCTATTCGGATGCTTCTCTAAAAGCACTGGAAAGCATGTATAAGGACTATATTTCTAAAGTAGGCGACTTTACCTACAATGTTTGGGTAGATAAAGATGGTACTTTATACAGGACTGCTTTCGACCTTAAAGACAACATCAAAAAACTAAGCAAGCTGCTGGAAGACATCGCGGAAAAGAGTAGCAGTGAAAAAGATAAAAAGGAAATAAAAACCATTCTAGAGATGTTGAAAACTACCACTATAACCAGTGAATCTACTTACTACAACCACAACAAAGCCGCAGAAATAATCCTGCCGGAAGAAGTTAAAAACGCCCAAGCAATAGCCTTCCCGGAACCGGCGCCAGCAAAAACTGAGCCGGCCAAAAAATAACCTGATCTTTTTCCATATAAAAATGCCTGGTGCATATGCTCCAGGCATTTTTATTGAGTATTTCTTAGAAGCCAAGCAGGCCGAAGAACACATAGCAGACGATAGCGCCGACTAAGGACATAGACAGACCCCAGATAAGGAGATTCCTAAACAGCTTGCCTTTGTCTTCATGGTCGCCGGCACAGGCGATACAAAGTGCGCCGAGGGTGGAAAGCGGGGAAGTATCTACAAGGTGGGCGCCGATATTGATGGAAGAAATCATCGCTACCGGGCTGCCGCCGCCTACTTCTTTGATAAGACCGGGAACCAGCGGCAAAAACATCGGCATTACAACACCAGAGGAACTGGAATAAGCCGATATCGCGCCGGGAATGAGACCCAGCCAGAAGTTTACCGTGGTCGGATTGGAAATAGCGCCAATCATTTTGACCATAGCGTTGAGACCGCCGGATTGGTCCATGACTTCGATCAGTACGGACACGCCGCAGACCATCATGATAACGCCCCAGGGCATAGCCTTGATAGCCGCTTTGCTGTCGCCGGCCTTAAGAAGGAGCATGAACCCGGACAGTATAAAGGCTACAGAACCAACGTTAGAGAGCATGTTGGTGATGTATTTGGGCAGTACGCCTTTCATGAAAGGCAGGCCCGGTACAACGACCAAAACAATTAGGATTATGATGGCCCAGATTGTCATCCATTGTTGGTTGTTGAACGGCTCCGGTTTCGGCGCCAATTCGTCAATATCAATAGTTTTGCCGCGCTGGGCAGTTACCCAAGCCCAGCCGCCCATAATGAGGAAACCGCCAACGTTGACAAAGCCCTGAGCTACCATGGAATTAAAGTGTATTTTCCAGGCCAGGCCGCCCAGAGAGTCGGCGGGAAGCCCCAAAGCCGGCGCCATTTTGGCTATCAGACCGTTGGAAATTATACCGGTCGGAGCAAAGGGCGAGAAAGCAGCGCCATTGGACGCGCCGACGACCAAGAGGGTCATCAGAAAAGCGGACATACCGACGCGTGCGGCAATAGCCATCATAACAGGAGCGAGAAGCGCAGTAGCGGCAATGTTGCCAGGCCCTATGGTAGTCAAAATCGAAGTAACGATATAGACAACTACAGGGATAAGGGCATTATTGCCTTTACATACGCGCACGGAATAAGCGGTCAGTTTTTCCATAGTGCCGTTGGTAGAAGCCATGCCAAACATAAAAGTAACGCCGGCCAGAATCATGAACAGGCTGGTCGGGAAGAAACCCATGACTTTGGCGCCGGTAATATTGCTGAATACACCGCCTACTATGATCGCAAAACCGATAGAGAGAAAACCAACGTGCAAGTCTTCATCGACGCACGAAATTATTACGACTATTGCCAGGGCAATAAGTGATGCCCATGCGGCTGTCGAAATATCCATACTATTATCCTCCTAAATATCATATATTAAAGTGTATGCGAAAGGAGATAGCGTAAATTTTTAATCGTCATCGCCATCATCGTCTTCGTCTTCCGGCGGGAAAGAGTTGACGAGGAGCTTTGTAGCGAATATAAATATACCTATAACCAGAAACATTGCGGGCAATGCGCCGACCATCATTAAAACAGCGGCTAATATCGTATTATTCATACAATTACACCCCCAACAGTTTCTGCAATGCCGGGATAAGTGCAAGCACCAGGCCCGCGGCCACAACAGAGGCTACCTGACCGGCTACGTTTACGCCGATCGAGTGCTGGATGATGAAGTTTGTCGGGTCTTCTTTCAGCGCCATCTTGGCGATAACACGGCCGGACATCGGGAACGCCGAAATGCCGCAGGCGCCGATCATCGGATTGATCTTTTTGGCAGAGAACATATTGAGCACTTTAGCGAACAATACGCCGCCCACCGTGTCAAATACGAACGCAACAGCGCCAAGGCCCATGATCATAAGTACCTGGACATTGAGGAATTTGTCCGCTTCCATGGTCGCGCCGACAGTTATGCCGAGCAACAGGGTCACCAGGTTGGACAGTTCGTTTTCAGCGCAAGCAGCCAAACTAGGCACAACTTTCGCTTCTTTTAAAATATTGCCAAACATTAAAGCGCCGATCAGGGCAACAGATATTGGGGCGATAACGCCAGCCACGATGACGACCATGATCGGAAAAAGGAATTTAGCTTTTTGCGAGATGGGTTTTTCACCTTCATAGCCCATTTTTATGCAACGCTCTTCCTGGGTGGTCATCATCCTGATGACAGGCGGCTGGATAACCGGTACCAATGCCATATAACAGTAAGCCGCGACTGAAAGCGGCCCCAGCATATCGACCGCGTAGCGGCTGGCGACAAAGATGGTAGACGGGCCGTCGGCCGCGCCGATGATGCCGATAGCGGCAGCGTGGTTAAAAGAAAAACCCAAGGCGGTAGCCGCGATAGCCGTGGCAAATATGCCAAACTGGGCGGCAGCGGCAAACAGCATGACGTTTGGATTGCGCATGAGCGGCGCAAAGTCGCACATAGCGCCTATAGCTATAAAGATAAGTACAGGAAATAATTCATTCTTTATGCCCATATTATAGAGCAAAAAGAGAAAGCCTTCTTCGCCGGGCGTCTTGACAACAGCCGAAGAAAAGGGGATGTTGGCAAGAATAGCGCCAACGCCCATAGGCAGCAGCAGAGTTGGTTCATAGTCTTTCCATACCGCAAGGTAAATCAAGACAAAGCCGATGACCCACATGATGATCATAGTGGGATTCTGGTAAAGACCAATAAAGCCCATGAGCATCTCGTCAAACAAAGAAGTCACTAAAGCTAAATCCATTTTCATCCTCCTACTAGTAGTAATGATAAAACATTTAAAACAAAATAAAAGCAGATAATTGAGAAAAACAAAATTTTACCATATTTTTCATCTTCACTCTATTTCCAAGCATCCCTCCTCGAATAGGCTGAACATTCACACAATTACAAAAAGAAAGAAGGCCTCACGGCTACACTTTAACCGTTACAGTACTTTTCCAGCAGTAAAGTGAGACTGCCGCCTAATGATATTTTGACAGGCAATAAATATTTATGTTCCTATCAGCTCTAATTATAAAAGCATTTAGAAAAAATAATACAAAATTTTAATTACATTTTATAGTAAAATAGTAATAATAAAAAGAACATCATACTATCTAAAAATTTTCAAATGGTGTGCCAAGAGAATTTTTTTCACTAAATTTATCAGTTATATCAAGAGTTTTTTGACTTTCCTTTTGTATTTAATAAAATTTAAAAATTATTTAATATACGGATTTAATCATATAAAAAACTCATTTAATATGCCTTGGTTTTACTCCAATTCAATTTTTATGTTTTTAACTTGTCATCTTATGCCTATTTTTTGTAATTTTAAGATTTATCGCGAAAATTTATTTTTATTTTTTACCGCCTTTTATTCCACTTTTACTGCATGTAGCGCAAAAACGTCTTTTTTAATATTTTCATAATTATACATATATTAATAAAAATGACCGCCCAAGGTATAACCTTGGGCGGCGCCGTCAGTTTATATGTATTTAAAATCCTAAAAGCCCGAAGAATACATAGCAGACGATAGCTCCAACCACAGACATCGACAGGCCCCAGATAAGCAGTTTCCTAAACAACTTGCTTTTATCTTCATTGTCGCCTGCGCAGGCTATACAAAGAGCCCCCAGGGTAGACAAGGGAGACGTGTCGACTAGATGGGCCCCTATATTGATAGAAGATATCATAGCCACCGGGTTGCCGCCGCCTATCTCTTTGACCAGACCAGGCACTAGTGGCAGGAACATAGGCATTACCACGCCAGACGAACTGGAGTAGGCCGAAATAGCGCCCGGTATCAAACCAAGCCAGAAATTGACGCTGGTCGGGTTGGAAATAGAGCCAATCATTTCCACCAAAGCTTTGAGGCCGCCGGACTTATCCATGACGCCGATAAGTACGGTAAAGCCGCAGACCATCATGATAACGCCCCAGGGCATCGCCTTGATAGCATCTTTGCTGTCGCCCGCTTTAAGGAGCAGCAGTATGGCCGACAGGATGAAAGCGACCGTGCCGACATTAGACAGCATGTTCATAAACGCTTTGGGGAAGGCCGCTTTCATGCCGGGCAATCCTGGCACGACCACCAAGAGGATAAGGACTATTATCGCCCAGAAGGTCAGCCACTGCTGGCGATTAAAAGGCTCAGGTTTAGGGGCAAGTTCATCGATGTCTATGCTCTTGCCGCGTTGCGCCATTATCCATGACCAGCCGCCCATAATCAAAAAGCCGCCGACATTGACAAATCCTTGCGCTACCAGAGAGTTAAAATGTATTTTCCACGCCAGGCCGCTGAGCGCCTCTGCGGGAATGCCCAGAGAGGGCGCCATTTTAGCGATCAGGCCGTTGGAGATAATACCGGTCGGAGCAAAAGGCGAAAATGCTGAACCGTTTGCCGCTCCAACAACTAAAAGCGTCATCAGAAAAGCCGGCATACCGACACGGGATGCTATCGCCATCATGACCGGGGCAAGGAGGGCTGTCGCCGCTATATTACCGGGGCCTATGGTAGTCAAAACCGAAGTTATAATATAAACCACCAAAGGGATCAGGGCATTATTTCCTTTGCAAACGCGCACGGAATAAGCGGTCAGTTTTTCCATAGTGCCGTTAGTAGAGGCAAGCCCGAACATAAAGGTTACCCCCACCAGGATCATAAACAAATCTGTCGGGAAAAACAGCAAAACTTTAGCGCCAGCCAAATTACTAAAAATGCCTCCTACGACAATGGCAAAGCCGATAGCCAAAAAACCGACATGCAGGTCTTCGTTGACACAGGAAATGACTACGATGATAGCCAGGGCAATAAGCGATGCCCAAGCAGCTGTCGAAATATCCATAGTATCTCTCCTCTCGTTTGAATACTGCGAAAACGAGGAGGGGCGCAAAATACCTTTGCGCAAAAGACAAAAACCGCCCCCATGGGGACGGATAACGGCTCCGGGCACAAATATAAAGGCCCCGCGCCCTCTCCAGTAGCAGCGTACAGTGTTTACGCAAAAGAGGTGGCGAGTGTATGCGTTAGAGTCTAAAGAATTCTGCTGCGCAGCAGAAACCGGCAGAAATAAAGCAAACCGAGTAAATACCCTGGTAAACCACTGTAAAAATCAAGGCTACTGCAAACAAGCTACAAATAATAGCTGTATTAAAAACCTGCGGCTTATTTTCGACAATCGACTAGAAGCAGCAGGCCTTTTAATAAATATCACTACCGTTAGTATAACAGCCTGATATGTTTTTGTATACTTCCTCGCCTTATGCTTTTTTGCATTAAATTGCCTAAAACTACAGTATCTTTCTAATAATTCCAAAATAAACATAGAATATTACCTACTTTTTAGACTTTTATCAGAAATGCTATATAAAATAATATATATAGCAATATATTTTTAAAATAAATAGCAAATAATATTTATTAACGGATAAATGCTATACATTACCTTCATGTCATGCGATTTAATAAACAATAAGATATATCAATATTCATTGATATATCTATTTTGCTCGCATAACAGTTATTTTTTACTCGCTATTTTCTAATTATTAAATAAGCGCTTGTCTAATATTTATTTTTTTAACTAAAAAACCGACATTTCTTGCTTTTTATTTTTGCAATTAAAAAACTCCGGACGTGTCCAGAGTTTCCTCATCTTTGAAATTTTAGCGGATATTTCTCCGGACGTTCCAACAGCTCCTTAAAAACTACCTGGGCCGCATAGGAAAATGCGCTCATATCTGCCACAAAACGGCGCTGCATCCCAGTTGCTTGGGCGCCTGCGCCGGTTGCTCCTTGACACGTTTAAGCTGGGTGACAAAACAATCTGGCAGATTTACTGCCGTCAAATAGTCTCTACCGACAAAATACGCCGTACCGTCCTCCACCTTATACACGAATACATGCTGCTCGAGCTGGTGTTTGTTCTTCAGATCCAGCAACCACACTTCATTTGCCGTTAGTTGTTTCTTATCATTTTCCAAAAAGCCGTCGACCAGGCGCAGACAGCTATTTGCCAGGTCTTTTTCCAAATAGGGCCGTTTTTTATGATCGCCCGGGCCTAAAGCGCGCCAGGCCAGAAATTTTTCTTGTCCCTCCGGCAAAAATTCTTCAAAGTTGGCTAAAAGTTTATATTTTTCTTTTTTGCGCCTGTCGCTCCAATCACTTCATAGTCATAAACATCCGATTCTAACAGCGCATTGAGTTTTTTATCGGAAAAATCATACCTATTGTTACTTTTTTTGCCTATCTAGTAGCGCATATCTTTGCCCTGCGACAGTATCGTATCTTGCCAGCCGTCAGGGTTCTGTTTGTTTTGATAATTGTAGTCATCATATAAAAGGTAAGCCAATATACCGCCGGCCGCCAGCGCAATAGCCGCCAACAGCCAGAAAAAACCTGGCCGATTTTTTGAACATATCCATATCGCATTATCCTATAGCCGATAACATATTTGATAAATATTTATTATACATCATAATAATAAATCATGCCCAGTTTTTATTCAGTAAACTGCCGCGAGAAACAATTGTTTCATGGAATACGCCATAGTTTTGCCACTTTAGGCAAAAGATGATAATATATTTATTGTGTTATTTATGCGTCCAAAATTTATATTATATGTCAACCGACAAAGAAAAGAGTGGATAATGTGTTTACCAAAGCCCGGCTTGAAGCCCTATGGTCGTTTGCCATAGGAATATTTCTCGTGTTGCTGGCATTTTACCTGTATGGCGAGTTCAGCCTTTTAGAAGAAATGGGCGGCAGGCGCCGTGTAGCCTGGCCAGTGGCTCTCCTTTACAACATTTTTGGCAAGACAGTCACCAGCGGCGTGTTCGGCATTGGCGGGCTGTTGCTTTGCGGCATGAGCATAATGGACTTCATCAACAATACTTCAGATGACGACGATGAGGACGAAGACGAGGATGAATAAACAGAACGCCGGTAAGTAACCGGCGTTCTGTTTCATATTATCAATAACTGGTCTTCTTTATCAGCAGCAAGAAAACGGTTGATAAACAGCCAAAGGCCATAAAAACTAAAAAAGCGTTATGGTATGAGCCGGAAAACAGTTTGATTTCGCCCAGTAAATAGGGTCCGAAAAATGAGCTTACAATCATCGAAGAACTATTAAAACCATAGTTTTCCGCAAAATGCTTCAAACCAAAAACCGTACGGGTAAAAGATATGCCCATAAGATTGGCGCCGCCGTAAGAAAGGCCGCTAAGGCCAAATGCGGCCAACACCAGATAAGGGCTTTTATGCAGCGGAGCGGTGAACAAAAGGGCAAAAGCGCTTATAAAAAAGACTATATCCAATAAGATAGTCTTTTTCAAGCCTGCATAATCCCAGATAATGCCAAACACCGTCCGTCCGGCGCCATTACAAAGAGATAGCAATCCTAACGCAAAAATGGCGCTTTTATAGCTTACGCCAAGTTCAAGTGCAATAGGCACCGCATGGCCTATCATGCCAACTCCGCCCGACAGTGTAGCCAGCCTTATAAACCAAAACAGCCAGAACGACCTGGTTTTTATCATGCCATGCCAATCGAGGCCACTTTCCGGTACGGACGCCTCTCCGCCCGCGTCCTGGCCGCAGGATAAACTTGGCTGGCTGAGGTATTTATAGGCAAAAAGCAAAACAACTACAAACCCCACACCAATTACCCTGAGAACAGTGCGCCAGTCATAAACCTCCAGCATCCCCGCCGCCATATAGCTTAAGAAAATCGTGCTTATAGCCAGGCAGCTCTGCAAAAGGCCGGAGACTGTAGCGGCTATATCTTTGCTGAACCATAGATTACAGGTATATATTATCAAACTGTAGACTATACCCATAACAGAACCGCACAAAGCTCCGTAAAAAACCACCATCACCGTAAGGCTTCGGCTAAAAGAAGTAACGGCAAAGGAAATAGCCACCAAAACAGTAGCGATCGCTAGCAGACGCTTGACCGGGATTTTTTTATGGACAAAGCCGCCCAACGCCAAGCCTGCCGACAAGCACACCATCGTCACTGTGAATACCAGAGAAATCTGGTTGCGCGGCCAGCCAAAATCTTGCTCCAGCGGTATGATGAATACCGACCAAATGTAAATGATACCGGTGGCCGCCATGAGCAGCATAGAGGCTATAAGCGGTTTACGTGCTTCTTGCTGGCTGAATATCTTTCTAAAAATAAGCCCCAATTTTATCCCCTCTGTTTCAACAAAAAATCACTTGGCATAGCAAACATTTTTACCGCCAAATCCAGTATTACTCAATATTCTATCCTTAATACTCAACCTAACATATTTTTTTATCTAATTAGATATTTATCTTCGCTAAAAAAAACTCTTTTCCTTCAATAATTAATAAAATACTTATTCCACCATAAAAATTAACATATAACCTTGCACAGCAAACACAGCTTTTTGCGCCAAAAAGCCGACATACGTCTTCCTGTTCAAATCTCCTCAGTACATGCTCATTGTTTCGAGCAGGATTATACCGAGCCGCGGCGAATAACTCCCAATAAGTTTTTATTGCGCTCGTTGCGATTTATCCTTATAAGCATAAATAAAGCCGGAAAAGTAACTGGCACACGAGATAAAAAACCTATATCAAGGAGGCCGGGCATGAACAGCATAAAAAAAGTGAGCAAAGATATGAATGAAGACCTTTTAGAGGACCATCTGGAACGTTATGCCGCCAAAGCGCTCGAACTTGGCGCCAGCCGCTGCGCCATAGTAGACGCCGCCAGCATCCCAGTTGACGACACTGTGACCTTAAAATGCCAGATACCACGCTGCTTTGGCTATGGCGCCTGCGCCCACTGCCCGCCCAATACCCTCAAGCCAAGTGAGTTGAAAGAGCATCTGAAAAAATACCGTCGCGCTGTGTTGCTAGGCCTGGATGTGGAGCCGGAAGTAGTGACCCGCAATAAAGCCACTATCAAAGAGCGGATAGGCGCATATCTCAAAATGTTCAAAATGATTTCCACTCTGGAATCTACCGCTTTTTACGACGGCCATTATCTGGCTTTTGGCTTTGCCGCCGGCTCCTGCCGGCACAGTTTTTGCAGCCGGGAGGCGGATTGCGCCGCCCTTAAAGGCGACAAATGCCGTTTCGCCCTTACGGCGCGCCCTTCCATGGAAGCGGTGGGCATAGACGTATTCCGCATGTTCGCCGATGTCGGCTGGGACATATATCCCATTGGCAGCGGCGCCGACGCCCAGACGGTAAATAAAGGCTCGCTGGCCGGAATACTCATAGTACAATAATGCGCCCCGATAGGAAACAGCTGATTGTTTCCGCCGCGCTCACCGCAGTATTCATAGACGCAACCCGTATACCGGTTTATGCATGGTACAATCACTATTATCTTTACCAAAATGCCCTGCTGCTTTTTCTCATCATCCTGGCTGCCATCCTAGGCAATATATTGGGCAATAAACTGTTGCCGCAAGTATCTTATCCTCTATTTTAAAAAATAGTGTTGTCATCAGTATTCATACTCGGACTAGGCATGGCCTTAGGCTTTATCTAAGATAGGAAAAACGGCCCAGTTTGTCGCTTACGACAAACCGGGCCGTCATTTATCTACATATTTTCATCAAAAAAGATATGTCAGGCCTATGTTCATCCCCTGCGACCTAACGTCGGCATCACGGCCGTCAAAGCTCATATTGTCTACTTTGCGGTAGTCGTAACCGACAGACAAAGCCAGGTTATGGTTGAACTTATAGGCCAGGCCTATGCCCCATTTGTAAATATCCCCGCCAAAACCGACATCAGCGTAGCCGACAAAGTTTTTGGCAAAGTCATAGGTAAGCTTGGCGCCGATGAGGACATTGTTCTTGTTGTTGGAAGACATGCTGTTCGCGCCGTATTCCAGTTTTGACTTATCATTGGCATAGCCCAGATAAGGGATTAGAGAAAACCCGTCTTTTTGGTATGCCATATATTGAACTGTAAGGTCAAATGAATCTACACTGGAACCTAATATGGCATTTGCAGTATTTCCATCCTCCCCTTTATTATGGTTATAATTTAATCCAATTGCAAACTTTGGCGCTATGACCACTTCCGCACTGGCGCCCAAACTCCATTTCTTGTCGAAGGTCTCTGTGTCGCCAAATAATGTCCCTTTCATTTCCGTATTAGCCATCTCAATGCTGACTGCACCCTTGCCGACTTTGCTATAGTCTGTGTCAGGCGCCGCGGCAAATGCCGCGCCTGTAGCAAGCATCGCCAAAGAAAATACCGATAGTAATACTTTTTTCTTCATGATAATCCGGTTCCCCCTTTGCAAAATAAGCGCAGCTTGTCTGCGCGCTACATGTTACACTAAATATGCGGCATACATAAGATGTTTTTATTAATATTTCTCAACTGCATGTTGGCCATTTCATCGGCAGGGAAAGAAATTGTCTGCGTTGAATATGTTAATGGTAAAAAGCAGCAAAATATATGCCGCAAAAAGCCCGGATGGTGTATTTTTATGATAGAATTCAGCTATTTTGACCGCTCCCACTTGGCAAGCCTTGCCCTTGCCCTCCTTTTTGCCACACTCTTTATTGCCGCCCCTATCTTCTTGCCCGGCAAAAAAATCCGCTTGGGGCAGTGTTGCGGTTGCTTTATTTTTCTTTTGACCATAATGGAGGCTTTCTATCGCGTATGCTACGAAGGATTCTCTGTGTTTCAGGCTATGCCTTTTCATTTTTGCAGCGTTTCGCTCCTGGCCGCCGGTTTTTATCTGGCGCTTCGTAAAGACTTCTTTTTTCAAATCACTTATTACTATGCTTTTGGCGCCGGCTTGGCCATAATTCTGCCCGGCATCGAAAACTACCGCCACCCGCTTTTTTTATACCTTTTTATCCTCACTCATATGTTAGTAATCGCCGCCGGCGTCTATGGCGTCATTTGGCTGCAAGCCCGGCCCACCGGCAGCGGGTTGGCGCTTTCCATAGGTATTTTAGCCATACTATGCCCGCTGGCCTATTTTTATAACTCTATTTATTTTACAAATTTTATGTTCATGAACGCCTATATCATCAAACAAGCGGAAATAGTGCGGCCTTTTTGGCTTTACCGGCTGCTTTTCTTTTGTACCAGCGCCTTTATCATGTGCGCTTTTTACCTGCCCTTCCGGAAAAAACACTAGAAAGTTTTCCGGCAGGGAAAAATACTGTTCGTATCGAATATTAAATATATTAATCCCTTAGCTTTGGCTAACCCTGTTTATCAGGCGGCGCCAGCAAAAACAACGGCATTAATGCAGTACAAAATAAAAAACGAAGGAGACTAAAACAAATGAAAAAAAGGTTTTTGGTTTTGCTCATTATGCTTTTCGCTCTTGCCGGCATAGCTCAGGCAGCGCCGGCCAGCAACAAATCTATGATTGATAAAGCAGTACACGCCCTCACTCAAGGTCATTATGACGAAGTAATATCATATTGCAGCGACACCATTGCCCGCAACAACAAAAACGTCACCGCTTATGTTTTGAGAAGTACTGCTTATTACAAAACCGGCAAAGCCGATCTTGCCATGGCCGACCTTGATTCCGCAATCAAAATCGACCCTAAGGAAAGTATCCTCTACTATGGCCGCGGTGAACTATACCTTTACAAACTGGACTTTGAAAAAGCTGTTGTTGAATATTCCAAAGCTATAGAGTTGGAGCCCGGTTTTCATTACGCGTACCGCGCCCGCGCTATTGCCTATGAAGGCTTGAAAAAATATGATTTTGCTATTGCCGATTATACTAAAGCTATAGAAATCAAACCGGCTGATTCTGTTGCCTATTTTAGCCGCGGCCTGCTCTTTGCTGATAAAAACCAACGCAACGAAGCTATCGCCGACTTTAACAAAGCCATCTCGCTTGAACCTAACAATGCCAAATATTATTACAACCGTGGCATCTCTTATTTTGCCCAAGGCAGCAGGTCAAACGCTTTGGCTGACTTCAATAAAACCATAGACCTGGCGCCGGAAAACCCTGACGCTTACCTGCAAAGAGGCCTGATCGAAGATCTGGCCGGCGAAAAAGACGCCGCCAAGGCCGACTACGAAAATTTCTTGCACCTGGCGCCAAAATCGCACAGCGCCTATGCCCAAGTCCAAAAATTGCACGACGCAATAAAATAGTCTTATACAATAAATAACGCCCGCTCCGGCGGGCGTTATTTATTTACCGGTATTGCGCCGCATAGCAGGGGAAAGGCTTCGTATAGCGAATAAAAGTAATAGGTAAAAATATTGTATCCACAGGAGCATAGTATGAGAAAAATTTTTATTGTTTTATTTTTACTTTTTGTTGCTGTCCCGGTTTGCCAGGCATCTAAACCCCTAGGCCCTACTTGGCGCGAAGCGCCCGGACTTGCCGGTTTGTTCCAGCAAAAGTCTGCGGAAGGAACTTTTATTCTGTACGACCCGCAAAAGCGCCTTTTTATCGTCTACAACAAAGAACGCTCTCTTACGCCCTTTCTTCCCGCTTCCACCTTCAAAATAGCCAATACGCTCATAGGCCTTGACTGCCAGGCGGTGAGCAGTGTAGATGAAACACTGCCCTATGGCGGTCAGCCACAGCCTGTCAAAGCCTGGGAGCGCGATATGTCTTTACGCGAGGCGATAAAAATATCTAATGTGCCGGTCTATCAGGAACTGGCGCGCCGCATCGGCCTTGAGCGCATGGCGGCGGGGTTGAGAAAACTATCCTACGGCAACATGGACCCCGGGCAAAGCGTGGATACTTTCTGGCTGCGCGGGCCGCTAAAAATAAGCGCCGTCCAGCAGACGCTCTTTCTTGCCCGTCTGGGAAAGCGCGAGCTGCCGGTCTCCAGTAAAATACAGCAGTCAGTAGCCGGCATCACGCTTTTAGATAAAGGGCCGGACTGGGAACTGCACGGCAAAACAGGCTGGTCTGTAGGCAGCGCACCCAATATCGGCTGGTGGGTAGGCTGGATTAAAAAGGAAGGTAAAATCTATTCCTTTGCCCTCAACATCGACATCGCCAACCCCGAAGACATAGAAAGGCGTGAGGCTATCGGCAGGGAATGCCTCGCCGCGCTTGGCTTGTTGCCGCATATACCATAAACCCACGCCAAACCAAATTTATGAGTTGTTGGGAGACGCCGCATATGACAATCATTTCTCGCTTGTTCTCCTTTAAAGGGCGTATAAGCCGTAAAGCCTACTTTACATCATTTGCATCGGGGGTTTTAACTTCTGTCATCCTTTTTATGTTGGTTGGTTTTTTTGCTAATATTTTCTATGACAATCCTTCCGAAGATTTCTATGCTGTTTTGGGCGCTGTTTTTCTCATCATCAACATGCCTCTTTTTATTTTCGCCTTGTCTAAACAGGTCAAACGGCTGCACGACCTGGGCCGGCCCGGCTGGCATGCCGTCATGGACTTCATACCTATCGCGAATATCTTTTTCAACTTTCAGCTGTTATTGCAAAAAGGAACCACTGGCCCTAATAAATACGGCCCCGACCCGCTAGGCGTTCTCATACCGCAACCCAAAACCCGGCCAGGATCGCCGGACGCTTTGGCCGTGAGCGCCGCGTCTGCGGAAAAAAATGGCGATCTGGCTCAAGCGCGGGCTGATTATGAGATGTTTCTTGCCCTCACCCCCGACAACCATCCCGCCCGCGATATTATAAAAGAACGTTTGGCGAAGCTGGATAAATAAGCGGGACTGCCTTCGGCAGCCCCACTTTTATTTTGCGTTTTGTCTACTTTTATGCGGCGTTGCGCGCTACGCCGGTCTGCTCTTTAAAGCGGCCGTCGTCCTTCACTTCTACCTTGCCAGCTTTTTTCACGGCCTCGGCCACTGTATCGCGCAGTACGATATTGGTATTGTAGAAATTTTTCCCTTCCTTGAACATAGTGAAGCCGTCGCCTCCGTCAGCCATAAAGTCGTTGGTGGCTACTTTATACAGTTTATCCGGCAGCAGGAGGCTGCCGTCAGCTAAAGTGACCGCCGCCACCCGTTCCTGTTGCGGCAATAAAGGGTCATACTCTATGCGCAGCCCGGAAAATTGTACCATACCTATGTTTTTGTTATAAATACCGTAATTTAGGATGTCTATTATTTGCCGCCCGGTTAAATCGACGGTCACTATCGTATTGTCAAAAGGCAATACTTCATATAAGTTGCCCAATGTGATATTCCCTTTTACCAGCGGCTTTCTAAGTCCGCCGCCGTTTTGAAAGGCAATATCCGCCCCCGCCGCCTGACGGATAGCATCGCTGACAAATTCCCCCAGCAGCGATAAGGTATGCCGGTCATGGGAGATGTCAGCCAACGCCTGACCCAGCACTGTTTTTTCTACCGGCGCCGCTTGTTTGGCCGACCTGTCCACTATTTTTTTCACTTTGGCGTCTGTTGGCGTCTCTGCCGGGATAATATCGAGAACTTTTGTCTCCGAAGAAACTATCCTTTTGTCAGCAGGAGAATAAAATATACTTATTTTGCCTAGCGAGCGGCCGCTGTAGCCGGCCTGCACGATAGGTATCCCCGCCACCTTGCCCGCCACCTTCATGTGCGAATGGGCGGACACTATGGCGTCGACCGGCGTCACTATACGCATGACTATGCGTTTGTCGGACTTGGGTTCTTTTTCTTCAGCGTCATAGCCTTCCTTATCCGGCGATATAGCCGGTCCATGACCGATCGGCCGTATCTGTTCTCCTTCCGCTTTTGTTATTTGATTTGGCACAGGCGTCAACACCGGTCCCGGGCCGGGAAAGGTACGCGGGCGCGGTTTTAATTTCAGCGCAAGATCGGCCGCCTCGCCGCTTATCTTGCCGTCCTTCATTTCGCTGTCGATATGCCCCAGTACTACAATGACCTGCGCACCCTGCTCTTTCAATAGCGGCGCCAGCCGCCTGACTGTTACCAGGGGGTCTTCAAAAGAAAATTTCGTAGCCACGGCCATATTTGTGGTATAGGCCGTCGCCGGCGTTATCACGCCAATAATACCCACTTTTATTCCGTTAGCTTCAACGATAGTGTACGGGCGGGCAAAGTCGACGAATTTATTTATTCCTTTATACATGATATTTGCCGCCAAAAAAGGAAACCTGGCCTCTTTAGCTCTCTCCTGCAAAGGTTCCAGGCCCCAGTCGAATTCATGGTTGCCCAAAGCCATAGCCGTAAAACCTACGGCGTTCATCATCTGCACGACCGGTTTGCCGTAAAGAATATTGGAGCGCACGGTCCCCTGAAACATGTCGCCCGCGCTTAACACTAGCGTACCTTTGGGGTTGAGCGCGCGTTCTTTTTCTATAAACCCGGCCAGTTTAGCTGCGCCCGGCGTCTTGCCATCCTCTAAAAGCGCGCCATGAAAGTCATTCACTGTCAGGATATCGATGCGCACCGCGTTGTCGAGCCCTCCGGCCGCTAGTGCCGGCAAAGACAATACCGTCAAGAGCGCCACCAGCACAACTTGTAAAAAAACTCCCCTAACAAACTGTTTTTTGACCATTCTACCGCCTCCCCACCTGTTTTACTTATAATAAATATTGCATGTTTGAAAAGTTCTGTCAATAAATAAACAGTTTCGGCATTGAACATATGAGTAATACAGGCGCTGTCGCTTTTCATGGTAAGCGCAAAGCAAAGGGGAAGGCTTTCGCCTTCCTCTTTTTGCTATACACTCATATCCTCGCCGAATTGTAGGCATTTTTCATTTTATGGTAAAAGTCGTCAAAGCTTTCTTCCTTGGTTACAGTTTTGGAGCCGAGGATGATGCCGTTAGGGTCCATGTTCCGCATATGTTCAAGATAGTTGACGGGCGGCGGGGCGACAGCCTCTAACCTTTCCGCTACTCTCAAATCCCACTGTATGTTGTTTTTTATTTCCTCCACCGTGACGCCGGGGAACAGCGCGGCCAGGTACATTTCTTTGGTGACCGGGTCAAAGCGCAGCACGCATTTGTCTGTTATGACCGCCGAGGGGCCGCCGCCTTTAAGGCCAGCTTCTTGCCTGGAGCTCCCGCCGGTGATATAACCGGGCGACGTTATATAGTCCACTTTTTCCACAAAGCGGCTTTTACCGAGCCGCATAACGATGACCGTCTCATGGCAGGAGGAGGCTATATCATTGCCGCCGCCCGAGCCGGGCAGGCGGTTGGCCGGCGTTTCGTAGGTAAAAGCGTTGCCGTTGGTTATCACGGTAGTATTGAGGTTGCCGTATTTATCTATCTGCGCGCCGCCGATAAGGCCTTTATCCACCAGCCCGCACTGGGTATCGGAAAATACCCGCCACATCTCGCCGGCCATCAGAGCGTTGTCGGTGGTGGGGTTATCCGAAATGGTAAAAGGCAGGCGCCGTGATTTGGCGCCGACGCCGCCGGCTTCATATAGTATGACCATATTGGGCGCGTGCGTTTTAGTCGCCACCAGCCCGGCCATCATGGGTATGCCTACGCCGACAAAGACCAGTTCATCGTCTTTTAGTTCATACGAGCAGGCTACCGCCATTAGTTCCGCTGTCGAATATTCCATATCTTCACCTCAATTCCGGGATACGGTAGTTGTCATGTTCCATTTCCACCAGTTTATCCAGCCGGTCGCGCCCCACTTTATCTAAGTGCGCTTCAAAGCCGCCGGGCGCCAGCACCCATTCTTCCAGCCAGGCCATAAATCCTTCGTGGGTGGCGTTGGCCATGATGAAGTTGCGCCTGAATGGGATATCGCTCCAGTAGTAGCCGGCGACAAACAGCGGGAAACAGCCGAAGGGGACATGCACAACAGCGTCCACGCAGTAGTTGGGTATGGCGGTAGCGTTAGGGTTTTTGCGTATCTCGTCGGTCGGGATGATTTCCTCGGTAGTCAGCACAACCTTTTTGGCGGCGCGGGCGATGTTGATATCGTTGGCGGCAACGCCCCAGATCTGGGCGTTACCCATAGCATCGCAGCGTTGCACGTGGATGAAGGCCACATCCGGCTTGGCTGCCGGCACCAGGGCCACCTTGTCGCCGGTATAAGGGTCTTTGTCGATGATGATGCGCTTATTGTACGTTGGTATGTCCGAGCCCAGCATGGAATAAGTAGGTATATAGGGTATGTTCATAGCGCCGGCCAAAAAACGGCAGCTGGCGCCGAAGTTGGAGTAATCTTCCACTTCTATTTTCAAGGGCACGCCTTTTTCCACAGCGCGCCTCAGGTTGAGGCCGTTACCTACTACTCCTATCCAGCTATAGGCCATCTCGATTTTTTTTATACAGCCGGCGCCAATCATTAGGTTGGAAGAATCAAGAGTAGTGGCCGTGATGAAGGTAAGGTCTTTCTTATTTTGACGTATTATCTCGTGCGCTACCGCCATAGGTTCGCGCGCGCCGATGCCGCTGAAAGAAAAGGACGCGCCGTCGGGCAGGAATTCGCCTACCGCCTCCGCCAAACCCATGCGTTTGTCATGATTGCCTTTCATGTTCTACCTCCGCGCCGTCAAGAATTTTTTGCCAGACCGCTAAAATATTTTACTTTTTCTTCGTCCAGTTCTATGCCGAGGCCAGGGCCCTGCGGCACGGAAACATAGCCGTTTTCTATCTTTATGCCGGTAGTCAAAAGCTCGCCTTTTATCGACTTGAAGTAGGACAGTTCGTTGGACAGGCTGAACTGTTTGTGTGCGGCGGCAAAATGTATGCAGGCAGTCGTGCCGAGCGTCGTTTCCGCCTGGGTGCCGATGAGCATTGGCTTATTGTGCGCTTCGGCGAGAGCCACGTATTTTTTGCCCAAAGTAAAACCGGTACGCGGTATTTTGACCATTATGATATCGAGCGCGCCCAAGGCGATCTCATGCGCCGCTCCTTGCAGGGTAAACAGGCTCTCGTCACCTAAGAGCGGGATGTCCATATGATCGGACAGTTTTTTGCGCCCCGGCCCGTCCCAGCACTGCATGGGCTCTTCCAGCCATACCAGGTCGTCGGCCAGCGCCTTGGCCACTTTTAATATGCCAAGGTAGTTGTAGCCCATGTTGCCGTCGATATACAGTTTGGCGTCTGGGCCGACAACTTTTTTGATATTTCGTACCATGTCGATGTCAAAATCCGGATCCAGGCCGCCTTTGAGCTTGAAGTAGCGAAAACCTGCGGCGTAACTTCTCTCGGCGTCTTCCACCATCTCTTTCATGCTTTTTAAAGCGATCATCCAGCTGACCTGGACTTTGTCCGTCCAGCCGCCCATCATTTTATAACAGGGCAGGCCGCATTTTTTGCCCATGATGTCCCAAAGCGCTACGTCCACCGAGCATTTGGCGCTGGGGTTCCAGTACACAGCCGACATTTTGTTCCAGATCTTTTCCGTGTCGAAGGGGTCAAGCCCTACCAGGAGAGGCGCAAACACGCCGTTTATCATGTAAGTGACGGACGCGGGCGTCTCGCCGTAAATGCCGGGGCGTGGTACCGCCTCACTGATGCCTTCTATGCCCTCGTCTGTTTTTATGCGCACCAGCACATGTTCGGCATGTTCCATATAGCCGGTGACCCAGTGCAGGGGCTCAACCAGGGGTATCTTTACAGGTATTGCTTCCACCGATGTTATCTTCATGTTAAAACCTCCCTTTGCGCCGTCTGGCCGCCTGACGGCCAGACGCGCCGCTGTAATTTAAAATTTACGCTGCAAATATCAACCCACCGGTCCTGGCAGGATGGTAAAGGCGGCGACCCAGTACAACAGGCCGACGATCACCGCGAGGGCACAATAGAATTTAAAATGTTTGTCGGATTCCGGACGGAAGGCATTCTTCGGAGGCTCCTGCAGGCTTTCATAAAAGGCAATATCTTTGGGCGCCGGTTTTGTCATCAGAGAAACCACATACATGAGTATCAGGCCGGCTACCAGGCCAAACATGACCGGTTGAAAGCCCATAAAAAGTTTCCAGCCGGCAAACTTCCAGCCTATCCACAGCGCGAGGAACACGCCGCCGCCGCCCAAAAGTCCCGCATACGCGCCTTCTCTTGTAGCCCGTTTCCAGTTGAGGCCAAATATGAGGAGCGGGAAATATGCGCAGGCAAATACCGCCGAACCAGCCTCGCCCCACATGGCGACCGCTGAAGCGGAAAAATAGGCGAACAGGCCGACGACCACCGCAAAACCTACGACGGAATACTTGGTGATTTTGAGCATGCTTGCGTCGGAAAGGTCAGGGTTCATGCGTTTGACAACGTCCTTGCCGACGCCCATGGCAAGCGTCAAGAGCATGGTGGTAGCAGTGGAAAGCGCCGCCGCAAACAGCGCCGAAATGCCCAAAGCTCCCATGATTTCCTGCGGCATGCTCAAAAACATGGCGACAGTCACCTGGTCGGCTTTGAGGCCTTTGGTATGTGAAAACAGTCCGTGCGCCATTGTGTGCATTACCCATACAAAAAGCGTGCCGAAGGTGTTGGCTAAAATTACGCCGCTCATAGCCGTCCTTTCGTCTTTGGCGATCAGGATGCGCGAGCCCTGGTGCGGGCCGGCGATCAAGCCGCACATCCAGATAAGGTTTGTAGAAATGGCGCCGGTGGCGGTAAGCGCCGCGCCAGTCCACTTAAAGCGCTCCGGATTGGTCAGCATCTGCCCGGCCATGATGGTGTCCCAGCCGCCCTCATAGGCAATAACAAAAGGGCAGAGAAAAAAGAAAGCAAAAAAGATGATGAACAGCATGCTGGTGTCCGTGACCGTTACCGACCAGGCGCCGCCTGCCAGCGTCAGGACTGCGAACACGACGCAGACAATCAGGATCATGGTTTTATAATCAATGCCTGTTACGCCGGCCAAAATGTTCGCGCTACCCATGACCTGGCTCAAGAGATAAGGGAACATGCCGAAAAACATAAGAAAAACTGAGATATAAGCCAGCTTTTGATCATTCCAGCGGTTGGCAAAAAAGTCAAACATCGTCCAGGAGTTACTGCGGTAGAGCTTCGGGACAATGCACAAAACAGCCAGCATAAAGCCGGGTATGCCGCCCCACATGATGACTGTGCCGACACCGTTCATGTATGACGCCCCGGCATAGCCGACAACGCCTGTAGCGCTCAGCCAGGAAGCCGCGAATGTCCCCAGGACGAACAACGCGCCCGCGTTGCGCCCGGCGATATAATAATCATCCAGGCCTTTGGCCTTTTTGGATGCATAATAACCGATCAAGAGATATGCGATGATAGTTCCAAAGAACAGCCCAACAATCATAATCTGTTATCCTCCCATCCCAAGGTTCTTTTCTTTTTGCCTTTTTTCGGCGCGCATACTTATAATGTAAGCGCCAAGGCCCATAATGATCAAAACAGCTCCGTGGAATAAAGCCAATCCCTGTATACCTGACATAGTTTACCCTCCCTTGTTATCTATTTATTCGCTCCAGCATTGGCGCGAAAAAGAATGCATATCCAACAACCGGCTTTAAAAAAACTCCAAGGCGCCGCAGACAACTAGGGGTCCTTGCCGGACGCCCGGGAGTAAGGTGTATTAAAGTTCCTGCAAAAATCTGTCTACGACCCCGGCTATGATTTCCGGCCTTTCCACTGCCGGGAAGTGTCCTATGCCAGGCAGTTTTTCAAACACTACCTTTTGCGCTTTGGTCAGGCGTTTTATCGTATCGTCTACCGCCTCCGCGTCCACTATCCAGTCGTCCTGGCCTCGCACCACCAGAACCGGGCAGGTAACTTTATCCATAGTTTTTCTTACGTCAAAACCGTTATACATACTCAGGTCGGCCTTTTTGGTAACAGCTATCTCCTGCTTGACCCCCCAGATGATAAACTCCCTGGCGGCCGGGCCGGTATCCTTGCCGATAAGGCTGTTGCTAAAATCAATATGCGAATGCTGCAGGCTGACGTGCGGATGATCCATCAAAGCACGCGCGACTTCGGAAATGGATGGCGTATAATCTGCGCCCTGCAAGGATATTATGGCTTTTACCGGATATTCCTGCGCCAGCTTGTATACTATGTTGCCGCCCAGTGAACAGCCCATGATGACGGCCTGCTCCAGGTTGAGCGCTTGGATAAAAGCCCAGATGAACGCCGCGTATTCGTCAATATCGGTTATCGCTTTATTGCCGGGCAGCGGCCATGATTTTCCATGTGCCGGCATATCGGGGGCGATGACCCTATATTTGTCCTTGAATAAGTCCATTATGCCGTGGTATTGACGGCATTCCCGCCCGGCCGTGTGTATGCTCAAAATGGCCGGCTTGTCTGCCGGAGCGTTATTGGTCTCATAATAAGTTTTTATCCCGTTTGTCTCTATATAATGACCTGAAATAGCCATATCCATTCCTCCTCACACCACTTCGCACAGCACGCGCGCTATATAGCCAAGACAATTGAGATTGCCCATGCATTTGACCATGTTGCCCTGCAAGCGCAGTTTGCCGTGTTTTGGCGCGATCGCCCGCGAAAAGTTTCTGTGCCCGTATAATTCCTGCCAGCCTTCCGTCGGGCCGGCGACGCCCATTTTCACCCCGGTCAGGTTGGTTCCGTCCAGCACTTCCACCACCGTGCCTTTGTGGAAAGTCATGGTGTAAGATTCGGCGTCGAAGGTCAGAGTGACATCTCCAGTAAGGTACTGCCCCAGCCCATTTTCTTTAAAATCACCGGCTTTTTCACCATTGAGGATTTTTTGCACTGCTAAAAGTTTCCCCTTCACGATCATGCCTCCTTTAAATTCCGTCATCAAGTGTGTATTAAGCGCAAGACAAAGATACTAACTTTTATTTATTGTAAATATTTGTGAATATTATTAGCAATTGCCATGCCATTTATTATATGCCTGCAAAAATTTTATTTATTATTTTGCACAATAGATTTTTCCACTTATTTAGCGGAATTTTTATTAGGCACAATGTAAGCTTACTATATCAATATTTAGTATTTAGTATTTTCCATACTAATAGCACAAGCGCAAATAATATCTTTATATATTTTTTTGAAAAAATTTCCCTGGAAATATCGCAAGATACTAATTTTTGTGCGATAATTAGGATGAGCAGAAAAAATTATCCTAATCCTAATAATCCTTCTCTATAATAACAGGCAGAGGATCTCATATGGAAAAAAAGCGATTGGCTTTATTTGGCAAAGATCAGCCGACAGCCGAATACCTGCACAGGACGCTCGAATATCTTTTCGAAGGCGTGGTCGAGGTAATACCCTATTTTATGGAATACGAAAAAGAAAACTTGCCGCAAGCCGATATCACCATCCCGATAGTGATAACGACCTACAGCGGTTTTTTCAACGACGCCCGGATAATTTTCCCCAACAGCCGGATAATAAGCGGAGAGAAAATGCTTACCGGCTACAATATGGAGAAGATAATCATGCTGCCGGCCGGAAAAAAAGTGCTGGTCGTCGCCAAACCCAAGATGGTTGCCCTCGAAACTATAGAAAACCTCCTGGAGGTCGGCATAAGCCACCTGGATTATATACCTTTCGCGCCAGGCGACATTATCCCCCCGGGCGTCGATACCGCCATAGCGCCCGGACTCCTGCACCACTGTCCACCCGAGATACCGCACCGCATAGATATCGGCTTTCGCCAGTTCAGCATCGACACCTACAGCAAACTGCTGCGCGAACTGGAGCTGAGCAGCCATTATCTTGACAAAATAAACCACCAGTTTAAACTGCCGCTGGTACTAAGTAACAATAAGCTTGCGGAAAACATCGAAAAAGTGGAGCTGTACGACCAGGAACGTGAACTGATAATCAACAAAATACCGGACGCTATTCTCCTGGCCAGCGAAGAGCGCAATATAATTTTTCTCAATAAAGAAATGGAAGGCGTCATAAGAAAAACCAAAGACCAGCTTATCGGCAAAAAAATATCCGAAGTTATCGGGCCGATCAGCAACAAAAAAGACCTTTTTTACAACTTGGACGAAGATGTGAGCGCTAAAATAGTAATAAACGGACGCGAATATGTTTATAACTTCACGGCCATGCAGCAAGGCAAAAACAGACACTATATATTCACTTTCAAATTGGAGAAAAAGCTGCGCGGCAACCAGGTCAATTACCAAAAATACGGCCATGTGGCCAAATATACTTTTGACGATTTCTGGGGCGAATCGAAAAAAACGCTTGATTTAAAGGCGCGCGCCCTGTCTTTTGCCAAAAATGACATGACCATACTCATCCACGGCGAGAGCGGCAGCGGCAAAGAAATATTGGCCCAGGCCATACATAACTCTTCTTACCGCCACGACGCGCCCTTTTTGGCGGTGAATTTTGCCGCCATACCGGAAAACCTTATCGAAGCGGAATTATTCGGCTATGAAGGCGGGGCTTTTACCGGCGCAAAAAAAGAAGGCCGGCCGGGCTATTTCGAAATAGCGGCCGGCGGCACTATCTTCATCGATGAAATAGGCGATATGCCCCTGTTTTTGCAGTCGCGCCTTCTCCGTGTATTGCAGGAGCGGGAAATCATCCGTGTAGGCGGATCGCGCGTCATACCGGTCAATGTCCGCATCATCGCCGCTACCAACGTAGACCTCAAGCAACAGGTGGCACAGGGCAAATTCCGCCAGGACCTGTATTTTCGCCTGAATGTGCTTTCTTTGAACCCCGCCCCGCTCCGGGAATTCAAAAGCAATATCTGCAACATAGCCAGAAAATATCTAAGGCAAAAATATGCCTTCTCCGCCCAGTTCAGTGAGCAAGTGGAAAGCGCGCTTACCCTTTACGACTGGCCGGGCAATGTGCGCGAGCTGTTTAACGCCGCCGATTTTATTTTTTATTCGTCCGAAGGCGGACAAAACATCGGCATGGAGAACATACCTGCTTATATAACCCAGGAAGTTCAGTCCAGTCTTGCTTTGCCTGAGTCCGGGGAAAACTTCCCCGCACCATCAGTCCCTGTTATTACACGCGAAAAAATTTACTGCGCCATATTGGATATACTGCTGGCGGAAAAAGAAACAGCGGCCGGGCGCAACTTTATCCGGAGCGCCCTTAAAGAAAAAGGTCTCGAGATAAGCGAACATTACCTAAAAGCACATTTGCAGGAAATGAAAAAAGCCGGCCTTATCCAGGCCGGCGCCACCCGCCAGGGAACGCGCGCCACGGAAAAAGGGCGGTTGTTTGCCTATAGCAACAGACAGCAGATATAAACATACGGGAGCATGTTGTAAAAGCATGCTCCCGTTTTTCTATTTATTAAATTCAGCTTTTCTTTTTTCCAAAAAGGCGTTTATACCTTCCGTATGATCCGGCGTCAAGAAACAAATATCCTGCGCCATTGCCTCAAAATCAAGCGCCTGGTCGAGATCCATCTCAAAGCTGCGGTTCATTATCGATTTTGTCAAAGCGACTGCCGTACGCGGTTTTTGCGCTATTTCCGCGGCCAGTTTGAAGGCCTCTTCCCTAAAGTCGTCCGCCGGCACTATTTTATTGATAAGGCCGACTGCCAGCGCTTCTTCCGCCAGCAGCGGCTTGGCCCGGTAAACTATTTCCTTGGCCTTGGCCATGCCGACAAGCCGCGGCAAAAAGTAGAAGGCGCCACTGTCCGGCACCAGGCCGATATTTAAAAAGGAAGCGACAAATTTAGTGCCTTCGGCCGCTATCCTGGCGTCACAGGCCAGCGCTATGGACAGGCCCGCGCCCGCCACCGCGCCATGTACCGCCGCGATGACCGGTTTGTCGGCAAGGCATACGGCCCGCACCAGGTAGTGCATATTTTTGAGGCGTATCCGGCCGCCGCCGGCGCTGTAGCCGCCCATGGTCTTGATATCGCCGCCGGCGCAAAAAGCCCGGCCCGCTCCTTGCAACACTATGGCGCCTATTTCCTTGTCAAAGTTTATCTCTTCAAAAATATCCCTGAGGTCGGCCCTTATTTTAAGATCCATGGCGTTGAGTTCGTCCGGGCGGTTGAGCGTTATCACCGCTACGCCCGATTTTTTTTCAAATATCAGATTTTCCGGCATTCTTCCACCTCCAGTTTACTTATGTGTTTTATCATATCACTTATAATGCAAACCATAAACAAGAGGCATAAATATTATCAGCATAAGCATCAATATGAAGTTTATCGGCAGGCCGAATTTTACATAGTCCATATAGCGGTAGCCGGCCGGCAAGGTCTGCGTCACGCACGGAGTGCCTATCGGCGTGGCGATAGCGTTATTGGAGGCAATGACTATCGCGATGGTAAAGGTTATGGGCGACACGTTGAGCGCCGCCGTCAGGGGCAAAAAGATGGGCACGAGCATAGCGACAAGGGCGGTGTTGGACATGAAGTTGGTCAAGACAGTTGCCAGTACGATAGCCGCTACCAAAAGCACGTATGCCGAAGCAGCCTGCCCGCCGGCAATGCCTAGGATAAAATTGGCGATAAGTTTGCCGCCGCCGGATACGTCAAGGCCATAGGCAAAACCCTGCGCCGCGCCGAGGATGATGAGCGTGTTCCAGTCCAGTTCCCGCAAAGCTTTTTTATAATCCACGCATTTGGTGACCATAAGCACAGTCGCGCCAAACAGAGCGACGATGCCTACATTCCATATCCCAAGGACAAAGCCGGCTACACAAAAGATCATAACCGCGCTGGATACTGCCATTTGCCAGGTTATCTTCACTTCGCTGCTTAACTCGTCTTCAGCGGAAGCGTCCTGCACAGGATCTTCAAAGTCAAAGGCCTTTTTTGCGGTGGAATAGCCCCAGGTAGTGCAATATATAACGAAAACTATAAACATCGGGATGGAGATGGGCGCCATTTCAAACAGGTTGATACCGCGGTAGCCTTCAGTCTTTAAAAGTATGGCCTGGGCTACCAGCTGGGCGGTCGAGCCGACCATGGAAATGTTGGCGCCGACAGCGGCGGCCATGCCCATGCCCATGGTAATGTTTTTCGCCTGTACCCTGCCTTTGGTACGGCTGGCGATAGCCGCGATTATCGGCAAAAACATTGCCGTGACGGCTGAATTGCTCAAAAAGCCGGACAGGCTGCCGGCCACCAGTACGGTGATGAACATGAAACTGCGTTCATTTTTGGCAAACCGGCTGTTGCCCATTTTTATGCCGATAGCGCGGGCCACGCCCGTTTCAAACAAGCCGTTGCCGATTATCATCATGCCGGCCACCATCATGGTTATCGAAGTGCCGAAACCGGAAATGACGTTCGGCAGCTTCATTACCCCGGTAATACCCATGAGCAGACTGGCGGTCACCGCCGTGACGGCCAGGGGGATTTTCTCCAACATGAACGAAACTATGGCAAAACACACAATAATGATTGCTATAACATCTTTACCCACAATATATTCCTCCTAATTCATTTTTGGCAGTATACTTTCCTGCCTTTTCCCGGTAATTATTTATTAAAAAGCCGCCCCGGAGAAAAAGTTAGCGGAGGATTCGGAAAACTCCGGGGCGCAACTGGCGTCAATATTACAAGCTGAATTTTTACTGAGTACGATTAGGAAAAACACCCTACCTTATCCGGTATGATGAGCCTGGCCTCAGTTGCCTCCACCACTTGTTCAATCGTAACGTCCGGGCCCAATTCCTTTAATACCAGCCCCTCCGGCGTCACTTTCAACACAGCCAGTTCGGTGATTATAGTATCCACCCGGCCCCTGGCCGTCAGCGGCAGCTTGCATTCTTTGAGCACTTTGGATTCGCCGTTTTGCGTATGAGCCATGGTCACTATCACTTTTTTAGCCCCCGACACGAGGTCCATCGCGCCGCCCGGCCCGACCATTTTTTTGCCCGGCACTTTCCAGTTGGCAAGGTTGCCTTGTTCGTCTACTTCCATCGCGCCGAGTATGACCGCGTCGATATGCCCGCCGCGGATCAGCGCAAAAGCAGTAGCGCTGTCGCAGAGGCTGGCGCCCGGCATCAGAGTCGATAAGGCGGAGCCGGCGTTAGAAAGATCGGGGTCTTCTTGCCCTTCTGCGGCCAAAGGCCCCATCCCTATGCAGCCGTTCTCCGTCTGAAAAACAACGTCTTTGCCCGGCGGCAGATGGTTGGCTACCAGCGTAGGTATTCCTATCCCGAGGTTTACCACGTCGCCGTCTTTCAGTTCCATGGTCGCGCGCCTGGCTATCACATGCTTGTAATCGTCCATTTTATTCATCCCCTCCCACGATGTAGTCGACCAGAATGCCGGGGACAGTTATCATTTCCGGGTCCAGTTCGCCGACTTCCACTATTTTGTCCACCTGGGCCATAACCATGTCCGCCGCCATCGCCATCATGGGGTTGAAATTTTTTGCCGTGCGCCTGATAAAAAGGTTGCCCGCCCTGTCGGCGACATTGGCTTTAAGTATGGCAAGCTCGGCCCTTATGCCTTCTTCGAACAAATATTCCTTGCCGTTTATCACGCGTTTTTCTTTGCCCGCTTCCAGTTCCGTACCAATGCCGGTCGGCGTATAAAAACCGCCGATACCGGCGCCGCCGGCCCGTATTTTTTCTGCCAGCGTGCCCTGCGGGAAAATGACAAACTCCGTCTCGCCGGCCATTACCTGCCGGCCGGCTTCCGGATTACGCCCGATATGGGACGCAATGATCTTTTTGACTTGCTTGTTTACTATCATCTTGCCTGTGCCAAATACTGGTGAAACTGCGTCATTGGCAATGAGCGTAAGGTTTTTTACGCCGGTTTCCAGCAAAGCGTCGGTTATTTTGTATGGATGGCCGTAAAAAGTAAAACCGCCCACCATGATGGTCATTCCGTCTTTGACCATTGCCGCCGCCTCTTTCAATGAAATTACTTTGTTTCTCAAAAGCTGCCTCCCATCCGCTCTCTTGCTATTTTGGGCTAAAATGGCAAGATGCTGTAATTTTCACACAATTCCTATCAGCAATACCGGTGCCAGTTTTTCAACATTTTGCGTTTTCATGAAAAACCTGCATTATAGTGGTATTTTTTTACATAATATGCTTTTTTAAATTTATATAATCACAAAATATTGGTATTTGATAATACTAATATCAGCAAAAACCACAGAACAGACAAAAGGATTATTTTAACTAAAATTTCAGTTTTTTTGTTATACTATTCATGAATAGCTTAAAAGTATATAGAAATACCAATAATAAAGGAGTTACTTCATGGAGAAAAAGCGACTGGCTTTTTTAAGTAAAGAATCTGCCGCAGCGGAATTTATGGTAAAAATGCTTGACGATATCTTTGAAGGCGAAGTAGTGGTAAAGCCGTTTTTGGTAACAGACAAAATAGATACTTCCATACCCATAGTCCTGACAAGCCACACCAGCTATTACAACGATGCCAAGCTGCTTTTTCCCAATAGCCAGATAATCAACGGCGAAAAAATACTGACCGGTTTCAACCTGGAAAGAGTTATGATGCTGCCGGCCGGCAAGCGGGTGCTGGTGGTCAACACGCCGCGGGTTTCAGCGCTCGGCACCATCGACAACCTTATAGAACTTGGCATGACGCACCTTGAATACATTCCGTTTGTCCCTGGCGACCTATGCCCCCTCGGCGTCGATACGGCCATTTCGCCCGGTCTTATCCATTATTGCCCGCCTGAAATACTCACACGCATAGACATCGGATTTCGCATTTTTAGTTTGGATGCTTTTAACAAGCTGTTTCAGGCGCTCGACCTTAGCAGCCACTATCTTGATAAGGTAAAAGGCCTTTTTAACCTGTCACTGTCGCTCAGCAACTATAAACTGGTGGAAAATCTGGAAAAGGTCGAACTGTACAACCGCGAACGGGAGCTTATCATAAACCAGATACCGGACGCAGTGCTGTTTGCCAGCGCGGACAAAAAAATCATTTTTCTCAATAAAGAGATGGAAGGCGCGATCGGCCGGAGCAAAAGCCAACTGGTCGGCAAAAGCGTGTCTGAGGTAATCTGCCCGATCAGCACTGGAAAAGACCTTCTGTATTACCTTGATGAAGACATAAGCGCCAAGATAACCCTTGATGGCAGGGAATATCTGTATAGTTGCACAGCTATGCAGGAAGGCAAGAACAAATATTATATATTTACCTTTAAATTGCTCAAGAAACTAAAGGCTTTGGAGCGCAGCGGAATAAACTACAAAAAATACGGCCATGTCGCGCGATATACGCTGGACGATTTTTGGGGCGATTCCGAATATATCGCCGATATGAAAAAACACGCGCTGCTTTTTGCCAAAAACGACATGACTATCCTGATAGCCGGCGAGAGCGGCACGGGCAAAGAGATACTGGCCCAGTCCATACACAATATTTCCGGACGCCGCAACGCGCCTTTTTGGGCGGTAAATTTTGCCGCCATACCGGAAAACCTGATCGAGTCCGAATTGTTTGGCTATGAAGGCGGCGCTTTTACCGGCGCCCGCCGTGAAGGCAAGCCCGGTTATTTCGAGATGGCTGACGGCGGTACCATTTTTATCGACGAAATAGGCGACATGCCCATGTTTTTGCAGTCACGCCTTCTCCGTGTATTGCAGGAGCGGGAGATAATCCGTGTCGGCGGCTCGCACATCATACCTGTAGACATAAGGGTAATAGCCGCCACCAACGCCGACCTAAAGCAGTTGGTAGACGAAGGCAAATTCAGAAAAGATTTGTACTTCCGCCTGAACGTGCTGTCGATAAATACAATACCCTTGCGCCAATTCAAAGACAGTATAGATTCCATCATCGAAAAATACCTGGCGCTCAAGTATAATTTTGCCGTGCGGCTTGGCAGGGGCGTGTCCAACACACTCAGGCTTTACGACTGGCCGGGCAACATCCGTGAACTATCGAATGTAGCCGACTATATGTTCCATACCTCCGAAGGAAAAAACGACATAGGCATAAACCATATACCACAATATATAGTGCAGGAAATAAATAAAAACGCGGCTGCCGCCGCAGAAGAAAGCTGCCCGGCAAGACCGGCAGACAAAGACGCGCTCGGCGCGGCGTTTTTTGATTTTTTGCAGCAAAAAATCAAGCTACCGGACGAAAAAGAACGCGGCGAAAAGTTCTTTGCCCGGTTTGCTCCGGATAAACTACAGGAGAATGTTGCCAGAGCGGCGGCCGAAGCCGAAGATAACGGCAAAAAAGCCCTTTATTCCGCCATATTGACGGTATTGCTGGAAAAAGGGCAACACACCGGCGGCAGGAATTTCATCAAAAAGGCCCTCCATGAACACGGTGTAGAAACGACCGAGCATTATTTAAAAATAGCTCTTGCGGAAATGAAAAAAGCCGGCCTGATACAGGCTGGCTCTACCCGGCAAGGCACAAACGCAACTGATAAGGGGCGGCTGTTTTTATATAATAATCAAAGCTAAAAAACTGCAGCAGGCCAAATACCGCTACCGTTTCTTGTACTACCCATTTTAAAGTGTTAAAATCATCATGATAGTTGTATATTATTGACGAAAGGCTGATAACTATGCGCAGAAAAGACCGCGAAGTCACTGACCGGCAGGAAATACTCGACATCATAAGCCGCTGCGTTACCTTGCATTTAGGGCTGGTAGACGAAGGAAAACCTTATGTCGTGCCGCTCAATTTTGGTTGGGAGGAAAAAGGCGGCCAACTGGTAATTTATTTTCACTCCGCCCGCGAAGGCCGAAAAATCGACATTTTGAAGAAAAACCCTGTTGCTTGCTTCCAGATGGAATGCGCAGTAGAAATATATCCGGGCCCCATGCCGCAAAATTGGTCCTGCCGCTATGAATGCGTCATGGGTGAAGGGACAGTCTTTTTTATCGAAGACCCCGCAGAAAAGCAGGCGGCTTTCACTACTTTCATGCAGTGCGTAGGTTTTGCAGGCGTACCGGTCATACCGGAAGGGGTACTGGCCAACACGGCTTTATGTAAGCTGATAGTGCAAACCCTCAGCGCGAAAAGGAACCCAGGCCCAGCCAAATCAACTTGACAAAAAAAACTGCCACGGCAATGCCGGGGCAGTTTTCATACAATATCCGTTTTATTGCGAAAGCA
Source organism: Acidaminococcales bacterium (assembly GCA_031552765.1). Lineage (GTDB taxonomy): Bacteria > Bacillota > Negativicutes > Acidaminococcales > JAISLQ01 > JAVBME01. The sequence goes on along the minus strand of JAVBME010000016.1, from coordinate 66,180 downwards.
GCGGCGACGGGAATTTTTCCGTCCACTGCGTGGCTTGTTCGTATTCGTAAGCCAGCTTGAGCAGCTCAAAATCCCCGTGCGGCCTGCCTATGAGCTGCATGCCCATTGGCAGCCCATTTTTGCCAAAACCTACCGGCACGCTGATACCCGGCAGGCCGGTAAGGCTTGTGAAGACCACAGTCTCCATCCAGCGATGGTAAGTGTCCATCTTTCTGCCGGCAATCTCCTGCGGCCAGTGCAGTTCTTTCGCAAACGGGAATACTTGCGCCGCCGGCGCCGCCAGATAGTCATACTCTTCAAATAATTTTACCGCCGCCTGGTAGATAGCGCTCCGGGCCAGCAAGGCGTCATTAACCTCCGGCACGCTGAGGGCCAGGCCGCCCTCTATCTCCCATAGCGCTTCTTGTTTCAGCAGCTTTCTTTTTTCCGGCGCATCATACAGCGCTTTAAGGTTAGCCGCCGTCTGCAAGTGGCGCAAAGTTATCCAGGAACGCCAAATATCTTCCGGTTTACAGGCCGGCAATGTCGGCTCCACACAGCAGCCCAGGCTTTCCAGCGCCTTTAGCCCGCTTTCGCACAAACCCATTATACCGTCTTCCATGGCCATATACCCCTGCCAGTCGCCCAGCCAGCCTATCTTGACCCCTTTCAGATCCTTAGACAACGAACGGGTAAATATAGCCGGATCATCATGTATGCTGAGCGGCGCACGCTCATCCCAACCCGCCTGCACGGACAGCAGCATGGCCACATCTTTTACCGTGCGCCCCATCGGCCCTTCATAAGACATCTGCCTGGTAAAAACATCTGTCGAGGGATAAGACGGCACCCTGCCCTGTGAAGGACGGAAACCGAAAACATTATTATAAGCGGCCGGGTTGCGCAAAGAACCCATCATATCGCTGCCGTCGGCCACGGGCAGCATATGGGCAGCCAACGCCACCGCCGCCCCGCCCGAAGAGCCGCCGGCCGACTTTGTCTGGTCATAAGCATTGGCGGTAATGCCGAACACATTGTTGTAAGTATGCGAGCCAAAGCCAAATTCCGGCGTATTGGTCTTGCCGACGAAAATAGCCCCGGCGGCGCGCAACCGCCCGGCCATAGCGCTGTCTTCCACCCCTATATTGTCTTTGAAGACAAGGCTGCCCTGGACAAAAGGCAGACCTTTGACGGTAGTCAGGTCTTTAGGCGCCATCGGCAGGCCGTGCAGCCAGCCCTGGTCTTTTCCTTGAGCCAATAATTTATCTTTTTCCTCCGCCGCTTTTAAAAGAAGCCCCGCGTCCACCCGACTGACAATGGCGTTGACCAGCGGGTTTATCCGGTCTATCCGCTCAAGGTAGGCATCCATCACCTCACAGCAGGACACCTCTCTAGCGTGGATTTTGAGCGAAAGCTCCTGGGCGGTCATGGCGGTTATATCGTTTTGCGCTTTCATTGTCTTCCTCCCGGCTTCAATGTTAATAAATACCTGTTGCCTATAAATCACGCCAACATGAGTTTTATCCTGTTTAGCTGGTTTACTTTGCTGATGCCGGGGTCGAAGTCGAGCGGCACGATATTGGCCTCAGGATAAGCGGCACGCAGTTTTTTTATCATGCCTTTGCCCATGATGTGGTTGGGCAGGCAGCCGAACGGCTGTAAACATACTATATTGTTTACGCCGCTTTCTAAAAGCGCCGCCATTTCACCGGTCAGCAGCCAGCCTTCTCCTGTCATATTAGCCAGTGACAGGTGCTTTTTCGCCAGGGCAGCCACTTCGTCTATGTTGTGCGGCGGCTGGAAACGGCTGCTTGCCGCCAAGGCTTCCCTGATATCTTTGCGTAAAAACTCTAGAACGCCGATAAAACCGCGCGCCACCAGTTTGTGCGTCAAGCTGCCGGCCAAGAGATCGTAGCTGGCTATGTTGTCATAGGCCAGGTATTGAAAAAAGCTCAGCATATCCGGCACCACTACTTCCGCGCCTTCTTTTTCCAGCGTCCCCACTATATCGTTATTAGCCAGCGGGTGGTATTTGACGAGTATTTCTCCTACTACGCCCACTTTCGGTTTGACAACGCTTTCATCCAGCTCTATAGCGTCAAAAGCGGCAACCATGCCGCGCACATTTTCCCGGAAGACCTTACGCGAAGTGCCGCCGGCGCGGCAGCGCTCCGACCATAAGGCGGCCAGCTCATCAACGCTGCCCGGCGTTTTTTCGTACGGTCTGGTGCGGTAGGTCAGCTGCATCAAAAGGTCGCCGTAGAGTATAGCCATAACCATGTCTTTGAGCAAAGTAAAGCTCATGGAAAAGCCCGCCGATTTTTCCCCCCACAGGGAGAGCACGGGCACATGCCCGAAACCGGCGTCAGTGAGCGCTTTTCTGATAAGAGGTATGTAGTTTGTCGCCCGGCAGCCTCCACAGGTCTGCGCCAGGAGCAGCGAACAGTTTTCCGGGTCATACCGGCCGGATTTTAAAGCGCCGATAAGCTGCCCGGCCACGATGATGCAGGGATAACAGGCGTCGTTGTGTATGTATTTGAGCCCTTCCGCTATTGCGCCCTGTTCATCCGTCTCCGGTATGCAAAGTCTGTAACCGGCCCGAGCGAAACAGCCTTCCATAAATTGGAAATGTACTGGTGAAAGTTGGGGCGCCAACAATGTGTGCCTTTTCGCCATTTCTTTACTGAAAGGCGTTTTCTTATAATAATAGCGTTTCCACTGTACCGTCTTTTTCTGCTCCTCGCGTTCACGGACGGCGGCCAGCAACGAGCGCACCCGAATGCGGACAGAGCCGGAATTATTTATCTCGTCGACCTTGACGCAGGTATACATTTTACCGCTTGCTTCAAGTATTTCTTTCACCTGGTCGCCGGTAACGGCGTCCAATCCGCAGCCAAAAGAACTTATCTGCAACAGCTCAACATTTTTTTCGCGCGCGGCAAAGGAAGCCGCCCAATACAAGCGCGAATGATACATCCACTGGTCGACCACCCTAAGCGGCCCCGGCGGCTCGGCCAGATGAGCGACAGCGTCTTCAGACAGCACGGCAAAACCGTAATTTTTCAAAAGTTCCGGCAGACCGTGATTGATCTTCGGGTCTATATGGTATGGACGGCCGGCCAGCACTACGGCGCGCAGGTTTTCCTTTTTTATCCGCTCGATAGCCATTTGCCCTTGCGCTTTTATATCTTTCTGGTAAGTTTCCAGTTCCTGATAAGCCAGTTTAAGCGCGCGCTTCATATCCCAGCGGCTTATACCCTCACTCTCCAGCTCTTCCGCCAGACGGGCCAGCAACCGCGCGGGGTGGTGCAACGGCAGGAAAGGATGGTAAAAAACTACGCCACCTTCTCTCAGCGTGTCCATATTAGCGTCGATACTTTCCGGGTAAGAAGCGACTACCGGGCAATTAAAGCAATTGTCGCTCGACTCTTGCTCACGCGTATTAAAAGGAATAGACGGATAGAAAATCTTTTTGACGCCTTTTTGTATTAAATTTGTGATATGTCCGTGCATAAGTTTAGCCGGATAGCATACGGTCTCCGAAGCTATTGTATCCATGCCGTTTTTATAGGTATCGTCGGCGGTCGGGTCGGACAATACTACCCGGTAGCCCAGTTCACTGAAAAAAGTAAACCAGAAGGGGTAGTCTTCATACATGTTGAGCGCGCGCGGCAAGCCGATAGCGCCTCGGCGCGAATTTTCCCAGCGCCGCGGCGTATAGCCAAACAATCTTTTATATTTATAGGCATACATATCAGGCAGGTCTCCTGTAGGCTTTACCGCACCCACACCGCGTTCGCAGCGGTTGCCCGAACTGTACTCCTCCCCGTTGGAAAACCGTTTGGTCGTTATCCGGCAGTTGTTGGAACACAGGCCGCAGCGGTGCGACGTCGTCCCTATGGAAAAAGCATCCAGTTCGTCCATCCCGGCCAAGCGGGAACTCATCCCGGTAACAGCCCGCTCACGGGAAAGCAGCGCCGCGCCATAAGCGCCCATTAGCCCCGCTATATCGGGACGTATGACGTTTACGCCGGTTATTTTTTCCAAAGCGCGCAGCACGGCGTCATTTTTGAAGGTACCGCCCTGTACAATGATATTGTCGCCCAGTTCCGCGACGTCTTTTAGTCTTATTACTTTAAAAAGCGTGTTCTTGACCACAGAGATAGCCAGCCCGGCTGAAATATCTTCGATGCTTGCCCCTTCTTTTTGTACCTGCTTGACTTTGGAATTGATAAACACTGTGCAGCGCGTGCCAAGATCGACCGGCTGGCGCGCTGTGGCGGCCAGGGAGGCGAATTGCCCTACCGGTAAACCGTTGGACTGGGCAAAGGTTTCGATGAAAGAACCGCAGCCCGAGGAACAGGCTTCATTGAGCATGATGCTGTCTATAATACCATCTTTGACAAAAAAGCTTTTCATGTCCTGCCCGCCGATATCGAGAACAAAAGACACTCCAGGCAGAAAATGCTGCGCCGCTTTCAAGTGGGCTACTGTCTCTACTTCGCCAAAATCCGCTTTGAGCGCGGCCTTTACGAGGTTTTCACCATAGCCGGTCGCCGTCGTCCCCGCTATGCAGGCGGCGGCAGGCAGCTTTCCGTATAGTTCTTGCAGTCCCTCTATGACGCTTTCCAGCGGCTTGCCCCGGTTGCTCGTGTAATAAGAATACAGCAGCTCGCCACCCTCGCCGACGAGCGCCAGCTTGGTCGTGGTCGAACCTGCGTCTATGCCGAGGAAAACCCGTCCGGTATAGCTTGTTATATCGCCCTTTTCCACCTGTGCCCGGGCGTGGCGCTGCTTAAAGTCTTCGTATTCAGCTTCATCCGCAAACAATGGATCAAGAAAACCGCTGCCGGCGCGCAGCCCAGCAAGGTTCGGCTCTACCAGGCAATCCATACTCTGCTCTTCTTCGCCTGTCGACATAGCTGCGCCCAGCGCCACAAAATACTGCGACCCGTCCGGCGCTACTATCTGTTCTTCGCTAAGCTTTAAGGTTTCTATAAACCGCTGCCTGAGTTCGGAAAGAAAGTGCAGCGGGCCGCCCAGAAAGGCCACCTTGCCTTTTATCGGCCTCCCCTGCGCTAAACTGCCGATAGTTTGGTCGACTACCGCCTGAAAAATAGAGGCCGCTATATCTTCTTTCGTAGCCCCTTCATTCATCAGATTCTGTATGTCTGTCTTGGCGAATACACCGCAACGCGACGCTATCGGGTAAATCATTTTATAATTTTTGGCCAGTTCGTTAAGTCCGCCCGGATCTGTGTCGAGCAACACCGCCATCTGGTCGATGAAAGCTCCCGTACCGCCGGCGCATACTCCGTTCATCCGCTGCTCCATGCTGTCGCCGAAATAGGTTATCTTGGCGTCCTCGCCGCCCAGTTCTATGACCGTGTCCGCCTGTGGGATGATTTTTTTTACAGCCTTGGTGCAAGCCACTACTTCCTGGATAAAGCCGAGGCCTGTGCATTCAGACAAGCCCATACCGGCCGAGCCGGTAAAAGCGATGGACAGCAAGCGGGTAGGCAAAGCATGCTGAGCCTCTTCCACAACATCTTTCAAAGTAGCCACGACATTGGAAAAATGGCGCAAATAACGATGGAAAATTATTTTCCCTTCGCCGTTTATCGCCACCATCTTTATCGTGGTCGAACCTATATCCACACCTACCCTGATAATATCACGCATAAAACTATACCTCCGAAAATGCACTAAAGCAGAACCGGCAAAACTGTATTTACTTTGAAATATTATCCATCGGCAATAAAAAACCCTTTTTACAAGTTTTATTATAAATATTTAAAATAAATATATCCATCCTCAACTGCTTTCCTTTTCTCGTTATCGTAAATTTTCCCTATTGACAAAAGACCCTTACCCGTTTTACACTTTTAACTAATCAAACCGTCGAACGGGACGAGTAAGAAGACCGTAGCGCATACAGAGAGCCGCCGGCGCTGAGAGTGCGGCAACGCGAAGTTTTCCGAATGGACCCGCGAGGGCAGCTTGAAACCTTCTAGGGAGTAGACGCTGACGGGAGCCCTGTCCGTTATCAGCGGGGCGCGTATGTTGGTACGCGAAAGGAGTGGGCGGGTTTTCCCGCCAAATAGGGTGGTACCGCAGAAGCTGAGGCTTTTGTCCCTTTTTGCAAGGGGCAAAGGCTTTTTTTGTTTCCCTAAAAATTTTTCCCAAGAAAGAAGGCGCGCATATGGCTATGCCAGAACAAAAATCAGCCCAAGATTACGATATCATACCGGTAGCTAAAGAAATTTACGCCGACGTCATCACACCCATCAGCCTCTTGCGCAAAATAGCGCAGGTTTCCAAACGGTATTTTCTTTTGGAGAGCATAGAAGGCGGCGAGCGCTGGGGCCGCTACTCCTTTATCGGCTTTGAGCCGGTCATGCGCGTCACCTGCAAGGACGGTACGGTCACCATCGACAACGGCCAGACCAAAACCGTACGCACGCGCAAACCGCTCGAAGTGGTACGCGAACTGCTGGCCCGCTACCGTTCGCCCCGAGTAGAGAACCTGCCGCCTTTTACCGGGGGGTTTGTCGGTTATTTTTCCTACAACATGTTTGGCTACGCCGAACCGGTACTTGACCTTGGCAGCGGCGACCTGAATGATTTTGACCTGATGCTGTTTGATAAGGTGATAGCCTACGACCAGCTCAGGCAAAAAATCGTGGTGATCGCCAATATGCCGGCGGACAGCGGCGAAGAGGGCCGGCGTAAAGCATTGGATGATATCGACCATATCATCGACCTCATCGAGGACGACGCCCCGCAGCCCGAGCCGCCAGCAAAAAGCGGTTCCACAGCATCCTGTAACCTGAGCAAGGAAGAATACTGCGCAATGGTCGAAAAAGCTAAAGAGTATATCCGCGCCGGCGACATCTTCCAAGCCGTGCTCTCCCGCCGCTTTGCCGTGCCGTATGAAGGCGGCCTCTTGAGCGCCTATCGCGTACTGCGCACTACAAACCCTTCCCCTTACATGGTGTTCATGCGTATCGACGATACCGAAATCATGTGTTCTTCGCCGGAAACGCTGGTCAAGCTGGAGGACGGCCGCCTCGCCACCTTCCCGGTAGCCGGCTCACGCCCGCGCGGCAAGGACGCCGCAGAAGACGCGGCGCTGGCCGCGGAGCTTTTAGCTGACGAAAAAGAACTGGCCGAACACAACATGCTGGTGGATCTGGCGCGTAACGACATCGGACGGATCGCCGAATTTTCCTCGGTCAAAGTGAAAGACTACCTGGCCATCCACCGCTACTCCAAAATAATGCACCTTGCTTCTGAGGTAGAAGGCCGACTGAAAGAAGGGCTAGACGCCTGCGCCGCCATCGAGGCGGTGCTGCCGGCCGGTACCCTCTCCGGCGCGCCCAAGATACGGGCCTGCCAGATCATCGAGGAACTGGAGGGCGAGCCGCGCGGCCTGTATGGCGGCGCGATAGGTTACCTCGATTTTTCCGGCAACCTCGACACCTGCATCGCTATCCGCATGGCCGTAAAAAAAGACGGCATTGCCTGTGTGCAGACCGGCGGCGGCATAGTGGCCGACAGCACAGCGGAAAAAGAGTACGAAGAAAGCGGCCATAAAGCCCAGGCCGTTATAAACGCCATATTACAGGCAAGTGAGGTGGATATCTGATGGTGCTGCTCATCGACAATTACGACAGCTTTTCCTATAACCTGCTGCAACTGGCCGGGGCGCTGCGACCGGACATACAGGCGGTACGCAACGATCGGATAACGGTCAAGGAAATAGAGGCCCTCCAGCCTTCCCATCTCATCATCTCGCCCGGCCCTGGCCAGCCAAAAGACGCCGGCATCTGCGAAGAAGCAGCCCTTGTCCTGGCCGGGCAGCTGCCCATCCTCGGCGTGTGCCTCGGCCACCAAGCCATCTGCGAAGCTTTTGGCGCCACGGTCGGCCGGGCTGCCCGGCTGATGCACGGCAAGCAAAGCGCCATCCACATCGCCAACGGCAGCGCCATTTTCAAAGGCCTGCCCCCCATCATCAGCGCCGCCCGTTACCATTCGCTGGGCGCAGTCAAAAGCAGCCTGCCGGATGAACTACTGGTTATAGCCGAAGATGAACAAGGCGAAGTAATGGCGGTCAAACACCGCGACCACGACCTGTACGGCCTGCAATTCCACCCCGAGTCTATCCTCACCCCGCACGGCCACCTGATAATGGCTAATTTCCTCGCTCTGGGAGGTAGAGAAAATGATTAAAGAAGCTATTGCCCTGTTGCTGGATAAACAAGACCTGACCTTTGAAACAGCCATGCAGGTGATGGAAGAGATAATGACCGGACAGGCTACCAACGCCCAAATCGCCTCTTTCCTCACCGCCATGCGCGCCAAAGGCGAGAGCGTCGACGAAATAACAGCTTGCGTCAAGGTCATGCGCCAGTGCTGCCTAAAATTCCAACATCAGGGCGACGTGCTCGACATCGTCGGGACAGGCGGCGACCGTTCCTTCACCTTCAATATCTCTACCGTATCCGCACTGGTGGTCTCAGCAGCCGGCGTGCCGGTAGCCAAACACGGCAACCGCAGCGTATCCAGCAAATGCGGCAGCGCCGATCTTTTGGAAGCGCTGGGCGTCAATATCGAGCTGTCCGCCGAACGCAGCGCGGCTATTTTGAAAGAAATAGGCCTGTGCTTCATGTACGCGCCTACTTACCACGCTTCGATGAAATACGCCGCCCCGGTCAGGAAAGAACTGGGCGTGCGTACGATATTCAATATCCTCGGCCCGCTGGCCAACCCGGCCGGCGCCAATATGCAACTCCTCGGCGTGTACGACGAAAACCTTGTCGAACCGCTGGCCAAAGTACTCTACAACCTCGGCGTCAAACGCGCCATGGTGGTGCACGGGCATGACGGGCTGGACGAGGTATCTCTCACCGCTTCCACCACCGTGTGCGAAGTGAGCGGCGGCAGTTTGAACAGCTTTTTCCTCGACCCGCGCCAGTTCGGCTTTTCCCTCTGCCGCCCGGAAGACCTCCGGGGCGGCGACGCCGAAGAAAACGCCGCTATCGCCCGCGCCGTCCTCACAGGTCAGCCCGGCCCCAGGCGCGATATCGTGCTTCTTAATGCCGCCCTGTGCATTTATATGGCCAGAAGCGACATTACCTTGCGTGAATGCATAAAAGTGGCGGCGGATGTGATAGACAGAAAGAAGGCGCTGGCACAGCTGGAAAGGTTTGCCGCCCTGTCGAAGGAGGATGCGGCATGATACTGGACGTTATCGCCGACGCAACGCGCAGGCGGGTGGCTGCGGACAAAGAAACTGTCCCCCTGGAAAAAGTGCGGGAGTTGGCCGACCAAGCGCCGCCCGGCCCCAGTTTTGCCGGGGCGCTGGCTCAACCCGGCCTGTCGTTTATCTGTGAAATAAAAAAATCTTCCCCTTCCAAGGGGGTTATTGTAAAAGAATTCCCTTACCTCACGATAGCCAAGGAATATCAAAGCGCCGGGGCGGACGCCATATCCGTGCTGACCGAACCGGACTTTTTCCAGGGCGCGGACGCTTACCTGACCGAAATCAGAGACGCGGTAAAACTGCCGCTGTTACGTAAGGACTTTACGGTAGACGAGTACCAGCTTTATCAAGCTAAAGCCATCGGCGCCCAGGCGGTGCTTCTCATTTGCGCGCTTTTGGACACCGCCACGCTGGAAGGTCATCTAAGTATTTGTGACGTATTAGGGTTGGACGCGTTAGTGGAAGCGCATGACGAAGAAGAAATCCGCTCCGCCTTGTCCGCCGGAGCCAAGATAATCGGCGTTAACAACCGCAACCTCAAAACTTTCCAGGTAGATATAAACAACTGCCTGCGCCTGAGGGAACTGGCGCCGCCCGGCGTGCTGTTCGTCGCTGAAAGCGGCATCAATACGCCGGCTGATATAAAACTGCTGCGCGAGGCAGGCGCTGACGCTGTCTTGATCGGCGAAGCCATGATGAAAAGCGCAGATAAGGCCGCCTTTCTGGCCAAACTGCGGGGCGGACGGCCATGATAAAAGTAAAAATCTGCGGCCTCAGCCGCCTGGAGGATATCGAAGCGGCCAACCTATACCAGCCGGACTATATAGGCTTTGTCTTCGCCCCCAGCCGACGCCGGGTGACGGAAGAACAGGCGGCCAGCTTAAAAAAGCTACTGTCGCCTGCCATACTGGCAGTGGGCGTGTTTGCGGACCAAACGCCGGAAACCATCGCCCGTTTATGCCGGGAGGAAGTAATAGACATAATCCAACTGCACGGAGCTGAAGATGCCTGCTATATCGAGAGACTGCGCAGCTTGGTATCCAGCCCCATCATCAAAGCATTAAAGGCTCCTACGCCGGAAGATATACGGGCAGCGAAAAACCTCGACTGCGACTATTTATTATTCGACGGAGCGCAGGCCGGCAGCGGGCAGGCTTTTGACTGGAGCGTACTCCCGACTGGCGGCAAGCCGTACTTTCTGGCCGGCGGGCTGCACCTTGGTAATATAGATGCCGCTATGGCCGCCGGACGGCCCTTTGCTCTTGATATCAGCAGCGGCGCGGAAGAAGACGGCCGCAAGTCGCCCGGAAAAATAAAAGAGCTAGTGGAAATGATAAGGAGTGTGAGTTGAATGAAAAAAGGGCGTTTTGGCCTGCATGGCGGCCAGTATATCCCGGAGACGCTGATGAGCGCCGCCCTGGAGCTGGCGTCGGCCTACGATAAAGCGAAGAATGACCCGGTTTTCGTAGCCGAGCTGAATAAACTTTATAAAAATTACGCCGGACGGCCATCGCTTTTGTACCATGCGGAAAAGATGACCGCAGACCTCGGCGGGGCCAAGATATACCTCAAGCGCGAAGACCTCAATCACACCGGCTCACACAAAATAAACAACGTTCTGGGGCAGGCGCTTCTCGCCAAGCGCATGGGCAAGACCCGCCTGATAGCAGAGACCGGCGCAGGCCAGCACGGCGTGGCCACCGCTACCGCCGCCGCGCTACTCGGCATGCAGTGCGAGGTCTACATGGGCAAGGAAGACACCGAACGCCAGGCGCTCAATGTTTTTCGCATGCAGCTGTTAGGCGCGGCCGTACATCCGGTGACCAGCGGCACCATGACGCTCAAGGATGCGGTCAGCGAAACTATGCGCGAATGGACGGCCCGCATGGATGACACCCACTATGTACTGGGCTCGGTGATGGGTCCCCACCCCTTTCCCACCATAGTGCGAGACTTTCAAAGCGTCATCGGCAAAGAAGTCCGCGTCCAGACGTTACTGGCGGAAGGCAAACTGCCGGACGCGCTGGTCGCCTGTGTGGGCGGCGGCAGCAACGCCATGGGCCTGTTTTACGATTTTATTGAGGATAAAAGCGTCCGTCTCATCGGCTGCGAAGCGGCCGGCCTCGGCGTAGACACCGAACAGCACGCCGCCACCATCGCCAAAGGTAGCGTAGGCATTTTCCATGGCATGAAGTCCTATTTCTGCCAGGACGAATACGGCCAGATAGCGCCGGTCTATTCGATATCCGCCGGCCTTGACTACCCCGGCATCGGCCCGGAACACGCCTTTTTATACGACAGTGGGCGGGCGGAGTATGCATCGGTGACTGACGCAGAAGCGGTAGAAGCCTTTGAATACCTGGCGCGGATGGAAGGCATCATCCCGGCAGTGGAAAGCGCCCATGCCATAGCCTACGCGCGGCTGCTGGCGCCTAAAATGGCGAAAGACCAGATACTGGTCATCTGCCTGTCGGGGCGGGGCGACAAAGATGTGGCGGCAATTGCCCGCTATAAAGGAGTGAACATGCATGAATAGGATAGAAAATGCCTTTAAAAACAACAAAGCCTTCATACCTTTCATCACTGCCGGCGACCCTAACCTTGACGTCACCGAACGCCTGGCAGTGGCCATGGCCCGTGCCGGCGCCGACCTTATCGAGCTCGGGATACCTTTTTCCGACCCGGTAGCCGAAGGCCCGGTCATCCAGAGGGCTTCTCAGCGCTCCCTGGCGGTCGGAACCACAACCGACAAGCTATTTCCCCTGGTGGAAAACATCCGCAAACAGACAAACGTGCCGCTGGCTTTCATGACCTATGCCAATCCTGTTTTCACCTACGGTGCGGATAAATTTTTCGCCCGCTGCGCCGCCACAGGCATAGATGCCGTCATCATCCCGGACACGCCGTTTGAAGAAAAAGGCGAATTTTACCCCTACGGCAAAAAACACGGCGTGGCCTATATATCTCTCATCGCCCCCACCTCGCGCGACCGGGCGGCGAACATTGCTCGGGAAGCCGAAGGCTTTTTATACTGCGTCTCCTCACTCGGCGTGACCGGCGTGCGGAGCGAGATACAGTCCGGCATCGCCGGGCTGATAGACGAAGCCAAACGCGCGGCAGCCATCCCCTGCGCCATCGGTTTTGGCATATCCACCCCGCAGCAGGCCAAAGATATGGCCGCCATCGCCGACGGCGTCATCATCGGCAGCGCCATTGTGAAGATAGTGGAAGAGTACGGCGAAAACTGCGTGCAGCCGGTATGTGAGTTTGTGAAAGAAATAAAAAAGGCGATAGGGTAAACCTTAAGCCACGCGTTGCCAAAAGATAAAGCCCGCAAGGCTATGCCTTGCGGGCTTGGCTCTATCATTTTATCCCTGTAAATAGTTTCGGGTAATCAGTCGCGCCGTGGACTGCATGATAAATATAGGCTACGTCTTCAATAATGCGGTATATGACCAGATATTCTTCCACCAGCAAATAGCGGTAACCGGACAGTTGAAGTTCTTTATCTGCCAATACCAGCCCGGAGAGCGGAAAATCTGCTAAACGGCCAAAGGCTTTATACAAATTACCTGCTAGCCTTTGGGCACTGTCCAGACCGGATAGTCGTCGGTAAACGACGATTATTTCTTCTATTTCCCGCTGCGCCGGGGCAAGGATTTTTACTGCTGTTTTGCGCTTAGCCATTGAGTAATTTTTCCACGCGTTTTTGCGAAGCGGCAAGAGCTAACGTTTCGCCGGCCTGTCTGGCCGTTTCGGCCGCCGCCAGGCGGGCGCGCAGCCTCAAAGTCTCTTCCCGCCGCTCGAAGGCGTCTATACTCATGACGACCAGGTCGCCGTCACCGTTTTTCGTAATGTAGATAGGCTCCTCCGCTTTATGCGCCAGCTCGGATATACTGCCGTAGTCATTGCGCAACGCAGTCGATGAACGAATAATCATGTCTATCCCCCCATATTAATTATTCTGCTATACTTATAGCAGAATAATTAATATGATACAATTCACCCATACATTGAGCGCAGTATCTCCAGCCCGGTCTTGGTCTTGAAGATATTTTTCCTTACTGCTTCCAGTTGTTCTTTGCCCATTTCCTTGTTAAAAATATTGACGAGAAAGTCCGCCTCCACCAGTATCTGGTAGTCCAGGCCATCGATATCTGTATAGGTATGGTGGCGCGACACCAGGTAGCCCACCCTTTTTACCACGTCGGCGGGAAAACCCAGCCCGCGCAGCATGTTTTCTGCCACCGGCGGGCCTTCCGTCTGCTGCAACTGCGCGTCATAATGGCCAAGTTTTTCTAAACTGGCGCGGATGCCGATGTCATGGACGAACGCGGCCGCTTCCAGGATGAATAAAGTGCCCTCATCAAGCCCTTCCGCTTCGCCAATAATTTTAGCAAAAGAATGTACTGTCAGAAAATGGTTTATCCTCTTGACGCAATCTTTTTCGTAAATTATCATTGCCCGCGCCAGCGCGTTAAGTTCTTGAGACATATAAGCACCTCCTTTCTTTTTCTATTATACTACACCAACCGAGTTAAAAATTAGTAAGTCTTGACCCTTTGGCCCGCTCTCTTTATAATAATTAGTAAAACTTTTGCTAAATATCAGGAGGGACGCATGCCAACAGCTTTTCCACTTGCCAGGCTGACCGCGGCGGCCGCCCTTATCGCCGTCGGCGTCATCATACCGGTGTTTTCCCCGTTGAAAATAGTTGTCGAACCGGCTTCTTTCACGCTGGCCAGCCATGTTTCCATCTTTATCGCCATGTTCATATCGCCTGCCGTGGCAGTAGCCGTGGCGCTCGGCACGACCGCGGGGTTTTTCCTCGGCGGCTTCCCTATCGTCATAGTGCTGCGCGCCGCCAGCCATCTTGTCTTTGCTTTTTGCGGCGCCTATGTTCTGCAAAAACGGCCGCAGCTGCTCTCTTCCCCGACTAAAACGCTGATTTTTTCTTTTGCCGTAGGCCTCTTGCACGCCGTTTGCGAAGTGGCGGTGGTCTCCGCCCTGTATTTTGGCGGCGGCATGGGCGGCGCTTACTACGCAAAAGGTTTTGCTTTTTCCGTACTCGGCCTGGTCGGGCTGGGCACTGTAGCGCACAGCATGCTGGATTTTGCCATAGCGCTCGGCGTTGTTAAGGTATTGGGCAGAAGTTCGCCGGACTGGGCAAAATAATTTTGACAAAAGCACTGCTCCCGCCCACAGCAGGAGCAGTTTGTGTTTTTACACACCAAAAACCGGCAAGGTATTTATGTCGATTACCATAAAAAACGCGGCGGAACTAAGTAAAAAAGAAAAAAGTATGATATCATAAATATTATCTTTATTCTTTAATATACAAGGGGACTTAGCAAATGGACGATATTTTATTCATAGCCGGAGGGCGTCTGGGGGTAGCCAAAGAGGGGACCGCGCGTTTTTTGGACAGCCAGCCGCTCGAATTGTACCGGCGCAATGTCGCCGAAATCAACAGGAAAAACGAATGGAAAACAGCCGGCAGCGGCGCGCGTTTTATGTACGGCGCAGCGGCTGAGGCAGGCTTTGACGAAGAGGAGTCCAGTATTGGGGTGGGGGGCATTGCCCGCATCGGCGCCGATACTGTGGTTTATTCGCTGAATATCAGGCAAAACACCGGCCTGCACATAAAAAATATAGCCCAGACGGAAGACCCGGAAGGTTATATCATTAGAAAAACCGACATGAACATCTTTGAGCTGGATTATCATGGCGTAACAAGAGATATCGTCGCTTCCGCCAGCTACCGCACCAGCGATAAACACCTGGCGCTGTTCAATGAAAAAACCACTGACTACCGCTTCATCACCGAAGGCGACTGTCACGACCAAAACCCGGTCTGGTCAAAAGAGAATCCAGCGGTTATATATTACGACAGCCGCGGCATCGCCTATGACCAGAAAGGCGTGTTCGGCGGCTTTGGCCCGGCTGGGATCTTCCGCCTCGACACTAAAAGCGGCGAACTGGAAGAGCTTATAGCCAACAGTTCCTTTGACTGCTGTAAACCGCGCGACGACGCTTCCGGCAATATCTACTATATAAAAAAGCCTTACCGCCAGCAGGGCACAAAAAACGCCATGAACTTTAAAGACATCCTATTTATGCCGGTAAAACTCTTTAAAGCTGTATTTGGCTGGCTGAACTTTTTTACCCAGCGCTACGCCGGCCAGTCGCTGAAAACCAGCGGCGCCAACCCGGCCCAGACCCGGGAAAAAACGCCGGAAGAAATTTTCATCGAAGGCAATCTGGTCAATGTATTGAAGGCCGAAAAGGAGAACCAAAAGTCGGGCGAAGCTCACCCCGGCGCCGTTCCGCGTGACTGGCAGCTGGTAAAACGCGCGTCTGGCGGAGGGGAAACTGTCATCAAACAGGGCGTACTGGACTTTTGCCTGACCGAAGACGGTGACATCATCTACTCCAACGGCAATTTTATCATCAAGCTTTCAGGCAGCGGTGCGGAAAGCATGCTGGCCAAAGCCAAACTAGCGGTACGTCCGGCGTAAGGCACGGCTATATGCCTTTTGCGCAAAGCCGGGGAAAGGATTCTTAAATGCCGGAAAATAATAAAGGCGCCCTAGCAACACTGCTGGCTTTCTTCATGTGGGGCATCTTCCCTATATATTGGAAATTTTTATCTACTGTCCCAGCCATGGAAATACTGGCCTACCGCATATTTTTTTCCGGCCTTTCCATGCTGGCTTTGGTGTTTATATTAAAAAAGAGCAAAGAGGCCCTGGCTGCCTGGCAGACTGTAAAAAACTCAAGGCAAAAGCTTTTTTGCGTGACTGCTGGCGCGGCGCTCATCTCGGTGAACTGGTTCACTTTTATCTGGGCGGTCAATGCCGGCCGCATCCTGGATTCCAGCCTGGGTTATTACATAAACCCACTGGTGAGCGTCGGCATCGGCGTCCTTTTTTTGGGTGAAAAGCTTTCGCGCCCCCATCGCATTGCTGTAATGTTAGCCACCGCCGGCGTCGGTTATATGACTATCCAGTTTGGCGACCTGCCTTGGGTTGCCCTTAGCCTGGCCCTGTCTTATGCTTTTTACGGCCTGTGCAAAAAACTGGCCGGCCTTGACGCGATATCCGGCATGCTGATAGAAACCCTTATCACCGCGCCTTTTGCCGCCTCCTATCTCTTTTTTCTGTACAACAGCGGCGCCGCTACTCCGCTTTCAGGCGCAACTTTCGCCTTTTTGAGCACCACGGGTATCGTTACTGTTATACCGCTCATCCTCTTTGCCTATGGCGCCAATCGCCTCCCGCTCTCTATCATCGGCCTGTGCCAGTACATCACGCCTACCATGTCGCTGCTTATCGGCGTATTTTTATATCATGAGCCCTTTTCTTACGTCCAACTGATATCTTTCGCTCTTATCTGGTGCGGCCTTGCCATTTTTTCCCTGCCGCAGATCATTGCTCTCAGGGAAAAATGGCGGCTGGAGAAAAAAACATAACAGCTATATCATGCGCGACTGACTCTCCGCCATATAGCAAAAGGACGCTGCCGCGTCCTTTTTTATTTGCCTTTGTTTAGCTGTCAACAGGCTCTTTCATCAAATCGATAAAACCCTGCATCTGTGGCATCAGCCATTTATTTTTATGGTAAAATATCTGCTCCCAAAATTCTACCGCACAGTTTTCTACTTCGATAGGCGCAAGTTCGCCCTTATCGAGACTCTCCCTGACAACATACTCGGGCAGAAAAGATACGCCCAGGCCTTTTTTCAGCAGTTTGACAATAATGCTGGTATTATCCACCGCCAGCGCCGGTATGATGCTTATATCCTGTTCCATAGCTTTTTCTTCCAAAGCCTTGCGGTAAAACCCGTGTTTTTCCGTCATGATGAAAGGCTGCTGCACCAAGTCGCGTAAGGCGACCTTTTTTTTATGGGCGAACGGATTGTCCGGGTGCGTGACAAACAAAATCTTCACCGGCTTCGCCCATACCCGCACAAAATCTTTATCGCAAAACTGTTTGTTGACTACAAAAACTATATCTAACTCATTTTGTTTGAGCATGTGGAATAGTTCGCTGCCGGTCGCGGTATGCGTCTTTATCTTGACAAAAGGGAAAGTTTTGTAATAACGCGGCAGTTTTTCCGCCAGCACCCAGACAAAAAGCGACTCCAAAATGCCAATACGCAGTTCCCCCTCCAATTTCAGGTTATGTCTGCCCAGCATTTTAGCCTTCTCGGCCACTTCCACCAGTTGATTGGCATAAGCGACAAACTCCTGCCCGCCTGCGGTCAAGGACACTTTCTTGCCTATGCGGTCGAAAAGCGTCATCCCGAGCTCTCTTTCCAGTTGCTTTATCTGTACGGTAACAGTGGACTGCACATACCCAAGTTGCGCGGCGGCGGCGGTAAAGGAGCCCATCTCGGCCACCCGCAGGAAAGTCACTACATTTCTTATTTCCATAACATCACCCATTTATTTTTTTAATCCTGTTTATTAAATTCATTCGTTTAACAAATGGATTTTCCCCGTATACAATTACAGCAGGGGGAATAAAAAGAATAATTAGACTATTTTGCATTATACGCGCAAACGATCATGTTGTAAACACTTTTGAAATCAAAAGTGTTTTATGCAAAGACACAGCGCTTGTAAGTCCATGTGAATAGAATCATATGGAGATATAAATCAATAAAATGACAGGAGATGGCAACATGGGAAAAATGGATTATTTGAAAAACATGCCTATCGCAGTGATAGGCGGCGGCGCTGTCGGTAAGACCTGCGCGGCGGACATGAAACTGGCGGGAGCTGAAGTACGGCTGTTCGACGCTATGCCGTTTGCCGAACAAACTATCTCCCGGCTGCACATTACCGGCATCGAACTCGACGGCATCCAAAGAAACTATTACAATTTCCGGCGCAGCGGCCACGTCAAGCTTGACCTTGTGACCACCGACATAGCCAAAGCCATGAAAGGCGCCGGCCATATAGTAGTGGGCGCGCCCGCTTTCGGTCACGAGCCGCTGTTCAAACAGATGATACCCCACTTAGAAGACGGCCAGGTCATCAGCATCTTTACCGACAACTTCGGCACCCTCTTGCTGCGCAAACTAATGCGTGAAGCCGGCTGCACGAAAAAAGTCATCATCGGCGGCTGGTCCAGCGCCCCCTACGGCACACGTATCGAGACCGTCGGCGGTTTCATGCTGCCGCATGTTGGCGTCAAATACCGCGCCATTTCTCTTCGCGGCGCGACCCTTCCGATGACCGACATCGACGACTTCATGGAAGCGTCCAAATACCTCCCTTGTATCGACGCCGTTACCCAGGGCGACGGCCCGGTCAAAGGCGACACGGTCATAGACATCGGCCTGAGCAATATAAACCCGGTCATCCACGTACCGGCGACCCTGCTTGGCGTATCTACCATGGAAAACTGGGGCCTCATCTTCGGCGACTTCGACAAACGCGGCTACTCTATGTACGCGCACGCCCTCTGCCCCTCCATCTGCGAAGTACAGTATAAATTCTATAACGAAGAGATCGCCCTGGCCGACGCTATCGGCGTCGACCTGCCGCGCTACTCCTATGAATCTTTCTTCAGCCGCCGCAGCGTGCTGGCCCAGGAATACATGGGGCTCGATGAAAAAGGCAAAGACCGTATGTTCCTGCCGCTTGACGAGCCGACCACCGAAGCCAACACCGGTCCCAACAACATCAACCATCGCTACTGCACGGAAGACGTGCCGGTCGGCTGTAAGATATACCATGAATTGGGGAAAGCGTACGGCGTAGCTACCCCGATCATCGACTCCATGATCGTCCTCGCCGGCGCCATGCTGAAAAAAGACTACTTCAAAGAAGGCTACAGCCTCAAATACCTCGGCATAGAAGGTATGGATAAAAAGACCCTCCTCGACTACCTCAATACCGGCAAATATCCCGGCTGATAATTTTTAACGCACAGGCGGCTACCTACTTCAAAAAAGGCGCCGCCTGTCATTGAAACAAGGAGGAACACTCATGCAGTTTATAACCGATTATCTGCTGGAAGATTACATACTAAACACAAAATGGGAAGACCTGCCGGCCAATGTCAAAGAGCGAGCCATAGTTTGCAGCATCGACCTGGCGAGCGCCCTCTTGCTCGGCAGTAAAGGCAAGCAATTCGCCGCCGGAATAAGATTGGCCGAACTTTGCTGTAAAGACGGCAACATCCCCGTGGTCGGCTCGCCGAAAACCTTCAACTTCCTCGGCGCGACTATTGCTATGAGCCACGCCTCAAATTCTTTTGATATCGACGACGGTCACAACATGATAAAAGGCCACCCCGGCACCTCTTTTATCGCCGGCGTCATGGCGGCGAGCCTGGCCAAAGATATTTCCTACCGGGAATACCTGACCACCCTGGTCGTCGCTTATGAAACAGCCATCCGTTGCGGCCTGGCTCAGCAAAACCACTACAACTACCTGCACAGTACCGGCGCCTACGGCGCTTTCGGCACGGCAGCCGGCGCAGGGCGCATATACGGCCTTAGCAGAGAACAACTGAATACCGCTCTTTCCATAGCAGATTTTCACGCCCCGCTGACACCGGTCATGCGTTCGGTAGAATACCCGTCCATGAACAAGGACGGTGTGCCTTTCGGCGCCCTGGTCGGCGCTATGTCGGTGCTAGAAACGCTTTCCGGTTCCACCGGTTACGGCAATCTTCTGGAAACGCCGGAATACAAATATCTGATAAAAACTTTAGGCAGTGACTATGAAATCATGAATCTTTATTTTAAGCCTTATACCTGCTGCCGCTGGGCGCATCAGCCGATAAAAGCCTGTCAGGATTTGATGAAAAAACACGCCTTTACAGCTGACGACGTTGAGTCTATAGTAGTATATACTTTCGACTCGGCCGCCAAACTGAGCAAAAAAATCCCTACTACTACCGATGAAGCACAGTATAATATCGCTTGGCCGGTGGCCGCCTCCATCATCCACGGCGACCTTGGCTACGACCAGGTCAGTGAAGAAGCTCTCAGCGACCCACGCGTACCGGCTATGATGAAACGGCTGGAGTTCATCATGGATCCCGATATAAACAGCCTGTTCCCACAAAAACGCCTGGCCCGGGTAGATATTACACTAAAAAACGGTCAAAAAGTGCAGTCGGAACGCTATGCTGCGCCAGGCGAGGCGACAGACAATATCGGACTCGATTGGATGAAAGAAAAATTCCTGCGCGTCACCCGTCCAGCCCTGGCCGCAGCCCAGCAGGAAAAACTGCTGGCTCTTTTGACCGGCGACCTTGATACTCCATTGCGCGAAGTCGTAGCTTTTATCAACAAAAACTAAAACCACCCCGGTAAAATAACATTTGCTCATTATTTTGAGGGAGGAAATAATATGTTCGAATTCAAGCTTGGCATGTATGAAGCAGCCGGCCTGGCGGCCGTTATGTATTGGATAGGGTCTTATATCGTAAAAAGGAGCGCTTTTTTGAGCAAATACTGCATCCCCGCCCCACTGGTCGGCGGCCTGCTGTTTGCGGCCATCAATACCGTACTCGCCTCCACCGGTACCATGAAAGTCACCATGGATACAACATTGCAGACCATTCTAATGAACGTATTCTTTACCACCATCGGTTTTTCCGCCAGCATCCCGCTAATCAAAAAAGGCGGTAAACAAATACTGGTCATACTCTTTCTCTCGGTTGTCGTCCTAACACTGCAAAACACGATAGGCTGCGGCATAGCCTCGTTATTCGGCATTGACCCGCGCCTTGGCTGTGCGGTCGGCTCTATCTCCCTGATGGGCGGCCCCGGCACGGCGGCGGCTTTTGGCGCAGTCATGGAAAGCGAAGTGTACGGCGTCGCCGGCGCCTCCGTTGTCGGCCTGGCAGCTGCAACCTTTGGCCTGGTCTCCGGCAGCATGATGGGCAATCCTTCCATGAAAAGGCGTCTTAATGAACTCAAGCTTAAAGAAATAGATTACAACGATGACGCCGAAGAAAAACAGGCCGACGGTTACGAGACTACCAGCAAACGCTTTGTCAACGCCGCCATGTTCCTGGTTTTGGCCCTTGGTTCCGGCATGGTCTTGTCCAAAGTACTTGCCATGACCGGTATCACCTTCCCCGGCTACATGGGCTCTTTGGTCATGGGCGCGGTCATCCGCAACGTCGCCGAAGCCTTTGGTTTCAGCCACCCGAATGATGAGATGGAAACATGCGGCGATATGGCCCTGTCGGTATTTTTAGCCATGGCGCTTATGGGCCTCAAACTGTGGGAACTGGCTAACCTGGCTCTGCCCATGATCGCTATTTTAGCCGCTCAGGTAACCATGATGTTCCTCATCAGCTACTACATAATATTCAACTTCCTCGGCAAAGACTACGAAGCGGCCGTCCAGACCGCCGGTTTCATCGGTTACGCTATGGGCGCCATGTCCAATGCCATGGCCAACATGCAGACAATCACCAGAAAATACGGTCCTGCGCCCAATGCTTACTTTGCCATCCCTATAGGCGGCATGATTTCCGACTTTTTTAACGCGGTCATCATCACCGGCTTTTTGAATTATTTTACCAAGTAAAAGAGGTTGACGATGGTAAGACTAACCGATTATGAGCAAAAAATGCTCCAGGGCGAAATGGGCGCCTTCAAGCAAAAAGCCATGGAATTCATCGTCCGCTATGCCAAAGTGCTGAGCGCCGAAGAATTGTGCGAAGTATCGCGCGCCACGCTTTTTATCGGCGCGCAGCACTACCTCGACTGCTACCCTCCCGATACCGATTATGCCAGGATTTTTTCCGAGTTTTACCTGTGCAGCGAAAAAAACGTGGAATTCGGCGAAATAGCCGACGAATGCAAGGCCCAGACCTGCGCCTCTTGCTGCGACCTCCACGGCTACGAACGCACCCATCAGACGGCGCAATACCACGCGCGCGACCGCAGGTACCTTGAGATAACCAAAGAAATGGGCGTCAAGATAGTGGAGTCCTGCACGCCGTATTATGTAGGCTGGCTGCCCTTGATGGGCGAGCATTTCGTCACCACCGAATCGAGCAATGTGGTCATCAGCAACTCGGTTTTCGGCGCTTACGGCAACTCAGACGGCGTAGAAGCCGCCGTCTGCGCCGCCATCACCGGGCGCATACCGAAATGGGGCATGCATATAAAAGAAAACCGTTACGCCACCTGCTTATTCCACATCGAATGTTTGCCCGAAACGCTGATGGACTGGGACGTGCTGGGTTTTACCCTGGGGCGCCTGTTGCCCAAACATGAAGTGCCGGCCATAGCCACTCCCCTGCCGCGCCCCGACATCAATAAACTGCGCCAGTTATGCGCCTCTATCGCCACTACCAGCGCGGCCGAGATTTGCCATATAGTGGGACTGACGCCGGAAGCCCAGACCCTTGACATGGCTCTCGGCGGCAAAAAGGCCAAATACGAAATAACCGTCACTAAGGAAGAACTGGCTAAATCCCTTGACATGCTGTGCGACAAAGGCAGCGGCCCGGTCGACTTTGTCAGCATCGGCTGCCCACACCTTTCTCTTGAGGAACTGCGCGAAATAGCCCTCTACCTTGACGGCAAAAAGCTCGCACCCGGCGTTGAGCTGCAAGTATGGACGGACTACGCCATAAAAGCCATGGCCGACGTCAACGGCTATACAAAGACCATTGAAAACAGCGGCGCCTTCCTTTTGACCGGCACCTGCCCGATCGTCATGCGCGAAGAGAGCCACCGGCACGCCACCGCTATGGCCATTTTCGGCGCCAAGCAGGCCTGGGGGCTGCGCAACCAAAGCCAGGCCCCCATATACTATGGCGACATTTGGCGCATCATCGACGCCGCCGTAGCAGGCAGATGGGAGGCGAGGCCATGCTGACCTTCCAGCTCCAAGGCCGCGGCGCGCTGGCAGGGATAGCCGAAGGCCCGGCCATCGTCTGCCCGGACAGCATTGCCGGCAACTCCGGCGCTCTCGGCGACACTGACGGCGTCATCTATGAAAAAAGCAATGTAAACTACGGCCTGTCTATCAAAAACGCCATCCTGGTCATCCCCTGCGCCAAAGGCTCCAACGGCTTTTCCGCCCACTTCAAGGCCGCCCTCATCGCCGGCATCCGCCCCGCCGGCTGGGTGTCTACAAAAATGGACGGACGCCTCGGCGTGGCGGTAGCCAGCATGGGCATACCGGCCGTCGCCGACTTTAAGGATGAAGAAGACCCGGTAAAAGTGATAAAGACCGGCGACTGGGTCAAGATAGACGGTAGCACCGGCCTGGTCGAAGTTACGAGTAAAGCTGAATAAAGCATAGGTTTAAAAGTAAGGCCCAGGCATCTGCCAGGGCCTTACTTTTAAACTACAAAAGATTTTTTATTTACTAACCCGCTTTTTCCGCTATAATAAAATCAGTGAGAAGAAGCGAAAGGACTGTGTCCATGAAAAAAATCAATGTAGGTATTTTATTCGGCGGCAAATCCACCGAGCACGAGGTATCTTTGCAATCGGCCAAAAACATCATAGAAGCGATAGATAAGGAAAAGTACGATATAACGCTTATCGGCATAGACAAAAGCGGCGGCTGGCACCTGAAAAACTCTTCGCATTTTTTGCTCAACAGCCACGACCCCAAGCTGATAGCACTCAACAAAGAAGGCTCCGACGTGGTTTTGAACCCGGCCGGCGCAAAGCGGAATTTCCTGTGCCCGGCTGATGATGGAGCCGGCGGCAATATAGACGTCATCTTCCCCATCCTGCACGGGCCTTTAGGTGAAGACGGCACTGTCCAGGGCCTTTTGAAACTGGCCGGCATACCTTTTGTCGGCGCCGATGTCCTCGGCTCGGCTATCGGCATGGACAAAGACGTCATGAAGCGCCTGTTGCGCGAAGCAGGCCTTCCGGTCGCTGACTTTTTGGTTTTCCGTAAATTTGAGCAAAACGCGATAGACTTTGAAAAAGTGACCGCCCGCCTTGGCTTACCTGTCTTTATCAAGCCGGCCAATGCCGGCTCTTCGGTCGGCGTAAGCAAGGCGCGCGACAAAAAAGAGTTTGCCGCAGCGATAAAAGAGGCTTTTTCTTTTGACAATAAAATACTTATCGAAGAAGCGGTAACCGCACGCGAAGTAGAATGCGCCGTCCTCGGCAACGAGCAGCCAGCCGCTTCCGGCGTCGGCGAAATAATAACCCGTCATGATTTTTACTCTTACCAGGCCAAGTACATCGACGAAAATGGCGCCGAAGTAAAAATCCCGGCCGATATACCGGCCGGGATTGTAGAAGAAATCCGGCGCCTGGCTATCCGTACCTTCCAGGCACTTTGCTGCGACGGCATGGCGCGGGTGGACTTTTTCCTGACGGCAGAGGGAAAAATCCTGGTCAACGAGATCAATACCATCCCCGGTTTTACCAATATCAGCATGTATCCCAAACTGTGGGAAGCGGCCGGCGTGCCTTACAGCGAACTGATACACCGCCTCATACAGCTGGCGCTGGAAAAACACTCGCAGGAAAAGATCCTCAGCACTTCTTACGACCAACTGACATAACCTAGATATAAAAAACCGGCGCAAGCCGGTTTTTTCTTATTTAAATTTATACCTATAACCTATTTGAAAGTTAAAGCCCATTTGGTAAAAAGCCGAAGTTGTCGCGGTATTGCTGGTTATCCCCCTGCGGCCGAAAAGGTTGTCGAGATTGCAGTAAAATTCATGCCCGGCGCCAGGTTTGTAGGCGATACGCATACCGGTGAGAAAAAGCGGCGCAGGATGCGTAGTGGCGTTATCGTCGGCAATGGTGCGGCCGCCCAGGTAGTTTCCATACAAGCCGCCCGACCATTTTGCCTTTTCATAATCGAGGCCAAGGTTGAACTGGTAGCGACCGTACTGATCGCGCCAGGCATCGCTGCCTGCGCTGCGGTAACGCGGGTTACCATATACCGCGCCCAGCTTTAAGCTAACGCCGTTTTTCAGACCTACGGCATAAGACAGCTCCACTCCGGTATTTTTGCGGTCTTCATTCGTATAATAAAGGTCGCCCGGCGAGCCCGGCACATGGTTGGCGGCTATATAATCCTCTATATTGAGACTGAATACCGACAGCCGCCAGGAATGCACGCCCCTGTTATATTTAGCCCCTACCTCCCACTGGTTGCCGTTTTGCGGCCTGAGGCCCGGATTGCCGAGCGTAGAACCCACGCCGTAAGCCTGCGACAATGTAGGCAGGACGAAGGTGCGGGCAAGGCTGGCGTAAATATTTACATCTTTGCCCGCCTGGTACGCAAACTGCGCCTGGGCGGAAAGCCCGTCATAATCTTCGTCGCCTTCCGTCCAGGTTTCCCGCGCGCCCAAAGTCACCGTCCATTTATTGCCCAACGGCCGTTCCCACTCGGCAAACACCGCGTAATTCATACGGTCATACTCAAGCAGCGGCATGCTTTTCAAAACACGGCTGCCAGTATACTCCTGCTGCACATCAAGGCCAGCAGTAAAACCGCCTGTTTTCAGGGCAAAATCATATTGCAAACCCAGCCCGCTCAGCCTGTCTTTAGTGGTATTTTGCAGATTGGCCTGATTGACCGTCTGATTGTATATGCTGCGATAATTGTTGTACAGGTTAGCCGTAAACCCGCGGTTTGCATACCGGGCAACAATAACGTTCTGGTAAGCGTCGTAATCGTTGCGCGCGGTTATCAGACCGGTACTTTTCGCCTGGGTCGAACGCGCGTAGCGGTTACGCCCGTATAGCTGGCTAATAGATAAATGCTCATCAAAACGGTAGTCCCAGCGGTACAGGTCTTTGCAGCTGTCGGCAAAATTGTAATACACGCCGCCGCCCGGGCCGACAAAGCTTTCACCGAAATGTTGAACCTCGCCAAGATGGCTATTTTGATAAGAGAAACCAAGCTTGCCCTCTTGCCAGCTCGCGCCGGCGTCATACCTTTCATAATTGCCGGCCGCCGCGAAAACCTTTTTATCCATGGCTTTTTTACTGATGATATTTATCACGCCGCCGGTGGTATCGCCGCCATATAGCACCGAACCTGCGCCCTTTACGACCTCAATGCGTTCTATGCCTGAGAGCGACATATTCTCCAGGCTAAAACCGCCGCCCAGGTTGAGCGGAACGCCGTCCAAAAGCACTAAAGTCCCCCGGTCCTGCCCGCGCACCACCAGCTTGCTGGTCATCATGTCCATCGACTGGCCGGCCGGCCCCTGCGAATGATATACTACGCCTTCGGCATACTTTAAGGCCTCTATCACATTAGAAGCGCCTGTCGCTTCCAGTTCGGCGGCAGTATAGACATTGACTTTAGCAGGCATGTCGAAGTCTCGTTTTCCCTGACGGCTGGCCGTTACTACTACCGGGTCGAGGTCAAACTCTGTAAGTTCTTCCGCCCAAGCGCTGGGCTGGTATAACGGCAGCAAAGACGCCAGTAGGCAAAAAGCCAATTTTCTTCTATAAATCTTTACTGTTTTCATACCGCTGTCGCTCTTTTTCTTGTTTGCCGTTTTTTATCATCTGCGCGCTTTGCCGGTGATATGGTCTACGTTTATTTCAAATATGTTAATCTGTTCAAATTGAGCGGCTATCTTGGCCAGCCCCTTTTCTTTGAACGCGCTGGAATATTTATCTACTACCGCCTCCAAAGCGGCCTGTTTTGTCTCGCCAAAAACTTCCCTGGCCGTACCAAAAGCCACCGCGCTACGGTACCTGGTACTAAACATCTCCGGCAGCACCTCCGTATCGCACACAACGGTAAAACATACTTTAGGATTGAATCGTATGTTTTCCACTTTACTGCCCACATTGGCCGCGCAGTGAAAATATATCTTGCTTTCCATAACAGTAAAACTGATGGGTACGCCATACGGATAACCGTTCGCGCCGATAGTAGACAAAATACCGTACTGCGCCCCCGCCAGCACTTCCCAGGTTTCTTCCACCGGCATCTCCCGGTCGCTTCTTCTCATCTTTGTAAACATGTCATCAACTCCCCAACACAATTTTCTGCTGTATTAACTATACCATGTATTGAATAGCTTTTTGCGTCGCTGTTATTGATAGATAAAAGTAATAATAATGATAATAAAAAAAGTGCCCCTAAGGGCACAGAGGGGCAAGCGTTTGTTACCGCAAAGGTTTCCTCACTACATCGATGATGCTGCCGTCGCGGTATTCGATAACGGCGACTATATCCTTGTCATCCATGCTGTAGCGCATCTCTTCCGGCTTGCCCACCAGTTTGTGGGCTATGTCCTGCAACTGTTCTATAGTCATTACCGGCAGGCTGCTGCCGGCCAGTTTGTCCAACAGGTCTTTACGCCGTGGGTTGATAGCGATGCCGCGTTCAGTCACGATCGCGTCCACGCTTTCGCCCGGCGTTATCACCGTCTGTACCTTGTCGCGGATCATGGGCAGGCGGCCGCGGATAAGCGGCAATATGACCATGGCCAGCTTGGCTCCCGCGGCGGTATCGCTATGGCCGCCGGACGCGCCCATAAGTATGCCGTTGGAGTCGGTCATACAGTTGATATTAAAATCAAGGTCCACCTCGGTCGCGCTCAAAAAGACCGCATCGAGGTCGTTGACTATCGGCCCCGGGTTCCAGGGGCTGGCGTAATGGGAAGCGGATATTTCGATATGGCGCGGGTTGTCATAGAGCGACTTAGCCGCCACCGTGTCAAAAGTCTGTATGTCATAAAAAGCTTCAAAAAAGCCGTCAGCCAGCATTTGAGTAAAGATGCCTGTAGCCCCGCCGATACAAAAACCACCTTTTATATGGCGTTTTTCCATCTCTTCCTGGATGAATTTGGCAGCAGTCAGCGGCGCGCCGCCGCCGCCCAACTGCACGGAACAGCCGTCTTTGAGATAGCCGGCCTCGTCCATCAGCCGCACGGAATACTCAGCCAAAAGAAGGGTCACCGGGTCGGCGCCCATGCGGATGACGCCGGTCGCTATCCCCTTGGGGTCGCCTATCTCGTCCACCGCCACTACATAGTCGACATCCGTCTGCGGCACGCTGTACGGATATACATAGCCAGGCACGAGGTTATCTGTTATCATCACCACTTTTTCCGCAAAGCGGCTGTCCACCATGGCATAACCCATGGCGCCGAAAGCGGATTTGCCCTGCGCGCCGGTAGCATTGCCGAAACGGTCGCACATGGGCGCCCCCATGAACGCTACGTCTATCCTGGTGTCGCCGCATTCGATAGCGCGCGCCCGCCCGCCGTGAGAACGGATGATGACGGGTTTTTTCAGTTTTCCCGGATTGTCTGTCAGGTATTTGCCCAGCCCTTCCCGGAGGCCGCTGGTCTCCAGAGCCGTCACCACGCCTCTTTCTATATAGTCTATGAGAAAATCGTGGCAGGGGTTCAAAGAACTGGCCGCGATAGTGATGTCTTTTATGCCTAAAGCGTCTATCTCCGTTAGTACCAGCTTTATTATATAGTCGCCATTGCGCATATGGTGGTGGAAGGAAATCGTCATCCCCGGCTTCAAGCCGGTTTTTTCCACCGCTTCGCGCAAAGAGGGAAGCACTTTACTGGAAGCAGGCCGACCGGCGCGCAGGCTTTTACCGAAAGCCCGGCCCTCGGGTTGCCTGGCAAACTGGCCCTGGTAAAGCGGCTTTTGCCCGATCACGCATTCAGGTATTTCCCGTCCGATGCTGTTTTTCATATGCAGTCTCCTTTACAAACAAATGCCAAGTGGGCGCACTTTTGAGTGCGCCCCTGTTTTTTATTTAAGCCAGCGGTTTTCTCACCACGTCAAGGATGCTGCCGTCGCGGTATTCGATAACGGCTATCACATCTTTGTCCTCCTGGCTGTAAGTTATAGGCTGGGGTTTTCCTACCATGGCATATGCCATCTTTTGCAGCTCGCCTATCGGCATGATAGGCAGGCGGCTGTCTTTCAGCTTGTCCAAAAGGTCTTGCCGTTTAGGATTTATGGCGATGCCGCGCTCTGTGATGACTACGTCTATGCTGCTGCCCGGCGTTATCACCGTCTGCACTTTTTCGCATACCATCGGCAAGCGGCCGCGGATAAGCGGCAGTACGATGAGCGAGAGCTTAGCCCCGGCGGCAGTATCGCTGTGCCCGCCGGAGGCGCCCATCAATACGCCGTTGGAATCGGTCATGACGTTGATGTTGAAATCGACGTCCACCTCGGTGGCGCTGAGTATGACCACATCGAGGTCATTGACGATCGGCCCCGGATTCCAGGGGTTGGCATAGTGCGACGCCGATATTTCAATATGGTTGGCGTTTTTGTGCATGGATTGAGCCGAAGCGGTGTCAAAAGACTGGGTATCATAAAGAGCTTGGAACAAGCCGTCTTCCAGCATAGTGCAAAAAACGCCGGTCGCGCCGCCAATGCCAAAGCCTCCCTTTATACCGTCTTTTTCCATAATCTCGCGGATGAATTTGGCCGCGGTCAAAGACGCGCCGCCGCTGCCCATCTGCACGGAAAAACCTTCTTTGATATAGCCGGCCTCATGCATGAAGCGCGCTGCATATTCAGCCAGCAGTACCTGTATGGGGTCGGCGCTTATCCTGAGCGCCCCGGAGGCAATGCCCTTAGGGTCGCCTATCTCGTCCACTTCAACTATATAGTCGACATCTATTTGCGGTATGCTGTAGGGGTAAACATAGCCGTCGACCAGGCCGTCGGTCACTACTACCACCTGCTCGGCAAAGCGGCTGTCCACCATAGCGTAACCCATGGAACCAAAGGCGGATTTACCCTGCGAACCCGTGCAGTTGCCAAACCGGTCACACAGCGGCGCTCCCATGAACGCTACGTCTATCTTCACTTCGCCGCACTCGATGGCGCGCGCCCGTCCGCCGTGCGAACGGATGATGACTGGCTTTTTCAATTTGCCCGGGTTCTTGGTCAGGTACTTGCCTAAGACGCCCCTGAGGCCGCTGGTCTCGATGGCGCTTACCGTGCCGTCTTCTATATAGTCGACAAGAAAGTCGTGGCAGTCGCTCAAAGAGCTGGCCGCAACCGTCATATCTTTCAGGCCTTTGGCCGCTATGGCCGCCAAGACCAGTTTTATTACATAGTCGCCGTTGCGCAGATGGTGGTGAAAAGATACAGTCATGCCGGATTTCAAGCCGGTTCTGTCTATAGCCTCCTCAAGGGAGGCCAATACTTTGTTGGCCGCCGGCCGGCCGGCGCGTATGTGTTTGCCTGCCATCCCGCCTTGCGGCGTCAAGGCAAATTCGCTTTCATACAGCGGTTTTCCTGCCGTTTTTACTATACTTTCCGGGATCTCACGCCCGATAGCATTTTTCATAGCCGGTCACCCCGCCCTTTTTCCATAATAGCCAGAACATCGTCCGCCACGGCCATACCGGCGGCTTTAGCCTGAGCTACTATGCGCTCGGCGCGCACTACTATCGGCCCGTCTATCATCTTGCCGTCGACGCTGATGACGCCTTTATTGTTTTTCAGCGCTTCGTCAAAAGACAGCAGCACCTTGCTGGCGTGCGCCAATTGCTTGTCGCTCGGAGTAAATATCTCATGCACGGCTTTTACCTGTTTAGGATGGACGACCGACTTGCCGTCAAAGCCCATATCGCGGATATTGCTCACTTCCTGCACAAAACCTTCCATATCGTTCACATCGGAAAATACCGTATCAAAACACTGTATGCCGGCATCGCGCCCCGCCATCAATATTGCCGAGCGGGCGTAATACAGCTCTATGCCGGTCTTAGTGCGCTGGGTCTTGATGTTGGCGATAAAATCCTCAGCGCCGAGGGCAATAGCTGTCATACGCGGATGTTTACAAATCTCGCGTACATTATAAAGCCCTTTAACACTTTCAATAGCGGCAATGATGGTTATCGAACCGGGCTCAAAGCCGCAAGCTTTTTCCGCCTTTTCTATCTCCGACGCCACCAGCTCTACTTCTGATATGTCTTCTACTTTAGGCAGGCGTATCATATTAGGTTTGGCCGGCAGTATCGCCGCCAGGTCATCCATGCCGAACGGGGTCTGTGTGGGGTGGTTTATCCTTACGACCGTCTCGGTCTTGAACTCCAGTGTCTTCAGGGCATGGCTGATGAGGATGCGGGCGGTGTCTTTTTCCGTTACCGGAATAGCGTCCTCCACATCAAATATTATGCTGTCCGCACCGTAAATATCGGCGTTATTTATCATCTTCGGGCTGTTGGCCGGTACGAACATCATCGTACGGCGCAGCTTCGTCTTTGGGTCAAGCATTTTTCGCCCCCCTTTCAAGAGCCGCCACGATGCGCGCGTTCAATGTATAGTCCCAGGCTCCCTTATCCTTTATCGTTACCTTTACGTCCTTGTACCCGACCGCGGCTACCGTATCCGCCGCTAAAGCCTTTATATGTTTGCCGAAATGCAGCATGACCGGAGACGACAACTCCACCTCTACGCCACTGCCGGCCACGCCTGGCGCTACAGTTACCAGCGCGTCATTTTTCTCTTCGAAACCTGCCGTAGCCTCCCGAAGAAGCTTTTTTCCTTCGCCCATGATCCTTACCTCCTCCGTTTTTTTGGCAAATGCCTATTCAACAGCGCGATATATGCACTTTTTTAGATTATACAAAACATCTATATATTAAAGAAATAGGATTTTTTTATTGTAGACTATAGAAAATTCTGATTTTACAAATAATTTGATAATACCCTATACTTTAACTAGAAAATGGCGTCAGTCAACCATTTCTATGAGCTTCGCCGGCCGTTTGGCGAAAAAACAACCATCTTTATGGAGGAGGATTTTTCATGGACATTTTAGCTATTCTTGGCATTATCATGATATTGACCTTTATGGGACTTATCATGGCCAAAAAGATGCAACCTGTTACCGCGCTCATACTTATACCGTTACTCTTTGCTATCATTGCCACCTATTTCCTTGGTTACGGAGACCCCTGGCAGATCAGCCGCTGGATGATCAACGGCGTACGGCAGATTGCCCCTACCTTTATGATGCTGCTTTTTGCCATCATGTACTTTGGTATCATGATCGACGTCGGCCTGTTTGACCCTTTGGTCGTTAAAATCCTTAAAATCGTTAAAGGCGATCCAGTAAAAATCCTTGTCGCCACAGTAATAACCACTGGTATCGTCGCGCTTGACGGCGACGGTTCCACTACTTTCATGATCATCACCACGGCGTTTTTGCCGCTGTACCTTAAACTGGGCATCAGCCCGGTAACCCTGGCAGTATTTGCCCTGATGACCAACAACGTGCTCAACATCATCCCCTGGGGCGGCCCCACCGCCCGCGTCATGGCCGCCCTCAAACTGGACGCCAGCGACGTGTTCAACCCGCTCATTCCCTGCATGATCGGCAGCTTTGTCTTCCTCCTGGTATTGGCCTATTTCATCGGCCTGAGGGAACGCCGCCGTCTTGGCGTTGTTGAAATGGACGAAGCCGTTCTCAATGAAGTAGCCCATAAAATCACCGAGGAAAATAAAGAACTCAAACGTCCGGAAAAATTCTGGATCAACCTCATACTCACCATTATAATGATGATTGCCCTGTTGTCGGATAAATTCCCGCTCGGCGTCATCTTTGCCGTCGGCACCAGCCTGGCGCTGACCATAAACTTCGGCAGCATGAAAGAGCAGGCGGCCCGCCTGTCCGACCACGCCGCCGAAGCCTTGAACGTCGTCATGATCATCATGGGCGCCGGCTGCTTCATGGGCATTCTGGCCGGCACCAAGATGGACGTCGCCATAACCAAATCGCTTATTGCGATGATACCGCCCTCCATGGGCCCGCACATGGCTCTTATCACAGCGCTGCTTAGCGCGCCCGGCACCTTCTTCCTATCAAATGACGCGTTTTACTACGGCATCGTGCCCATCCTGGCTAAAACTGCCGCAGTTTACGGTATCACACCGGCTGAGATAGCACGCGCCTCGCTCATCGGCCAGCCGATACATTTTCTTTCCCCGCTGGTCGGCGCCCTTTGGCTGCTGCTCGGTATAACCAATGTTTCTCTAGGCGACATCCAAAAATATGGCGGCCCGGTAGCCTGCGGCATGATGCTGATTTATATCATCATAGCCGTCATGACCGGCGTAATGCCCCTGTAATAACAATACCCTTTTCTATATGGCGGCCCTGGCGAGGTTTTTGCCCGGGCCGCCTTTTTGCTTATACAAAATTTCCAACTGCCTTTGTTTCACTATCCTCCTAAATGTTCTATAATGTAAGAAAAAGAACAATAAGGGGGCCGCCGAATGGAAAACCGCGACTGGCAGATCATCCAGGTATTGAGCGCTGAAAAGAACATCACCAAAGCGGCGCAAATCCTCTACATGTCACAGCCTGCGCTCACCTCCCGCCTGCGGCAAATAGAACAGGAATTTGAAGTAAAAATCGTCAACCGCACCACCAAAGGCGTACAACTCACTCCGGAAGGAGAAATATTGGCCCAGGCCGCCGAAGAGTTCATCCAAAATATGGCTCAGATCAAAGACAAACTGCGCCAGCATGCCCATACTAACTCCGGCACGCTGGTCATAGCCGCCTCCAACTACTTTACTTTATATACACTGCCCTGGGTGCTTAAGTTATTCAAGGAAAAATACCCGGAAGTACGTTACAACGTACTCACCGGCTGGTCAAAAGACATTTTCAGCATGATATACAGCCAGGCTGCCCATGTAGGCTTCTCCAGCGTCGATTACGGCGGTTTTAAAAATATACATTTTCTTTATGAAGAACCTATCTGCCTGACCTACACCCATCAATATGAATTTACAGACCTGCCAAAGCTGCCGCGTATCGTTTACCAGAGCGACTATCTCCTGCAATCGCGCCTGGACAAATGGTGGCGGGAAAATTTTAACGTCCCGCCTTATATCAGCATGCGCGTAGACAAACTGGCCAACTGCAAGGAAATGGTCAAACACGGCCTCGGGTACGCTTTTTTGCCCCAACGCATCATGAACGACATACCGGACGAATGTAAAGTGCCTATTACCGACTCTCATGGCGAAATCATCTCCCGCCGCACTTGCATGATATACAACGATCACGCCCTTAGCCTGCCTATTGTGAAACTATTTATCGAATTTATAAAAGACATCAAATTTTGATGCGGTCAAGCTGCTTTCCGTATAAAAAAAGCTACAGGCTGTTTAAACCTGTAGCTTTTTTTATACAAACTTTACTA
Organism: Acidaminococcales bacterium; assembly: GCA_031552765.1. Classification (GTDB taxonomy): domain Bacteria; phylum Bacillota; class Negativicutes; order Acidaminococcales; family JAISLQ01; genus JAVBME01. Next base: position 31,784 of record JAVBME010000016.1, on the reverse strand, counting down.
TCTTATCTAACGGTTTACGGTCTTTAGCTCGCACCTTGTCCTCAAGCGGATAACCTAGAGCTATCAAAGAGCCAAAGCGCGTCTCGCGCGGCAAGTCCAATATCTCGCACAGCTTGGCCCGATCGTACATGCCGATGATACAGCTGCCTAATCCTTGCGTCTCTGCCTCTAAACAAATTTGCAGGGTAGCCGCGCCTAAATCGTTCTTGGCAAAATACTGGCTGTCCAAAAAGCATCTTATAGCCTGGTTGAGTACGGCATATTCCTCCACCACCACAATGAACGCCTTGGCTTTAGACAAAAAAGAATTGAGCTTGAGTTGCTGCCCGCATGTCGCCACCTGCGCCACAACTTCCGGCGTTTCGGCCACCACAAAACTCCATGGCTGGGAATTACAGGCCGAAGGAGTGAGCCGCCCGGCCTCTACGCACTTTACCAGTTTATCATGTTCCACCGGCCTGTCGGCAAATTGACGGCAACTTTGCCGGCGCAGGCAAATATCCAAAAAATCAATCACAGATAAAATCCTCCTTAAGTTAAGCAACCATATTTTTAAAAAATCAGCTTTTTTGCCGCATGTTTTTCATAACCTCTTTAAGATCGGTAACCGGCACGCCTTGCGGCAAAGCGAATTCACTATCAGGAATAGGCCCTACTTTTATATTCTTAAATTCCACGACCTGCCTGTCTACCTTATCGCCGGACACTTCCACCCGTATAGGCAGGCCCAGGTCTTCCCTTACCCATATCTTCTGCCGTACGCCTTGCGGCTCTTCCAGCAGCAACACCCGGCATTTTACCCCTTCGTAATCTACAGTTTCCAACACTTTAAATTTGGCCGGATCGGTTTCTTTGCTGTATCTATCCGGCGTACCCGGGGCATTGCTTGCATCCATGGGCATTTTCGCCAGCATCTTTTGCTCGGGGATGTAATTGTAAACAGTATTGGCGTCTCCATCCACAATTGTTATCACCTTCTGGTCGCCGGCCGTAGTCTCGACCTTGCTCTTTTTTCCCATCGACCAGAATTTCCCCTTTACCACCATGCCTTTCATGTCCGCATTGCTCATTACATAATCATAGCTAAGGCCGGAAAGGTTTTTGCTCTTGGCAAAAAGTTCCGCTACCGACTCTTGTTTGGCCGGCTTAGTCGGCTGTATAGCCTCACCGCCGCAAGCGGCCAATGCAAAGCTCGCTATTACAAGCAAAACGCTTGCAATAAGCCTGTTTATCATATTCTCCCGCCTTCCGGATCTTATAAAACTGTTACCCGGGACCTTGTCTTTATACGGTTTTTTTGTTCGACTGGCGCCAGATATTCATCTTTTCCGCCTGTTTTATCAAATCATCCCTAAAATCCGGATGGGCGATGCTGATGATACGTTCCGCCCGTTCCCAGTTGGAAGCGCCCATAAGATTTACTTTGCCCCACTCGCTTACAAGGTAATTGAGCTGGGTGCGCGGGGCGGTAACGATACTTCCCTGCGGCAGTACAGGCGCCACGCGGGACTGTGCGCCGCTTTTCCCCTGATAAGAGGCTTTGAAGCAGATAAAGCTCTTGCCGCCTTTGGACATATAAGCGCCAGTGACAAAGTCCAACTGCCCGCCGGTGCCACTGATATGGCGGGCGCCGGAAGACTCTGAAGAAACCTGCCCGAACAGGTCCACTTCCAAGCAATTGTTGACCGATACAAAATTGTCTATCTGCCCTATGACATAAGGATCATTAGTATAGTCTACAGAATATGAAGCCAAACCAGGGTTGCCGTCCACCCATTCATATAGTTCCTGGGAGCCCATACCGAACGCCCACGCGCCTTTGCCTTTGTCCAGCGTCTTTTTCCGGTTGGTCAGTTTGCCTTTTTTATACATGGCCAGGTAGGCGTCTACCAGCATTTCGGTGTGCATGCCCATATCTTTGAGGTCGGATTCGGCAATCATGCTGCCAACAGCGTTAGGCATGCCGCCTATCCCCAGTTGGACGGTAGAGCCGTCCACTATATCGGCGACAATGAGCTCTGCGACTTTCTTGTCTATATCGTCAGGAGGAGCGGCTGGTAAAGTCGGCAAAGACGCGTCGTGCCTAGTGATAAAATCCACTTCGGAAATGTGTACGCACTCTTCCCGTCCGCCTAAGGCAACCGGCAGGCAATTATTTTCTTCAACGATGACTATTTTGGCTTTTTCTACAATAGCTTTTAGCGCTGTGTTGGACATGGAAAAATTGAAATAACCATGTTTATCCATCGGCGCGACCGCGACCATGGCTACGTCTACCGGCAGTTCCTGTCGGTAATATTTTGGTTGTTGACGAAACAAAAGCGGGATATAAGTGCACAACCTTTGATCATGCAATTTCCTTTCGTAGCCGCTAAAATGCCAACTGCTGTAGGTAAATACCGCCCTCTCCCGGTCGGTCTCCACCACCTGGCGCGGTTTGAGCCCCAAAGTACCGCGTATTTTTATATCATTCAGTTCACCCTTACGTTCTGCCAGCGCCGCATCAAGCGCTACCGGCTGGTTGAGGCCAAAAGCATAATCGACCCAATCACCGGATTTTACCACCTTTACCGCTTGCTCGGCGCTACAAAATTTCTTTTTATACTCAGCATCATAAGACATGTTTTCTTCACTCCTAAGCTCATAAATTCAGGAAATGCCATATTAATTTTATCATAAATAAATGTACTTAAAAAGCGTCAATTCATAAAACAATCAGCAATTTTTAATCAACATGCGTTCCGCAAGCACAAAAATATTATTTATTTTAGATATAGACCAGGCAAAAAAATATATATCCTTACCGTAACAAACCTAAAGCTCTCCAAACGCTGTCAGGGGGCAGCCAAGCAACCTCAAGTAATGATCCGAAAATCTTACCGACAGTACTATGTATACTTTTTTCGCAGTTACTTTAAAACCAATTTAAAAGTATGCACCCTTTACACTAACCTTGACATTTAACCACATTTTAATCTAAATTAATATTAAATGAGTAAGTACACGATAAAGCTAATATAGGTTAAATATGCCCACCACCCGATAAGAAATTATTATACGATCCGGCAAAAATTATCGCGCGGAGATAAAGGACTGGTAGCGCTTGAAAAACCTGAAAATAATCGCACAAAATATCATAGATTATTGCCGTACGCTGGTAGAATACTTTTTTACAAAGCTTGGCCTTGGCATGCGCGCTAAACTTATAATTATTTTTGTCATTATAAAAGTCATACCGCTGGTCTTGATAACGCTGATCGCCTGGCGGCAATTCGGCACTATGGGCGATGACGTCGCCCAGCGCACCCAACAGCTCGCCGCCCAGACGAACACATCTCTTCACGGCGTAGGCAAAATCGCTGTCTCCGACTCGGTCAATGCTTTAAATGACCGCGCCACCGAAGACATTGAACGCATGACGACTGACGCGGCGCACAAAGTGGCCGATTTTCTGTATGACCGCGATACGGATATTTTATTTCTCGCCGCTTTAGACCCTTCTGAAACAAACTACCGGCAGTTTGCGGAAAAACGTTTGGGAAAACTCATAAAAAAAGGCGCCTGGAAACTTGCGCCCGACGGAAAATCTTGGATAACAACCGAGCAGCCGCCGGAAGAAACGCCTGTCGTATCTTCCAACAAAGAAAACGACCTGCGTTTCAATTACCGCCCGCCCAATACTTTCCGCTATGACAACCTGCCGCTCTACCTTGAAATAACCTTTGTCGACCTCAATGGCAACGAGCTGGTAAAAACCGTGACGAGCAAACGTATGGATGCGCGGCGGAAAAATATTGCCAACCGCGCCAATACTTATGTCAAAGCCGAAACTTATTTTGCGGAATTGAGAAAACTAAAGGCAGGCGATATATACGTATCAGATGTTATCGGCGCCTATGTTCCTTCCCGCCTTATCGGCATGTACACGCCGGAAAACGCACAAAAACGCGGTTTAAAGTACCAGCCGGAAGAAGAAGCTTACGCCGGTATGGAAAACCCTAACGGCAAACGCTTTGAAGGCATCATCCGCTGGGCGACGCCGGTCACAAGGGGCGGCCGTATCATCGGCTATGTGACGATGGCGCTCAACCATGACCACATCATGGAATTTACCGACCACATCATGCCGACAGGCCAGCGTTATACCGAACTGCCCAATGCTTATGAGGGCAACTATGCTTTCATTTGGGACTATAAATGCCGCAGTATCTGCCACCCCAGGCATCATTCCATAGTCGGCTTCGACCAGGAAACCGGCGACCCGCAGATACCCTGGCTGGAAGACAGCATCTACCAGGCCTGGCAGGCCAGCGGCAAAAACTACGTAAACTTTATAAAAGACCAGCCGACTTTTGTAGAACAATCGGTCAAGAAAAAACCGGCCAAAGACCTGACTGACAAAGGATTGGTCGGGCTTGACGGCCGTTATCTTAATTTCGCGCCCCAATGTACGGGCTGGTTTGACTTGACATCAGAAGGCGGTTCAGGTTCTTTTGTCATACTGTGGAGCGGTTTGACCAAACTCACTACTGCCGCCACCATCCCCTACTACACCGGGCAATACGGCGCGTCAAAGCGCGGCTTCGGCTTCGTCGCCATCGGAGCCGGTCTTGATGATTTTCATCGCCCGGCCAAAGAAACCGAAAAGAAACTGGAACAAGTCATAGCAAATGCCGATAAAGAAGTTTCCCATGTCTCTGAGCAGACACAGTTAGCGATAAAAAACAACCTGCTGAACACAGCCACGCAACTAGTGACGTCGACCGGCGTCATAATCGTCCTTGTGGTATTCATCGCCATCTGGATGGCCTCTGTTTTTACCAACAGCATAACCAAGCTCATAACTGGCATCTCGCGTTTTAGAAATGGCGAAAGACAGTTCCGCTTCAACGCTCCGGTCAAAGATGAACTGGGCGCCCTGGCCGACTCTTTCGACGATATGGCCGACAGCATAGTCAATAGCGTGAATGGCCCGTTATGCATCACCGATATGGACTGCAACATCATATACATGAACGAATCCGGCCTCCAGCACCGCGGCAAGACACTCGAGGAAGTCGTAGGCACACCATACAGCGAAAACAGCATCTATCCGGCCGAATCAAAATATTACCCGATCGAAGCCCTGGAAGAAGGCCGCGAAGCTGAAGTCTATTATGTAGAAAACAGCGGGCGCTACATGAAAGGCACCGCCAACTATTTTCTTGATAAAGACGGCAAAAAAACCGGTTATATCATAGTAACGACCGATGTCACGGAAATGACGGTCGAACGCATGAAAATAGAAGAACAGCGCACGCTTTTAGATAAAATCTTTTCCTCATCGCCGGATTTGATGTGGTATAAAGATGCCAAAGGGCGATATCTGGCGGTAAACCCACGCTTCTCAGCTTTGGCCGGCAACTCTACCGATGATGTTGTAGGAAAAACTACTGAAGAAGTATTTCCACCTGAAGTCGCCAAAAAGCATATAAAAAGCGACGCTGAAGCTATTGCCGCCGCCGCGCCGCTATACAGCGAAGACAGGCTTTTGTTTGCCGACCAGCACGAAGAGGTACTCGATACCGTGCGCACACCCCTGTATGATGCTAATGGGGTACTGGTAGGCCTCCTGGGCGTGGCGCGCAACGTCACGGTCCGCGTATCCATGGAAAACGAACTGCGCAAAACTCAGGCGGAGCTGGAAAAAGCAGTAAATGACGCCAACAGGGCCAACGAACATAAAGGCGAGTTTCTGGCGCGCATGAGCCACGAGATCAGGACGCCGATGAATGCCATTATCGGCATGACCAGTATCGTAAAAAGAAAGCTCGGCGAAGAAAACCCCTTTGATACCGCGGAAATGGCCGAGGTCAAAAGCCACATCAAGCAAATAGAGGCCTCTTCGCAGCATCTCCTGGGCCTTTTGAACGATATCCTAGACATATCCAAAATCGAAGCCGGTAAAATAGAGCTGTCCGAAGAAGCAGTAGAGCTGCCGCGCTTGGTCAATACCGTCACCAACATGATAAAACCGCGCTGTGACGAGAAAAACATTACTTTCGGCGTTTTCTTAGACACTTTCTCACCGTCTACTTTCCTGTGCGATTCCCTGCGCCTTAGGCAGGTACTGATAAACCTTCTGGGCAACGCGGTAAAATTTACGCCGGATTACGGCCGGGTGGAGTTTCATATTGAAAAGAACGAACAAAAAGACGGCAAAACCCTGCTGGAATTCTCCGTACGCGACACCGGCATAGGCATTTCAGAAGAGGCTTTGCCCCACATATTCCAGTCGTTTGAACAGGCCAGCGGCAAAATTTCCCGTCAATACGGCGGCACCGGACTGGGTCTTGCCATCTCAAAGCGCATCGTGCAATTATTTGGCGGCGACATTACCGTCACCAGCAAAGAAGGCGAAGGCAGCAAGTTCAGTTTTAGCATTTGGCTGAATGAAGCCGATCCGGTCACAGTCGCCAATGACGACATCTATGACGCTACCGATAAATTTACAGGTAAAAAGGCCCTGGTAGTCGACGACGTATTTGTCAACCGCATGATAGTGACCACTCTTTTAGAAACGACCGGCATGGAATTCGACGAAGCCGACGACGGCCTGTCCGCGCTGGAAAAATTCAAAGAGTCGCCGGCAAACGCCTATGATATAATTTTCATGGATCTGCAAATGCCCAATATGGACGGTTATGAAGCGGCGTCGGCCATCCGCGCGCTGGAGCGTTCGGATGCCCGCAGCGTCCCCATCATCGCCCTTACCGCCAATGTATTCAAAGACGATATCGAAAAAGCTCTTAAACACGGGATGAATGCCCATATCGGCAAACCTATAGAAATGGACCACCTGACAGAAATACTCTTCCGCTTCCTGGCGACAAAATGACATACAAAAAACAACCGGGCTTCCCGGTTGTTTTTTCAATATTTTTGTTATCTTCCGCGAAACATGAAATGGCGGTTATATGCCCTCTTGTCGCAGGCTTCGGCCAAAGACAGCAGCGGGCTGCTCCCGGTCGCAATAAGTATTTTGGCGCAGGCGAGCGCATCTGCTTGCGCATCGTGGTGCTCGAGCGGTATGCCGAGGTATGAGCACACTGTCGGCAGCTTATGGTCAGCCAGTTCCGGGAAAGAGCGCCGCGCCGCAATGCAGGAATCCAGAACTCCGGCAATTCTCAAATCCCTGCCGGCAACCCACGCCGCAGCCGCTAACGACGTCATATCAAAATTGGCATAATGAGCAGCCAGCACTTTTCCCTCAAAATACGGTGAAAAAACCGGCCACAGCTCGCCAAAAGAAGGCTGGTTCTCTGTCATGCGCGGCATTATCCCATGTATGGCGATATTTTTTGGAAAATAATGATTACCCGGAGGACGTACCAGCCAGGAGCGGCTATCTGTAACAGAACCGTTTTTCACCACCGCCAGCCCAACCTGGCAAATGCTTTCCTGGTCCCATGTGGCGGTCTCAACATCTATAGCAATAAATTCCCCGGGAAGTAACTCATCAACAGGAAACAGCAATATGCGCACCTCCTTTCAAAATCAAAGCAGGCATAAAATTACACCTGCTTTTCTACATAACAAAACCCGCCGCCCAGCCTGGACGTCGCCAGCCACAGCGCAAGGTCGAAAGTCTTCATCTCTCCGTTGTCAAAACATATTGCCTGGCCGCCGTTTAGCGCGACTATAACCGTCCAATGCCAGGAATCAAGTGTGTGGCAGGCGCCTTTGTGCAAGTTGAGAAAAGCCACCGGGCAGTCGCTCGCCAACCCGGACTGGATAAAATCAGCCGCGTTATCCGGCGCAGGGCGCAAATAAGGCAACAGCCCGACCGGCAGACGCCGCGGCGACCAGCCCGGCAAAAAGGCGCGGCAGAATTTTCGCGCGCAGGCGGCAAAAAGGCGCGTACTATAAAGGCCAAAAGCATATGTCGGCGTAAAATACTGCCAGGTTAGCGCCATCGCCGCCCTAGCTTCCGCCATACCGCCGCAGGACAGCGGCAGTCCGGCTTCTTCGCGCCTGTCTATATAAGAAAGCATCATGGCCGCCACTGTTGGCCCACAGCCTCTTGTCCTTTTAAAAGAATCTTCGTACCAATCCTGATCGTAGCCGTATAAAACCTTTGCTCCCTCGGTTACTGTCAACCACTCTTGTTTTTTTATCTGCAATATACTTTCTCCCCGTTTTTGTAAATGACCTGCTTTTTTATTATAACACTACAACAGGCAGCCTGTTTTTATACCGTACGTACTTTTTGCATTTGACAATAATATTTTGCCGATATATAATACAGACAAAATGTAAATAAACAATGGCGTAGAAACGCATTTAGTAGTATTTCACAGTGACAGCCGCAGAGAGGGATAGAATTGGTGCAATATCCCGGACTGTGTTATACGAATTTCGGGCGTGGAGCTTCTGCCGGAAACGGCGGCGTGGCAGGCGATAACTGTTTTCGAGGCGCTCTTTTCAACCAGGAGCGTGAATTAAGGTGGTAACACGGTACATCCGTCCTTTGGGACGGATGTTTTTTTATTTTAATTATATTTAAGTAGCATAGCAGCAAGGAGAGGTGTGGTAATGGCAATGCAGGAGATAACATTGAAGTATGGCGAACAGAAAGTCAACATCCCGGTGCAGGGCGCAAACAGCGTAGATTACATCTACGAAAACCAGATGAACGAAATAGAGGATATAGAAAAAGAGTTCCTCTACCGTGTCAACGAAGGCGCGATCAACAGCGCGCCCTTGAAAGAATTGATCGTTGCAGGCGACAAGGTGACCATCATAATAAGCGACTTGACGCGTTTTTGGATGCGCCAGGACATACTTTGCGGCATACTGACGCGCTATCTTCACGACACTTTAGGCGTACCATTTGACAACATCGCGGTTGTGATAGCTTTGGGCACACACCGCAAAAGCAGCCCGGACGAATTGAGGAAAATGGCCGGCGACTATACCTATGAACATGTAGCAAAGGTGCTTGACCACGACTGCGACGCGGCAGACCTGGTATACCTTGGCCAAACCTCCCGCGGCACCGAGGTAGAGGTAAACCCCCTGATAACAGGGCGCAAGGTCATATGTATCAGCGCCACAGTGCATCACATCATGTCCGGCTACGGCGGCGGCCGCAAAAGCGTCGTACCCGGCGTGGCCAGCCGGGAAACCATCCGGCAAAACCATCAGCGGGCGCTCGACCCGGTCGAGGCTATGAGCGATTTAAGAGTGGGCAGCGGCAAACTAATCGAAAACCCCATCCATGAAGATATGAGAGAAGCGGCAAAACTGGCGAACATTACTTTTGGCATAAGCGTAGTGGTAAATTCCTCCTCCAAATACAGCGGGCTGTTTTGCGGCGATTTTGACCAGGCCTGGCTGGAAAGCTGCCGTTATGTACAAAAGTGCTACGGCCTGCCTATAGAAAAAGAAGCTGATATCGTTATCGCCAGTTGCGGCGGCTTCCCCAAAGATATCAACCTCTACCAGTCCACTAAATCTTTGTTCAACGCCAGCCGGGCGGTCAAACAGGGCGGTACGCTTATCCTCCTCGCCAAGTGCCAGGAGGGCGGCGGCGCAGACGACTTCTTTGCCTGGAACAAGCCTTTGCAGGAGGGACGTCTGGACGAGGCCCTGCGTCAGGACTTTACTATCGGCGGCTATATATTCTATGCAGCCTGCGAAACTTTAAGAAAAGCCAACACCCTCCTGCTAGGCGAAATAGACCCTGCCGAAGTAAAAGCTATGGGTATAAGGGCTTTTGATAAATTAGACGATTTGTTGGCACAGGTAGATTTTACCGGCAAGGATGTCTATGTAATACCCAACGGCGGCAGCGTCATGCCCCAGCTTAAAGCCGACTACGACCGCCTGTGCGGCAATCTTTAATCATAGAGGAGAACCTTTTATCATGAATATTCCGTTGATTATCGTTGGCCTTTATATAGCTCTATTGTTTGCCATCAGCTTTTACGTTTCCAAAAAGGAAAAAAATGACCAGGAATCCTTCCTTCTGTATAAAGGCAAAAATAACACTTTTGTCGTGGCTTCAAGTATTGCCGGCCTGGCTATAGGCGGCGCTTCCACCATCGGCATTGCGGAAAACGCTTTTACTGTCGGCCTGTCCGCCGGCTGGTACGATGCGGCCTGGGCTATCGGCGCAGTAGTTTCCTCTTTTCTGGCAGTAAAATATCTCCGCCGCAGCGGTTATTCCACCATAAGCGGCCTGGTCAGCAGCATGTACGGCAGGGAAACCGGCTTTATAATGGTCATCGCCATGTGCATCATCCAGTCGGGCATTATTGCCCTCCAATATAAAGCCGGCGGCTCCATCCTGGCCGCTCTTTTGCCTGATGTTTTCAATGTGACCAATGGCACTTTCTTCTCGTTTATCATCTTCATGCTGGTCGCCATGGTCGGCGGCATGGGCAGTGTTTCCCTCACCAACGTACTCAACCTGTTTCTCATCTATGCCGGCGTCAGTATTGCCGCCTATATGGTGCTGACCCAGAGCGGCGGCTGGGCGGCCGTACAGGCGCTCAGCGCAGCGCAGCCCGACGTGCCATACCTGAGTTTTACCGAAGGCATGGGCTGGATAGGCATAGTCAGCTGGATCGTAGTCATGCTCGGCAATACCAACTCTGTACAGGGCGTGGTCCAGATCGGCCTGACCGGCAAAGATGACCGCTCCACCCGTAGGGGTTACCTGCTTGGCGCCTTTTTGATGGTACCGGTCGGCTTCATCTGCGCGCTACTGGGCGTAGCCAGTAAAGCCCTCTTCCCCGACTCTCCGGCGACTGTAGCTTTGCCCATACTTCTTATGAGCATTCCGCCCCTACTTGGCGGCATCACCCTCTCCGGCCTGTGGGCGGCCGACATGGGAACAGCCTGTTCTATGATCATCGGCCTTGCCACGACCGTACGCAACGACGTACTCTATAAATTACCCAAAAACGGCAACTACGAAAACATGATCAACAAAACTATTGTCGTCGTAAGCAGTTTCATCACCTACATAATCGCTACACAGATGGGGGCCATACTGGGCGCGATGCAAAAATCCCTCTCTCTGGCTATCGGGACATCCTTTATTGTAGTGGGAGCACTGATGTTCCCGCAATTTACCGGCAAACGCGCCGGCTTTCCCACCGTCCTAGCCTCCATCATCGCCATCCTCGCCTGGAACCTGTTTCCTGCCTTAGCAGCTACATTTAAAAACATCGGTTTCTTTATGCTGGCGGTATGCGGCCTGGTTTTTGTGACAGCCAGCATACTTGACCCGGTAAAAGTAGCTAATGCCAGCACCTATGACACAGTAAGCAAAACCGCTGTGGAAGAAGAAACTGTTCCTCTCTAATAAAATTTACAAAACATACAAAAACGCCGCAGTAGTTTTTCAACTACCGCGGCGTTTTATATTTGCATTTACCGTTGTTTATTAGTCTTCTATTTTTTCAAATATCTCCGCCGCCGGTATTATACTAGTCGCCCCTGCCAAAAAGAAGACCAGCCGCAAGGTTTCGCCGATTTCTTCCACTGTGGCGCCGTTTTCATAGGCCAATCTGGCGTGTTCGTTGATCGTCGTCTGTGCCCCCCGCGCGCAGCCGATCGCCAAAATGATCAGTTCCCGGTATTTTCTCGGCAGGTGCTTTAGCTCTTTATTGCAGATATCATATTGCTGGTTGAACGCAGTCAATAGCATAGGATCGTTGGCGATTTTGCGGTGAAAATCCAGCACCTTGCCGCCGCGTTTTACTTTCAGTTCATCCAGGAGGCTCTTCGCCTCCGCTATACTTGCAACATCTGTTTGTTTCATATTTACAGCCCGCCTTTATGTCTTTTTTTCAAAAACTCAGCCGCTTCCAGTGGGAAGAGCGCATACATCAACAATTCTTCATCAGTCTGCGCCAGTCCCTTTGTTTGCGCACGGAACTCTGGCAAGCCCGGCGGCAAAAGATTGGCCGGGCGGCAAGTTATCACGGCGCCGCCGGCTATGACCTTATCTAGCAGCACAGGCGCTATCTCACCCGGAGGTTTGCCGTACATGCCCCTGATATAGTCTTTGGCCTCGGTCGACAGCATCTTGTACCGCTCGCCGCTCAGAACGTTCATAGTAGCCTGCACGCCCACTATCTGGCTCATCGGCGTGCCCAAGGGCGGATAACCGAAGTCTTCCCTGACCCGGCGTACTTCCGCCAGCACTTCATCTATCCGCTCCAGCATGCCCATCTGCTTTAACTGGCTTTCCATATTGGACAGCATGCCGCCCGGTATCTGATGGAGCAGGACGCTGATATCCACTCCTGTGAACTTGCTTTCAAATTCTTTGTATTTTTCCCGCAAGCCTAAAAAGTATTTGTTTATTTCTTCCAACAGCTTCATGTCCAGTCCCGTATCATGTTCTGTACCGGCCAATGCCGCAACAAAACTTTCCGTAGGCGGATGGGCCGTCCCCAAAGACAACGATGATATATCTGTATCTATAACGTCCACCCCGGCCCGGATGGCCTCCCAGTACACCATATCAGCCATGCCGCCGGTACAGTGGCACTGGATATGCAAAGGAACGGCCAGTACTTCTTTCAGCGCTTTCACCAGTTTGTAAGCGTCGCCCGGAGGCATTAGCCCGGCCATATCCTCGACATGTATAGCCGCTACGCCCATTTTTTCATACTCTTTGGCTATTTCCACATACTTTTCTATGCTGTGCACCGGGCTCACCGTATATAAAATGTTGGCCTCCACCGTCTTGCCCGCGCGTTTTACCTCCTGTATGACCGTCTGGCAATTACGCAGGTCGTTTAAGCCATCAAATACCAGGAAAATATCTATCCCGGCCTCGGCCGCTTTTTGCACGAACAGCTTCACGACATCATCCGGATACTGTCTGTAACCAAGGAGGTTTTGCCCCCTGATAAGCATGCGCAAAGGCGTCTTTACCACCCGTTTTTTAAACTCGCGCACCCTTTCCCAAGGGTCTTCGTCCAGGTACCTCAGAGCGGTATCGAAAGTAGCGCCGCCCCACATCTCCATACAGCAAAAACCCACCGCGTCCATCTTTGCCAGAATGGGGAGCATGTCCTCGGTCTTCATCCGCGTGGCCAGCAGTGACTGCTGGCCATCACGGAACTCCACGCTGCTTATGCCAATGGCTTTTTTCATCTATCAAACCCGCCTGTCCAGTTATTTCAAGAAAACTTCCAGCAGTATACCGGAGATTATCAATATCATCGCTCCGCCGATACGCGTAGAGATTTGCGCAAACGGCAACAACACCATTCTCTTCGAGGCCGACAGTATGGCTATATCGCCCGAGCCGCCCATATCTGTAGAACAAAGACCGACTGTGATCGCCGATTCGATAGGATAAAAGCCGATAACTCTACCGATAATTGCCGAACCTATCGCAGTACCAACGACAACTACGCCGACCAGCACTACATACTGCACGCTCAGGGCGTTAATGACCGCTGTCAGATCGATCATGGCTATACCCAGGCCGGCCAGCAACACACCGGCGAAGTTCTTGATAAACAGCTGGCTCCAGTAATAACAGGCGTTCTCAAGTTTTACCGGGAAAATGCCGAATATCTTTACCAGCACTGCCAGTATGACCACATAGGCGTAAGCGTGGATGAACGGCGCTACCCTGGCTACCAGATAGCCGGCAATGAGGAAAGTAGAGCAGATGAGCATGCCTATGCCGTATTCGCCTAAGGTCATGGTCGCTTCGGGTTTTTCTTCTTCTTTATCAAGGGCAAATCTCTCATCCGACAACAGGTTGCCGTTGCCTGTCCAGGACGGTTTGACGATACCCAGGCGGTTCATCAGGCCGCCGCCCACGATCGCCATAGCATTGGCCAAAGCCACCGCCGAAACCATGGTGGATAGTATCTTGCCCGGGTCCTGGCTCAAAGCCTGGCCGAACATCTTCGATAAGGGGATGGCGCCTGCCGCTATGCCGCCGCCCATGGCCGGCAGACCGATAAACAGTATCGCTTCCTTAAAACCATAGCCGATCAGCATGCCGGCCGCTCCGACCAGCGTCAAACCAACGACCTGGGCAGCCAAAATAGCCGGCACATAACGCAGCGAGGCTGCTATAAGCACTTTTTTATTCATGCCCAGCAAACTGCCGGTTATCAGAGTCGCCAGGGCCAATTCCATAAAACCGCCGCTATTCATGAAAGTATGCACGTTCTTTATGGCGTAAGCCGGCAGTATTTTAAATAAAACCAGGGCCGAAGAACCGAATATGATGACAATGGTACCGCCGCCGAAATAGTCTTTGATGATCGGCATACGGTCGCCGATGAAACCGAGCAGGGCGGCCAGCACCAGGAGGAGGGGGAATGCCCCCGCCATGCCCTGCGGCAGTTTGCCCATGAAGGTGATGCCTATGACCATGGCCGCTATACACAAAAAGTACGCTATATCTATGCCCATTATTTTTAGCCCGTTATTGTTTGACATCTGCTATCACTCCTTATGTTTTCCGTTATTATTGCGTTATCTTGCCGGCCAGCGCCGATGCGGCGGCTACAGCCGGAGAACTCAGGTAGGTTTTTGCCTTGGCGCTGCCCATCCGGCCAAGGAAATTGCGGTTGTTCGTGCCCAATAAAACTTCGCCGTCGGCCAGCAGACCGCTGCTGCGCCCCTGGCACAGCGAGCAGTAGGGATGAGTGACCATAGCGCCGGCTTTGACTAAAGTCTCTATATAGCCGGCCTTGATCGCCTGCTTGAATACTTCACGCGAAGCGGGCGTCACGATGAATTTTACAAACTTGTTTACCCGCTTGCCCTCAAGTATTTTGGCGGCCACAGCCAGGTCTTCCAACCGGCCGTTCGTGCAAGAGCCGATGAATACCTCATCCACATACACTTCGCCCACTTCGGCCAATGGTTTTACATTGTCCACATAGGGCGGGCAGGCCACATAAGGAGTAAAAGCGCCGGCGTCATAATGCAAGGTTTTTTCATATACAGCATCTTTATCAAAACACAGCCATTTTATACTATCATAACTCACGCCGCTATAGCGCGCCGTCTTTTCGTCCGCGGCGAACAGGCCGACCTTGCCGCCGCATTCCACCACCATATTGGCGATGGTCAGGCGTGAATCTATGCTCAGTTTATCGACCGTGCTGCCGCAAAATTCCAGTGACTTGTAAGTACCGCCGTCTGCTTTGATATCGCCCAATATTCTAAGGATGATATCCTTTGCGTAAACGCCCTCCGGCAGTTCACCGTCTATCTGTATCTTCACCGCGTCCGGTACTTTGGCCCACAATTCGCCCGTACCCAGGATAGAAGCCATCTCCGTATAACCTATTCCGGTGGAAAAGCAGCCTACCGCGCCGTAAGTAGTGGTATGAGAGTCTGTAACATAGACCACTTCGCCCGGTTTGGCGTAGCGCAGTTCCGGCATGAGTTGGTGGCTTATCCCATCACCGGCGTGAAAATTTTCCACCCCAAATTCATTTTTGAACCGGTAACCGTAATCTAAGTGCCGCGCGTCGCCTTCAAGACAGGTCGGCAAAAGATGGTCGAGCATTATCACGACTTTTTTCCTGTCCCATACTTTGGTAAAACCCATCTCTTTAAATTTGTCATAAACAAACGGTGTGTAAATATCGTGGAACATGACCATGTCCGGCTTGGTTATTACGATATCGCCCGGTTTACAGGACGCCAGCCCGGTGTTTTTCAACAGTATCTTTTCCGCTAAAGTATTGCCCATTTTTTCACCTCCCCGCCTTGTTTATTTTTTTCATGCTTTCGACCAGCCCGCCGTCTTCGATGATTTTAAACAGATTATCCGGCATCGTCGGTATGGGGAAAGTTTGGCCGTTACAGGATAGCTGCTTATTTATCTCTACTGTGACGATGTCGCCTTCCTGGCAGTTATCCGCCAGTTCCTTGCTCTCGATGAGCAAGAGGCCGTTATTTATTGCGTTGCGGAAAAATATACGCGCAAAAGATTTGGCGATCACGCACTTTATCCCGAGCGCGCACAAAACTTCCGGCGCCTGTTCGCGCGAAGAACCGCAGCCAAAATTCTTGCCGGCGACTATGATGTCGCCTTTTTCTACCGCGCCGGCCAGTTCAGGGCGCAAGGGCTCAAAAGCGTAACGCTTCATCTCTTCCATGGTCGGCAGCGCCAGGTATTGTGTGGGTATGATGATATCGGTATCTATGTCGTCGCCAAATTTCCAGATCCGCCCGCTGAAACTTCTATCCATGGCTCACGCCCCCTTTCCCGCCGCATTGGTGATATGCCCGGCCAGCGCGCTTTCGGCCGCCGTAATGACCGACGAAAGGTATATCTTGGCATTCTCCGAACCGGCCCGGCCTTTATCATTATAGGAACCTGCCGACAGCAGTACCTCTCCGTCATCCAGTATGCCCTGGGATTTGCCCCAGCAGACGCTGCACCCCTGATTCATGATGACCGCGCCGCAATCGATAAAATCATCTATCAGTCCTTCGCGCAACGCCTCTACATAAGTGTCGGCCGTGGCGGGCGCTATGAGCAGCCGTAGCCCTTCCGCCACCTGTTTGCCGCGGATTATCCTGTCCGCCGTCCGCAGGTCTTCTATCCGCCCGCCGCCGCAGCCGCCGATAAATACTTCGTTCACTTTGACCCCGCGCACATTGCCCACAGGCATTACCTCAGTAAAGCCATCCGGCCCGGCGATCAAAGGCTCCACCTTATCCATCTCCAGGCGGTACAGGCATTCCTGACCACCGCCGCCCGCGACAATGAGCGCACTCACCGCGCCGGTCCGCTGCGCCAGGTTGCACAGGGCCATTTTATCCGGAAAAGATAGTCTGTCCAGCGCCGTTCCATAAAACGCTATTATTTTACCGGCAAATTTTTCCAGCCCGGCCTTGCTGACAAAATGCAGCGCGGCATCTTTGCCAGTAACGCCCAGCCGCAGCGCACCGCTTACCTCTACCGGCGCTACCGGCGGCATAGGCAAAGAAAGCAGGCCTGTTTTCATGACTTCGGCCAGTTGCTTGGGCGAAATGGAAAAAACCACTGCTCCGGCCGCTCCCAACGTAGCCGTATGGTCGCCGCAGCTTACCGCCAGTTGCCCGGGTTGTAGCAGTTTATCCAGCATGAGCTGGTACGCCGCGCCTTCGCCGTTAAAAAATACTGTGCCGTGTTTTTTAGCAAAATTGATAAGCTTTCTTTGGCGCGCGGACACTGCCACCGAACCGCTTGGCGTGTCGTGGTCAAGCGCTACGACTATCTTATCCGCGCAAACGCTATCTGACTCAGCCAAAAAATCCAGCGCCTCACTTGACGCCCCGTCGTTGAGCAGGATAATATCCACTGCCCATTGCGGCTGTCCGCTGTCTACTCCTTTCTTTCTCTCTTTGTCCAGCAAAATCTCTTCCATTAGCATACTTTTTCCTCCAACCCTCAAAATTCGCACCACAATGTTGTTTTTGAATTTTCAGTTTTTTGCCGGTATGTTTCCGGGCCGGCAAAAAACCGGCCCTGGCAGGATTTTACAATTTAGCAAGCGTTTTATATGTATCATATTTTTCCCGGGCATCTTCCGCCGCCTTGGCGAAAAGCTCTTCCGCCACCGCGGGAAAAGTCCTCTGTAGTGATGAATAACGTACTTCACCCAAGAGAAAGTCGCGAAAATCACCGGATGGTTCTTTAGAATCAAGGATAAAAGTATTTTTACCGTCTTTTTTCAGGCGGGGGTCATACCTGTACAAATGCCAATACCCCGCTTCTACCGCCCGCTTGGCCTCCAACTGCGCCCCGCCCATGCCGCAGGACAAACCGTGACTTATGCAAGGCGCATAGGCGATGACCAGCGACGGGCCGTCGTATTCTTCCGCTTCTTTCAGCACTTTTACCAGTTGGTTGAAATTGGCGCCCATGGCTACCTGAGCGACATAAACATTGCCGTAGGCCATAGCCAGCATACCCAGGTCTTTTTTCTTTGTCCGTTTGCCAGCAGCGGCAAACTGCGCCACCGCCGCCACCGGCGTGGCCTTGGAAGACTGTCCGCCGGTATTGGAATAAACCTCGGTATCTACAACCAGAACGTTCACGTCCTCGCCGGAGGCTAAAACATGGTCGAGGCCGCCGTACCCTATATCGTAGGCCCAGCCGTCACCGCCATACATCCACATAGATTTTTTTACAAGATGTTCTTTATTGTCCAAAATTGCCCGGCGCAGCGCCGCCAGATTTCCCGGCAGTTCAGCCTCAACCAGCGCTGACAACAAAGTGGCGCTGACAGAACGGCTACCGTTATTGCTCTCGCTGTTTCTTAGCCAGTTTACTATGGCGTCTTTAAGCGTACCGTCTGCCAAAACGACCGCCATTTCTTCCAACAATTGCCGCAGGCGGTTTCTTTGCTGTGTTACGGCCAGCCGCATACCCAGGCTGAATTCGGCGTTATTTTCAAACAACGAGTTAGACCAGGCCGGTCCGCAGCCATCTTTATCCACCGTGTAGGGAAAGCTCGGCATCGGCGCGCCCCAGGCCTGGGTGCAGCCTGTGGCATTTGCCACATACATGCGGTTGCCAAACAGTTGGGTCAGTAGCTTCATATACGGCGTCTCGCCACAGCCGGCGCAGGCGCCGGAAAATTCCAGCAGCGGCTGCTCAAACTGGCTGCCTTTGACAGTGAATTTATCCAAAGGATTGGCTTTAGGCGACAGACTGAGGGAGTATTCCCAATTGGCCGCCTCATGGCGCTGTTCGTCCAGTGGCTGCATGACCAAAGCTTTGTTCTTGGCCGGACAGACTTCGGCACAACTGCCGCAGCCGTAGCAATCCAAAACATCTACCTGCATACGGTATTTATAAGATGCGGCGCCTGTGGCCGCTTTCACTTCATAACCTTCCGGCGCGGCGGACGCTTCTTCTTCCGTCAGTAAAAACGGCCGTATCGCCGCATGCGGGCAAACAAATGAACACTGGTTGCACTGGATGCAGTTGTCCGCTTGCCATACCGGCACATCCACCGCTATGCCACGTTTTTCAAAAGCGGTCGTACCCATGGGGCAAGTGCCGTCTTCGCGGCCGGTAAAGCAGCTCACCGGCAACTGGTCGCCTTTTTGCGCGTTGACCGGACGCATTATCTCCCTGACAAAATCCGGTTCATTGCTACTTTGCGCCGCAATTTCTTCCTTTACTTGCAGCCAGCTGGCCGGAACATCTACTTTGACTATATTATCCATGCCGGCATCGATGGCAGCATAGTTCATGGCGATTACTTTATCGCCTTTTTTGCCGTAGGATTTCAGCACAGCCGCTTTCATATACCCAACAGCCTCTTCTGCCGCTATTATGCCGGTCAGCTTGAAAAAGGCCGCCTGCAAGATGCTATTTGTCCTGTTGCCAAGGCCGATCTCTTTAGCCAGCTTGGTAGCGTCGATACAGTAAAATTGCGCTTTTTTCCCTGCCAGTAGTTTTTTCACCCGAGCCGGCAGCTTTTTTTCCAGTTCTTCCACACTCCAGCCGCAGTTTAGCAAAAATGTCCCGCCGTCACGCAGATCCTCTAAAATATCATATTTATCCAAGTAAGACTGGTTGTGGCAGGCGACAAAATCGGCCGCTTTGACATAATAGGATGACCGGATCGGCTGTTTGCTAAAACGCAGGTGCGACTTGGTTATGCCGCCGGATTTTTTCGTGTCATATTCAAAATAGGCCTGTACATAAAGTTCTGTATAGTCGCCAATGATCTTTACCGAATTCTTATTTGCGCCGACCGTGCCGTCAGACCCCAGGCCCCAAAATTTACAGCTGGTCACCTGGTCGTTTGCTTGGGTTTTCTCCTCTTTTACTTCCAGCGAACGGCCTGTAACATCATCGACTATACCCAGAGTAAAGAGTTTTTTGCCAGCGTTTTGCCGCATATTGTCATAGACCGCAACGATATGAGACGGCGGCACATCTTTGGACGAAAGTCCGTACCTACCGCCATAAACTTGTGGCATAGGCGCGCTTGCCATCAGGGCCGCGCACACGTCTTTATAGAGCGGCTCCCCACCGGCGCCCGCTTCCCTGGTGCGGTCTAACACAGTAATTTTCTTGACTGTAGGCGGCAGTTCACGCAAGAAATGTTCGACAGAAAAAGGCCTATATAAATGCACCTGCAAATAGCCAACTTTCCTGCCGTCCTGCAATAGCCTGTCCACCGCTTCCTGCGCCGCGCCGCTGACCGAGCCCATAGCCACTATCACGTGCTCGGCGTCAGGCGCGCCGTAGTAATTGAACAATCTGTAGTCCCTGCCGGTCAGTTTATTGATTTCCGCCATGTATTCTGCCACTAGCTGCGGCAACTTATCATAAAAGGGATTGGAAGCTTCCTGTATCTGGAAAAAAACATCCGGATTGATGACCGAACTGCGCATGACCGGCCGTTCCGGATTGAGCGAAGAACGGCGGAAGTTCTCCACAGCTTCCTGGTCGAGCAAAGCGCCCAGCTCGTCATATTCCAGGCACTCGATTTTCTGTATTTCATGGGAAGTCCTGAAACCGTCAAAAAAATGCAAAAAGGGTATGCGGCCTTTTATCGCCGCTAAATGGGCGACGCCGGCCAAATCCATAACTTCCTGCACACTGCCGGACGACAAGAGGGCAAACCCGGTCTGCCGGCAAGCCATAACATCGGAATGGTCGCCGAAAATGGAAAACCCATGGGTGCCGACCGTACGGGAAGTGACATGTAAGACGCCCGGTTTTAGTTGCCCGGCCATACGGTACATGCTGGGTATCATCAGCAACAGCCCTTGCGACGCAGTGTAAGAAGTGGCCAGCGCACCGGCTTCCAGCGCTCCGTGCATGGCGCCGGCCGCGCCCGCTTCCGACTGCATCTCGACCAGCCTTACCGGTTGCCCGAACAGGTTTTTCCTGCCCTGCGCCGACCAGATGTCGACCAGTTCCGCCATCGGCGACGATGGCGTAATGGGGTAAATAGTCGCCACTTCCGTAAAAGCATATGAAATATAGGCTGCGGCTTCATTGCCGTCCATAGTTTTCATCTTCCTCGCTGACATCTTCCCAAACCCCTTCCATTTTGCGCTTAGCTGTGTCATAATAAATTAAGTAAAACGTTTTACTTGAATATATAGTAAAACGTTTTACTTGTCAATAATGTTTTTAATACTGTTTTTTTAACAAACAAATCATATTGCATAAACTTCATGACATCATTGTTGTATAATAATCCTAATAAAATCAAACACTAGAGGTAAAAAAACATGCCAACTATCAAAGATGTAGCCAAACTGGCCAATGTTTCCGTCGCTACCGTCTCCATAGTTTTGAATGGCAAAGCTGATGAACGTAAAATCTCGCCGGAAACGCAAGAGCGCATTTTTTCCGCCGTAAAAGAAATAAACTATATCCCCAACGTATCCGCAAAAAAACTGCGCAGCAGCCCGCAAAAAGAATATACTATCGGCATTTACTGGGCGACAGACCTGCGCACCAACTTTTTAGCGCGCCTCATCTGGGGTATACAGGAGGAAACAGCCAAATACGGTTTCCCCATCCATATTACTATTTGTCCCTATGCCAATGACAAGCTGCACCTGGAAAAAGGCCTGTCCGGACAAACCGCCTTTAATGCCGCCATCATCGCCAATACTTCCGCTAAAGATATGCACTACCTGAACAATCAAAGTTTTTCCATACCCATAGTCCTTTATAACCGCAGTTCACAAAATTTTAACACCGTAACTATCGATAACTTTGCCGCCGGTAGCAAAGCCGCGTCCCTGTTTGTTAAAAACGACTTAACCGGTATCCAAATCGTAAAATCGCGTGACAAATACCTGGCTACCGCCGAACGTACCGAAGGTTTTTTGCGGGCTTGTGCGCAAAACGACCTCAAAATACAGAAAAAATCTTTTTTTGAGGCGGAAAACTCAATACTGGGCGGCGCAGAAATCGGTGAACAAATACTCAAACAGAAAAAACTCCCACAGGCCATATTCTGTGAATCAGATCTTCTAGCCCAGGGTCTTCTTTATACCCTACGCCTGAACAACATCAAAGTACCCGACGACATCTCGGTAGTCGCCATGGGCATGGGCAATCCGGAAGCCAACAAGTACACAACTCCGCCCTTGACAACCGTAGAAATACCCATCGAAAAAATGGCTATTCAGGCAATCAAACTGGTGGTCAGAATCCTCGAAGAAAACCCCCCGTCCCTGCTGCACACGATATGCGACACCGACCTGCACATTAGACAGTCGTGTTTGTAAAAGCAGATATTTCACCACAAAAAATATGCATAGCAAAAGCCAGTCAAATGACTGGCTTTTTTACTACTTTTAAGCACATTAAACTCTGCTTGCATATATTTTTTGTATCGCAAATATAATTTTTGCGAAATAATTTAGACAAAAAGCATGTCCGAAAATAGCGAGAAAAATATATGCTGCGTGGTATAATTAAGCAAGTGCAAAGGAAAGGATGAAAAACGGTGATACTTAACGAGAGTGGTTTATACGCAGCTTTCAAAGCTAAAGACACGCGCTTTGACGGGCGTTTTTTTGTCGGCATATCTACCACAGGCATATATTGCCGCCCGGTATGCCGGGCAAGACAGCCTAAGGCCGAAAACTGCTCTTTTTACTCAACCGCGGCGGAAGCGGAACAAGCCGGTTACCGGCCGTGTCTTTTGTGCAGGCCGGAGCTTGCCCCCGGCAATTCAACCACTGACGCTACCGCTAATTTGGTTTTTCGGGCGGCAAGAATGCTGGAAAAAAATTGTGGAAGCGGGCAAAGTTTGGAAGAGTTGGCCGACCGGCTTGGTTGTACCGGCCGGCATCTGCGGCGTGTGTTTACAACAGAATACAACGTGTCGCCGGTTCAATATCTGCAAACATGCAGGCTTCTTCTTGCTAAAAACTTGCTCACAGACACAAATTTATCGGTGCTGGAAATTGCAATGGCGGCTGGTTTTGGCAGTTTGCGCCGTTTTAACGACCTTTTCAAAAAACAATACCAGCTTTCACCTACAGCCTTGCGAAAGCGGGTGACGGAAGAAAAAAGGCATAATGGCAATATTACTTTAGCATTAGGTTACCGCCCGCCTTACCCCTGGGAAAAAATGCTGGATTTCCTTGCCGGGCGGGCAATAACTGGGGTGGAGACTGTAAAAAATGGCGAATACATGCGTACAGTCCGTTTGGAAAATGCAAAAGGAGAGTATCTTTCCGGTTGGGTACAGGTGGGGCACAAACAAAAACAGAATGCATTGAGCGTCACTGTTAGCGAAAGTTTACTGCCTGTACTTCCGCAGGTATTGGCGCGGATACGGCATTTATTTGATTTGTATTGCGACCCGGGCGCAGTATATGAAACACTCCAGGCGATGAATGATATACGGCCCGGTCTTTGTGTTTTAGGGACCCGCGTACCGGGTTGTTTCAACACCTTTGAAATGGCGGCGCGGGCAGTACTCGGACAGCAGATCACGGTAAAAGCGGCCAGCACACTGGCGGCCAGAATTGTTGAAGCTTACGGCGCGCCCGTTGCGACCGGTATGGAGGGCTTGACCCATATTTTTCCATCGCCGGGCGATATACTTTCTTTAGACGGGCCTATTGAAAACCATTTTGGCCCTTTGGGCGTCATTTCGGCGCGCGCTAAGACGATATATCAACTGGCGCAGGCATTAGAGAAAAAAGATGTTGATTTTGACCTTTGTGCTCAACCGGAAGAAGAAATGAAAAAACTAATGGAAATTCGCGGCATTGGCAACTGGACTGCGCAGTACATCGCCATGCGCGCCATGGAATGGCCAGATGCTTTCCTCGAAACAGATGTTGGCGTGAGAAAAGCGCTTGAACCTTATACGCCAAAAGAACTGCTGGCAATGGCCGAAGCATGGCGCCCGTGGCGCAGCTATGCCACGATAAACCTTTGGAATACACTATAAGGAGGTAGAGTATGTATTATTCCACAACATACCAATCGCCCCTGGGTATATGCACGCTGGCCAGTGACGGTGATAAGCTTATCGGCCTGTGGCTGGATGGACAGAAATACCATGGCGGCAGTATAAGCAAAGAAATGATGGAAAAAGATGATTTTCCGGTTTTCGCTGCGGCGAAAAAGTGGCTGGATGGGTATTTTGCCGGCCAGAAGCCTGTTATTGCAGAATTACCGCTGGCTCCGGCCGGCGGTGAATTCCGCCGGGAAGTATGGGATATTTTATGTGAGATACCTTACGGCGAAGTGGTCACCTATGGCGACATCGCGAAAAAAATGGCCGTAAAAACGAATAAGAAAACTATGTCTAGCCAGGCAGTGGGCGGAGCAGTCGGGCATAACCCCATATCTATCATCATCCCCTGCCACCGGGTGGTGGGCGCAAACGGCAGCCTGACAGGCTATGCCGGAGGCATCGGCGCGAAAATAAAATTGCTCGAGTTAGAGGGCGCCGACATGTCCAACCTGTTTGTGCCTAAAAAAGGCACTGCACTCTAAAAATACAGATGTTTTATTGTATGAAAGTATTTTGAGCATATCACGACAAAGTAACTACGCCTCGAAAGTAGAATGCTTATGATAATCAGTGCAAGCCGTAGAACAGATATACCGGCATTTTATTCAGAATGGTTCATGAATAGGCTGAAAGAGGGCTATGTCCTTATACCCAACCCCCGCAATCCCAATCGTTTAGGACGGGTGGAGCTTACCCCGGAAAATGTAGATTGCATTGCCTTTTGGACGAAAAATCCTGCCGCTATACTCCACAGGCTGCCGGAGCTGGCTGCAATGGGCTATGCTTACTATATTCAATTTACTCTTACGCCGTACAGCGCGGCTATTGAACCAAATCTGCCGCCAAAGGCGGATCTGCTGCGGACATTTATCCAAATGTCGCAGCAGATCGGCGCCGTACGCTCGGTATGGCGCTATGACCCAATCATTGTTGATGATAAGCAACGGGTGAAGTGGCATATAAAACGCTTTTCTGAAATATGTGGGTACCTGTGTACCCATACGGAGCGGTGTATCTTGAGCTTCGTTGACCCTTATAAGAACTTAAACGGCAAGTACAGGGCTTTGACACAGGATGAGACGGTTGAGATTGCGGCAGGGTTTTCGCAAATTGCCAACAAGTGCGGCATTGCGCTTTACACATGCGCGGAGGAAATTGACCTTGCCCAATATGGCATTGGACATAGCTCCTGTGTTGACCGGGATTTGATAGAGAAAATAACCGGTCGGCGTATGACGGCGAAAAAAGACGCAAACCAACGCGCCGCCTGTTGCTGCATAGAAAGTGTCGACATTGGAGTATACGATACCTGTCCGCACGGCTGCACCTATTGCTATGCAACATCAGACGTCAAAACTATGCTGCGCCGTGTTGCGGAGCATGACCCACACGCTCCCATGCTTACCGGCTACCCCAGAGGTGATGAAACCATCACCGACCGCACAGCGCCATCACAAAAAATCAACCAACTTAGTTTGTTTTAAGGAAAATTGCGCTTTTTTTCCTAAACATAGGGGAGTACGATATGATTCTCAACATCAGCGGCAGAACGGATATTGTCAACTACTATTCAGATTGGCTGTTCAAACGATTTGCAGAAGGCTATGTCTTGTCTCGGAACTCGCTTTTCCCCAATTCGGTCAGGCGGTATGAGTTGTTGCCGGATAAAATAGATTGCCTGGTCTTTGGCTCCAAAAATTATGCTCCTGTTCTTGGCCGTATCCACAAAATCACGGAACGGTTCAACACCTATTTTTACTATACCATCACTGCCTACGGCAATGATATTGAACCGGGCGTTCCCGATATTGATACAAGCATAGACACTTTGCTGAACCTTTCTGATATTGTAAGCGCTCAGCGCGTCGCATGGCGTTATGATCCGATATTGCTCACGGAAAACTATACCGCGGCTCGGCACCTCCAAACCTTTGAACACATTGCAAGGCGGCTGGCGGGTCATATTGACCGTTGTATATTTAGTTTTGTAGAGATGTACAAAAAACATGAAACTAACCTGCCCGAACTGATACCAATAACAGACGATGAAATGGAAGAAATTGCGCGGGGCATCGGTGGGATTGCCGCAAAGTACGGCTTAATTGTGCAGACCTGCGGCCCGGCGGAGAACTACGCCCGTTATGGCATTCAAACTTCCGGCTGCGTGACGCTGGACATCTTAGGACGCGCAAATAGCCTACAATTCCGTGATATCAAACATAAAGGCTTTCGCAAAGGTTGCCATTGCATCGAAAGCCGGGATATTGGCGCGCTCAATAGTTGTATAAACGGCTGCAAATACTGCTACGCCAATAAAAATGTGCAGCTACCCCGCGAAAACCACATGCTCCACGACCCGGATTCGCCGTTGCTGATCGGTCATTTGAAACCAACCGACAGGCTGGAGCCCGGTTCACAGAAAACCTTTTTAAAACGCAATGCGCAATTTCAAACCGCCAAAGTACGTAGCAACTAAGGAAAAGAGAAGAAAGGAATCGAATTAGCATGGAATTTGTGGATGCTGATTTTTGTCGTAAAGTATATGAGGTTGTTGCGAAAATACCTGCCGGTAAAGTAGCTACATACGGCCAAATAGCCGAAATGCTCGACGATCCCTCTGCCGCGCGGGAAGTAGGCTACGCTATGAGCCGTGTCCCGGCCAGCCATAAGCTGCCCTGCCACAGGGTAGTCAACCGCACCGGCGCCTTGGCGCCGGAATACGCTTTTGGCGGTCAGGCAAAACAACGGGCCATGTTGGAGGCTGAAGGGATTACTTTTATTTCAGGCGACCGCATTGACATGACGCGTCATCTATGGGGTGGACATGAACAGCAATCATTATTTTAGGCGTTCATTTCATGTAAAAATAAAGTAAAATTGCTTGAATTAGAAAAAAGAGATATGTAGCAGCTTTTTGCACCTAAAAAAGGCGCCGCACTCTAGAAGGGGGTATAAAAGATGAATCCAAAAATCAATGATGTCGCAAAAATACTGTCCGACGAGTCTTGTTCACAAATGCTGCTTCTTTTGATGGACGGCAAATTTCATACAGTCACAGAATTAGCCCGAGCCGCAAATATAAAAAATCATACGGCGACCTATCATATCAAGAAATTTATCGATTTGGACTGGTTGGAAAAAGAAGTCCAGGGGCGTTTTCATTATTATAAGCTCAGCGCCGCGCATATTGCGGAGATAGTGGAGCAGCTTATGCCTATAAGCAAGCTGCCGCCTGTCAAATCCTTGAAAATGGATATGGAAAAACAGATACTTTTTGCCGGGCGGACATGCTACGACCATTTGGCTGGAAAACTTGGCGTAGGCATAACCAAATGGTTTATGGAAAAAGGTTTTATCGCCGCCAGCGGTAAAGACGCTATTTTGACTGATACGGGAGCGGTTTTCCTTTCTGATTGCGGCATAAACGTAACCTTGCTGAAAAAACAAAAACGTTGTTTTTGCAAAATGTGTATAGATTGGAGTGAGCGGGAATACCATCTGGCTGGCAGCGTCGGCCAGGCTATAAACGCTTACTTTTTGCAAAATGCATGGATAGAGCCGCATGGGAAAAGCCGGGGCGTGAAACTGACTGATTTGGGCCGGGAAAATCTGGTAAATAACTGGCATGCGCCACAAATCCTCGCGGAAATTTCTTAAAAATAAAAATGCTATGACAATTTCATGCGTCATAGCATTTGTCATTTCATATATCGATGAATTTTTGCTTGTTTCTTTTGTATAATTAATGCAGGAACGAAATATAAAGGGAGCGGAAAGAATGAATAAGAATGCTTTTTATATTGACGATCATGCGGCATTATACGGGCTTATTGCCAAGTCCTGTGAGCAAATGCTCGGTGAAAAAGGACTGGAGACCTGCGGGCGGGGCGTAATAAACATGGCAAGGGAACGCGGGCTCAGATGCGCCAAAAGATGCGTCGCCGACGGTCTTGAACTGACGCTGAAAAACTATCTTGGCTATGGAGAATTTTTTGACGGCAAAGGCTGGGGAAAGGCCGATGTCCATGCCTACGCGCCTGTTTACCAAACCCATATAACCCGTTGCGGCTGGTATGATACCTGGAAAAAATACGATTTGATCAGATATGGGCAAATATACTGCAAATATATCGATGAAAATTTGGTGTACGGCTTCAATCCTCAATTACGCTTTGCCGTGGATACGGTTTTAGCCAATGATGACGATTGCTGCAACTTTAAATGGCTTGACTGCAATTTCGAAGACACAAGCGAACTCGAAGCGATTTTGGAAAAAAGAATGAACAATTTACCGGCCAGGACAAAAGACTTCCTGTACCACACAGGGCATTTGCTGTCCGCTATGCAAAGAACCTTATATGCCGAATACGGCCTTCTTGTCGGCGACAATATCATCAGCAACAGTTTGACGGAATATGCTAAGCTTTTTTCACAGGAAAAGGCGGATATGATCAGGGAAGAAGCGGAAAAAAATTTTATTCTTGTATAAAGCATATATCGGCTGATACTGGAAAGGATGGCCTTGCATGATAGCAGATAAGCAAAAAGAAAAGGCGCGGATTTTTTCCGGCCTGCATAATGAAAATGCCATGTTTCTGCTCCCCAACGCCTGGGATGCCGGCAGCGCCTATGCATTTGAAAGACAGGGTTTTAAGGCTGTTGCGACGTCAAGCGCAGGTATCGCCTATGCTTTAGGCTACCCGGACGGCGAAGATATTTCCTTCGATGATTTATTGTGGGTCGTGGGAAAAATCGCCAACCGCCTCGATATACCTCTTTCTGTCGACTTTGAACGCGGTTATGCCGAAACAGGAAAAATGGTCAAAGAAAACGCCCGCAGACTGCTTTTAGCCGGAGCTGTTGGCTTTAACCTCGAGGACGGCCTGACTGACGGAAGCCTGTCGCCACTGGATATACAGATAGAAAAAATCAAGGCGCTCTCAGAACTCAAACGGGAGCTGGATATCAATTTTGTCATCAATGCTAGAACTTGCGCCTATTGGCTGAATGTAGCCGATGAAGAAAATAAATTAAAAATCGCCTGTGAACGGAGCCATTCCTTTATAGAGGCTGGAGCCGATTGTGTCTTCATCCCCGGAGCGATAGACGAAAAGACTATTGCAACGCTTGTTAAAAACATAAACGGCCCAGTGAATATCATTTTAAACAACAAATCCAGCGACTTGAAAAAGCTTGAAAATATCGGCGTACGCAGGTTAAGCGTAGGCTCCGGCCCGGCAAGATTCATCTACAAAAAAATAATAGATATGGCACATCACTTATATAATGGGGATGTGCTTTACCTATTAAACAATGACTTTTCTTACAACCAGGCAAATAAATATTTTGAGAAAACACGACACTAATCTTTAATAATATGCATCTGCTATTTTAAAATAATTGCGGTTTGTACATCTAACAAAATATTCATTTTCTTTTTTACGATCTGAATAACATACATATTGCCGACCTTCTCTCTAAATGACTAAAAGAAAATAAACTGGACTGAGACAAACTTTGCCTGTTATACTGCCCATTAACATTATAAACAATAAAAAACCAGCTCAAAATTCCATTTTAAACTCCAATTGCTTTTTATCAAAAAGTTTTTTGCGGATGTTCATTACATCAAGCTTCCTGATAAATTCCACCTCTTCTTTGGCAGGCGTTACGGTTTTATCCGCCGATTTTATCGCCAGCTCAAACTGCGTGCAGTTTTTTATTTCCGCCAGGTCGGTATACGGGTGGATAGAGGTCAGCCGCATGGTTTTGGCTTGTTCGTCAAAGTCGAAGACGCCCAGGTCGGTCACCACGGCGTCCGGCCCCCCGCCTTGCAGTCCCAGCTCTCTTCTTGAACCTTTAGGCGTTACATGCCCAACTGTCGTGACAAAGTCCACCTGATCGACAAAGGTATAATTGTTCCCCTGGCGGCTTTTTTCGTCGACAAAGTGCCTGCTGCTCCAGAGGGTGAAGTTTTTAGCGTTGCAGGAAATGCTCGGAGCTCCCGCCCCACCCGGCAGCTTGACTTTGGGCGAGCCGATATCGCCGATCACGGTATTGTTGGCGTTGCCAAACTTGTCGATCTGCCCGCCGCCGAAAAAGATGCGGTCGATTTTTCCGCTATTGGCCAGATTGAAGATTTCTTCGACCGGTATCATGTTTTCCTCGTTTTGGTTGAAAACAAAGTCCACCGAGATTGGCGGCAAAAAGGCGAAGTGCGGATTGACCGCCCCCTGCAGGCCGCCGAGGAAAACAGAGTTTTTGGCATGTATCTCTTTAGCCAGTGCCATGGCAGTGAAAGGCAAAACGGAGGCCACGCCGTTAAAGACCAGGTCGCGGTCTTTAATCGTCCTGGCCAGGCAGACTATGACAAGCTCGTCGACAGTGTAAAATTCCGGTTTCATTGAAACGCCTCCCTCCACTGTTTTTCGTCGCTCTGCCAGCCCTTGAGGAAGGCCAGTCTCTCCTGGCCGCCGACCAGTTCCAGGTACGCACTGTTATCGGCATTACGCACATATTTTTCCAGATAGCTGGCCGCTGTTTCATCATCTTTAGAATGCTTGATAAACAGCTGCATATGCGCCCGGTCATAAGTATAGTCGGGATAGCAGGAGGAAGGGTGCGCGCCGAAGGACGCCTCAACTATCGCGTCCGTATGGTAGTAGCTGATCGTCGGGCCAAGCTTTTGCATCTCTTCTTCTGAAATTATCTTCTCCACCGAGACGATCACTACTTCCGCCACCTGGGCGAAGATTTTGTCCTTGAAAACAGGGCCGAAGATTTTCACATTACCCCTCTTGTCGGCGGCGTGCGCGTGTATGATCGCCACATCAGGCTTCAGGGCCGGCACCAGGGTGACCGGTTGGCCGGTGTAGGGACAGTCCGTCTGTTTATATTCTTCGTGCAAATCCAAGATATCGGTGCCGTCCAGCCGTGGCATGGGCAGAAAGGGAATGCCGAACTGCGCCGCCCGCAGCTGCTGCAAAAGGATATTGCAGTCGGTCTCTTTGACGACGACCCTTTTTTGCTCGCAGGCGCGCCGGTAGTTGAGCGCCAGGCCAAGGTCAAATTCATAGCCAACAAAAGAATTTTCACAGACCGCCAAGGCCTGGGCTGCACACAGCAGGTCAATGGAAAAATTATGCGCTCCTGCAATCGTATGGATGTTCTTTTTCCCGGCTTTGATCATCTGTCTTATGATCGCATTTGGTTCCCGTGCTGTGAGCACGCCGCCCACAGCGATTTTTGCCCCGTCTTTGATCAGGGATACGGACTGTTCCATCGAACAAAGCTTATCCTCCCGCAAAGAAATGCCCATTACGCGCCTCTTTCTTGTATCAATCAAGATACGGCTTTTTAACATATTTTATACGCTCTGAGCCTACTTGTAAAATTTTATGTAGTACTAATCCTCTTGTCTAACGTCGCCCCTATCGGTTAAACTAAAATTGGTAGATGATGGACATGAAAGAAAAACGTATTAAAACAACTGAAAAAGATCCCTCCACCAAGCTCGCCAAAACTCGCCTTAGTGTGCTGGAAATGGCTCAAGCCCTCGGCAATGTCTCCGAGGCTTGCCGCCGCAGCGGTATGGATCGCACAAGTTTCTACGAATGGAAGCGTCGCTTCCAAACCCACGGCCTCGAAGGCTTAAAAGACATGCCGCCTATTGCCAAATCGCAACCTCATGCCACAACGCCACAGACCGAAGCGCTCATCATAAAAACCAGCCTGGAACATCCTTCCTGGGGCTGTGTCAAGCTGTCGGACTATTTAAAGCTC